>DXIX01000028.1 GCA_019112635.1 Candidatus Blautia intestinigallinarum | reverse complement strand
TGTGGGCGGCTCAGTATTATAAATATAAGAGACCGAGGAGCTTTCTGACTTCCGGCGGTCTTGGAACAATGGGATTTGGCCTGGGAGCAGCCATCGGCGCTTCCTACGGAAAACCGGGCAGTACCATTGTCAATATTACAGGTGACGGATGTTTCCGAATGAATATGAATGAGCTGGCCACAGCAGTCAGAAGCGGTCATCATCTGATTGAGATTATCATGAACAACCATGTTCTGGGTATGGTTCACCAGTGGCAGGATCTGTTCTATGATAACCGTTATTCTCAGACCATTCTGAGAGATAAGGTGGATTATATCAAACTGGCAGAGTCCATGGGATGTCAGGGAATCCGTGTCACGAAGCAGGAAGAGGTGGAGCCGGCACTGAAGCGCGCGCTGGAAGGTGAAGGCGTGATTGTGCTTGAGTGCGTGATCGACGAAGACCAGATGGTATTCCCGATGGTTCCAGCCGGCGCGAATCTGGAAGATGTATTTGATGAGGAGGATATAAAAAAATGAGTCGAGTGTATAATTTCTCAGCAGGCCCTGCCGTCCTGCCGGAGGAAGTGCTCAAAGAAGCGGCAGAGGAAATGATGGATTACCGCGGAACGGGTATGTCCGTGATGGAGATGAGCCACCGTTCTTCGGCTTTTCAGCAGATTATTGATGAGGCAGAGGCGGATTTAAGAGATCTTCTGCAGATTCCGGAGAACTACAAAGTTCTGTTTTTGCAGGGAGGAGCTTCTCTCCAGTTTGCCATGATTCCCATGAATCTGATGAAAAACCGTGTGGCAGACTACATTGTGACCGGACAGTGGGCGAAGAAAGCATGGCAGGAAGGCCAGAAATACGGAAAGGCCAACAAGATCGCGTCTTCCGAGGATAAGACCTTCAGCTATATTCCGGACTGTTCCGATCTGCCGATCAGTGAGGACGCAGACTATGTCTATATCTGTGAGAACAATACCATTTACGGGACCAAATACAAGACACTGCCGAATACCAAGGGAAAAATTCTGGTATCCGACGTATCTTCCTGCTTCCTGTCAGAACCCATGGATGTGAGCAAATATGGAATCGTCTACGGCGGCGTTCAGAAAAACATCGGACCTGCTGGAATGGTGATCTCCATTGTCCGGGATGATCTGATCACGGATGATGTGCTGGAAGGAACCCCCACCATGATGAAATTCAAGACCCACGCAGATGCAGGCTCCATGTATAACACACCGAACTGCTATTGTATCTATATCTGCGGGAAAGTATTCAAATGGCTGAAGAAGATGGGCGGCCTTCAGGCAATGAAGGAGCGCAATGAGAGAAAAGCCAAGATTCTCTACGATTATCTGGATCAGAGCAATCTGTTCCGGGGAACTGTGGAACCGGCTTCCCGTTCTCTGATGAATGTTCCATTTGTCACTGGCAGCAAGGAGATGGACGCCAAATTTGTCGAAGAGGCAAAAGAGGCAGGTCTGGAGAATCTGAAAGGCCACCGTACCGTGGGTGGTATGAGAGCCAGCATCTACAACGCAATGCCTGTGGAAGGTGTCGAGGCGCTGGTAGCGTTTATGAAAAAATTTGAGGAGGAAAACAGTTAAAATGTTCCAGTATACTTGCTTAAACCCGATTGCACAGAGGGGGCTGGACTTACTGCCCGACACCTACCAGAAGGTGGAAGAACTCAAAGATGCCCAGGCAGTTCTGGTCCGCAGCGCGAAAATGACAGAGATGGAGATTCCTGGGGGAGTTCTTGCCATTGCGAGAGCCGGTGCAGGAGTGAATAATATTCCCGTCTATGACTGTGCGGAGAAAGGAATTGTCGTGTTCAACACTCCAGGCGCCAATGCCAACGGAGTAAAGGAACTGGTACTTGCCGGAATGCTCCTGGCATCCCGTGACATTGTCGGCGGTGTGGAGTGGATCAAAGCAAACCAGGAAGATCCCAATATCGGAAAGCTGGCAGAAAAACAGAAGAAACAGTTTGCCGGCTGTGAGATCAGCGGAAAGAAGCTGGGTATCATCGGTCTGGGAGCAATCGGTTCTCTGGTAGCCAACGCAGCGGATGCTCTGGGAATGGAGGTCTATGGATACGATCCTTATCTGTCCATCGATGCTGCCTGGAATCTGTCCAGAAATATCCATCACAGCAAGACGGTGGATGAGATCTATGAGCAGTGTGATTACATCACCATCCATGTGCCTTTGATGGACAGCACCAGACGTATGATCAATGAGGATGCCATCGCTAAAATGAAAGAACATGTGGTGATCCTGAATTTCGCGAGAGATCTGCTGGCAGACGAGGAAGCCATTGTGGAAGCTTTGGAGGCAGGAAAGATCAAACGTTATGTGACTGATTTTGCCAATCCGGTGGTGGCTGGCAAGAAAGGTGTCCTGGTGATTCCTCATCTGGGAGCATCCACAGAGGAGGCAGAGGAGAACTGTGCAGTGATGGCAGTGAAAGAACTGAGGGATTTCCTGGAGAACGGAAATATCCGCAATTCCGTGAACTTCCCCAACTGTGACATGGGTGTCTGCAAGAGTGAGGCCAGAGTGGCAATCACCCACAAAAATATCCCGAATATGATCAGCCAGTTCACAAAGATTCTGGGTGATGAGGGAATGAACATTGCGGACCTGACCAACAAGAGCCGCGGCAGTTATGCGTACACGCTGATTGATTTGGAGACGAAGATTCCAGAAGCAGCTGTGGAAGCGCTGAAGGCAGTAAGTGATGTGTCCAGGGTCCGAGTGGTGAAATAAATGGCTGGCAAAAGAGCGGGAAAATGGAAGCTGATCGGCAGAGGCGTGAAATTTTCCCGCAGCCTTTACCGAAACCGCAGAAGAATAAAAAAACTGGCGTCCCGGTTTTTGAAATGAACCGGGGGCCAGTTTTTTTAATTCCCGTCTTTAGCGGGAACGTTCTTTGATATAATCCAGCACCTCATCCTTTGTGGGCATCACTCTGAGGGCACCTTTTCTTGTGGTGATCAAAGAGGCAGCGGCATTGGCAAAGGTGAGCATCTGTGTGAGATTGTCGTCTGTGAGATTCTCCAGGCCATGTTCCAGAACATAGTTTAAGGAGCAGGCGCAGAAAGTATCTCCCGCTCCGGTGGTCTCGATGGTATTCTCATTGGCGAAACCTGGCACACATACTTTCTGTGTGCGGTAGTAGGCAGAGCTTCCGTCCTTGCCGAGGGTAACCAGAATCAGCGGAATGTTATATTTTTCCTGAAGCTGTGCGACACCGCGGTCATAGTCATTGTCTCCAAACAGGAATTCCATCTCGTTGTCTGAGATTTTCAGGACATCACAATATTCCATGCCTCTCAAAATCTCTCTCTTGGCATCCTCCATGGATGGCCACAGGGGCGGGCGCAGGTTGGGGTCGAAGGTGATCAAAAGCCCATTGTCCTTGGCGATGTCCAAAGCGGCGTAGGTTGCTTCCTTCACCGGGTTATGTGTGCAGGAGAGGGTTCCGAAGTGAAACAGACGGGATTCCTTGATCAGGTCTTCCTGAACCTCTTCCTTGCGAAGCATCATATCAGCGCCGGGATTGCGGTAGAAGGAAAAATCACGGTCTCCTCCGGGCATTGTGTGGACGAAGGCCAAAGTGGTGTGAATTTCCGGATCCATTTTCAGGTTCTCCGTAGAGATTCCCACATCATCCAGAGATTTCTTTAAGAGATGTCCAAACTGATCCTCTCCCACCTTGCCGATGAAGGCTGTCTTCTTTCCAAGATTTGTGAGCATCGCCAGTACATTGCAGGGAGCTCCTCCCGGATTCGCCTCGAAAAGAGGATTGCTCTGAACGCTGAGGCCGTTTTCTGTGAAATCTATCAACAATTCGCCGAGCGCGGTCACATCATATTTTTTCATCATATACCTCCATGAATTACTTTTTTTCACTGCTTCTAATTTAGCTCAGAGTTCACGGCTTGTCAATTCCTTAATGAAAAGTCTTTTCTAATTGTGGCATTGATGATAAAATAAAGAAGAAATAAAAGCAAAATTACGGCAGGAGGAATGCAAAATGGAAAATCAGGCGTATGAGTATATGAATTGGCCGAGAATTGAGGGAATTGTCTACGGAGAAGAGAATGCACCAAGAGACGTGATGCAGCCTCGGATTGTGCCGGAAGGTGTTCTGGTGCAGGGATATTTTCCGGAGGCCGCGAAGGTGACAGTGGAGACTGCAAAAGGCAGGCATAAATTTGTCATGGAGCAGGAAGATGAAGCCGGTTATTTCGCAGCCATTTTGCCTTACAAGCGAATTCCTTCCTACGAGTTTCTGATAGAAAATAAAGAAGGAACGACCAGCAGAAGAAAAGATTGCTATGCGTTTCCTTCTCTGATTACAGAGGAAGATGAGAAGAAGTTCTGTGCAGGTGTCCACTATGAAGTCTATAAAAAACTGGGAGCGCATTATTGTACTAATAAGGGAGTGGAGGGAACTTCCTTCGCTGTGTGGGCTCCGAATGCAGTTCATGTGAGTGTGGTGGGGGACTTCAACCAATGGGATGGACGCGGAACATTGATGCACCGCTGTCCCATGTCAGGAATTTACGAGCTTTTCATTCCGGGAGTGAAGCCGGGAGCTCTTTACAAATATGAGATCAAAGTGAAAGGCGGCAATACCATTCTCAAGGCGGATCCCTATGGAGGACAGAGTGAGATGCCGCCGGCGACTGCTTCTGTGGTTCCAGATGAGACAGCCTATGCATGGCAGGATGACAAATGGATGAAAGCCAGGAAAAAATATGCGGGGAAGGATGTCCCCCTTTCTATCTATGAGGCAGATCCCTTCACCTGGAAGGCTCCGGACGGGAAAATACCGGAAGATTACAAGAGCCTGGGCAGGGAGCTGGCTGCTTACGCGTCCAAGGAGGGATACACCCATGTGGAACTCACACCGGTGATGGAATATCTGGATGAGAAAAGCAGGGGATATACCACATTTTCCTATTATTCACCCAGCAGACGGCTGGGAAAGAGAAAAGATTTCATGGAGATGATCTCCACCCTGCATGAGGCAGGCGTCGGCGTGATTCTGGACTGGACACCCGCACAATTTCCGGGCACCAGCGCAGGTCTTGCACTGTTTGACGGAACCTGTCTGTATGAGCCGGATTGGATTCAGAGAAAATACCATGCAATGTGGGGAACCTATCTCTACAAATACGGCAGCCCGATGGTAAAGAATTTCCTGATTGCCAACGCCTGGTACTGGATCCGTGAATTCCATGTGGACGGTCTGCGTTTTGATGATGTGGATGCCATGCTGTATTTGGATTATGGAAGAAAAGATGGCGAGTGGCTCCCGAATATGTACGGAACCAATGAGAATCTGGATGCCATTGAGTTTCTGAAACATCTGAATTCCATTGTCAAGAAGAAAGTGCCGGAAGTGCTTCTGATTGCCCAGGAAGATGGATTGTGGCCGGATCTGACGGATTCTGTGGAGAATGATCATCTGGGATTTGACTATAAATGGAGCGGCGGATGGACCAAAGATTTCCTGGATTATCTGTCTGTGGATCCGCAGCAGAGAGCAGGGCGTCACGACGAATTGACATTGAGCATGCTGTACGCTTACAGTGAAGAGTATATCTTGACACTGGCTTCCAGGGACGTGGGAACCTACCAGGAATTTCTGGATAAGCTGCCTGGCAGCCAGCAGGAGAAGGAGGCGACCCTGCGGGCGGCATACGGCTATCTTATGACACATCCGGGCAAGAAAATGCAGGCGCTCGACGCAGATGCGCCGGCACCAGTTCAAGAGTATATCAAAGCATTGAATGAACTGTATCTTGGACAGCCCGCTCTGTATCAGAAGGACGATGAGACGGAAGGCTTCGAGTGGGTACAGCTGATGAAGGCAAAAGAACATATTATTGCCTTCCTGCGCAAGACAGACAAACCGGAGGATACGCTCCTGGTGATCTGCAACTTCTCTCCGGAGACTTATGAGAATTATTCCGTGGGGGTACCGTACCCCGGAAAATATAAAGAGATTTTGAACAGTGACGCTGCGAAATTCGGCGGCACGGGAGCGGTCAATCCGAGAATAAAAATGTCTAAGAAAGTGGAATGTGATGAGAAGGAGAATTCCATCACCGTGAAAGTGCCGCCTCTTGGGATTTCTGTCTTTTCTTACAGCCAGAAGGTGGAGAAGATGACGGACAATCAGGGAGCGAAAAAAGCACAGAGAAAGAGAAAGACAACCTCTTCCAAGACAAAGAAAAGTCTGAAGGAAGAGATTGAAAAGAAAATGCAGGAGGAGTGAGAATAAAGTTTGGCGAATCGTATAATCGACTGGCTGGAGACGAAGATGCCTGACGCTGCCTCCTTCGGGTTGAAGATCCTGATCTCCATCTTGATCTTTTATGTGGGAGTCAAGTTGATCCGATGGATGGTGAAACTGCTCAGCCAGTCCATGGACAAGGCTGGAATCGACAAGGGTGTGAATACGTTTATCTGTTCTCTCTCTAAGATTCTCCTGTATTGTATCCTGGTTTTTAATATTGCGACTCAATATGGGGTGACAGAAAGTTCTGTCGCCGCTCTCATGGCTTCCGCAGGTCTGACCATCGGTCTTGGCCTGCAGGAAGGGCTGAAGAATCTGGCTGGCGGCGTGATGATCCTGATTTTCAAGCCGTTTTTGGTGGGAGATTACATCATCGATAATAACACGGGCTGCGAGGGAACCGTGGTGAAGATTGAGATCTGTTATACGACACTGGCCTCCACGGACAACAAGAGAATTGTGGTGCCTAACGGAGCTTTATCCAACAGCAGTGTCACGAATGTCACAGCCAGAGATCTGAGACTTTTGGAGATTAAGATTGGTATTTCCTATGATTCCAATCTCCAGTGTGCGAAGCAGCTTTTGGAGAATATGCTTGAACAGGAACCGGGAATTCTCTCAGACAAGGAGAAAGTGGTCTTCGTGGATGAGCTGACGGATAATTCCATGATTCTGGGGCTGCGTGCCTGGGTCAAGACGGAAGAGTACTGGCGGATCCGGTGGAATCTGAATGAGAAGATTAAGATTGCCTTCGATGAGAATCAGATCCGGATGGCAAATTCCAGACTTGAGGTTCGAGTGAATGGCAATATGCCGCAAAAAACTGAGTGAAAAAAGAAAATTGAAGCGGGGCTGCCCGCTTTGCTAAGAGGTGAGAATGATGTTTCGAGAAATGCGAAGAAAAAAACAGGCGCTCTCAAGAGAAGACTGTGCCGACATTTTAAAACGGGGGACTTCCGGTGTCCTGGCTCTTGCCGGAGATCAGGATTATCCTTATGCCGTCCCAATCAGTTACGTTTACGATGGAGAAAAGCTCTATTTCCACTGTGCCAAGAGCGGACACAAGCTGGATGCCATCAACAGAAATGCAAAGGCGTCCTTTTGTGTCATTGATCAGGATGAGATTGTTCCGGAAGAATATACGTCCTATTTTCGCAGTGTGATTGTATTCGGTACGATGCGGATATTGACGGATGAAGATGAAAAAAGAGATGCGATCGATAAATTGGCATTGAAGTATGCGCCCAACGATACGGCAGAGAACCGCGGGGAAACCATTGAAAGGGAGTGGAAACCGCTGTGTATGCTGGAAATGCATATTGATCATATGAGCGGCAAAGAAGCAATTGAGCTGGCAAAAAAGAAACTCGGATAATGAAAAGTGCATTTGGCGCGGAAAGAGGCTAAGAGATATTCTGTACAGGATATCTCTTTTTTATCGGTTGTTTTTGAAAAGCTTATATGTGAGACAAAAGTTGAAAAAGAAAAGCCCTGCGGTATGCACAGAGCTTTGTTTTATAGATCCAATTGTGTAAAATCAATTTTTAGGTCTTCAAAAATGCCAGATGGAATCATGTCTGAAAATCCATATCGATTCATTTCTCCGGTTTCAAAATAATACACAGTAATCATATCTTTCACGGCATCAACAATCCAATATTCCCGAACTTTGGCGGCACGGTATTTGAATAGTTTCGTATTGTAATCCATGGAAATGCTGCTGGGAGAGACAACTTCGATAATCCAATCCGGTGCTCCTTTGCATCCTTTTTCATCAATCTTTGAGGGATCGCAAATCACGGAGATATCCGGTTCCACATAATTGAAAGGATCTTTGTTTAGAAATACAGCAAAAGGAGCGATAAAGGTTTTGCATGCTCCGCCTTTTTGACGGATGTAATTGCGAATGGTTGCGTACAGTTCTCCTGCGATTTCCTGATGCTGGGTACTGGGAGGAGCCATATAATAAATGCGCCCATCAAGCAGTTCTGCTCGTTCTCCGTTAGGAAGATCGTAGATATCTTCGAGTGTGTAGAGTTTTTCTTGCGGTAGAGGCATAGTATCACCCTCCTTGTAACAGGAATCTTGTTGTTTTTTGATAGTTCTGTGACAGTAATGAAATTAGTAATTTTTAGGATGTCTAATCTAGGTGAGATGGAAGGTATTCCATAATCTCATCTACACTGCATTGCAGGATTCTGCACAGATTATCAATGGTAGTTGTAGTTAAAGGTTTGTTCTTTCGTAGCTTATCGATAGTGGCACCAGACACGTGATGTTTTTGGATCAGTGTATAGGTGCTTTCTTTTGAGTTTTTTAAAGTTTCCCAGAATGGTTTGTAGGAAATCATTTTCTAATCCTCCTGACATATTTATTATACCGCATAGTCGTATTATTAACTATAGTTCTTAAAACGATAATATTAAATTTCTTTGAAAAGGCGTTAGCTTGAATCTGTATGAAAAAGAATAAATTCGTATTTAATTATAAGTATCAAAACTTTTGAGTAATGGTATGAGGGGCATATATACGGACAGCAGTCTGATTGTTGCCGATAGTACTGTGACTGCTAGCGGTGCAACAAATGAAGGAATAATTGCTGTTGATACTTTTTCAATCAATAACTCTAAAGTAACTGCTTCCAGTAAACCTGAGGATGTAATACCTGCTATTGTAACATATAACTTGAATATTACTGCTTCTGATGTAACCGCTAAAAGCGGAATACAGCTTTGGGATTTTTACAGCGGCGGAGACAGACATGTGTAAGGTAGCAAGTCTGGAAATTCCAGTGACCGTGGGAAGTCTTGGAACGCCGACCTTTACCCCTAGCGTAACCAGCCGAACAGCGCAGAAAGCTTTTGTGGTCACCTCCAGCACCGTGCACGGTGTGGACGGCTGGGAAGTGCAGTACTCTATCCGGGATAACTTCTGGAGAGCCATGACCAAAGATTTCCCGGATACGGGAGCGAAGCTGTACCGGGAGACCTGCACCACAGCGCATTCCAATATGACCTACTATATCCATGTAAGAGGATACCAGATCATAGACGGAGAGAAAGTCTACAGTGAATGGTCGCCGGTGAAGATGATCCGAACGAAATAAGGATAAGAATTCATTCTTGTTTTTTCATGAATGATGTGATAAGCTTTTCTTACTTCAAACCGGCGGTTCCCGCCGGAAAGACGCGGCAGTTCTGCTGCGGAAAATCCCACAGATCAACAGAATAGGGAACATGGCCCCTGAGCATGAGTCTGTTATGATACTGGACCAAACTGACATGAATCTTACGCGGGATTCGTCCGCGGGTCTTTAACGGATGTCCTTTACAGTGTCAGGGGCATGTTCTATAATGAAAGGAGAATGGAACATGAAAAAAAGAACTTGATTTTTTTTGAAAATCATGTATAATGTGTTTTGTGTCAAGCACAAGCTGGAATAGCTCAGTCGGTAGAGCACTTCACTCGTAATGAAGGGGTCGAGGGTTCAAGTCCCTTTTCCAGCTTTTTTATAAGAGCATAGCAGAGAAGCATCCCGTTTTGGGATGCTTTTTGTATACTTTGCGGTTTGTCTGTGTGTAAAATTTTCCGGCAGAGTAAGGTCTGCTCTTGTAAGTAAGTGCTACTTATGATAGAATAGTTCCAGTTCACATTTGGTACGGAAGGAGACACGCAGATGAATGACCGGAAGCAAGGAAAACTTTACGAAGACAGAACTGCAGCGATAGTTGCAGATTTTTTGCGTGGACTGGAACTGCGTGTTCATGCTTCCCTTGCGCATACTGGAGTACGCGCGGAGTGGATGGAACAGGATGGACCGGCAAAGGTGAGATCAGGGAACTGAACTGCCATTGGATGCCGAGGTGTCTGATGACAGAGCGGCCACATCAGTGGCATAAGGCATGCGGACACCAGGCACAGATATTATCTGTACAGGCACCATCTCTATCATGGAGAGGATGTGCAGTATGGGTCCGTATCTTTTTTTGCTGTTTTCCAGAGATGGAGAACTGTTCCTGGTGCTATTATGTGAGAAAGCTGCAAAGAAAACATCGTTTTCATAGTTAGGGGTGAAAACCAAAATATACAAAAGAAAGTGAGTAGATGGTGTAATGTTGACAACAGCGATTAATGGCGGAATTGTTGTGGATGTTATACGAGGAACGAGACATCGCAGAAATCTGGGGATTGAAAATGGAAGAATCGTCGAGATCAGTGAGACTCCTCTGGAGGCCCAGGAGGTCATTTGGGCGGATGGTCTGACGGTTGCGCCGGGATTTATCGATGTCCACGGCCATGTGGATGGAAATGATTATGCTGGAATACTCTCCGCATATCAGGGAATCACAACCACCGTGGGCGGCAACTGCGGATGTTCCCCGTCCAGTATCGGTGATTTTTTCAGGAATCAGGAAAGTCTGGGTTTTCCTGTGAATCAGGCGATGCTGATCGGCCATGAGACTGCCTTGCGGGAGGAAGCCGGTGCTCTGGACCGGTATAAACCGGCGACAGAAGAACAGATTCGGACAATGACGCAGCTTGCGAGAAAAGCACTGCAGGAAGGCGCCTGCGGTATCTCATTCGGTCTGGATTATGTTCCAGGCAGCAGTCTGGATGAAGTGATTGCGCTGGCACAGGTATGTAAGGAATATGATAAGATCTGTCCGGTACATACCAGGCTTCTGACAGATAAAGATATGTATTCTTTGTACGAGTTATTCCAGGTCGCGAGAAAGACCGGAGTACATATTTTAATTTCTCACTTTGTCTACCAGTATTGCAACGGACTGGTGGAAGAAGGCCTTCGCATGGTTGAGAAGGCTATGAAAGAAAATCTGAATATTCAGTTGGACAGTGGTATGTATACGAACTGGACGACTTACTTTAATACAGCGACCTTTGATCTCCAAAACATTCAAAACAGTCATTGGAGATGGGACCAGATGATTGTGGCCACAGGAGAGCATACAGGAAGTGTGATGACAGAAGAACTCTATTATCATATGAAGGAAAAACATCCGTGCGAGGCAATCATCTGTTTTGAGGGAAAGGAACAGGAGGTCTACGACTGCCTGGTCAAACCCTATGTGATGCCTTCCACCGACATTGGCGCTTACGCTGAGGGAGAAGGGCATCCTCAGATTGCAGGGACTTACCCGAGATATTTCCGCAAGATGGTCAGGGAGAAAAAGCTTCTGACTTTGGAGGAGGCAGTATACAAGGCAACACTTCTTCCGGCCAGAGTCTTCGGATTTGATCAGAAAGGTTCCATTGAAAAAGGAAAGGACGCAGACCTGACAATTTTCGACCCGGCAACGATCAGGGATCGGTCAGATTATCCTCACAGGGGAAAACCGGACGCGAAACCGGACGGAATTCCATATGTGCTGGTGAATGGCTGTCTGACGGTATGTAATGGTGAATATACCGGGCGGCGCTGCGGAAGAATAATCAGAAAGTAGGAGATAGAGATCATGGGCAAGATCTTATTGGAGATAAAAAATATAAGAAAACAATTTGACGGAGTTGAGGTTCTGGAGGGAATCAACTTATCCATAGAAGAGGGAGAATTCATCACGTTTCTCGGATCTTCCGGCTGCGGCAAGACGACGACACTCCGTATTATCGCGGGTCTGGAGACACCCGACGAGGGACAGGTGATTCTCGAGGGAAAAGATGTGACCAGACTGGATCCGAATAAGAGGGATGTCAACACGGTATTCCAGAACTACGCGCTCTTTCCGCATATGACGGTGGCTGACAATGTGGGATACGGGCTGAAGATCAAAAAGGTTCCAAAGAACGAGATCAAGACGAGAGTCAGCGAGATGCTCAAACTGGTTCAGCTGGAGGGATTTGAGAAGAGAAAGCCATCTGAGCTTTCCGGAGGACAGAAGCAGAGAGTGGCCATCGCCAGGGCTCTGATCAATAACCCGAAGGTCCTTCTGCTGGACGAGCCTTTGGGCGCTCTGGATCTGCAGCTGCGCAGAGCCATGCAGGCAGAGCTGAAGAAGCTGCAGAAACGTCTGGGAATTACTTTTATCTATATTACCCACGATCAGGAAGAGGCCATCAACATGTCAGACCGGATCGTGGTGATGAACCGCGGAGTTTTTGAACAGATCGGAACTCCCGATGAGATTTACAACCATCCGAAGACCAGTTATGTGGCCACTTTTGTGGGGAATGCCAACATCATCAAAGGTGTGGTGGACCGCATGGTGGATGACAAAATTCTGGTAAAAACCTGCGGGGGAAAAGCGTTGGTGGACGCCTGCGGAGAAACGGTGCACAGCGGAGAGGAAGTCACAATGGCTGTGCGCAGTGAGAACATCGATCTGGATGAGGACTGCGGATGCGGACTTGAGGCGACGGTGGAGGAGAAGACTTTCGCCGGAGGCCTTCTGCGCATGACTCTCAGACTGGATGACGGCAATGTCCTGATCTCCAGCCGGTATGGTATCGACGCAAATGTAAAAGTAGGACAGAGAATCTGCTTTCGCTGGGAATCCAGCCAGGCAGTTCTGGTGGACAGGAGTAAATGCGCATGAAAAAAAGAAATCAAAGAGGACTGATCATGTCCCTTCCTTTGTTTTTATTCACCGTTGTTTTCGTGGCGGGGCCGTTGATCTACATGGTGGCATTGAGTTTTGCCACAAACAACGAGGGATACGGGGTGACCTGGAAGCTGACTTTGGAGAATTATTCCAGGATTCTGGAGCCGGTGTATCTTCAGACTTTTACCCAGTCATTCCAGCTGGCTATCACCAGCACACTGATTATTATTCTGATCGGATATCCGTTCGGGTATTTCATGGCGAAGCTGTCAGAGAAATGGAAATCAAAAGCGATGCTGCTTCTGATGCTCCCCTTCTGGCTGAATTCCCTGATTCGTCTGTATGGATGGATTATCATTTTACAGACCAAGGGAATGCTGAATGGTGTTCTGATGAAGCTTGGGCTTATCAAGGAACCGCTGAAGATTCTGTACAGTTATCCGGCGATTGTCATCGGTATGATCTATGTGCTTCTGCCGTTTATGATTCTGTCGGTGTACTCCAGCGCGGAGAAGCTGGACTGGTCTTTGATTGAAGCGTCCCGTGATCTGGGAGCCACGGCATTTCAGACATTTCGCACAGTCACGCTGAAGCTGACTCTGCCGGGACTGCTCTCAGGAGTGGTTCTCACCTTCATACCGTCGATGGGACTGTTCTTCATCGCGGATATCCTTGGCGGGAATAAGATTGTCCTGGTGGGAAGCCTGATTCAGGATCAGATGACCCGGGGCAGCAACTGGCCGTTCGCGGCGGCGCTGGCAGTGGTGCTGACGATTCTGACCAGTCTGATGATCTATCTGTACCGGAGACTGACGAATGTGAGAGAACTGGAGGGACTGCATTGAAAAAGAATTCAAAATTATCAAACCTGTATCTGGCTTTGGTCTTTCTGATTATGTACCTTCCCATATTGGTGGTTGTGATCTTTTCTTTCAACAATTCCAGACTGACTGTGAGCTGGGAAGGATTCTCCCTCCAGTGGTATGAGACTCTGTTTCAGGATGACACCCTGATGGAGGCACTGGTCAACAGTCTGATTCTGGGAGTGTTAAGCTGTCTTCTGTCCGCAGTGATTGGAACACTGGGAGCAGTGGGACTGTCTCAATTACATTATAAGAGCAAGGGACTTTTGGAATATGTCTCCTTGCTGCCTTTGATGATTCCGGAGATTATTCTGGGTATGGTATTCCTGGCATTTTTCTCCAGATTGAATTTACCTTTCGGAATGGTGACACTGTTAATCGGACATACAGTGTTTTGTATCCCGTATATATTGATGGAAGTCAAGGCAAGACTTGTGGGAATGGATAAATCTCTGGAGGAGGCTGCCATGGACCTGGGGGCATCTCCCATGAGAACGTTCTTCGACATTACTCTGCCGCTGATTATGCCGGCAGTGTTCTCCGGAGCCCTTCTGGCTTTTGCCATGTCCATGGATGATGTGGTAATCAGTGTCTTCATCAACGGGCCGAGACTGAGTACTCTGCCGATCCGGGTCTACACCCAGATGAAGACCGGGGTGACGCCGGAGATCAATGCTTTGTGTACGCTGATGTTAATTGCGAGTATCGTAATCTTATTTGTTTATTCCCTGGTTCGGAAACTGAGCGGGAGAGATGTATCAGAGAAGAAGCAGGAAATATAAAATAAAGGAGGATGAAATGAAAAGAAAAGTTTTATCAGGAGTGTTGGGAGCTGTGTTGATGGGAACGGCGGTATTGAGCGGCTGTTCCGGTGGTTCCGGAAGTTCAGATTCCGATGGAGGAGAGCTGGTGCTGTATACCTGGGAAGGGATGTTTCCACAGGAAGTTCTGGACGGATTTGAGGAAGAGACCGGAATCAAGATTATCTATTCAAACTTTGACACAGATGAGACCATGCTGGAGAAATTATCTCAGGCAGAGGGCGGTGACTATGACGTGGTCATTGCGGACGACTATATTCTGGAGACTGTAATCCAGGAAGGGCTGGCTGAGGAGCTGGACAAAGAAAAGCTGAGCAACTTTGAGAATATCAATCCGCTGTTCCAGGGCCAGTTCTATGATCCGGAAGATGCGTATACCGTACCTTACGGATCCGGAATTCCGCTGATTGTCTATGATCCGGAGCAGGTGGATGTGGACATCAAAGGATACAAAGACCTGTGGGATCCGTCTTTGGAGGACAGTGTGGCGCTGATTGCCAATTACCGTGTAATCAATGGAATCACCCAGCTCTCCATGGGACGCAGCATGAACGAGGAAGATGTGTCTGTGATTGAGGAGACGGGACAGAAATTGCTGGAGCTTGCGCCGAATGTACGTCTGATTCAGGATGACAACACACAGAATGCGCTTCTGAACGGGGAGGCAAGCGTTGGATTCCTCTATACATCTCAGGTTACTCAGGCTCTGGCTGCCAACCCGGATCTGAAGGTTGTATATCCGGAAGAAGGACTGGGATTCGGAGTGATGAATATGTTCATCCCGTCACAGGCCCCGAACAAAGATGCGGCTTATCAGTTTATCAACTATATCCTGGAGCCGGAGGTTGCGGCTCAGTGCTTTAACAGCATTGGATATTACTGTACCAACCAGGCGGCAGATGATCTGGTAGATCCGAATCTGGTGGTTCCGGACACGGTTCACAACGCTGAGATTGTACAGAACGTGAGTGAAGAGGCAGATACCCAGTACAATAAAAACTGGACCGAATTCAAGGCTGCCTGCGATTAAAAAAACAAGAGCAAAGTAGGAATACTTCGTCAAGTGGGGGTGACAAAGGAATGGATGTCTATCATGGAATGGGAACTTTTCCAGGAATAGCCATTGGAAAGATACAGTATTACCGGGGATACGACCAGAATATCAGAAAGTATACGATCACAGATACGGAGAAAGAGCTGGTTCGTTTTCAGAAAGCAAGAAAGAAAGCCATCGAGGAACTTCAGGAGTGGAACCGCAAAGAGCAGGCGGAACTGGGAAGAGGTCCGCGGCAGATGGAAACCTATATACAGCTTTTGGAGAACAGCAGTTTTATCCGGGCGATTGAGAGCATGGTGGTATCCGAAAAAGTAAACGTATCTTACGCCATTGCGACCACGAAAGATGAATTGTCCACCACTTTCGCAAAGCTGGATGATGCCTATGTGAAATCCCGGGTGGAGAGTATCCGGTATCTGTCAGAAAGACTGATCGGAATCCTGGACAGTATCAGCAAGGATCGGATTCAGGGAGAAGATCCCGTGATCCTGGTGTCCCGGGAACTCTCACCGGCTCATGTGGTGGAGATGGATCAGAAGAAACTGCTGGCCATCGTGACCAAACAGGGATCTCCGATCTCACACACTTCCATCCTGGCAAAGACTATCAACATACCGGTGCTGATCGGTGTGAGCGTGGACGCAGAGTGGGATGGATGCACAGGAATTGTGGATGGATACAATGGAACCCTGTATGTAGAGCCGGATGAGGATACTCTCAGGGTATACCGGGACAAACAGCAGAGGGATCAGAAAAAACAGGCAGAACTTCTGAAGTTGAGGGATGCGAAAGATGTCACAAAAGATGGCACCAAAGTGGAGCTGCTGGCGAACATCGCTAATCTGGAAGATCTGGACAGTGTGTTGTCGAACGGGGCGTCAGGCATCGGGCTTTTGAGAAGTGAATTCCAGTATCTGGGAAGAGAGAATTATCCCAGAGAGGGAGAACTGTACCGGGTATACCGCCAGGTGGCCCAGACTATGGGAGACCGTAAGGTGGTGATCCGGACGGTGGATCTGGGAGCCGATAAGCAGGCCAGCTATATGGATCTTCCCCAGGAACTGAACCCTGCCATGGGAAACCGGGGAATCCGGGTCTGCCTGGACCGCAAGAAGATGTTCCGCGCACAGATCCGGGCGATTTACCGGGCCAGTATTTATGGAAATCTGTCGATTATGTATCCTATGATTACTTCCATGAGAGAAGTGGAAGAGATCTGGAAGATTGTGTCTGAGGTGAAGGAGAGTCTGAGCCAGAGGGAGATTCCCTACAAGGATATCCCCAACGGTATCATGGTGGAGACACCGGCTGCGGCGATGATCATTCCCGAACTGGCACAGAAGGCCGATTTCATCAGCCTGGGGACCAATGACCTGACACAGTATGTGCTGGCCATGGATGCCCAGAATCCTCAGTTGGAGAAGAAATTCGACCGGCATCATCCGGCGGTTCTGCGCATGATGGAGATGGTGATCAAGGCCACGCATGAGGCAGGCAAGAAGGTTCTGGTCTGCGGTGAGCTGGCTGCCGAGAAGGCAATGATTCCCTATTTCCTGAAGCTGAATGTGGATGCGTTGTCCATGGCTCCTGCCTGCATCCTTCCGGCGCGCAAGGCAGTCCGGAATCTGGACTTGACGAAAATGTAAACAGCACAAGAGGAATTAGAATGGAAAAAAGCAAAGTGGTACTTCTTCCCTGTGATTCTTATGAGGAGGAGAAGATCAAGGAACTGTTGAATGCGGGAGTGAATCTCCTGGGAGGAATTTCTTCCATAGTAAAGCCACAGGAAAAGATCTTGCTGAAACCAAATTTGCTGAAAAAATCAGAGACAGAGAAAGCCGTCATAACGCATCCTGCCGTTATGGGGGCTTTCGCCCTGTTGTTGGAGGAAGCGGGATGTCATCAGGTGAAGGCCGGAGATTCCTGTGGAACCGGCACGACCAGGAAAATCATGCAGGCCTCCGGAATGGATGAAGCTCTGGAGCGACATCAGGTGACGATTGTGGATTTTGATGAGGGTGTCCGCCGGGAATATCCCCAGGGCAGACAGGCCCGGGAATTTATGATGGCCTCCCAGGTGGAGGAGGCGGACGCTGTGATCAATCTGTGCAAGATGAAGACTCATCAGTTGGAGAGAATTACTGGTGCAGTGAAGAATATGTATGGCTGTATCTATGGATTTTACAAAGCAAAAGGGCACACCCAATATCCGGACGCCCACAGCTTCGCCAGGATGCTGGTGGATCTCAATCAGTATGTGAAGCCGAGACTGTATATCATGGACGGAATCGTGGCAATGGAGGGAAATGGACCAGGCTCCGGAGATCCGGTGTCTATGAATGTGATCCTCATGTCGAGGGATCCGGTGGCACTGGACAGCGTCTTTTGTCACTTGATTCATCTGGATCCCAGACTGGTTCCCACCAATGACCAGGGGGAGAAGATGGGACTGGGAGTCTGGCAGCCGGATCAGATCCGTGTACTGCTCCCCGATGGAGAGATCTCCATGGAGGAAGCGGTCCGAAGATTTGGAAATCCAGGCTTTGATGTGGACCGGACACCTGAGAAAAATGACTGGTGGGTGTGGATGGCGAAATTCTTTCATATCTTTCAGAAAAGACCTTATATTGTCCAGGAGAAATGTATCGGCTGCGGAATCTGTGTGCAGAGCTGCCCGGTGGAGGGAAAGGCACTGCAGTTCAGAGGCAAAAAAGCACCGGAATACAATTATCGCAAATGTATCCGATGCTTCTGCTGTCAGGAGATGTGCCCTCAGAAGGCAATCCGTGTGAAAGGATTAAGATTTTAAGAGATCAGCCAGACACCGTATGAATTCCGGTGTGGTTCCGCAGCAGCCTCCTACGATGGAAGCTCCGGCATCCACAAGAGTCTTCATATGACGGGCAAAATCCGGCGCAGTCATGGAATAGACTGCCTGGCCCTGCTCATCGATCTGAGGCATACCGGCATTGGGTTTGGCAATGACGGGAACACTGACGGTGGAAGCCAGTGTGCGGACAATCGCTTCCAGCTGCTCCGGGCCCACAGAACAGTTGATTCCCACGGCGGAAGCTCCGGCACTTTCCAGGGCAGCGGCGGCCTCAAAAATATTACCGCCGGTGAACAGACTTCCGTCAGACTCAATGGTCATGGAACACAGAACAGGCAGGCCACAGACCGCCTGGGCCGCATCCAGAGCAGCCAGTGTCTCATCGATACTGATCATGGTCTCAGCCACCAGGAAATCCACGCCGACTTCGGCGAGACAGGAAATCTGTTCCTGGTAGGTCTCGAAGGCCTGCTCATAGGAGAGATCGCCGGCGGGAGCCATCATCTTGCCGGTGGTGGTGATATCACCGACTACATAGGCTTGGTCTCCCACAGCTTCTCTGGAATAGGAGACCAGAATCTCATTGAGAGATTTCACCTCTTTTTCCAGACCGTGCATGGACAGACTAATCCGGTTGGCACCGAAAGTAGGGGCATAGACCGCCTGACTGCCTGCATCCACGTAGGCTTTTTGGAGATTTACAAGGATTTCTTTATGATCCCGCACCCAAGTCTCAGTGCAGACTCCTCTGGGCATGCCGGCAGCCATGAGGTTGGAACCGGTGGCTCCGTCCAGCAGAAATGGGAGTTGGATTAAACTGGAAAATTCTTCTTTTTTCATGAATAGCCTCCTTTGCATATCTGTCTTAAATTAGAATACCATATTTTCTGATTTCCGGCAAATTGACCAGAAGATATTCTCAGATTGCCGCGGCAAGTAGATAAAATTTTTGCAGAAGGGGTTGAAAAATTTGTAAAAACTGGTACTATAAGCTAGAGGAGAGAAATTAGACAAAGTTACTCCTCTTTTATGCGAGAATACGAATGGAGGAAGAGAGATGTTAGAATTAGAACACATTTCCTTTGAAGTCGCAGATCAGCAGGGCGAGAAGGAAATTTTAAAAGATGTAAGTTTTGTCTTACCGGATAATAAATTTGTCGTAATCACAGGACCAAACGGAGGCGGAAAATCTACTTTGGCGAAGGTAATCGCGGGAATTGAGAAGCCGAACTCCGGAAGAATTCTCTGGGACGGCCAGGATATCACAGATTTGAATATTACAGAGCGGGCAAAGCTGGGAATCAGTTACGCGTTCCAGCAGCCGGTGCGTTTTAAAGGCGTCACAGTATTTGACCTGATCCGCCTGGCGGCCGGCAAGGAGATCTCCGTGAGCGGAGCCTGTGAGTATCTCTCAGAGGTGGGACTGTGTGCAAAAGATTACATCAACCGTGAGGTAGATGCCAGCCTCTCCGGCGGAGAGATCAAGAGAATTGAGATTGCGACGATCATCGCCAGAAAGACGAAGGTCTCTGTCTTCGACGAGCCTGAGGCGGGTATCGACCTGTGGAGTTTCCAGAACCTGATTCAGGTTTTTGAGAAGATGCACAGCCAGATTCAGGGCTCCATCTTAATTATTTCTCACCAGGAGAGAATCCTGAACATCGCAGATGAGATTCTTCTGATTGCAGATGGAGAATTGGTAAAACATGGAACGAAAGAAGAAGTACTGCCCACACTGTTGGGAACGGCAAACGCATCAGAGTTTGCCTGCAGCAAGATTGGAGGCGTTAATTAGAGATGGACGTAATTCAGAAGAGACTTTTAGAAGAAGTTTCCGGACTTCATGTAGTGCCGGAAGGAGCTTATAATATCCGTGCCAACGGCCAGAGTGTAGAGCGAAACAGCACGGAGCATATTCAGATTACCAGCAAAGAGAACGGAAAAGGAATTGATATCCGCATTGCGGACGGCACAAAGAATGAGAGTGTTCATATCCCGGTTGTGCTGAGTCAGAGCGGATTGACAGAGGTGGTTTACAATGATTTTTTCATTGGAGATAACTGTGATGTGGTGATTGTAGCTGGATGCGGAATTGACAACTGTGGAAATTCCAACAGTGAGCATGACGGAATCCACCGTTTCTTCATCGGAAAAAATTCCAAAATTAAATATGTGGAGAAGCATTATGGAAGCGGAGACGGAATGGGCAAGAGAATCCTCAATCCGGAGACCGTGATTGAGATCGGAGAAGACAGTTACATGGAGATGGACTCTGTGCAGATCAAAGGTGTGGATTCCACGAAACGTCTGACCACAGCGAAGCTGGCGAAGGGCGCGAAGCTGGAAGTGATGGAGCGTATCATGACTCACGGAATTCAGACGGCGGAGAGTCGTTTCGAGGTGGAGCTTAACGGAGAAAACTCCAGCGCGAATGTGGTCTCCAGATCTGTGGCAAGAGAGTCTTCCCATCAGCTCTTTGTGTCCAATGTCATCGGAAATGCCAAATGCAGCGCTCACACAGAGTGTGATTCGATTATCATGGATGATGCCAAGATCAGCGCGCAGCCGGAGATCACGGCAAATAATCCGGATGCAGCGATGATTCACGAGGCTGCCATCGGAAAGATCGCAGGCGAACAGATTATCAAGCTGATGACTCTGGGATTGACAGAGGCTGAGGCGGAGGAACAGATTGTCAACGGTTTCTTGAAATAAACTGGTAAGGATGTACTATGAAGAGAGATGTGGATATCCAGGAGATTTCAGACGGCAGATTCTATTCTTCCAATGATATGGTGAAATTGGGCTGTGCCGGGTGCGGCGGATGCTGCAAAGGCATGGGCAGTTCGGTGGTGCTGGATCCTCTGGATGTCTGCCGCCTGTCAGAAAATCTGGGAAAAACTTTCGATGAGATGCTCTCGGAGTTTCTGGAGCTCCAGGTGGTGGACGGGGTGATACTGCCGAATCTGCGGATGAGCGGACCGCAGGAATCCTGCGTTTTTCTCTCGGAAGAGAATCGATGCAGAATTCACAGGTTCCGTCCAGGGGTATGCCGTCTGTTCCCGCTGGGCAGATATTATCAGGGAGATTCCTTTCAATATTTTGTTCAGAAGGGAGAGTGTCATCACCCTGCCCGGACGAAAGTCAAGATTCACAAATGGCTTGAGACACCGGATATCAGGAGTTATGAAGCGTTTGTGCAAAGGTGGCATCATTTTCTGAGAATGGCGGAAGAGATTGCGGCGCAGGCGCAGGATCAGGAGATGGTGAAGAATTTGAGCCTCTACATACTGAGCCGATTCTACCGGATGCCCTTTGATCCCAGGAAAAACTTTTATGAAGAATTTGAACAACGCATGATCCAGGCAGAGAATCTGCTGGCGTTGCAATAAAAAAAGCGGATGAGAGACGAAGAAATGTTTCTCACCCGTTTTTTTATTTTAGAAACCTTTCGGTCAGAGAAGGTGGCGGCGCTTCATCTGTTCCACCACAGACGGATATTGTTCCAGATTCGTGTGAGGGATTGCTGTGGCGGCAACCATCAGGTTGATGAAGTTGTCCACAGCTCCAAACTGAACATATTCCATATTTTCCAGCAGCGCAGGAAGTCTGTCCAATAGTTCACAGTCCAGGAGCAGCATCTTCGCCCCTTTCAGGGAGGCATTGCCTACGGGGACCAGTTTTTCCCGGTCCACATCCGGATACATGCCGATGGTGACGGCGGACTCCTTGGAAATGTGTGCCCCGAAAGCACCTGCCATGTAGTAATGGCTGATTTCTTCCGGAGAGATTCCAGTCAGATCCAGCATATAATGAATCATGGTGACAGCGGCGGCTTTGGTTTTTAGAAATTCATCGATATCACTTTGGTAGAAGCACAGGCCGGGAGCGTAGGTGACACAGTATTCGTTGTCCTCCATATGGATCAGAGGGCTTTTGTCCGGCACAAATTTTCCCTGGATGGTAATCCAGCCATTCAGGAACAATTGTGCCAGCATGTCTACAATGCCGGAGCCGCAGATCCCCACGGGAGCAGCATTGTTGATGGTGTGCAGATGAAAGACACCGTCCTGAATCTGGAGGCGTTCCACCGCACCTTCCACCGCGCGCATGCCTGTTTTGACGACACCTCCCTCCAGGGCAGGTCCGGCAGCACCGGCACCGCACAGAAGAAATTCCCGGTTGCCGATGATCAGTTCTCCATTGGTTCCGATATCAAAAAATAAAGAGAGCTCCTCTTTATCGTGAATTCCTGTCGCGATGGCTCCGCTGATGATATCGCCGCCCAGGTAGTTGGCTTTGCCGGGATAGCAGTAGACGTAGCCGGGCAGGGAGAAGCCGAATTCTCTGGCGGGGAGAAAACCGGGATCCAGAGCGTGGACCGCGTAGGGAGCAGAGAACACGCAGAATGCGTCCATGCCGAGAAGAAAGTGAATCATGGTCGTATTTCCAGCCACTACCATGCTGATGCAGTCGGAAGCCAAAATGCCGGTCTGCTCCGTCAGAGAGGTGAGGACTTCCTGAAAGGTGTCCAGGGTAGCCTGGCGGATTTCAGCCAAATGTTCCGGCTGATCTTTGGCATAAAAGATACGTGTCAGAATATCTTCGCCGAATGGAATCTGATGATTGTAGGCACTTGCCTCGCCCAGAACCTGACCGGTGCCGCAGTCGATAAGCTGCATGACCAAAGTCGTGCTTCCGAGGTCTGCGCAGATTCCATAATGCTGCCGGGTAGTGTCGCCAGCCTCCATGCGGACAACCGACCAGACAGAGCCGTTGTATGCTAGAGAGACGGTGAATTTCCAGTCGGACCGGGGGCAGAAAGGGTACAGGCTTTGCAGTATGGATAGGGGAAGTTCAGCCTGAATCCCTTGTCTTCTTAATTCTCTGAGAATACGCTCCTGGTCGGAGACGAAATCCTCCTGTGTAGGCGGTGTCAAAGAAAGATATATTTTTTGTGTAATTCCGTGCATAGCGGACTCCTTTCCATTAAATATGGATCAATTTTCCAAATTCTATTTTTCGCTTATTTGTATTATAACATTGAATAAAACAGACGGCTATGGCTATCTGGAGAAAAGAATAGGGTAATTTGTCATGAACAGTCGTGTATTTGTATCGAAAAATTCCTAATAGCTATTTTCTTGTATTTAAAATTATATTATAATAAAAAGTATTCTGTATTTTTGCAGATAATGGGAGAAAATACCAATTTGTTCTGCCAAAATCAGAATAAACTGTAGAAAATATACAGAAGGAGGGAAACTATGGGAAGGAAAACATTCAAAAACCGGGCAATCAGCCTTTTTCTAGCTTTCTTGATGGTTTTGTCAGTAATTCCACCTGGGGACCTGGCCTATGCTGCGGAGCTATTGACAGATCCGCCTGCTGCGAAACCGGCGATTAAGCTGGAATGGAATCCGCAGACAGAATTTGTGAAAACCGGAGAAGCTGGGAAAATTGTTCTGAATGCCAACGCAGAGGGACTGGAGGAGGGACAAAGCGCAAAGATACAGATCGCTTTGACTTCTCAGGAAACGCAGGCTCTGCGGCAGAATTTCAGTGATGATTATATAACTGAGACAGACGATGAGAAAGGGACTCTCTCGCTGGAGGAGTTCGAAGACGGGACGTCTTCTCTAAATATAAGTTTGACAAGAGAATGTCCAACAGTTACAAAGACTCTTGAAATTCAGACAGACAATGGGATTACAACTCCCTTCTCCATAGACATAGCAGAGGAGGACGTTTCGGCGGAGGTCATCGATGACCAGGGAGAGGCAGTGGAGCCTGAGATCACCGTCAAGCCAGGAAAGATGGCGGTGGAAGCAGCTTACCAGGGCTGGATGCTGGAAATAGCAGCCCCAACGGAGCCAGTTGTGCTTTCAGATGACGGGACAATTCCAGATTTCGCTTTCACGGTGACAGGAACCTCCCAGAACCGTGGCGAGGCTGGTGCGCTGTACACGGCTTCCCAGACTTTAGAGGGAAAAGTGTCTCTTCCAGAAGGAATCTCCTGGCCGGAGGGAACTTATACCTGCGGCAGTGATGGAGTGATTCTGGCAGGAGAGATTCCAGTGGGTCAGATCGCAGGCTTGCCGGGGAATATGACGGTGAACAGTCTGACGCGCACAGACGCACAGACCTTAACTCTCCAATTGACACGACAGGCAGAGGGAACGCCTGAGGCGGAGATGGAAGACCTGGCGCTTACACTGTCCTTCATAGGAGGAGCCGGAGGGACAGGAACCGGATCAGACGGAACCTGGACAGGAGGGCACAGAGGAGCCTGAGACCACCCCTGTGCCGCTCCCGGATGATGAGGTACAGACACTGGCAGATTCCAGTGTTAAGGTTACTGAGACAAACGCATCTCTTGAGCAGACGGTGTACTGGATTGATAACCGGGATGAACTGAAAAAGCGTCCTACGGAAAATGAGTATCAGAACAAGTTAGGTTCCTCTCTATGGTTCTCTATCGGTAGAGGAGCGATGCAGCAGCTCACCGAAGAGAAATTACTTTCGGTAGGCTTGACAAAGATGCCGGAGATCTTGGTGAAGGCTCAGGATGTCGGTACTTATCACTTGTCGGTCTCCAATCTTCCAAGTGAAATACGGTATACAGATGAATTTGGAGAGGAGAAGGTACAGAATGTTAAATGGGAGCTGCGGCCGCCGCAGGAAAACTCTGTTGAGGGATATTATTTTGTCAACGTGACGGATGAAGAGCAGTATGAGTCTACAAATCCCGGCTGGTATTATCTGCTGGAGACGGATTATGAGATTACGATCCACCTGCGCTGGGGAAGCCGGACGGACGATAAAACTACTATTGAAGAGGAATTGCTTAAGCATTTCCAATTCTATGTAAACACCAATGTCTCCGGCAAAACACCTTATGACCTTACTGAGATTAATGAGGATGGAGCTTTAACGATTACCTGGGAAGACGAAAAAGGTCCGAATTATATGGGAACGCTGAAGATCGAAGGGTTGCCCCGCTACAATCTGGACGGAAGCAGAACGACCTACACCTTGAGCATGAAAGAAGGAGAGGGCAATACCTTTGTCCCGGAATTCCTGAGTCAGGAGGACAAAGCCGCCGGAGATTACATGGAAGCTTCCTATGATAATACGGCGGTGCCAAACTTCAGCAATGAGACCACACAGGTACACAGTGGAGGTACACTCTATCTTACACTGAAGGGCGTGACCGACTATGAAGCCACAAAGGAATGGTTGGATCCGAATCCGGAGAGCCGCCCTGAGGGAGAATTCCAGCTGTGGCGTTACCGTGCCGGGGAGCCTTACACGACAGCTGCGGCAGTTAGGGATGACACGGGAGAGATTCTCACTGTCAAACTGGATAAAACACAGGACAAATTTTCCATTATTTTTGGACGGGATGGTGAAGAATTGACGCTTCCCAAGGATGACCCGGAAGGATACCGCTACATCTATGTGGCTCGGGAATATCTGGAAGGCAGCAATGCTGGAAACTATGAGCAGGTGTTTGGTAAGATCACGGAGAAAACAAAAGAGGATGGCAGTATCTACTATACAATTGAAGATATGTGCGATAAACAAGGAACAGTGACATCTTCTGGTGAGAAGGGGATTACACTGGGAGATGACGAGAACGAAGGTCGCAATGGAAATACTTTTGTCTATGACGGAGGAACTCTCTCCAATCGGATCAAGGGCACGAGACAGGTCTCAGCCGAGAAAATCTGGAAAGCGGCAGCCTTCCAGGCCGCGTTTGGAGACGTGAGAGTGGAGCTGACTCTTCAGTACCGCCCCACTGTTCAAGACCAGGAAAAGGAATATGAGTGGCAGAATACGGGTATCACCGGGAGCATGGATGATTTCTATGCAGAGAAGCTGACCGACACCTTGACTAAGGTCATGGATCAGTATGGCCCCCTCGGCCGGGAACTGGAATACCGCAATGGTAAGAAGCTTACTCATCAGGACACTTATCATAAAACTACAATTACCAATCTTGCTCTTAAAGGTATTCATGTCACCAAGGTGTGGAAGGACAATGATAATGAGTACGACACAAGACCGGAATCTATAAACATTGTACTCTGGCAAAAAATAGAAAAAGAGGACAGTTCTCTGCAGCCAGATACAGAAAGAAAGGCATTGCAATCCGAAGAGACAAGCGATGAGCCAATAGAAATAAAAGTTTTCTGGAAAGAGGTGGAGAGTAAAACATTGCCAGCGGAAGGCAACAAATGGGAGTGTGAATTTAACAATCTTCCAGTGGAGGATGAAGATGGCGATCCAATTATTTATAAAGTGACAGAGAGCTCATGTGATGGCTATGAGAGTACCATAGAATCGGATGAGAATGGTGATTGGACCATCACCAACACTCTGACGGGAACCGTTGATCTCGAAGTGGAGAAAAAATGGAACGATGGTTCCAGTGAGAATCGCCCATCGGAGCCCATAAAGATTGAACTCTTGCGAAACGGGGAGCATTTTGCAGATTATACCCTGGGGAAAGATGGAATTTTAGAAGAAAAGCAGGAAGAAGGAATCCTGGAGAAGATTGCAGATTTGTTCCAAAGCGAAGGAGATATCTGGAAGGGGACCATCCCTGGTCTTGATAAGTATGACGAGAATGGAGTGGAATATGAGTACACCGTACGGGAAGTGGATGTACCAGATTCCTATGAGCCATCTTATGACAGCAGCATCAGCGAAGATGGCAGCCTGATTACTTTCACCGTAACCAACACGATTCTGACCAAGCATGAGGTGGAGAAGATCTGGGATGAGGATATCCCAGAGGATCAGCGAAAAGAGGTTGTGGTAGGCCTCTATGCAAATGGGGCGCCAGTTTTGGGCGAAAACGATGAACCAGTGACGCTGACCTTGAGTGCAGAGAATTCTTGGAAAGGAACTTTTGACAAGCTTCCAAAATATGACGAAAACGGGAAGCTTTACCAGTATACAGCCAAGGAGTTAAAGGTAGGCAATGAGTCAGTGGAAGATTCTGGATTCGAAGTTCTGGAGAGTACAAAGGATGGGAAGACGACCATCACCAACAAGCTTCCAAGCCCTGAGCCGAGTGTGACCCCGAAACCGAGTGACATTCCAAGGCCGACGAGTACACCGCGTCCGACTTCCACACCAACCCCGAGTGGAGAGCCAACGCCAAGCGTGGAGCCGAGCGGAAGCCCAACACCGACACCAAGTGAAGAGCCAAGCGGAACACCGGGAACGACGGCAAGTCCAACGCCGACGACCACGGTGAGAAATCCAGGCGGTTCCGGCGGAGGAACCACGGGAACCTCAGGCGGCAGCCGATATACAGGAACTTCCGGTGGAAGCAGATCCTCCGGCAGTACGGACAGCTATCAGAGTAAAAATGCCCGCACTGCGGACAGCAGCAGACCGGGAACCTATGGAATTCTGCTTCTGGCCGGACTGGGCACGGCAATGGTAGTTTTGCAGAAACTCAGAAGAAAAGAAGATAAGTTCTAAGACAGGACAGGGGGAGGTTTCTACCAACTTTCCCCTGCCAGGAAGAAAAGAGACAATCCCACGGAAGGAAGGCTTTTGAAAGCCGGAATTCTCTGCGGGATTGTCTCTTCTTTTTTTATCAGATGGGGAAGGCTTTCGTCTTTACAGGCTGGGACACACGGTTCGCGCTTGTACGGGAGACTTTATATATTTCTTTTGTTGACACGTAATTTTAGAGCGATTTTACGGGAACTTTTAAGTTTTTTATTGCTTTACCCGTAATTTGGCTGGAAATACCGGGATTTTCTGCGAAAACATGCCATTTTGTACGGGTAAAAGAAAGGAATGTTCTATTTGACAGGTAAAATCTCTGCCAGGAAAGGAAAGACGGCGTGAAGTCTTGATTATTTCATAGACTTCACGCCGCTGGTTTGTCAGGCTATCTTATTTTTTATCAGTTCCATTTCTTTTTTCAGTTTTTCCACTTCGTCGGTCAGAGGATTCACTTTGATCTGGTAGGCGAATTGGGTATCGGTAATTTGAGCATTCTCGTTCAGCTTTCGCACCAGGTTCAGATGATTTTCCGCAAGTATGGCAATATTCCGATCTGTGACAGTTTCCAGATGCACCTGAATAGCGTGGATCTCTTCTTTGATCGGCTGAAGCTCTGTCTGAAATTTCTGATCTATTCTCTCTTCAAATTCTTTCAGCCGCTGGTCAAGCTTTTCATCCAGCTTCTGGTCTAATTTCTGTTCCAGTTTTTCTTCCAACAAATTGGAGATTGCAAGCAGTAATTCTTCATTACTCATGGGATCGACCTCGCTTTCGTATATTTATACTATCATAACTGGGGCGTGAAGTCTATGAAATTATCAAGGTGCTTCCGGGGTGTTCTTCTTCCTTGCAGGATGGGGAAAGATATTATATAATGAGAAAAGTCCGGTGCACAGAGGGCGGTTCCTTTGTGCGCCGCTATTGTATCGTGAGAAAATCAAAAGGAACAAGGAGACAGGAAATGAGCGGCATAAAAGAGTATCTGGATTTTGTTTTGGATAAAATTGAGAAGCGTATTGAGAAGATCAACAGTTCTCTCAGAGAGGGGGAGCGGGAGATTGAGCAGATGCATGAGTATTACTGGGAAAACTATACAGAGATGGACCAGTATGGATATGAGAACTATGACAATCAGCAGGCCCTGTTAAGCCAGGTGAACGCGAACCAGGAACAGCGGGTACTGCGGCACCGTTTTCGGAGAATGCTGGATTCCCCTTTTTTTGGGCGTGTGGATTTTCAGTATGAGGGAGAGGATGAATCGGAGTCCTTCTATATCGGGATCGGCAATTTTGCCGAGGAGGCGGGAAAGGTTCCGCTGATCTACGACTGGAGAGCGCCGGTGAGCGGGCTTTTCTATGATTATGACAAAGGTCCGGCTTCTTACCAGGCTCCGGGAGGCGAGATGACCGGAGAGGTTACCTCCAAGTGGCAGTATAAAATCCGTAAGGGAAAGCTGGTCTATGCTTTTGAGAGTGATGTGAAGATTGATGATGAGGTCTTAAAAGAAGAACTGAGTACCAACGGAGATGTGAAGCTGAAAAATATCATCCGCACGATTCAGAAAGAACAAAATGCGATTATCCGCAATACCAAGGACCGTATTCTTGTGATCCAGGGAGTGGCGGGAAGCGGAAAGACGTCTGTGGCCCTGCATCGGATTGCCTATCTTTTGTACCATGAGAGAGATTATCTGAAATCTTCCAACATTCTGATCTTGTCTCCCAACTCGGTCTTTTCCGATTACATATCCCGGATTCTGCCCGAGCTTGGAGAAGAGAATATTCAGGAGATGAGTTTTGATTTATTTGCTTACCAGGAGCTGAGGGACACGGTCTGCGACTGCGAGGAAAAATACGATCAGATTGAGCGTTACCTTCACTTTGTGGACGCGCAGGACTCATACCGTGAGAAGCAGTCGGAGGCTTTCATGGAAGAATTGGATGAGTTCGTTCTGGGACTGGAGGACAGCCTGATGCAGTTCCAGGATGTGGAGTATAAGAGCTTTCATAAGTCTGCCGGCCAGGTGCTGGAGATGTTCTACTATAAATTTCCGGATATTCCGCTTCTGTCCAGAATGGACGCAGTGATGGAATACTATGTGGATGAGTATGAGACCATGCTGGGGAGAGACTTGTCAGAGGACGCGGCGGCAGAGCTGGCAGAAAAATTCCAGGGGATGTACAAGACAAAAGATTTATATGAAATCTACAGTCAGTTTCTGGAAGAATATGGCTATCAGCCCCTTCCCCAGGTGCCATGGGAGAAGAGATCGCTTCTCTATGAGGACGTCTATCCTCTCCTGTATCTGAAATACCAGCTGTGTTCTTACACGCCCAGGTCGAACATCAAACATCTGGTGATCGATGAGATGCAGGATTATTCGCAGATGCAATACCGGATTCTGGAAAAGCTTTTCCGCTGTAAGATGACGATTCTGGGGGATAAGGCGCAGACGATTGAAGAGACGGCCCAGGATGTGATGCGCTTTCTGCCTGGAATTTTCGGAAAGAAAATCCGGAAAATCGAGATGCGAAAGAGTTACCGGAATACCGTGGAGATCGCTTCTTTTGCCAATGCACTGACCGGAATCAGGAATATGGATCTGTTCATGAGACATGGAAAACCGGTGACAGAGAAGAAGTTTCAGACGGAGACAGAGGCTTTGGATGCTGTGTGGGAGGAGCTGCGGCAATCCCAGGGCAGATATGAGACGGGAGCTGTGCTCACGATGACGGAAGAAGAAGCTCTGCGTGTGAAGCGGTATTTTGATCAGAAGCTGGAAGAAGAGGCACAGAAGTCTTTTTCCTGTTCCTATCTGGATAAGGAAAGCAGGCAGTTTGAGAAGGGGCTGACGATCACGACATTCTATCTGGCAAAAGGCCTGGAGTTTGATCAGGTCTTTGCTCTGTGCGGGGGATGGGAGTCCCACCCCCTCTATGCACAGGCTCGTTACATCATGGCAACCAGAGCGCTCCATGAGCTCTTTTTCTTCTATGTAGACACTCACATTCAAGGGTGATTCAGAATGGCAATGTGAGGCGGAGTATCTTTTGTAAGTTCCATCTCGTTGGAACGGTAATACTGGAAGGAACGATTCAGAAACAGTGTCGTGAAATCTTCCAGTGTTCCCAGTTCCGGGAATCCGTATTCTCCGTCGCGGTAATGCATGGGAATGATCACCTCCGGACAGAGCACATCGAGAATCTGCTGAGCACCTTGGGCGTCCACAGTGTAGGTTCCGCCTATGGGAATCAGACAGGCTTTCAGACCTTTGAGAAGGGTGGCCTGCTCTTGTGTGAGAGGACAGCCGATATCCCCCATATGTGCCAGGCGGATGCCCTCAGCCTCGATGAGGAAAATGGTGTTGCTTCCTCTCAAAGCGCCATTCTGGTCGTCATGCCAGGCGGAAATCTCAGTGATGTGAAAGGCGGACAGATCCGGGTTTTCCCGGATGATTGCGCCAGCGGTGTAATTGTGATCGAAGTGTTGATGGGTGCACAGCACACCATCCACCGTCTGGGAGATGTCTGAGTATCCAGGAACACTGCCGGGTTCAAAAGGATCGATCAGAATGCTGCTGTTTTGACTGGTGATTTTAAAGCAGGAATGTCCAAGCCAAGTTATTCTCATATGCGTACCTCCTCCGTGTTTGTTTTCTCTATTGTATCACATGAAACAGAGCTTCTGCAATCCCGCACAGTACCATTACCAGGACGGGATCCATCTTTTTTTTCCTAAGGAGAAAGAGGGCGGCGGCAAAGAGCAGGAAGGGCCTAAGCTGAAAATTGTGGTCCAGGAAGTGAAGCTGTCCGTCGGCAAAAAAGACGGGAAGCAAGATGACGATACCTGCCGCGGCAATCATAGCGATTACGGCGGGTCTTAGGAATTCCAGCATACCCTGAAGCAGATCCAGACTGCGGTACTTGGTGTAAAGCCAGGCAAGGGCTGTCACAAAAATGCAGGATGGCAGAATGCACCCTGCCGTTGCCACCAGGGCACCCAGAAGGCCAGCGGTCTGATTTCCCACGAAGGTGGCAGCATTGACGGCGATGGGGCCGGGCGTGAGCTGGGAGATGGTGACCAGATCGGAGAACTGGGAGAGCGTCATCCAGTGAAAACGGTCAATGACCTGATCCTGTATCAGGGGAAGAGCCGCGTATCCGCCTCCAAAGCTGAAGGCGCCAATCTGAAGAAAAGCAAGAAACAATTGCAGATAAATCATAAGAGCCTCCTTTTTTTATGCTTCCGGTATAAAGTCCGCAGGATTCCGGCCAAAGCAGCGGCAAGAATGAGATAGATGACATTGATTTTGAGAAAACAGTCTGCTGCGAAAGCGGCGGCCATGGCGATGATCAGAGCGGGATCCCGGGATTTGACCACATCTTTTCCCATATCATAGACAACGGAGACGATGACTGCCCCGACACCGGCGGTCATACCTGACAGCAAAGCTTTGATGATGGCATTCTCGATGAAGAGATTATAGAAGCCGGAGATTACGGTCAGGATGATCAGAGGGGGCAGGACGGCTCCTGTGACTGCGCACAGAACACCTGGCAGACCTGCCAGCTTATAGCCGACGACGATGGCTCCGTTGATGGCGATGGCCCCGGGAGAGGACTGGGCGATGGCCACCAGGTCTAACATTTCTTTCTCATCAATCCAGTGAAGTTCATCTACAAATTTATTTTTCAGAAGGGTGACAATGACGTAGCCTCCTCCGAAGGTGAATGCACTGAGATAGAAAGTGGAGAGAAAGAGCTTCCACAATTTTTTCTTTTCCATATCTTATTCCTTTCTCTGACACGGGATCGACTCTTTTTCTTTGTCAAGATATCTGGTAAAAACAAAAAGCCCCAGGTGAATGTCAGGAGACAAAAAGAGATCAGTGAGAAGGTTCCATCCTCCCTGTATTCCGTTGTGGGTAAGTTTCCACCCAAGATGTCCTTTTTGGTCCGTGAGACAAAAGGTTCGGGGGTCCCTCATGGACAATTCATATCTCTGTTCCTGGAAGAAGAGGTCAGCCTGTTTCTGATTCTCCCGGGGGATTCCTCTGAAGAGTACCGTCCCCTTTGAGTCCAGGAGCAGATAGGATCTGTAGGGTTTGTGAATGCTTTCCTGAATGTCGGCAGTCAGCTGTGGCTTTTGCTGGCCATTCAGGATGATTTTTCTGGTATAAAAAGCGGGAGCCTGGATTTGAGCCAGTGCTTTGGAAATATCTGAGGGGTCTTCCGGATACAGAATCCCGTCTCGGATGTAATAGCGCATAAGGTTTTCCTCCTTTTTCCTTTACGTTCAGTATAATCTCTGTTAATATATAAGTAAAATAATATTAATTTATAAAAAACATATGAAATTCTATATAAGGAAAACGACCTATGACAATTAAATTGATGCATATTTTTCTGACAGTCTGTGAGTGTGGCAATAATATCACGAAAGCTTCGAAAAAGTTGTATATGACCCAGCCGGCGGTGTCGGTGGCTATCCAGGAGATTGAAAAGTATTTTGGGATTGTCCTGTTCGACCGCATTGGCAAGAGGCTCTATCTGACGGAGGCCGGGAGAGAATTCAGGGAGTATGTGATGAGAATTCTGGCACTCTGCGATGATATGGAGAAGGGATTTCGCAATTGGAATCTGACCGGAACCATAAGAGTCGGGGCGAGTATCACCATCGGTTCCCAGTTCATGCCCTCCTATGTGGAGACTTTTTTGAAACTGAATCCAGGGGCGGATGTCCGGGTTCTGATTGCGCCGTCGGACAGGCTGGAAGAGAAGCTCATCGGCAATGAGCTGGATCTGGCCCTGGTGGAGAGTTTCCTGCACCATGAAAATATGATTGCAGAGCCGTTTATGGAGGATTCTCTGGTGGTCATTACGCCTGCCAGGGAACCTTTTTATCCGGGGCAGGTGATGAGCCGGGAGAACTTTCTGGGGCAGAATTTCCTTCTGAGAGAGCCGGGGAGCGGCGCGCGGGAACTGTTTGAGAAGGTGCTGGCAGCCAATGAGATGCATGTGGAACCGGTATGGGAGGGGATCAGTACGACAGCACTGGTGAATGCGGTGATCAAAGGTCTGGGAATCTCGGTTCTTCCCAAAAGGATGGTGGCTGGCGCTATACAGAAGGGAAGTGTCTACACTGCTGAGGTGGAAGGGTTGGAATTTCAAAGGGAATTCTATGTTGTATATCACAAGGACAAGAGACTGACGAAGCTTTTGAAGGATTTCATTGAATTGTGCAGAAACTATGAGTTGAATTATCCTCTTCCAGGCTATCAGGGACTGTTTTAGTGAGCTTAATTGAGTGAGAGGACGGGGAAGGAAAATGACGAAATCGGAATTGGAGAGACTGATGGAGCTGACCAAAAAGCTGGTGCATGATTATTATGAGGGGGATTTTGCCCGGTGGTTCCTCCATCTGGACTCCAAGAGTGTCTGGATCAGTCAGGAGACGCCGATATTGATCGGAGATAAATGTATCCGGAGATATTTTAAGAAGTATGGGAAAAAGAAAGGTCAGATGCTTCAGCAGGAAGAATACCAGCCTCTGCCGGTGAATTCCAAGGTGGCGATGGTGATTGTGAAACTGACGGAGAATCAGAATCAGGGAAGATCGCATAGGGCAGTCACGGCCAGTTTTGTCTATAAGGCGGCAGGAGAGAGAGCCAAGCTGATTCTTTATCATTCTTCTGTGGAGGAGATTTTGGAAGAGTATGGAGCAAGTCCGGGGAGGCCGCCCATGGATATGTATACGTTCCGGTTTGTGAAAGGTCTGCTGCTGGATCAGAAACCGGGAAACCGTATCAGTGTTCCCAGCGGCAGCCGGACCATGTTTGTGGACTTGAATACAGTGCTGTTTATAAAGAGCAGCGGGCGCAAGACAGAATTCTACTGCCTGGACCGGATTTTTTCCTGCAGCCTTCCCATCAGCAATATCGCGGAAAAGCTGCCGGAATATTTTTATCCCATCCATCGGAGTTATATGGTGAATATCCGGTATATCACGGCCATCTACCGGTATGAGGCAGAATTGATCTCCGGCGTGCGGATTCCGATCCCAGCTCTGCCCTATATGCAGATCAAAAATGATTTGGAGAAGATGCTGTGTGATTATCCGCGGCAGATGTCTTATGGAAGTTCGAACAGAGAGTAAAAACGGATTTACTTTTCTGGTTACCCTGTTATAATGAAATAGACTGATATTTCAAAGGGAAAGGTACCAAGAGATGGAGAAGAAAGCTGTACAGACAGTGGAAAGTACGAAAGATGATTTCCTGGAATGTGAGAGATGGCGTGTCTTTATCCTGATGATGTTCGTGGGCGGATATTTCGGGGCTTTCACCTATTCCATACGTGGAAATGTCTTTTGCAACGCGCAGACAGGAAACTTTGTGCTGATGGCTATGGCACTTGGAAATCAGGAATGGCTGCACGCATTGTATTTTGTGATTCCGATTTCCGCCTATTGTCTGGGAGCATTTATCTCTGAGATCGCGGGCAGTCAGATCAAGAGACTGCACTTGTTCCGCTGGGACACATTGCTTGTACTGATTGAGATTGTGGTGGTGGTCTTCCTGGGATTTCTCCCGGAGAGTGCCCCGGTTCAGATCACGCAGGTACTGATCAATCTGATCTGTTCCATGCAGTACAATACATTTCGTCAGGCTCAGGGAGTTCCCATGGCAACCACATTTTGTACCAACCATATCCGGCAGGTGGGAATTGCCATCTGTAAGGCGATCCGCCATCCTGCGCAGAAAAGCTCTTATTTTCACAGAATGTGGATACATTTGGGAATGCTGACTGTGTTCGTGGCAGGAGGCGTGCTGTCCACTTATTTCTGTAATATTTTTCTGGGAAAAGCAATCTGGCTGTCTTTGATTCCCCTTCTGATTCTTTTCATTGATCTTCTGTATGCGGATTTGAAGACAGAGAAGGGGCGGCTGGATCAGATTCCAAGAGGACATTGAGAGTTCTAAGACAAAGAGAGGATACCAAAGTCAGATGACGACTCGGGTATCCTCTTTTTTTGTCAGACGGTGGAAGATTTTCCTGTCAAGACCTGCTCGTGGGTTTTGAACGGAGAATATTTCCCTCCCTCAAAGGAGTTGAGAAGGAAGACAGCCACAATGGAGGCTGTGAGTTCTCCCACGGGAAAGGCTGCCCAGACGCCTACCGGTCCCCAGATCTTCGAGAAGAGATATCCCAGGGGAATGGTGAGCAGGAACTGGCGAAGCAGGGAGATGGTCAGAGACTGACGGCCTTTTCCCAGGGCTTCGAAGGTCCCGGAGTAGACGATTCCCACCGTGGAGACCAGGAATCCCAGACTGATGACGCGCAGGGCGGTCACTCCTGCCTGCATCAGTTCCTCGTCCGCATCGAACATGGACAGGATCTGTGAAGGAACCAGAAGGGACAGGAGGGTGCCAAGAAGCATCAGCCCCGCAGTCATCAGAAGGCTGTAGCGGATGGAGGATTTCACACGTTTGACTTCACCGGCTCCATAGTTGTAGCCCAGGATGGGGCGCAGCCCCTGAACCAGTCCGTTTGCAGGCATGTAGATGAAGGTCTGCAGTTTGAAATAGACTCCCAGCACAGCCACATAGACGCTGGAGAAGGAAGCCAGGATCCGGTTCAGTATGCTGACCAGAATCGAGGGCAGTGTCATCATGATACTGGATGGAATTCCCACACTGTAGATCTGCAGAATGATCCGCTTATCCAGACATAAGTATTTCGGATGGATGCAGATGGCCAGCTTCTTTTTCCGATAGACCACGACGTACAGCAAAAAGGCGCAAATCTGGCCGATAACGGTAGCGATGGCAGCACCTTTGACTCCCATGGCCGGAAATCCGAGAAGACCGAAGATCAGGATGGGATCCAGGATGATATTGATAATACAGCCGGATGCCAGCAGGTACATGGTCAGCCGCATCTCACCGATTCCCTGGAAGATCTTTTCCATGGTTACCTGGAGAAGACATCCGAAAGAGAGGCACAGGACAATATAGGTGTAGTCACAGGCATCGGATAAGATGGCCGGATCGTCGGTGAACAGTTTCAGGAATGGGCGGGTAACCAGAATTCCCGCCACGATGAAAAGCAGGCAGTGCAAAACAGTCAGAGCAATGCCTATGGTGGCTGCCCGGTTGGCCTTCTCCTGATTCTGGGCGCCCAGATGGATGGAGATGGAGGAGGTGATTCCCACACCGATTCCGACAGAGACAGATGTGGTGATATTCTGAAGGGGGTAGGCCAGAGATACTGCAGTCAGGGCGTCCGTCCCCAGCCTGGATACATAGATGCTGTCGACAATATTATATAATGACTGAATCAACATGGACAGCATCATAGGAACTGCCATAGAGACCAGGAGGGGAAAGATGGGTTTTGTCTTCATGAAAGTGTTTTTTACCATAAAAAATACTCCTTACGGAATGATTCGATATTTTGCTATCCTATTATAGATTGCTCTTCTTTTTTTGTCCATACTTTCTTCTGAATATTCGAGGCAGCCGCGGGAGAGACGCTGCGAAATGGGGGGATCGTATTGACTTTTAGAATTTTCCAGATTATAATTATTTTCATATTTCTTCTAAAAGAATATATTCTACCGGCGGTGTAGCCCGCGAGCGAAAGCTAATCCGGTCAAAGCCCGGAGCCGACAGTAAAGTCTGGATGAGAGGAGAAAGGAAGCAGCTTGGATGCTTTTTTTGACTCTCATTTTTTGGAAGAGACAGGAAGGCATCTGACGTAGATGTCTTTTTTTTCGGCTCAAAATCGGCTGGCAGGAGGTCTTTTTCTCTTAAGATTCGCTTGGGAGCCTTGGCGCGGGATTCGGGCCGGCATCAGGTAGGGAAAGGAGTTTTCGATGAAAAAGAAAGGAAGAAAAAAGCAAATCGGAATACCAGGAGTCGTGGCTATTATGCTGGCGAGCAGTCTGACGGTGATGGTCGGCAATGCGATCACTCCTGCGTTGCCGGAATTGGGGGAGGTGTACGGTCTTGGAAATTATGCGTCATGGCTTGTCACCGCGCCGGCTCTCGGGGTGACGGCCACGGCACTGCTGTTTGGAAAACTGATAGACAAGAAGGGACCATATTATACGGCATTCTTTGGACTTTTGTTCTATGGATTGTTTGGTGTGGCAGGGGCTTTCATGCCCAATGCAGCGGCAATTTTTGCCGACAGGTTTCTTCTGGGGGCGGCTACCGCGGCGATTATGAGCGCAGGTGTGGCGTTGATTACCGTGTTCTTTCAAGGAGAGAAGCAGCTGAAAATGATTGCCCTGCAGGGAATGTCGATGGAACTGGGAGGTGTGATTTTCCTGAGTATCAGCGGTATGCTGGCAGGTTTTTCATGGCGATATCCGTTTTTTATTTATGCGTTGGGTTTCGTGGCATTTTTCATGCTGCTGTTATTCGTACCGAAATGTGGAAAAGCAGAGGAAGAGGTGCAGGATACACAGGATTCTTTCCAGCAGCAGGGAGTTCCGGTCTGGCTGGTACTGCTGATTGCATTTTTTGGCATGCTGATGTTTTTCACAGCGATGGTGTCCCTGCCGATCTATCTGCAGAATGATCTGGGGTATAGTCCGTCCTTCACGGGATATTATTTGGCGGTTCTGGATCTGGTTGCTGTGCTGGCCGCAGGTGTGATGCCTAAAATTGTCGCGAAGATACACGAGAAAAATTGTCTGGTGATTGCGTTTTTCTGTTATGGCGCGGCATTTCTCATCTATTTTCTGTCAGGACATATAGCAGCACTGGGAGCTGCGGTGTTACTGGCCGGAGCAGGATTCGGGCTTTCCACTCCTCTCTTTAACAGCCTGGTTGTGAGAAAGAGCACTCCAAAGAATAAGGGAACCAACATCAGCCTGTGTACCATGGCCATGTTTTTGGGCCAGTTTCTGTCCGCACTGTTGGTATCTGGATTTTCGGGGAAAAAGATGTTTTTGGCGGCAGTGGTGATCTCATGGATTGCCGGAATGAGTATTTTGCCTGTGACGAAAATGTATGAACGGAAAGATTCCCAAAGCCGATGACAGGGGTGGAATTTGCGGAAATACTTTCATCTGCCGGGTGGTTGTGGTATAACTGTTTTATAGGAACGGAGGTTGGATATGAGACAGACATTTAGACTTACTTTTCTTCAAGACAATCGGACGGCAGATGTGACAGGACAGCAGACGCTTATGGAAGCTCTGAAACAGGCGGGGATTTTTCTGGATGCACCCTGCGGCGGGCAGGGGACCTGTGGAAAATGCCTGGTGAGAATATCGCCGGATGGCGACAGCTGGCAGGAGGTCAAAGCTTGTCAGACAAAGATTACTTCGGATCTCTGGGTGGATATTGGGAAAAGTGCGGGGAATCATCGTATTTTGACCACGTCCAGTATCCGGAAGGTTTCCTATGCGCCTTCTCTCCCGGAGAATATTGACCTGGACAGTTTGGAAAATTATTATCTGGCGGCTTTTGACATTGGAACGACGACCATTGCCGCTTATCTGCTGGACGGAGCGAATGGGGAGCAGCTGTGTACGGCCAGCAGCCTGAATCCTCAGGCGGCCTATGGAGCAGATGTGATCTCCAGGGCCAACTATAATCTGGAACATGGAAGCCGGGAACTGGCGGATTGTATTCACGGGGCAATTGATGAGTTGATCGGGGAACTGAGCCGTAAGGCTGGAATTGACAGGGAGAGGATCATACAGATCTGTCTGGTGGGGAATACCTGTATGCACCATATCTTTTTCCAGTATCCCATGGATTCCCTGGTGCGTGCCCCCTATGAGCCCTATCAGAGGGGATTGATCCGGGATCAGGCTGCAAAATATCAGATTCACATCCATCCCCAGGGAGAGCTGATGTTTCTTCCGGTGATTGCAGGTTTTGTAGGAGCGGACACGATGGGATGTATCCTCACGATTCAGCCGGATCAGAAAGAAGAGATTACATTGATGCTTGACATCGGAACGAATGGGGAACTGGTTCTGGGAAATAGAGAGAGGCTGATCTGTTGTTCCACAGCGGCAGGGCCGGCTTTTGAGGGAGCGAAGATTGAATGCGGTATGCGGGGCGCCCAGGGAGCTATCGATCATGTGACATGGAATGAGCGTGGATTTCATTACTCTGTGATCGGAGGGGGAAATCCTGTTGGGATCTGCGGCTCCGGTCTGATTGATACCATTGCCTGCCTGCTTTGTGCCGGTTTGATGGAGTCATCCGGACGTCTGCTCACTCCAGAAGAGGCAGCACGGGAAAAGAAAACTTGGAGCGAACATCTGGCCATGCGGGATGGGAAGCCGGTATTTCTTTTTGATCCGCAGGAGGATTCTGTCTATCTGACACAGAAGGATATCCGGGAAGTGCAGCTGGCGAAGGGGGCAATCTCGGCAGGCATTCTTCTCATGGAGCGGGAGCTGGGAATTTCCCATGAACAGATTCAGACAGTCTACATAGCAGGTGCTTTCGGCAATTATATGGACCCAAAGAGTGCCTGTGACATCGGTCTTCTTCCCCCGGAACTCAGGAACAGAGTGGTTCCAGTGGGAAATGCGGCCGGGGAAGGCGCGAAGCTGGCACTTTTGAACCGAGGAGAGATGGAGAAGACAAAGATTCTTATGAGTAACGTGGATTTTCTGGAATTAGCGGTGATCCCGGAATTTCAGGATTGCTTTGTGGACGAGCTGGAATTTCCGGAACAAGATGAGGAGGAAGGATAAGTGACAAAGAACGAGGAATTTGAGAGACTGAAGAAGATGGCAGAAGAGACAGGGTTTACACATGCGGCGTTTCTGGATGTGTCCACCATTCAGCTGATGCCGGAAGTACGGCAGATGTGTGCCAGCAATTCCTGCCATATGTATGACAAAAGCTGGAACTGCCCTCCGGCCTGTGGAAGCCTGGAAGAATGTGAGAAGAAAATTCGCCGGTATCAATGGGGAATTCTTGTTCAGACGGTGGGAGAGTTGGAGGATTCTCTGGATGGAGAGGGAATGATGGAGGCGGAGAGTGCCCACAAAAAGCATTTTGTGGAACTGGAGAAGCTGCTGCGTCCGGTTTATCCAGAAATGCTGGCTATCGGCGCAGGGGCTTGTACCAAGTGTGTTTCCTGTACTTATCCGGATGAGCCCTGCCGTTTTCCTGGTCAGAGCTTTGCTTCCATGGAGGCTTACGGGATGCTGGTGACCCAGGTTTGCCAGGATAACCAGCTTCCTTATTATTATGGTCCTTGCACGATCGCTTATACCAGCTGTTTTCTGATTGCCTGATGCCAGAGCACACATTTCCCGGTAAGACACATATGCTAAGAAAAAAAGGAATTTTTTGCTATGGACTATTCTTCTTACCGGAAAATCATTGGAGTGATCCACAATATTCAAGTGGGAGAATCCTGCTGTACACAGATGCTGACTGTTCGGACTGGAGAAGGGATGGTGAATCTGATTGTATCTGGGGATACGGTTGTGATAGACCGGGTGAGGCTTCGCCGGGGGATGCGGATCGCGGCATTTTACGATGGAAATCTTCCTGTCCCGGCTGTCTATCCACCCAGATATCAGGCAGAGATTGTTACGGTTCTGAGAAGAAATCAGGATGTGGCGCTTGGTTATTTTGATGAGAATCTGACAGCGGCGGATCAGTCCTTGACCTTGAATCTGTCACCCATGACGAATGTGGAGACGATGAACGGACAGCGCTTCTTATGCAGTCCGGGGAATTCGGATCTTCTGGTGTACTATACTTCCACGACCCGCAGTCTTCCGCCTCAGACGACTCCCCAGCGTGTGATTGTGCTGTGTGCAGGCGACTAAACTAAGCGTATTTTCACAGAAAAATCGGAAAATGATCAAAAAGCAGTCACAAATCGTAGGTATACTTGATCTTGTTAAAGAAAAGCAGAGAATTGTTTTCGCAGAAAGGAGCAATTTATGAGAGACAAGAGAAGATATCTGAGATTATTTGCAGCAACATGCGTGGCAGTTTTGTGTATCGGAGCCTTCGCAGGCTGCGGTTCAGACAGTGAGGACAGTACCAGCACAGAAAGCGAAAGTGATACGAGCAGCTATAGTTCTGATGATACTGAAAGTGATACGGGCAGCTATAGTTCTGATGATACCGACAGCAGTGATACGAGTGACAGTTATAGTTCGGATGACACAGATGAGAGTACGGAAAGCAGTACCAGTCTGAGTGATGACAGTGACAGCAGCAGTACAGATAGCAGCACAGACAGCGAGAGCACAGCAGATACCTATTAAGCCCTTCATAAGATGATTGATTTCTAAAATCGTTGTTTTGTGTTGAAAAAAGATACCGGTCGGCGAAAAAAGCGGGCTGGTATCTTTTTTATTTCGCAGGAAAACCTGTGATTTTTCTGTGAATTCTGCAAATATATTGACACTTATATTGTTATGTGCTATATTATTAAAAACTTAACTATTTAATTTTTACTTTATCTCTGCGCATCCTCGCGGAGTGGAAGAGGTGAATTTTTATATGAAGTGTCAGTTTTGTAATCAAAGAGATGCCGATAAGGTGTTCTATGTAAATTATATGGGTGTGCAGTATCAGATCTCCATCTGTCAGGATTGTCTGAATAAGGTGTGGGAGCAGGCGAAAGCATCCGGTCAGGAAGAAGCTTTTAAAAATTATTCCGGATGGTGGCCGGGCAAGCCGGAGCCGAGAAAGCTTGGTTACCGGGCATTCCCGGAGAGCGCCCAGGAAGAGCTGAAAAAGGAGAGAAAGCTGAAAGTGCTCCAGTTCAGGCTGGAACAGGCAGCGGAACAGGAAGATTACGAGGAGGCTGCGAAACTGCGGGATGATATTGCGGTTATGAAAAAGGAGGTGTGTTCCCATGAGAATTAATTTGGGGGCGTACAGCCAGCGGACGCTGCAGATTTTTCAGAGTGCGCTCCAGTTCGCACTGCGCAAAGGACATGGCTTCGTGGGAAGTGAACATTTCCTGTGGGCTTTGAGCCGCAGCGGTGGACATACAGGAGAATTTCTCAGAAAATACGGAGTGGACGATAAGCTGATAGAGAAATACATAAGTAAATATGACAGAAGTATCGTGGAAGAAGGCAGACCGAGGGCCATTCAGATTTCTGAGGAGGCGGATGAGGTTTTGCATCTTTCAGAGGTACACGCCAATCATCTGGGACATGAGAAGACGGAGCCGGAAGACTTGCTGTGGGGACTGATTGAGACCGAGGAGAGTGCGGCAGCCCAGCTTTTGCTTTCGCTGGATATCGACCTTCATGAGATTCAGAAAGATTTCCAGAGCGAGAGCGGATGGGAAGATTCACAGGAGACGGCCGCCGCGGAGGAAGAGAAGGAAGAATCTGCCCTTTTGAAATATGGGGAAGATATCACCCAGAAGGCTTCAGAAGGAGAATTTGACCCGATGATCGGCCGGGAGAATGTGGTGGAACGCCTGGTTCAGATTCTCTCCAGGAGGACGAAGAACAATCCGGTCCTGGTGGGAGAGCCAGGTGTGGGAAAGACAGCAATCATCGAGGGACTTGCCCAGAGAATTGCTGTCGGCCATATCCCGGAGAATCTGAAGGATTATAAAATTATTGAGGTGGATCTGGTAGGGATGATATCCGGGACTAAATTCCGTGGAGATTTTGAGGAACGTATGAAAGCGTTTCTAAAGGAAGCGGAATCTCAGGAGAATGTGATTCTGTTTCTGGATGAACTGCATACCATCATGGGTGCCGGGGCAGGCGGAAGTGAGGCCATGGATGCGGCCAATATTCTGAAACCGGTTCTTGCCAGGGGAAAAGTGCGGATCATCGGCGCGACTACGCTGTCGGAATACCGGAAGCATATCGAGAAGGATGCGGCTCTGGAGAGAAGGTTTCAGCCTGTGATGGTGGAGGAACCCGGCCAGGAGGATGCCATAGAGATTCTCCAGGGGCTTAAGCAGACTTACGAGGAGTTCCATCATTTGAAAATCACAGACGAAGCGGTCCGTGCGGCGGTGGAACTGTCTGTGAGGTATATTCCGGACAGATTTCTGCCGGACAAAGCGATTGATCTGATTGATGAGGCAGCGTCCAGGATCCGTACCAAGAGCATGGAGATTCCGCCCTATCTGCAGGTGATCGAAGATGAGATTCATACTGTGGGAAGAGAGAAGAAGGAGGCCGCGGACGCACAGGAGTATGAGAAGGCCGCGGTGCTGCGTGACAGACAGAAAGAACTTCAAAATGAGCTGAAAGAGAAGAAACGAATCTGGAGACAGGAGCAAAACGGAAGCGTGGGCAAGGAGGATATCGCCCAGGTGGTATCCATGTGGACGGGAATACCGGTAACTATGCTGACTCAGGATGAGACTCAGCGGCTCCGCAACCTGGAGAAGACTCTTCATGAGCGGGTGATCGGACAGGATGAAGCGGTGACGGCTGTGGCAAGGGCTATCCGCAGAGGGCGGACCGGTGTGGCAGATCCCAACCGTCCAATGGGATCGTTTCTGTTCCTGGGACCGACGGGGGTAGGCAAGACGGAGCTGTGCCGGACTCTGGCGGACGCTCTGTTCCAGGATGAGAATGCTATTATCCGGCTGGATATGTCAGAGTATATGGAGTCTTACACAGTATCTAAATTGATTGGCTCACCGCCAGGATATGTGGGCTATGAGGAAGGCGGACAACTCACGGAGCAGGTGAGGAAGAAACCATATAGCATTGTTCTGTTTGATGAGATTGAGAAAGCGCATCCGGATGTGTGGAACGCACTGCTTCAGATTATGGATGACGGGCGTCTCACCGATTCCCAGGGACGGACCGTCAGCTTCAAGAATACCATCATTGTTCTCACCTCCAATGTGGGGGCAAGGGATATACAGGGGAGAAGTTCTCTGGGATTCGCCCAGGAGAGCGAGCAGCGGGAGACCAGAAGTATTGAAGAGATCCGCAGCAAGGTGATGGAAGAAGTGAAGCGTACATTCCAGCCTGAATTTCTGAACCGGCTGGACGATATTTTGGTATTTCATCAGCTGGAGAGAGAGGATGTGCGCAAGATTGCGGTTCATATGATCCGGCAGTTCTCTGAGAGGATGAACAGACAGGGAATCCATCTGAAGGTGGAGGACAGTGCCATTGATGTGCTGGTGGAGAAGGGGTATGATCCCGTGTACGGGGCACGGCCTCTGCGCAGAACCATCCAGTCCACGCTTCAGAATATGGTTGCAGATGAGATGCTCAGAGATGATTTCCATTCCGAAGAACTGCTCACAGCAGTGGGACAGGAGGGAGAGATTCACCTGACGGTGTCGGAAAGGGAGTACAGTATGGCATAAGTATTCAGATGCCGCGGCGCGAAAGATTTTTCGATTGAAAAAAGGGATTGCAAAAAACGTTGAGTGTTTTTGCAATCCCTTTTTTATTTCACTTTTATTTGGAACACTTTTTCTTTGGATCCATGGAAGCGTAGAGTTCGTTGAGATCGGTGAGAAGATCCAGCAGCTGGCGCATATTGTCTTCACCGAAACGTGTGAGAATATCAGACCAGACGGCATCGTAGCGTTCCAGGGAGCGCTCTGCGGCAGCTTCTCCTTCCGGTGTGGTGGAGATGGTGATTTTCCTGCGGTCTTTGGGGTCAATCTCCCGGACAATATAGTTCTTCTTCTCCAGGGCATTGAGAATGTAGGAGACGGCAGGCTTTGAGATCTGGAGCTTCTCCTGCATTTTGGGGACGTCCAGATTCATGCAGGTACATTCCTGGCAGCTGCAGTTTCCTGTGATGTTATGTAGAATTGCCATCTCATTCATCTGCATTTCACACTCGATGGAGAAGGCGGCTTCCAGTTTCCGAAAACACATCATTGTGTTGAAGAAACGTTCTTTTAATTCATCATCCATATTGATTACCTCTGAAATAATTAAACGTTTAACAAAATTGATATTTCAAGTATAGCGCATATCGAAAAAGATTGCAAGAGAATGGAGCGGGGAAAGATTTGAGATATTTTTTTCATCTGTAAATTGACTGTGATGAGATTATGAAATAATATAATAAAGTGAATACAAAATACACAGCCGAAAGGAGAACCATAGTGAGAGAACATACGAAGGGGAGAGTGACCATCCCCACAGATGTGGATGTGGTGCCTGAGACTATAAAGCTGGCCAGAAGATGGGGGGCTGACGCGATTCGCGACTGTGACGGTACCGATTATCCGGAAGAATTGAAGAATGTGGATGCAAAGGTCTATTCAACTTATTATACAACCAGGAAGGACAACGCCTGGGCGAAAGCCAATCCGGATGAGATTCAGCAGATGTACATTATGACGTCGTTCTACACTGCTGTGGGCGGCAGTCTGAGAATTCACCTGATGGATCACCTCTATCCGGACATGCTGAAGGTGAACGACCGGGATGACATTGCCAGATGGTGGGAGGTCATTGACCGTACCACAGGAGAGGTGGTTCCCGCCGGGGAGTGGAGTTATGACGCGGACCAGGGAGATGTGATTCTGAGGGATCCCAGAGAATTCCATGATTACACCGTGAGTTTTCTCGCTTATATCATGTGGGATCCGGTACATATGTATAATGCCGTGACCAATGGATGGAAAGATTTCGAAAAACAGATTACCTTCGATGTGCGGCAGCCGAAGACGCACCGGTATTCCATGGAACGTCTGAGAAAATTTATTGCGGACCATCCTTATGTGGATGTGATCCGGTACACAACTTTTTTCCATCAGTTTACGTTGATTTTTGATGAGCTGGCCCGGGAAAAGTATGTGGACTGGTATGGGTATTCTGCTTCGGTAAGCCCTTATATTCTGGAACAGTTTGAACAAGAAGTCGGTTACCGGTTCCGCCCGGAGTTCATCATCGACCAGGGATATATGAATAATACCTACCGGATTCCGTCAAAAGAATTTCTGGATTTTCAGAATTTCCAGAGAAGAGAGGTGGCGAAGCTGGCCAGAGAGATGGTGGACATCACACACGAATGCGGCAAGGAAGCCATGATGTTCCTGGGAGATCACTGGATTGGCATGGAGCCTTTTATGGAAGAATTCCAAGACATCGGACTGGACGCTGTGGTGGGAAGTGTGGGAAACGGTGCCACGCTTCGTCTGATCAGTGATATCAAAGGTGTGAAATATACCGAGGGTCGGTTCCTGCCCTATTTTTTCCCGGATACCTTCCATGAAGGAGGAGACCCGGTGAAAGAGGCGAAGGTGAACTGGGTGACGGCGAGACGTGCGATTCTGAGAAGCCCCATTGACCGGATCGGCTACGGAGGATACCTGAAACTGGCCATGAAATTTCCGGATTTCATAGATTATGTGGAGAGTGTCTGTGAGGAGTTTCGGACTCTCTATGAGAATATCAAAGGGACGACACCCTATTGTATCAAGAAAGTGGCAGTTTTAAACTGCTGGGGAAAGATGAGAGCCTGGGGCAATCATATGGTTCACCATGCTATTTATCATAAGCAGAATTATTCTTATGCAGGCATCATGGAAGCCTTAAGCGGTGCTCCTTTTGACGTGCGGTTCATCAGTTTTGATGATATCCGCCGGGATCCCGGAATTCTGGACGACCTGGATGTGATCCTGAATGTGGGAGATGCGGACACGGCGTACACAGGAGGAGAGAATTGGACGGACGAGAAGATTATCACAGCCGTCAAGAGATTCATCTATCGGGGCGGCGGTTTTATCGGTGTGGGAGAGCCTTCGGCTCACCAGTATGAGGGGCATTTCTTCCAGCTGGCTACGGTGATGGGAGTGGAGAAGGAGACGGGATTCACGCTGAATGTGGACAAATATAACTGGGAAGAACATGACCATTTCATCAAGGAAGACTGTACCGGTGAGATTGATTTCGGTGAGGGCAAGAAAAATATCTATGCTCTGGAAGGCACCAAAATTCTGGTGCAGAGAGACCGGGAGGTTCAGATGGCGGTGAAGGAATTCGGAGAGGGACGCTGTGTGTATATCAGTGGATTGCCGTATAGTTTCGAGAACAGCAGAATCCTTTATCGGGCAATTCTGTGGGCTGCCCATGACGAAGAAAATCTGCGCCGGTGGTTCAGTGAGAATTTCAATGTGGAAGTTCATGCTTACGTCAAAAACGGCAAGTTCTGTGTGGTCAACAATACTTATGAACCTCAGAGTACAACCGTTTACCGTGGAGACGGTTCCAGCTTCCAGGTGGATCTTGGCGCCAATGAGATTCGCTGGTATGAGATCTAAGTCATGAAGAAGGAACAGACAATGGATATGACCCGGGGACCTGTGCTGCGCCAGATGGCAGTTTTTGGTCTCCCGGTTCTTCTGGGAATGCTCTGTCAGAGAATTTATAATTTCGCGGATACCTATATTGTGGGCAGATATCTGGGGGACCAGGCACTGGCGGCCGTGAGTATCTCCGGATCTGCCATGTATATGATGTTCTCGATTATGATGGGAGTCACCACCGGTGTGAGTGTGGTGATCTCTCAGTTCTACGGAGCGGGGGAGAAAAAGAAAATACAGGAGACATTCACCGCGGGAGCCCATGTGTCTTTGTGGGTTGCGGTTCTTGTGACTTTGCTTGGGGTATGGACAGCCCGTCCTCTGCTGCAGGTGCTTCAGACCAGCGAAGAGCTGATGCCCCAGGCGTATACATATCTTGTGGTTATCTATCTGGGATGTGCGGCCACTATGCTGTATAATTTTGCCTCAGCAGTGCTCAGGGCAATGGGAAATTCTGTTGTCCCTCTGATTTTTTTGATTTTGTCCAGTATTCTGAATGTAATTCTGGATATTGCATTCGTGTCCTGGATGCCCATGGGAGTGGCCGGTGCTGCCTTTGCCACAGTCTTATCCCAGCTGGTATCGGGAATTCTGTGCCTTATCTACGCCCTTTGGATTCTTCCGGTTCTGCGCGTGCCGAGAAGAAAATGGCGGCCGGACGGGTATCTGGTGGGACAGGTACTGCGTTACGGATTGCCCACGGGACTGCAGATGAGTATCATTTCCATCTCAGATATGACGCTCCAGGCGGTGATCAATACCTATGGCACAGCGATGATTGTCGCCTACGGTGTGTGCATGAAAGTGGAAGGACTGGGGTTTCAGCTGGCGGACGCCATCGGATCCTCCATGGGTACCTTTGCCGGGCAGAATGCCGGCGCGGGGAATCTGCTGCGGGTGAAAAAGGGAGTGCGAAGTGCGTATCTTCTGAATGTGATCTGCTATGGTGTGTTCTGCCCGGCTGTGTTCTTCCTGGCAGGGCCGATTATGAGGGCTTTCACCGGTACACCGGAGGCGATTCAGTATGGAATCGAATATATGCGGATTTTTACTGTATTTTTCCTGGCCGGAGGCATTCTGGTAGTCTATCACAACATTCTGAGGGCTACCGGGGATGTGGCAGTGACCGTATTGATGGGAGTCAGCGAAGTCATCACAAGGATTGGCTGTGCTTTTTTGCTTCCAATGCTTTTTGGATACAGAGGTCTTTGGTTTGTGTCCCCGATCACCTGGATCTGTGCGGCTCTTGTGGGAGCTGTTCGGTATTATTCCGGTGCATGGGAGAAGAAAGAGTTCAAAATATCGGAAGGCAGGAGTGATGAAGATGAGCAGAAGGAAAAAAAGGGATAAGATTGAGTTTCGGTATTATCAGATGCCGCCGGGAAGTCCTCTTCAGGCACTTCTGGGGAAAAAATGGACCCAGGAATATGGCAGAGACATTGACTATCTTCATTTTCACAATTATATGGAGATTGGTTACTGTTACAGCGGGGATGGAATTCTGACGCTGGGAAAAGAAGACGTCCGTTTCCACGGGGAAGAATTCAGCATTATTCCCAAGAATTATCCCCACACTACCAACAGTGATCCTGGCAAGCTGAGCAGCTGGGAATATCTGTTCGTGGATGTGGAAGGGTTTCTGCGTCATTTCTACTATGACAATCCGGGGCAGGCAGAATTTCTGATTCAGAGGATTAATTCCAGGGCCATGTTTCTGAAGGCGGAGGAATATGCGGTGATCGCGCGGATGATTCTCAGACTCATGGACATTATGCGCGCCAGCGAGGAGTTCTATCTGGAGGAGGCAAAAGGAGTTCTCTTAGGACTGCTGGTGAACATTGCCCGTATCAACCGTAAGGAGGAAGAGAAGGAGTGGTCGGAGGGAGAAGAGCTGACGACAGTGATCACAAAGGTGTTGGATTATATCAGTGTACACTATATGGAGCCTCTGCGGGTGAAGGATCTGGCGGATCAGGTTCACATCAGCGAGACCCACTTTCGCAGAATCTTTTCTTATTATATGCAGATGAGCCCTTTGGAATATATTAATTTTGTGCGTGTTCATGTGGCCTGCGATCATCTGGAGAAGACAGAAGAGCCGATTGTGGATGTGGCGCACAAATGCGGATTTACAACCAGTTCCACGTTTAACCGGAATTTTAAACAGATTATGGGAGTGACGCCGATGGAATGGCGGAAGAGGCCTGAGAATTATGAGAGACAGCTTTTGAACGTGGATATTCACTCAGAGGAAGGATGGTAGAGATGTATAATTATCGAGTTGTGACACAGGTGGAGAGAAAGAAGAAAGCAATGACCGGGCTGCTGAAGGGAATCATGATCTTCTTCTGTGTCGTGTTTATTCTGGAAGGAATCGTTTTGAACCGGGGATTTATGCTGCCGGGATTTCTTCTGGCGGTACTGTATTTTGTCTATGATATATTCGGGCAGAAAAGCTATGAGTACACTCTGGACAATAATGAACTTACCATTGATGTGATTTACGGGAAGCGCTACCGCAAAACAGCTCACGTTCTGAATCTGAAGGATCTGGAGACTGTGGCTCCCAACTGGCATGAGGTGGTGGCGAAATACCGCAAGAATGGGGGAACGGAGCATCTTCGGAAATATGATTATACATCTTATGAAGATGACATTCCCTATTACACGATGATTATCACAGAAGGAAAACAAAAGATCAAATTATTGCTGGATTTGAATGAAGAGATGCTGCAGATTATGAAAAAACAGTACCCGGAGAGAGTCTTTTTTGCATAATTCTCATATGAAAATAGCAGAATACGTGAAAATGCACAAAAAAAGTGAGCAAATTTTGGCTATTTATTTTGCGTACTATTGACGAAAAAATATAATAGATTTTGTCGAAATTGTGAAGAAAGTAATGGAAATGAATAAAAAGTACCATAGACGCAAGGGTAAAATAGTGCAAAATGGATAATGATGATTGAAATTGCATATAATGTGGGCGGTTTCGCATACAATACATGAAAATCTTTTGCTATAATAACGCTATAAGTTATTGATGTAAAAAACATATGCCGGTGACGGATTTCATGTGATTGGCATAGTTTTTTACGGTAAAAAGGAGGACATGCAATATGAAAAAGAAAGTACTTAGTGTGTTACTTGCCGGTGTGATGGCATTCTCACTTGCAGCCTGCGGCGGCGGTGGCGGAAGCGACAGCTCATCTGATGGCGGCGATGCAGCGACAGAGGAAGGCAGCGAAAACAAGCTTACCGTATTCGCGTGGGACCCGGCATTTAATATTCCGGCTCTGGAAGCAGCGGCAGCAGACTACAAAGAGAATGTAAATCCGGATTTTGAGCTTGAGATTATCGAGCAGGCAGCTTCACAGGATGTGGAGACAGCAGTTACAACTGCTGCATCTGCAGGCGATTTCAGCAATCTTCCTGATCTGGTTCTGTTCCAGGATCATTACATTCAGAGATATGTAGCAGATTATCCGGATGCATGGACCCCACTTGGAGACATTGATATCAATTGGGATGATTTCGCAGCAGAGAAACTTGACTACTCCACCATCGATGGCGAGCACTACGGTGTACCGGTAGACAACGGTACCGTTGTATGCGCATATCGTACAGACCTTCTGGAAGAGGCTGGATATACCATTGATGACCTGACAGGATGCACCTGGGATGAGTTCATGGAAATCGGTAAAGCTGTACATGACAAGACAGGCAAAGCTCTTCTGTGTATGAACAGCGATGGCAATGACCTTCCATACATGATGATGCAGGCTGAGGGCGTGTCTCAGTTCAAAGATGGAAAACCATACATCACTGAGAATGAGACTCTGGTAACAATCGTTGAGAAACTGGTTCAGATGGCAAAGGATGGCACACTTCTGATGCCGAACAGCTGGTCTGATTATACAGACAAGGCAATCCAGGGCGACCAGGTTGCTGGTGTTATGAACGGAAACTGGATTATCCCGACCATCGAGAAAGTAGAAGCGAACAGCGGTAAATGGGAAATCACATCTATGCCGACTCTGGAAGGCGGAGAGGGATACGCAAGTAACGGCGGATCTTCTCTGTACATTACCTCCAACTGTAAGAACGTTGACCTTGCGAAAGACTTCCTTGCAAAGACTTTCGGAAGCAGCACGACAACCTATGACAATGCTCTGAAAGATGGCGGCGTGATCTCTACATACGCACCGGCAGCTGAGACTGAGGTTTACCAGGAAGGCGTTGAATACTTCAACGATCAGCCGATCTATGCAGACATCGTTGAGATGGGTACTCATGTACAGATCGTAGAGCAGAGCGACTACCACTATTCTGCACGTAACTATGTGGGAACAGCGATCGTCAATATTATTAACGGCGCGGATACCATGGAGGCATTGCAGGAGGCAGAAGATCAGCTGAACTTCGAGATGGGCAATTAACAATTGAAGAAATTGCCATTGGAAACATTCAAGACAGGGCGGGGGGCGGAGACATCCGCTACCCTGCCTGTTTATTAAAAAGGAGGGGGCCCAAAAGTTGAAACAGAAAAGAAAGATGACACTGCTGGGTAAACAGTCAGCAGCGGGCTGGGCGTTCCTGACACCGGCTACGATTCTCATCGCGATTATGGCATTCTGGCCGATGATTCAGGCATTTATCATGTCACTGCAGACCGGGTCCAGTGCGAATATGCATTGGAATGAACCGATTTTCAACAACTATACGAGAATGTTCTCTGACAAAGTGTTCATGACTTCTGTTGGAAACACGTTCCTGTACCTGGTCATCCAGGTGCCGATCATGCTGATTCTGGCGATCCTGCTGGCTCAGCTTCTGAATAACCAGCATTTAAGATTCAAAGGATTCTTCCGTACATGTGTGTTCCTTCCCTGTGCGACATCCCTTGTATCTTATGCGTTGATTTTCAAGTCTTTGTTCGCAACGGACGGACTAGTAAATGCAATTCTTGTAAATCTTGGTATCCTTCAGGAAAACTACAACTTTCTTGGAAATTCCGCAAGTGCAAAAGCTGTCATCATCATCGCCCTGATCTGGAGATGGACTGGATACAATATGGTGTTCTATCTGGCTGGTCTGCAGAATATTGAATATTCTGTATATGAGGCGGCGAAGATCGATGGTGCTAATGGATGGAAGACCTTCTGGAGAATTACCGTGCCACTGTTGAAACCGACAATCATCATGACTTTCATTATGTCTATCAACGGTACTCTGCAGTTGTTCGATGAGTCTGTCAACCTGACCAATGGTGGTCCGGCAAACTCAACCATCACCATGTCTCACTATATTTACAACAATTCGTTTGGCGCCGGCGGCGTTTCGAACTTTGGATATGCAACGGCAATGTGCTTCTTCGTATTTATTCTCGTTGCGGTTCTGGCGTTCATCAATATGAAAGTAGGTGATACTCGTGACTGAGAAAAAGAATAGAAGTATGATCCAGCGCCGTCTGATTCCTACATACATATTTCTGATTATTGTGGCATTTTTATCAGTATTCCCGTTCTACTGGATGATTTCTGCCGCAACAAATAATACCTTTGATGTTGCAAATGGTAAGATCACGATCGGTGGGGAACTGATGACAAACTTCAACAACCTGTTGGCAAACTATGACCTCTGGCGCGCAATGGGAAACTCTTTCCTGTATGCAGTTGTACAGACGGTCCTGGCGATCCTGATCTGTTCTCTGGCAGGTTTTGGATTCGAGCTGTATCATGACAAGTGGAAGGATCTTCTGTTTTCCATCTTGCTGCTCGCTATGATGATTCCGCAGGTTGCTACTATGATCCCGTTGTTTAAAATGCTTTCTTCCATGAAACTTCTGAACAGTGTATGGGGATTTATCCTTCCTTCTCTGTCAACGCCGTTCCTGATTATGATGTTCCGCCAGAACTCCAGGAACTTCCCTGTTGACACGATGGAAGCGGCACGTATTGACGGACTGAACGAGTTCCAGATCTTTTATCGTATGTATATGCCGATGATGAAGGCTACCTACGCAGCGGCAGGCGTTATCACGTTTATGAACGCATGGAACGCTTATCTGTGGCCGAAGGTAATCATGACGATGCCGGAGGCACAGACTATGCCAATGTTGATCGCCAATATGTCATCCGGATATACCACCGACTATGGTATGTTGATGGTGGGCGTTCTCTTCTGCTCCATCCCGACCATGATCGTATTCTTCGTACTGCAGAAACAGTTCGCAGAAGGTATTACCGGTGCCGTGAAATAAAATATGCTTTTTGATAGGGCTGCCATTGCTGGCAGTCCTATTTTGCGGAAAAACAAAGATTAATTTAATTTTCGGAATTCCAGAGGTGTCATTCCGGTGATTTTTTTGAAGACAGCGATAAAATGGCTGGTGTCGGAGAAGCCGGTTTTCTGGGCGATGTGCTGAACCTCCAGCCTGGGGCTGGTGATCAGGAATTCCTTAGCCTTGCGGATACGGCAGGAGGTGAGATATTCATAGGTGGAACAGTTCAGAAAACGGCGGAAGAGCCTGGAGAGATATTGGGGAGTAATGTATACCTGTCCGCTGAGGGATTCCACAGTGAGTTCCCGGTCATAATGCCTTTCAATTTCTTCTATTACCGGGGCAATGTAACGCTGATAAAGAGGATCATCGGTTAATTTCTGAGTGTGGACGCCATCCACAAAATTCATCAGCAGACTGTAACAGTCAATGGACAGACGCTTCTCATCCACAGGGAGGGAATCGTATCTTCGGATACACTCGGACAGAAGCTGGGCGATGCGCTCCCCCTGGCTCTTGTCCGTCAGAATAACTTGGCGGTTGCCGAGCATCTGGGGGATGCTGCTCTCCACCGTTCCTGTGAAAGTGGCAAACAGAGTGAACCACTGGCTGCTCTGCTTCTGATAAGAGTGCCGCAGGAAGGGGGCGATGAGAATTCCTTCTTTTTCATGGAGAATGTGTGTCTGTCCCTCGACCGTCACGATTCCAGTGCCGGATTCGGACTGGAGATAATGGTAGAAGGGATAGCCTTTCGGCCGAAAGATCTGATCTTGCTCCCAGTGATTTCCCAGGGAATCAAACGTAAAGGGTTCCACAATGGGAGTGCTGCGGAAGATTATTGGCATGAGAATCACCACCTGTTTCGAAATATTATATTCTTTAGCTTAACATACCATACAATACTTTGTCTATCCATACTATAATAGATTTATGAAATGAGAGAAAATCTGGCTGGCATCCGGGCCGGCAGATAGAATATTGTACAGTGAATAGAAGGAGGAAATACAAAATGAGTACATTTGATTACGGGAAGGTCAAAGATCCCCGGTATTTTTGTGAGAACAGACTGGAGGCTCATTCAGATCACGGATACTACGCGACAGTGGAGGCGGCACAGGAGCAGGAGTCCGATTTTGTGGAGAACTTAAATGGTCTGTGGAAATTCCACTATGCGAAAAATTACGAGAGCACGATTCAGGGATTTGAGAAGGAAGCGTATTCCTGTGCAGACTGGGATGATATTCATGTACCTGCGCATATTCAGATGGAGGGATATGACGCTCCCCAGTATGCCAACACCCAGTATCCCTGGGAGGGACATGAGGATATTCATCCAGGTGAGATTCCCACGCATTTTAACCCGGTGGCAAGCTATGTGAAATATTTTACAGTTCCCAAGAGAATGCAGGGAAAGAGACTCTTTATCTCATTCCAGGGGGCTGAGAGCGGACTGGCTCTGTGGCTGAATGGACAGTTTGTGGGATACAGTGAGGACTCTTTCACTCCGTCAGAATTTGAATTGACAGATTATCTCAAGGATGGCGAGAACAAGCTGGCGGCTCAGGTGTTCAAATGGACCAGCAGCAGCTGGTGTGAAGACCAGGATTTCTATCGTTTCTCCGGTATTTACCGGGATGTGTATCTGTATACAGTGCCGGAAGTACACATCCGTGACCTGCGGGTGCGCGCAGTGCCGGATGAGACATTGGAACATGCGTCCTTAGAAGTTCAGACTCAGACCTGGGGAAGAGGAAAAGCAGTGTACCGCCTCTCAAAAGGAGAAAAGGTATACGTGGAAGAGGAGAAGAGTCTGGAGGAAACAGACCGGTACAGCTGGGAGATTGAAAACCCGCTTCTGTGGAGTGCGGAGGATCCCCAGCTTTATGATCTGACCATAGAGGTATACAGTGAGGATGGAGCGCTTCAGGAAGTGATTCCGCAGAAAGTGGGATTCCGCCGTTTCGAGATGAAAGATCATATCATGACTCTGAATGGAAAGAGAATCGTGTTCAAGGGAGCGAACCGCCATGAGTTCAGCTCAGTGAGCGGCCGCCATGTGTCTGAGGAAGAGCTGCGCAAAGACTTGACTGTGATGAAACAGAATAACATCAATGCCATCAGGACTTGCCACTATCCGGACGGATCTCTTCTCTATCATCTGTGTGATGAGTATGGTCTGTATCTGATCGACGAGACCAATCTGGAGTCTCATGGCTCCTGGGATGTGGCAGAGCGCACCGGCGATTACACATATATCGTGCCCCATGATAAACCGGAATGGCTGGGAATGATGCTGGACCGTGCGAATTCCATGTATCAAAGGGACAAAAATCATCCGTCTATCCTGATCTGGTCCTGCGGAAATGAGTCTTTCGGAGGAAAAGATATCTATGAGATGTCCCAGTTCTTCCGCAGAGAGGATCCGACTCGCCTGGTACATTATGAAGGAGTCTTCCATGACCGTTCTTACAATGACACCAGTGACATGGAAAGCCAGATGTATCCGTCTGTGGAGGCCATCAAAGAATTTCTGGCAAAAGACAGAAGCAAGCCGTTTATCTGCTGTGAGTACACCCATGCTATGGGAAATTCCTGCGGCGCTATGCACAAATATACCGATCTGACAGACACGGAACCTCTGTACCAGGGCGGATTTATCTGGGATTACATTGACCAGTCGATTTACAAAAAAGACCGCTACGGAAAAGAATTCCAGGCTTATGGCGGAGATTTTGGCGAGCGTCCGACCGATTATAATTTCAGCGCCAACGGAATCGTCTATGGCGGAGACCGGGAACCATCTCCCAAAATGCAGGAAGTAAAATTCAACTATCAGAATATCACTGCACAGGTGAGCCAGAAGGAAGTATGTGTGATTAATAAGAATCTGTTTGTGAACACAGATACCTTTGACTGTGTTGTGACGGTGGCAAGAGACGGCAAAGAGATCCGCAGGGAGGCTCTGGCGACGGATGTACCGCCTCTGAGTGAGAAAGTTTATACCCTTCCGCTTCCAGAGGAGACCAAAAGCGGAGAGTATACGGTCACAGTTTCCTTCCTTTTGAAGAAAGATGAAATCTGGGCGAAAGCCGGCCATGAGGTGGCGTTTGGCCAGTATGTATATGAGATTCCGGCAGAGAAAAAAGAAGAGTGTCAAAAAGGTGTGGAAGTCATTCACAGCACACACAACATCGGTGTGCGCGGGGAACATTTCCATGTGATCTTCTCCCTGCTGAACGGAGGTCTGGTTTCTTACAAGTACGCCGGAAAAGAAATGATCGAATCCATTCCGATGCCGAATTTCTGGCGGGCGCCGGTTGACAATGATATGGGAAATCAGATGCCGCAGCGCTATGGACAGTGGAAGATTGCCAGCATGTATCTGACCTATAAGGATTACCGCAAGAGCCAGTATGCACCGAATCTGGAACCGGAAGTGGAAGTGAAAGAAAATTCTGTGAAAGTGACGTTCACCTATCTGATGCCGACGGTTCCCCAGAGCGAGTGTAAGCTTTCCTATGAAGTCTATGGAGACGGAAAAGTGAAGACCACTTTGAATTATGATCCGGTGAAAGAACTGGGTGATATGCCGGAATTCGGTGTGATCTTCAAGATGAATGCAGATTACAATCACGTTGAGTGGTATGGCCTTGGACCGCAGGAGACCTATGCGGACCGTAAGAGAGGGGCCAAACTTGGCATTTACCGCAACCTGGTGGAAGAAAACATGGCAAAATATGTGACTCCTCAGGAATGCGGAAGCAAAGAAGAGGTGAGATACGCAAAAGTTACGGACCGCAAAGGCAGAGGTATGCTTTTTGAGATGACGAAAGAAAGCGGACCGATGATGTTCAGCGCGCTTCCCTATACACCCCATGAGATTGAGAATGCGAAACATGCGTTTGAGCTGCCGCAGGTGCATTACACGGTGGTACGTGCGGCACTGGGACAGATGGGAATCGCAGGCGATGACAGCTGGGGCGCGAGAACCCATGAAGAGTATCTTTTACATGCAGATCAAAAGATGGAATTTTCCTTTAGTTTCAAGGGAATCTGAGGAAGAATGCAACCGGACGAGAGCAGAATATACAGGAGGCTATTGACATGATAGGAGGAAGGATTCTTCACGGTGGAGATTATAATCCGGAACAGTGGCTGGAATATCCGGAAATTTTAGAGGAAGATATTCAATTGATGAAGAAAGCACAGGTCAACTGTGTAACTCTGGGAATTTTTTCCTGGGCAATGTTGGAACCAAAGGAAGGGGTCTATGATTTTCAGTGGCTGGAAGAGATTGTGGACCGTCTGGGCAGGGAAGGAATCCAGGTGATCCTGGCAACTCCTTCCGGGGCCATGCCCCATTGGCTCACGGAAAAATATCCGGAAGTCATGCAGGTACAGGAGGACGGAACGAAAAATCTTCCGGGCAAGAGACAGAATTTCTGTTATACTTCCCCGGTGATGCGCCAGAAGATTCAATCTCTGGACAGAGCGTTGTCCCAGAAGTTCGGAAAGAAGGAGAATGTGGTTCTGTGGCATATTTCCAATGAGCTGGGAGGAAATTTCGGGGATTCCACCTGTCACTGTGAACAGTGTCAGAGAGCATTCAGGGAATGGCTGAAGAAGCGTTATCAGACCCTGGATAATCTGAACAAAGCCTGGTGGGGCAGATTCTGGAGTCATGTGTACACCGACTGGGATCAGATTCACAGTCCTGCGCCTCAGGGTGAGTATACAATGACTGGACTGAAGCTGGACTGGAGAAGATTTGCTACGGAACAGATGAGTGATTTTGTCGCCGGGGAGATTCAGGCTGTCCGGACAGCGTCGGATCTTCCAGTCACCACGAATTTTATGTATTTTTTCAAGGGGCTGGACTATCACAGACTGCGCGATGAGCTGGATGTGATATCCTGGGATAATTATCCGTTCTGGCATAAGAGAAAGGATGAAGTGACTGTGGCGATGCGTACTGCGGCCAGCCACAGCCTGATGCGCTCCATGAAGAAGAAACCGTTTCTGCTGATGGAGAGCACACCGTCAATGGTCAGCTGGCGGGAGGTCAATCCCTCGAAGCTCCCGGGAATGCACATGCTTTCCTCCATGCAGGCGCTGGCTCATGGATCAGACTCGGTTCTGTATTTCCAGTGGAGAAAGAGCAGGGGATCCTTCGAGAAATTCCACGGTGCTGTGGTGGGACATAAAAACGGAAGCAATACCAGAACTTTCCGGGAAGTGACCCAGGTGGGAGAGCGCCTGATGGGGCTTACGGATCTTCTCGACGGCACAGTGAATCAGCCCAAGGTGGCCATGATCTTTGACTGGGAGAACTGGTGGGCATTGGAAGATGTCTCCGGCCCAAGAACGGATATGAACTATGTGGACAGCATTTTCCTATATTATCAGCCTTTCTGGGAGGCCGGTATCGATGTGGATCTGGTGGGTATGGATGATTCCCTGGAAGGTTATCAGCTCGTACTGGCTCCCTTCAATTATATGTACAAAGAGGGATATGCCGGGAAAGTGAGAGATTACGTGAGAGGCGGCGGTGTCTATGTGACCACATACTTCAGCGGTCTGGTGGATGAGACAGATCTGTGTTTCCTGGGACATCATCCGCTGGAAGATGTGCTGGGCGTGGTTCAGGAAGAAATCGACGCTCCCTGTGAAGAGTTCCCGAATACTTTCTCCTATCAGGGTGTGCAGTATCCGGCAGGCGGGCTCAGAGAGGTGATTCACGCAAAAGAGGGGACACAGGTTCTTAGCGTGTATGAGGAAGACTATGTGAAAGGAATGCCGGTTCTCACCAAAAACGCCTATGGAGAGGGCAGCGCCTATTATCTGGCAGCTGAGCCGGAGTTGAATTTCCTGCGCAGGTTCACGGAAGATCTGCTGGAGGAACTGGCTTTGGCCAATCCGCTGGGCGTGAAGCTTCCCCACGGAGTGACTGTTTCCCTGAGAATCCGGGAAGATCAATGCCAGTCTTTCGTGTTTGTCATGAATTTCAACAATGAACCTGCGAAGGTGGAAGGAATTGGTTCCTGGACGGATGCGGAGACCGGGGAGATTTGTCAGGGAATGCTGGAGCTTGGTCCGTTCCAGTGTAGAATTTTCGAGTCTTAATGTGAAGAAAAACAAGGGAGATTACACAGATGGAACTGTGTGTCTCCCTTTAACCCTATCAGGGGAGGGTCTTTGTAATACTTTCAATCAGATTACATTTCAGGATTTTTTTACCTCCCATGTAATAGGCCAGTGCGACAAATCCAAAAATCAACAGGATAAAAATCACGATAGGAAGAATCGGAGCTGCTGTCCAAAATTCCATAGGATTCAGAACACTTGCCTTTATCATAAAACTTACAAACAATACCGTAAGCGGAAGGGTGATCAGCACAGGACGTCCCGCAATGACGAGGACTTCAATGCAGAATATTTTCCGCATACCGCCGGGTGTCATTCCAATAGACATATATCTGGCAAATTCCCGTTTTCTTTGACGGATAAATCCCAAAGTGTTGGAAAAGACATTGGCAATTCCGATCAGGGCGAGTAACACGCATAACGATCCGATGATCCATTTGTAACCATTTAACATGACGTCATTGTCTGTTTTTTCCTGAATCCGGTTTTCCATTTCCAGTGTAAATTCATGTCCCATCATGTTTTTCAGTTCTGTCTCTATGGTATTTAATTCGGCTAAAGATCTGTCCTTTGTTGCCAACACACGGATAAAAAGGTCAGATTCTGCGTTTTGAATCACTTCTTTGATCTGTTTCCATGTAGAAACGGAAAGAAACTGAACGAAAGTATAGTTGTCATATTCTTCTCTTAAGACCGGCGGTTCTTGTGTATAGCCCAGGACAGGAATGGTGACAGCAGCCGCTGCGTCATCGGGATTTTGTAAGATGATGGATGTCTGCTTTTCTTTCAGAAAGGGAACATATTTTTTGTATCTGAAATTACTGTTTGTGCTGTCCCAGATACGGTTCAGAATGATACTTCCTGTTTCGCCTGGGGAAAATCCCATTTGTTCGCAGTATTCAGAAAAACTACGGTCATCCATAATGACGATAGGGGCTTGAACAGAATAGAAACCATCGGCAGCGCTGACAGCAGTTTTGGCTAACACTTCTACTCCGCCCAGGTTTTTGACTTCCTCGCTGATGGCATTCATTGGAATGGAGCTATAAGCGTTTGCTTTTTGATAAATGATACTGTCTGTATCATTCAAAGCATGGATGTCATCTCCGTAAGCGAAATCCTCTATCGGTGTGTTTTTTACGGTTGCCATGACATCCCAGGCATCCTGGTAACGTTCAAAATAGGTATGGTTCGTGCTGATTTCTGAGAGAGTGAAGAAGCATAGCATGAGTGTAAAGCTCAAAAAAGAGAGGGCCAGTGACAGGGTGGAGGTCCGCAGAGCTTTTTTCTGTGCTTTCAGTGCATTGCCAGCCAGTTCTCCCTCGATCCCAAAAAGCCTCATGAGAATGGGAGATTTTTTCTTACGTTTTAGCTGCAGTTCGTCTGTATTTTTGATGGCTTCCAGTGGGGTCAGTCTGTATAACTTTCTGGCTGGCAGCCATGCAGAAATAAATACCGTCAAGGCAGATGCCAGAATTGTGACAGCGAATACAAAGGGATGGTATGTAAATACGGCTTCGTGTCTGGCTGCAATATTCTCTGCAAACATATTTGTAATCTGTATGATACCGAAGGTCAAGGCAATCCCGATAACATTTCCAAGAAAAATTGGGGCGATACAAAGAATAGCTGCCTCCTGCAAAAGGCAGGTGAGGATCTGTCCCGGTGTTGCTCCAATGCTGGAAAAAATACCAAACTGATGAACATGGGCATTCATGGATATGGCAAAAGAGTTATGAATAATCAAAATCAAAGACACAGATGCAAGCAGAAGTACTGCCAGGTAGAAAGCGATCAGTAAGGGTGGGGATTCATCCTGCGGGTTGTGGACGCAATACCTGGATAAGAGCAGTTCATGATAAGACACAGAACTCTCGGGGATATTCAGATGTCGGGCGATCAGGGGCATATCCTGATAAACGGTCCTGATGTTGTGAAAACAGATATCAATCACAAGGGTTTTTCCATCTGACAATTCTTCATTGACAACAGCAGTTTTTACATTGGCAAAGTTTTCAATGTCAGACACCACATTTTTTTCCAATGTTCCTGTAATGCGGCCTTGCCAGTTCCCTTCTGTTAAGGTGATGGATTCGATCTCGTAATTCCAGAAGTTGTAGAATAGACCGCACAGCAAGGACAGAAACAAAGCAGAGATAAAAGCTGCGACAAGAACCGATAAGCTGGAGGCCCGGTTTTCTTTGATAAACCCGATGGAATAATCTTTCCACATACTTATCACCAACCTTTCTTCTGAGAGATTTTTTCACGCTGTTTGTCCAGATTGCGGAGCTGATCACGGATGATTTTTCCATCCTCTATGGTAATCATGCGGTCCGCTTCCAAGGCAATCTTTTCATCATGGGTGATCAGAAGAATGGTTTGATTCAGGTTGCGGTTGGATAATTTCAGCAGGTCAATGATTTCTCTTCCGTTTTTTCGGTCAAGGTTTCCTGTTGGTTCATCAGCAAGCAGAAGCGCCGGGCGATAGATTAGAGAGCGGGCAATGGCCACACGCTGCTGTTGTCCGCCCGATAGCTGATTGGGAAGAAAATCCAGCCTGTCCGCGATCCCCAGCGAATGGACGATATGATCAAAGTATTCCTGATTTGGTTTCCTCTTGTCTAACAGAAGTGGTATCAGGATATTTTTTCGGACGGTGAGTGTTGGGATCAGATTATAAAATTGATAGACTAATCCGACTTTTCTACGCCTGAAAATCGCTGCCTGTGTTCGGTTCATTTCAGATATATTCGTTCCCTCTATCACCACTTTCCCTTCTGTGGGTTGATCCACATTTCCTAAAATATGCAGCAGAGTTGATTTTCCTGATCCGGATGCCCCCACAATGGCCACAAATTCTCCTTTTTGCACCGAAAGGTTGATATGATCCAGGGCCACAACCTGACTATTTCCAGATCCATAAACTTTTGTAACATTTTCACATCTTAATATTTCCACGTTTGCTATTCCTTTCTGTTGTACGATTTGTCTTGTGTACAGTATAGCAAAGGAAAGTGACATCTCAGTGACAGTATATCCTTATCTCGAAACATGCACCGCCATTTTGCAGATTGTAAGCAGTAACTGTTCCGTTCTGCAATTCAAAGACGGAGCGGGCAAGGGCGAGACCAATTCCGATTCCGCTTCCCACGGCATGCCTGCCGCGGTAAAAACGTTCAAAAAGATGCGGCAGGTCTTCGGTATCAAAGCCGGCACCATCGTCCCATATCCGGATTTTCGCGTAAAGTGGATTTCCTGAATAATCGCAGTGGACAGTTCCGCCGGATTGTGAATGTTCCATACAGTTTTTCATGAAATTGATAAAGGCCTCTATGGTCCATTCCAGATCACCGGAAAATTCAATACAGCCGTTTTCTGGAATTTCAATCGAAATATGTCTTTCCCGAAACAAATCATCTAAATTCTCTGCTGCCAGACTGAGTGCTGTGAAAAGATCAACTTTTTCGTGTTTTAATATCAGTGATCCGGAATCAATCTTAGAGAGCATGAGCAGAGATTCTTCCAGGCGGTTCAGCCGCTCCAGCTGTTTTTCCACCTGATCAGCATATTGATTGGCATTCTTCCTCTTCATGAGTTGTAAGGACAGGAAGGCTGCCGTGATCGGTGTTTTTAACTGATGAGCAATATTTGCCAGGTTTTCGGCGAAATTTTTCTTTGCGAAGAGGGCGGCTTCTTTGGTTTGATAGAGTGCCGTTACGGTTTTATATATCTCGTCTTGTAATTTGGAAAAATCATCTTCCTGTGTCTGTATTAATGTTTCTTTGGCCCCTGTATTGACTTGTTCCAAATATACAGTTAAATTTGCAATACGTTTTTGATTATGTCTGCGCATTTCCCACGATTCAAACATAAAGAAGCCGGCAATTATGAGAAACAGAAAGGTGGGAAAAAGAAAAGTATGAACAGGAATTCCTTTGCAGAATTCCTCAGGGCGGTATCCATATTTTTCCAGATAATTGGTTTTCGCGATTTCCTGTTCAGTCAACGCGTGATATTCTTTTAAGCCGGACAACAGCTGCGGTTCGGTTTCAGGAGAATGTTCCAGGATGATTTCACAGAATGCGGAAATATGTTGATAGGCTATTTTCTGATAAGTATGATAAAACAACAAAGATGTGGAGATTATCCCTAATAAGAGGAGAAGGACTGAAAAAATCTGTAGAATTCCTTGCTTTCTTTTTTCGTTCATTTTGTATCCTCCATGCGATAACCGAAACTTCGGATGGTTTTTAGACAGGGGGGATGATGCAGCTTCTCCCGCAGTCGTTTCATGGCGACTGTCAATGTATTGTCATTGACGTAACTGCCATTGCTGTCCCAGACTTGTTCCAGAAGCTGTCTTCTGGTGATTGTTTTCCCTTTATTTTCAAGCAGCAACAGAAGAATTTGATATTCCGACTGGCTTACCAGAATTTCCTTTTGCTGATAGTATACGGCGTTTTTTCTTTTATCTAACATCAGATCATCACAAAACAGTTTTGGTTCTTTTGCATTCTTCGTTCTGCGAAGCAGCGCCAGAATACGTGAGTGCAGAACAGCGAAGTCAAAAGGTTTTACCACATAATCGTCTGCGCCGTTCTGGAAACCGTGGACAATGTCACAGGAATCTCCCCGGACAGTCAGATAGATAACAGGCAGATCACACCATCTTTTACGAATCCAAAGACATAGTTCGTCTCCTCGGCCGTCCGGCATATTCCAGTCCAGTAAAACGATCGTGGGTAAATGATTTATCAGTGCTTTCTTTATATCAGCAATTGAATAAAAAACAGATACCTTATAATTTTGCTGCTCAAAATATTCGTTCACGGATTTGCCAATGATTTCGTCGTCCTCTGCATAATAAATTTCAATCATAATGTTCTCCTTCGGAATGCCTGTCTAATATTTGCTTTATGTTCATTATATTTCGGGAAAACGAAAGAAGCAACCAGGAAGATACCTCTTGATATTGTATTTCTCTTACCTTACAATAAGAAAGAGACTGAACTTTTGAAAAAGGAGAAGAAAACTTATGAAAAAACCAGTGTTGGTAATTATGGCGGCAGGAATGGGAAGCAGATACGGTGGTCTGAAGCAGATTGACCCTGTGGATCGGGAAGGGCATATTATTATGGACTTTTCCATTTACGACGCGAAACGTGCAGGCTTTGAAAAAGTTGTGTTTATTATAAAAAGAGAGAATGAGGCGGATTTCAGGGAAGCCGTGGGAAACCGTATCGAAAAGATTATGGATGTGGCGTATGTGTTCCAGGATCTGGAAAATATTCCGGAAGGGTTTCAGGTTCCTGAGGGCCGCGTAAAACCCTGGGGTACTGCCCATGCCGTGCTCAGTGCGATCCATGAGGTGGATGGACCGTTTGCGGTGATCAATGCGGATGATTATTATGGAAGACATGCTTTCGAGGCGATTTATCAATATCTGACCACCCACAGTGACGATGAGAAATACCGTTACACGATGGTAGGTTACAGGCTGAAGAATACAGTGACGGATAACGGTCATGTGGCGCGAGGTATCTGTGTCCTGAATGAGAAGAAAGAATTGGTGGATATCCACGAGCGGACCCGGATCGAGAAGAGAGAGGGCGGGATTGCCTATTCAGAAGATGAAGGACAGACCTGGGTACCGGTTGACGGAGAGACTCTGGTGTCCATGAATATGTGGGGATTTACAAGGAGTATTCTGGATGAAATTCAGAAGGGATTTCCAGCATTTCTGAGAAAAGGACTTGCGGAAAATCCGATGAAATGTGAGTATTTTCTTCCTTCTGTTGTGGGAGAATTACTGGAAGAAGACAGAGCTTCTGTGGCTGTCCTGGAGTCTGAGGATAAATGGTACGGTGTGACGTACAAGGAGGATAAGCCTGTGGTGGTTGCGGCTGTCCAGGCGCTGAAAGACGCAGGGGTCTATCCGCAGCACCTGTGGGAGGAAGCATAGGAGATGGAACGTAAGGTGAGAGACCGAATCCAGGAGGCAGTGCAGGCCTATGGCTGGGAACACTGCCTCCTGGATGCTGTGTCCTACGGGAGCGGACATATCAACGACATGTATCTTCTGACACTGGGATTCTCCGGGGATTCTGGCGCCGGCCAACGGAAGGATGGGCGAAAAGTGATTCTCCAGAAAATGAATCAGAAGGTTTTCAGAAAACCAGAGGATTTCTACCAGAGCGGGGTGATTTTTGGAAAATTCCAGGGAATGCTGGCAGATTATCCTGCAGAGACGCTCCATGAGACGATCAAGGGATTTCATGACACCAGGGCCAGATTTGAGAATTTTCGAAAGGCTGTCAGGGAAGATGTCTGCGGCCGTGCCGCTTTAGTGGAAGAGGAGATTTCTTTTATCATGGCAAGGGAGGAGATGACCGATAAGCTCTGGAATCTGGAAAAGACTGGGAAGATTCCTCTGCGTGTTACGCATAATGATACCAAGCTGAACAATGTGATGATCGATGACCGGACCGGACAGGGACTGTGTGTCATGGATCTGGACACCGTGATGCCGGGATTGTCTGTACATGATTTCGGAGATTCCGTCCGTTTCGGAGTCAGCACAGCGGCGGAAGATGAACCGGATTTGTCCAGAGTGTCCTGTGATCTGGAACTTTTTGATATCTATACAAAAGGATTTCTGGAGGGTTGCCAGGGAAGACTGACACCCCAGGAAGTGGAACTGTTCCCCATGGGGGCCAAGGTGATGACTTTTGAGTGCGGTATGAGATTTCTCACCGACTATCTGGAAGGAGATCATTATTTCAAAATCCACAGACCGGATCACAATCTGGACCGATGCCGCACCCAGCTGAAGCTGGTGCAGGACATGGAGAAGAAGTGGGAGATTATGGAACAGATCGTGAGAAAGCGGTCTGTGGGATGAATTTGGAATTTATATTTTTGCGCAAAAAATTTCTGCCATCGGATTTTTGTCTGGTGGCAGAAATTTTTATGTTGCGGTAAATTATTCAGAACTGATTTCTCTGTGTATGGGATTTTGAATTTTTGTCTGTCTGCGGTATTGAACGGGGGTCATCTGTGTGAATTTTTTGAAGCTGCGGATAAATGTTTCCGGATTCATGTATCCGAGCTCTTCACTGATGGCGGCCACGGTCTTATTCGTATTTAAGAGCATACGCTCTGCCCTTCTCATGCGAAGAGAATTTTTCCATTCTGTAAACCCTAGCCCGGTGGATGCTTTGATCAGGCGGGAACAATAGGAGACTGAAAAACCGAAATGTTTTGCGACATCTGTCAAAGTCACCGTATTCAAATTTGACTGAATATAGTTCAATACCAGAAAATGATCGGGGGTCTGTTTGATGGTATCTGTCAGAGAGGATTCCATGGTTGTGAGAGAATACCGGGTAACCAGTCCGACCATCGTGGTCATCATTCCAATCATAATCTGGTCAGAGCAGGCGTCGTGAAAAAGCTGCTCCTGGAAGAGCTGTATCATGAGTTTTCGAATATTTTTAGTCCCGCGTGTCTCCGTGTGAAAAATTAAATAATTGATATGCTGAGAATTATAAAGTCCCTCAGCAAAAAATTCACTGACAATGTCATTCTGCTTCATGAGAGGGGTAAACATCTGGTAAAAGGTCGCTTTTCGAAGAAGGATGTTAAAGACCACAGTTTCGTCATCGAATACTTCTATATTGTGAAAAACCCCTGGTGCGATGAAGAGAAAATCACCCTGCGAAAGCTTTAGACATTTCAATCCGATGTTCTGGATACATTCCCCTGTATAGACATAGACAATCTCGAAGAAATTGTGTTTGTGTGTAAATCCCGGTGTATACCGGTTGTGCTTACTGATAAAAATATTTCTTCCGTCATTTTCAGAAAAATATTCACTGTCATCCATATAATAAGAAATAATATCGGGCAATAGTTCCGGAATGACAAGATGGCGCTGTATGGCATCCTCGATGTCTACTTTTTTCAGAAACCGGCGGAGTGTTTCTTCAGATTTGCCGGCCTGAAAGTAAGCTTTGTAGAATTGTTCGTCCTGATTCATCTCTGTGATATATCTGAGTGTTTTTTTCAATTTTTGATTCATAGGCGGTATCTCCCGTATCTATTTCATTGACTCCTTTTTCAATTTTCGCATGGACAGCAAAAAAAGTCAATAAACTGTGTAAATATACCAATTATATCAAAGGAAGATTTTCCTTAATATAATAGACAGAAACGGATAGCGAAGAAAAAGGAGGAAGGAGATATGAATCGCTCAAAGCTGTTTCTTTATAAACAGCGGTTTGGTTATGGCATGGGAGACTTTGCCTGCAACTTGATCTGGCAGGTTATTTCGCTTTATCTGCTGTATTTTTACACAGATGTCATGGAACTGGATCCGGTAGCCATAGCCGCAATGTTTGTTGTGTGCCGTGTGATTGACGCGGTGACAGATGTTTTGGTAGGATTTGCGATTGACAAGACGAAGTCCAGATGGGGAAAGAGCAGACCCTGGTTTCTGTTTGGCGCAATTCCATTTGCGGTGTCTGCTTTTCTGGCATTCAGTGTTCCTGACATTACGCCAGACGGTAAATTGATTTATGCGTATGCGACTTACATATTTTTATCTTTTATGTATACGGTCGTCAATATTCCCTTGGCTTCCATCTTGCCGGCTATGACGGATGATGTGAATGAGAGAACAGTGCTCGCGACGTGGAGAAAGTTTTTTGCCTTTTTGGGCTCGACTATCGTCTCAGCCACAGCGCTCACCATGGTACAGTTTGTTGGCAGAGGAAACGAGGCACTGGGTTTCCGCATCGTAATGGGAATTTTCGGGGTTGTCGGGTGTCTGTGCTTTTTCCTGACATTTGCCCTTGTCAGGGAAGATAACCTGCAGGAAGGAAAAAAACAGGCGACCTTAAGGGAGACGGTGTATTCTCTGGCTCACAATACACCCTGGAAGCTGTTTGCGCTTAACATTATGTTTATGTGGACAGGATATTTCCTGCAGTCATCGGCCCTTATTTACTATTACAAATACTATATCGGGAGCGTGGCACTTTCCTCGCTGGTGGCGACCATCATGACAATGATTCCCATGGCGGCGAATCTGACCGTTCCGTTTTTGGCAAAGCGCCTTGGCAAGAGAAATTTGTATTCTTCTGCTGCCGCAGTGCAGCTGGCAGGACTGGCGGTGATTCTTTTGGCAGACATGAACACACAGCTCATCCTTGTGGGAGCAGTGATATCTGCCTGTGGTTATGGAGTGAAAGAGAGTATTTATTTCTCCATGCAGGCAGACCCGGTGGACTACGGAGAGTGGAAGACAGGAATTCAGGCTGCCGGAACCTTATCGTCCATTAATGGGTTCCTCGGAAAAGTTGCCCAGGCAGCGGCTGGGGGGATCTCAGGAGTTCTTCTGGCATGGGGCTCTTACCAGGAGGCAGCGGCAGTACAGACGGCGGAAGCTTTGTTTGTCATCAAAGCCATGTATCTTTATATTCCTATGATATTGCTTGTGTTTTCTATCATCACGATGGCTTTCTATAAATTGGACAGCCAGTTTTCGGAAATTCAAAGTGAGTTGACACGGCGCAGGAATGCACAGAAGAATCCAAACAAAAGTGAAATATAAACAGGAGGAAAAATCATGAACAACAATCGTACGAAAAAGTACATGCCCCTTGTGGGGGCTGCCGGGATCGGCTCCATGCTGGGTTCCGGGATCATTATTGGGTTATCTGCCACCATCACCGTGTGGCAGGAAGGCTTGGGTCTCTCGACGGGGGAAGTGGGAATTCTCTCAGGGGCACTGACCTTTGCCATTGCCGCGGGCTCTCTTCTGGCGGGAAATCTGACAAAACTGCTGGGGTTGATTCGCGCGTTCAACTATATGAACATTCTGTATGCGGCAGGTGCCCTGATTTGTGTACTGTCCGGAAGTTTTCCAATGCTTTTAGCCGGATTGATTTTGACTGGATTTGCGTCCGGGGCAGACCTTCCCATCAGTCTTACCGTCATTTCTCATGACGCGCCGGATGAAAAAACTTCCGCGAACCTTGTGGCTTCCACACAGGTATTCTGGCAGATTGGTGTATTGGGATCTTATGCGATGGCTTTCATCGTGTCCAGAATGGAAGGGGCTTTTGGGGCCAGAGTGGTATTTGGAATTTTGGCAGGATTGGCAGCGATCGCGTTTTTGTGGAGAACCTTTTCCCGCAAGTTCAAAGAATTTCATCGTGAGGGAGAGCGTCTTCACGGGGCTGGCGGTGAACAGGGTTCCGCCGAGGTGTCTTTTACCACACTCTTTCGAGGAGATGCAAAAAGCAAATATCTGTCTTTTTTCCTTTGCATTATTATTTTCTATGTGTGCTGGAATTTGCTGGCAAACACTTTCGGACAGTTTCAGACGTATATGTTGGTCAAGGCTGATGCTTCCCAGGCTTTGGCAACCGGCTGCGGCATTGCCTTGAATATCGCAGGACTGATCTGCGGCATTCTCTTTGCCTCTGCCGCGGGCAGCAGACATCGAAATAAATTCTTTTATGTGGGAATTGTCATTCAGGCAGCTGCCATGATCGGAATCGCTTTGGGCGGCGGCGCTCTCTTTATGATTGTCGCTATGATTGCCTGCTATAATATCGGAAATCAGTTTGCCGGAGAGTCCATCTATAAAGTATGGACGCAGGAATCCTTCCCGGCAGAGGCGCGCGCTTCCATGCAAGGTTTTATCAATGGATTTTCCAGACTGTGCTGTGGTCTGTTTGCGCTTGTCACACCATATCTGGTTATTCCGGAGCGGATTCAGATGACCATGTATGGATTCGCGGTGATCGTGCTGATCAGTGCGGCTGCCGGCACAATCATGCTTCGGCTTCAGAAGAAATATGGAGGCGGTCAAATGTAAAAAGGAGGGTGCGAAATGGCATTTACATTTCAGATTAATTCCGATGTGGAATTTATTCATGATGAAAAACTGCTGAGAAAAGCGGAGGAGAACAGACCTGAAATTCGAAAAGAAAAAGTTCTTCCGTCCCGTATTGTGGAAATGGTTTCGGATCCTTCCAGTCTGAATGGAATCTCAGTCAGGACGAGTGAGAAGGAGATTTCTAAGCTGCCGTCTTATGGATGGAAGAGGGATGACAGGCTGATCCTTGATTTTGGAGATCACAGAGTTGGAAGTTTTGAGATGGAGGTTGACCAGACAGGATCTCCTATGGATGCCCCTCTCTTTCTGCGCTTGAAATTTGCGGAAGTACCTGCCGAGCTTGCGGCAGAAGCCTCAGACTACGATGGATGGCTGAGCCGTTCCTGGATTCAGGAAGAATTTATTCATCTGGACAAACTTCCTGCCAAGGTATCTCTGCCAAGACGGTACAGTTTCCGCTATGTGGAATTGAAAGTCATCGACACTTCCCCGAAGTGGCAGGCAGTATTCTCCAATCCTTCTGTGATAACGGAGACTTCTGCGGACGGTTCTTCCTTCACGCCTCTGCGCCTGGAAGATGAAAAAATGCAGCGGATTTATGACGTGGGAATTAAGACTTTGGCTGATTGTATGCAGGATGTATTTGAGGATGGACCGAAAAGGGACCGCAGGCTGTGGCTCGGGGACCTGAGACTTCAGGCCCTTGCAGATTATGCTTCTTTTGACAACACAGCGCTGGTCAAGAGATGTCTCTATTTATTTGCCGGCATGACGACGAAGGAAGGAAAGATTTCTGCAAATGTGTTCGTAAATCCCAAAAACATTCCGGATGATACGTTTCTGTTTGAATATAGTCTGTTCTTTATTTCTGTACTATATGATTTACACCAAGCTCACCCGGATGAAGAGTTGGTAAAAGAATTGTATCCGACGGCTAAAAAACAGATGGATCTCTCACTTCAGATGTTTGACGAAGAGGGAAGACTGATTCCGGATGAAAATTACCCTGTCTTTGTGGACTGGTCCAATGAGTTCAACAAGGATACCGCAGGACAGGCAGAGATGATTTATGTGCTGAAACAGTTCCTCGCTCTTGCCAGGATTGCGGAAGAGCCAGAGATGGAATTCTATCTGAGAAAACTGGAATTGATCAGCGGGTATGCCAAAGAAAAATTGTACCGGAAGGACCGGAAGCTGTTTGTGACCGGGGATGAAGAGTTCAACATTGCAAGCCAGGTCTGGATGGTACTTGCAGGAGTTATGAGTTTTGAGGAAAACCAGGAGATTATGCGGACCGTAGTTCGGGAAATGTTTCCGGTCACAGGCATTGCCACACCGTATATGTATCACCATATAGTGGAAGCTTTGTTCGAGGCAGGGCTTGTGGAGGAGGCTGTCTGCCTCATGAAAAATTATTGGGGAAAGATGATTGATCTTGGAGCAGACACGTTCTGGGAAGCTTTTGATCCCAACGTGCCGGAGTATTCTCCTTATGGAAGTCCGATTGTGAACAGTTACTGCCATGCCTGGAGCTGTACACCGGTCTATCTCATAAAAAAATATCTGGTGAAATGATTCAGAATGTGATAAGAAAATTTTTAAGCGCAGCGGTGTAATCACGGCTGCGCTGTCTTTTTGTCTGATTTGGGGGAGGGTGGAAGAAAATATTTGCGCACAATGCATAAGACAGCGATGGCGCAGACTCCGATGAACATCTGGTCCAGCTGCAGATGCTCCACGACCATCTGCCGGGCGATGGCCAGTATGACGATCTCCACCAGCGCTTCCGGTGTATATTTGCACAGCATCTTCACAAATTCGATTCCCACAGCCAGGGAGAGGCCGTTGGCGAGAAATTTTGTGAAGGCAGAGATATCAAGCTGAAAGTTGGAAAATTGTCTAAGTTCCAGAATCAGTGAGATCCCGGAGAAGATGATCGCGAGAAGAATGACAATAGACAGGAGCAATTCTCCCAGATGGGAAATTTTGTATATGTACTCATGGGATTTTTTCAGACGCTTCAAGATTACCTCCGTGGAAATTTTATGATTTACAAGTTTAAACTGTAAAAAGTATAGCATAAACAAAAAGGGAATACCAGAGGAATCAGGATTGTTTTCATAAGAATGCAAAATTCATTTACAGGAGGTTGTCCAGGAAGTATAATAGACACAAGCGAGGTGTGTGATGCAGAAAAATGAGATTTATGTGATACAAGGAAAAGAATACAAAGCGATGACTCTGCAGATTTTGGAAAAATCCAGGCTGGAGGAGCTGATTCCGGCGAAGGATGCCTGTATTGGAATCAAACCCAATCTGGTATCGCCGTCTCCGGCTTCCTATGGGGCGACGACACATCCGGAAGTTGTGAAGGGGATTGTGGAATATCTCCAGCAGAGAGGGTTTCGAAATCTTGTCATCCTGGAAGGCTCCTGGGTGGGAGACCGGACAGCGGAGGCTGTAAAAGTATGCGGATATGACCGGTTGTGTCAGAAATACGGAATTGAATTCTGGGATACCCAGAAGGAGAAGGGGATCCAGAAAGATTGTGCGGGAATGTCATTAAAGATCTGCCGCTGCGTGGAGAAACTGGACTTTCTCATCAATGTGCCGGTCTGGAAAGGACATTGCCAGACGAAGATTACCTGTGCTCTGAAGAATTTGAAAGGTCTGATTCCGAATTCAGAAAAGCGCAGATTCCATTCTCTGGGGCTTCACAAGCCCATAGCACATCTGAATGGAGGAATCCGCCAGGATTTTATCGTGGTGGATCATATCTGCGGAGACCTGGATTTTGAGGATGGAGGAAATCCGGTTGTCTGTGACCAGATTCTCACAGCCAGAGACCCTGTTCTGTGTGATGCTTATGTCTGTGAGAAGATGCATTACCGGCAGGAAGAGGTTCCCTATATCCAGCTGGCGCAAAGTCTTGGTGTGGGGAGTGCGGATCTTACCACGCTGTCTGTTCAGGAATGCCAGACAGGGAGAGAGGATCGGGAGCTTCCAAGGGAGCGTAAGATTGTTCATGTGCAGGATGCTGTGGAGGAAGTGGAATCCTGCAGTGCCTGTTATGGCTATCTGATCCCGGCTCTGGATCAGCTGAGGGAAGAAGGTTTTTTGGAGAAGCTGAAGGAGAAGATCTGTATCGGACAGGGATTCCGGGGGAAGAAAGGAAACTTGGGAATCGGGCAGTGTACCAGGGAATTTACGCACAGCCTGGAAGGTTGTCCGCCCACGGAAAATCAGATTTATGAGTTCTTAAAAGCGTACATTCTGGAGAAGGATAAGGAGGAGATACAATGTCAAAAAGATCAGAAAAAGCAGTAGCTTACCACAAGAAAGGATACAACTGTGCCCAGTCCGTGGCCTGTGCGTTTATGGATGTGGTTCCTGTGGATGAGGATACCCTGTTTCGTGTCCTGGAAGGTTTTGGAGGAGGAATGGGTGATCTCAAGGGAAGCTGCGGAGCTCTTTCCGGAGCAGTGGCGGTCACAGGTCTTCTGAAAAGCCGGGGGAAGGATCAGTGCCTGAGCAAGAAAGAGACGTATGTGCTGTCCAGTCAGGTGTTGGATCAGTTTACGCAGAAGCATCATACCTATGTCTGTGAAGAACTCAAAGGCGGAAGAATCCATGAGCCGCTGGAGATCTGCAATGGTTATATCGAAGACGCGGTGCAGATTCTGGAGAAGGTTCTAAAAGAGGCGGGACTGATTGAGGATTAAGGCAGATTATTGACTTTTTCCCCGTGAATCGATATAATGAACTTTGGATAAAAAATGGAATATTTGCCGGGGATTTTTGAAAAAAGAGTGCGGATATCTGACAGAGACAGTCAGTTTTGAAAATCTTCGGAATGAGGGCTATGTAAAACGAAGCGGAGGAATTTAGAAGCTCTGTTTTGCACTGCCCTTTTTTAGAGTCCGAAAACGGTTTTGTTTTCAGATCATGCAGGGAGAAACATATGTGGAAAAATGGACTGGAAGATTACTATGTGGTGAAGAATAATAAGAAGATGAGGTTCGGGTACACCACCGGCTCCTGTGCAGCCGCGGCTGCCTACGGGGCGGCTGCCATGCTGTTGGGGCAGAAGGAAATCGGGCAGGTGGATCTGATGACTCCCAAGGGAATTCTTCTCCATCTGCGTCTGGAAGAGGTGAAGATTCAAGAGGACTGTGCGGTCTGTGCCGTGCGCAAGGACGGAGGGGATGACCCAGATACCACAAATGGGATGCTGATCTACGCACGGGCGAAGAGGAGCGCTGACGGGGAACACCACCTGGAGGGAGGCCCTGGAGTGGGGCGTGTCACCCATCCGGGGCTGTCCTGTCCGGTGGGAAGCGCAGCCATCAACAAAGTTCCCAGGGCAATGATCTTAAGAGAACTTTCACGCGCCAGCAGTGAGTGGGATTATGAGGGCGGAATCACGGTGACGATCTTCGCTCCCCAGGGGGAGGAGGTTGCCCGCAAGACCTTCAATCCCAGGCTGGGAATCCAGGGAGGCATTTCGATTCTCGGCACCAGCGGGATTGTGGAGCCCATGAGTGAGTCTGCCCTGATCGCCAGCATCCAGGTGGAGATGAAGATGAAATATCAGTCCGGCGAGGAGTATCTGCTGGTCACACCGGGGAATTATGGGGCAGATTATCTTAAGAATCATATGAATCTTCCCTTTGAGAAGAACATGAAATGCAGCAATTATGTGGGTGAGACCATTGACATGGCGGTCTCGCTGGGCGTGAAAGGAATTCTTTTTGTCGCTCACATAGGAAAATTTGTGAAGGTGGCGGCGGGAATCATGAACACTCACTCGCACCATGCGGACGGCAGAATGGAGGTGCTGGCGGCCAGTGCGGTGCGGGCCGGCGCGGATCTTCCTCTGGTAAGAGCAATTTTAGACTGTAACACCACGGAGGAAGCTTTGGCATTGCTGAATGACAGCGGGATGCTGCAGGAGACCATGCAGGTGGTTTTGGAAAAAATACAGTACTATCTGGATCACCGTTCTTACGAACAGATTCTTCTGGGAGCCGTGTTGTTTTCCAACACGCAGGGATATCTGGGACAGACGCGGGATGCAGAAGAACTAATTAAGAAAATACAAGAACAAGGAGAATAGAAATGGCAGGAAAGTTGTATGGCCTGGGAGTGGGACCGGGAGACCCGGAACTTCTGACTTTGAAGGCTCTCCGTCTGATCCGCGAGAGCGAAGTTCTGGCAGTGCCGGGCAAGAAAAAAGAAGAAAGTGTCGCTTATAAAATTGTAAAACAGGCTTATCCGCAGATTGATGAGAAGGAAATTCTGGAAATTGATTTTCCCATGACAAAGGATGCGGAACACTTGGAGGAGAGCCACCGTGCAGGGGCACAGAAGATTGCGGATGTGCTGGATCAGGGAAAAGATGTGGCATTTCTGACACTGGGAGATCCCACCGTATATTCCACTTATATTTACGTACATAAAAAGATTCAGTCTATGGGATATGAGACAGAGATTGTCAGCGGAATCACTTCGTTTTGCGCTGTGTCAGCCAGGCTGAATATGGGGCTGGTGGAGAAGTCCGAACCGCTCCATGTGATTCCGGCTTCTTACCAGATCGAGGAGGCTTTGCAGCTTCCGGGGACGAAGGTACTGATGAAAGCCGGGAAAAAGATCGGAAAAGTAAAAGAGAATCTCATGAAACATGATGAGACTGCAGTGATGATTGAGAACTGCGGAATGGAAGATGAGAAGATCTACCGCAGTCCCGAAGAGATTCCGGACAGTGCCGGTTATTATTCATTGATTATTGTGAAGGAAAAAGGAGAATAAGAGATATGGTACATTTTGTGGGAGCAGGACCGGGAGCACCGGATCTGATTACACTGAGAGGAAAAAATTATCTGGAGCAGGCCGATGTGATCATCTACGCCGGTTCTCTTGTGAATCCGCAGCTTCTGGATTACGCGAAGGAAGGGTGCGAGATCTATAACAGTGCCAAGATGACACTGGAAGAGGTGCTGGAAGTGATGAAGCAGGCGGAAGCAGAGGGCAAGACCACGGTCCGCCTTCACACAGGAGATCCCTGTGTCTACGGTGCGGTGCGGGAACAGATGGATGAGCTGGATAAGCTGGGAATCGGCTATGATTCCTGCCCGGGCGTCAGCTCTTTCTGCGGTGCGGCTGCCGCACTGGATCTGGAGTACACCCTTCCCAATATTTCCCAGAGTGTGATTATCACCCGTATGGCAGGAAGAACTCCGGTGCCTGAAAAAGAGAGCATTGAATCCTTTGCGGCGCATCAGGCTACGATGGTGATCTTCCTGAGTACAGGAATGCTGGAAGAACTGAGCCGAAGACTCATTGAGGGCGGATATTCAGCAGATACGCCGGCGGCGATTGTCTACAAGGCCAGCTGGGAAGATGAGAAGAAGTTCATCTGCACTGTGGGAACGCTTGCGCAGACGGCGAAGGAGAATCATATCACGAAGACGGCACTGATGATTATCGGGGATGTGGTTCAGACTTCCGAGTATGACAGGTCTCTTCTGTACCACCCGGAATTCACCACAGAGTTTCGCGAGGGAAAGAAAAAATCATGAAAAAGATGGGAATCATCAGCTTCAGCCTGACAGGGGCAGTCCTGTCAGAGAAGCTGGAAGTCTTCTGGAAGAATCAGGGATGGCAGGTGGAGAATGTCTCAAAAAGCGTCTATCTTCCGACCTCTGTGCAAGGTTCCCTGAGAGAGTGGACCGGGAGGCAGTTTGAGGAATGTGAGGCTGTGATTTTCATCGGAGCCTGCGGCATCGCGGTGAGAAGCGTGGCCCCTTTTGTGAAGAGTAAAAAGACGGATCCGGCTGTGCTGGTGATCGATGAGTGCCAAACCTTCGTGATCTCTCTTTTGTCCGGACATCTGGGCGGAGCAAATGATCTGGCCAGGGAAGCGGCCAAGTTTCTGGGAGCTGCGGCAGTGGTCACCACCGCCACAGACCTCCATGGCAGGTTTGCCGTGGATGTCTTCGCAAAGAAGAATGGATGCGAGATTTTTCCCATGACAGCGGCCAAAGCATTTTCCGCGGCTTTACTGGCAGGGGAGACCGTGGGATTTTACAGTGATTTTCCCTGGACCGGAGAGCTGCCAAAAGGGTTTGTCCTGGTGAACTCTCAGGAACAAAGGGAGAATCCTGCCGTGGGGATGGCTCTGACGGTGCGCCGGGACTGCGAACCTTTTGCACAGACCGTACGGGTAGTGCCAAAAGCAGTGACGGTGGGGCTTGGCTGCCGGAAGGGAACCAAGGAGGAAGCAATTGACCGCCTGGTTTTGGAAGCACTGGATGAGAATGGAATCTGGCCGCAGGCTCTTTGGAAAGCGGCAAGTGTGGATCTGAAAAAAGAAGAAGCGGGAATTCACAGCTGGTGTCACAGACGGGGAATTCCCTTTGAGACCTATCCGGCAGAAGCGCTTTTGAAAGTGCCGGGAGAGTTCACAGCTTCTGAGTTTGTGAGAAAGACAACAGGTGTGGAGAATGTCTGCGAGCGAAGTGCGGTGTTAGCCGGAGGAGACGGCAGACTGATACAGAGAAAAAAAGCGGGAGACGGTGTGACCTGTGCGCTGGTGCTCTCAGATTGGAGTGTGTGTTTTGAATAAGATATGGGTAGTGGGAATCGGGCCGGGAGCCTATGAACTGATGACCATCAAGGCGGCGGAAGTACTCCGTGGCTGCGATGTGATTATCGGATATACTGTCTATGTGGATTTGGTGCGGGAACATTTTTCGGAAAAAGAATTTCTCACCACACCGATGACCAAGGAAGTAGACCGGTGTGTCCTGGCTTTTGAGGAGGCCAAAAAAGGAAAGAAAGTGGCCATGATCTGCAGTGGTGATGCCGGAGTCTACGGAATGGCCGGACTGATGTATGAAGTGGGAGTGAATTACCCGGATGTGGAGTTGGAGATTGTCTCCGGTGTGACGGCGGCCACAGGCGGAGCCTCGGTTCTGGGGGCGCCTCTGATTCACGATTTCTGTCTGATCAGCCTGAGCGATCTTCTGACTCCCTGGGAAAAGATCGAGGCGAGGCTTCTGAATGCTTCGAAGGCGGATTTTGTCATCTGTCTGTATAATCCGTCCAGCAAGAAGAGAAAGGATTATCTTAAAAAAGCCTGCGATCTGATGCTGCAGTATAAATCGGAGGATACCGTCTGCGGTCTGGTCTCTCAGATCGGAAGAGAAGGGGAGGAAGGCAAGGTTCTCACCCTGAAGGAGCTTCGTGATACGCAGGTAGACATGTTTACGACCGTGTTTGTGGGAAATTCCCAGACCAAGAGTCTCAATGGAAAAATGGTAACGCCCAGAGGATATAAGAATGTATAAGATGGTTGTGTTTGCCGGAACCACGGAAGGATATGAGATTTCCAGATGGCTGGCAAAAAGGGAAGTGTCTGTCACAGTCTGTGTGGCCACAGAGTATGGAGCCCATTCCCTGGAGGAATCTCAGTATTTGAAAGTTGCGGCGGGGAGAATGGACGAGGAGAAAATGGAAGCGTTCCTCAGGGAAGCTGCCCCAGATCTGGTGATTGATGCCACGCACCCTTATGCCGTGGAAGTGACACGGAATATTCAGGATGCCTGCCAAAAGACCGGTTATCCCTACCGCCGTCTTCTGCGGCGCGCGCAAAAAGCCGGGGAAGAGGTCGTCTGTGTGGACTCTGTGGAAGAGGCAGTGGCATATTTAAATGAGACAAAGGGAAATATTCTGCTCACCACAGGCAGTAAAGAATTGGGAAAATTTGTGAAACTGGATCACTATCAGGAGAGACTCTATGCCAGAGTTTTAAGTCTTCCATCGGTGATGGAGGCCTGCGCCCGTCTGGGGGTGGAAGGAAAACATCTGATTGGAATGCAGGGTCCTTTTTCCACAGAAATGAATCTGGCTATGCTGCGGCAGTATGACTGCCGGTATCTGGTGACAAAAGATACGGGAGCGGCCGGTGGATTTTTGCAGAAAGCGCAGGCTGCCATGGAAGCAGGCGCGGCGTTGGTGGTGATCGGACGGCCTGCTGAGACTGTCCCGGGACTTTCCATGGAAGAGATGAAGAGGGAACTCCTGAGAGAATTTTCTCTGAAAAATCTGCGCAGAGTAACTCTGCTGGGAATCGGAATGGGAAACCCAAGGACGATGACGGTGGAGGGAAAGGAAGCCTGCCAGAGGGCAGATCTGATCATCGGCGCGAAACGGATGGTTCAGGCAGCGGCACATCCGGGACAGGCGGTTTTCGAGGAATACCGTGTGGAAGAGATCTGCCGGTATCTGCAAGAGCATCCGGAATATGACCAGGTGGTTGTGGCCCTGTCGGGAGATGTGGGCTTCTACAGCGGCGCAAAGAAACTGGCGGACCGCCTGCAGGAATTTGGCCAGGTGGAGATTTTAAGCGGAATCTCTTCGGTGGTGTATTTCATGGCGAAGCTGGGACTGTCCTGGGATGACGCGAAGATTGTCAGCGCTCACGGGCAGGACTGTAATCTGGTGTCTCTGATCAAGAGTCATCCCAAAGTTTTCGCGATTTTGGGCAGAGAGAGCAGTGTGCGGGAATTGGCCCGGAAGCTGACGGACTACGGAATGGGAGAAGTACTCCTCTCTGTGGGAGAGCGTCTGTCCTATGAGGACGAGAAGATTGTTACCCGGAAGGCCTGCCAGCTTACAGACTATCAGGGGGATCCTCTGAGTGTCATCTGTGCGAGAAACCCGGAAGTTTGTATGCCGGGAGCCACCCATGGACTTCCCGATGAGGCATTTATCCGCGGAAAAGCCCCCATGACCAAAGAGGAGGTGCGCTGCGTATCTCTTGGCAAACTGCGGCTTTTTGAGGATTCCATCTGTTATGATGTGGGAGCCGGAACAGGTTCTGTGAGTGTGGAGATGGCTCTTCGTGTTCCGGACGGCAAGGTGTACGCCATTGAGAAGAAACCGGAAGCAGTGGAGTTGATCCGGGAGAATAAGAAAAAGTTTGCTCTGGATCATCTGGAGGTTGTGGAGGGAACGGCGCCGGAGGCGATGGAAGATCTGGAAGCTCCCACCCATGCGTTCATCGGCGGATCTTCCGGGAATTTAAGAGAGATTGTCACAAGTCTGATCCGCAAAAATCCCAAAGTCCGTATGGTGATTAACTGCATCACACTGGAGACGGTGACGGAGGTTCTGACGCTGATTCAGGAGAAGAAACTGTGTTGTACCGATCTGGTGCAGATATCCGCGGCACGTTCCAGGAATCTGGGGCGGTATCATATGATGATGGGCGAGAATCCGATTTATGTGATTACATGCAGCAAAGGAGGAGAGGAATGAGAGTTCCCAGAATCCTGCTGGCCGCCGGGGCCAGCGGAAGCGGCAAGACATTAATCACCTGCGGGCTTTTGCAGGTGATGCAGAATCGAAAAATCAAGACGGCCTCGTTTAAGTGCGGGCCGGATTACATAGACCCCATGTTCCACAGCAAAGTGATCGGAACCAAATCCCGGAACCTGGATACTTTTTTCGCAGGTGAGCCGGTGGTGCGCTATCTTCTGGAGAAAAATATGGAAGGTATGGAGCTGGCTGTGATGGAAGGCGTGATGGGGTATTACGACGGTGTGGGCGGGACAACCACACAGGCGAGTGCCTACGATCTGGCCAGAGTGACTGAGACGCCAGTGATTCTGATTGTAAATGCCAAGGGGATGAGCGTGTCTCTGGCGGCTTATGTGAAGGGATTTCTGGGGTACCGAAAGGACAGTCAGATCCGCGGTGTGATTTTCAATCAGATGTCTCCCATGCTCTATCCGCGGATGAAGCGGCTGGTGGAGGAAGAACTGGGGATTCATGTGTACGGCTACGTGCCGAAAGTGGAGGACTGTCAGATTGAGAGCCGGCATCTGGGGCTTGTGATGCCTGATGAGGTAGAAGATCTCCAGAAAAAGCTTAAGAGACTGGCGCAGGTGTTGGAGGATTCTCTGGAAATTGACGGAATCCTGAAGCTGGCTGGCAGTGCCAGGAAACTTCCCGTGGAAGATCTGACCAGGGAGAATCCGGCCTTCGCTTTTCGACTGGATCATCCGGTGAGAATCGGCGTGGCGAGGGATGAGGCATTCTGTTTCTTCTATGAGGATAACCTGCAGCTTTTGAGAGATATGGGAGCCAAACTGGTGGAATTTTCGCCCCTTCGGGAGGAAAAGCTGCCCAAAGATCTGGATGGTCTTCTTCTGTGCGGCGGTTATCCGGAACTCCATGCCAGAACACTTTCTGAGAATCGTTCCATGTGCCGGGAAATCAGGGAGGCTCTGCAATCCGGTCTTCCCTGTCTGGCAGAGTGCGGTGGTTTTATGTACCTTCACGAAGAGATGGAAGGGATGGACGGACAGAGTTATCCCATGGTTGGTTATCTCAGCGGAAAAGCTTACCGGACTTCCTGTCTGAATCGGTTCGGCTATGTAAATCTGCAGGAGTCTCATCCGGTGCTTGGAGAGGAACTGGGGGTTCTTCCGGCTCATGAATTCCATTATTTTGATTCGGAAAACTGCGGGGAAGATTTTCTGGCGAAAAAACCTGCCAGTGTGAGAAATTGGAAATGTATCCATGCAGATGAGAGGAGAATTCTTGGTTTTCCACATCTTTATTATTATGGATGTCCCCAGGTTGCGGCGGCTTTCCTGAGACAATGCGAGAAGAAGGAGACGAAGAGATGGCAGGATTAATTGCGCTGTGCGCGGGATTTGTACTGGACTTCTGCGTGGGAGATCCCAGATGGCTGTATCATCCCATCTGCGCGATTGGCAACTGGATTGCTTTTTTGGAGAAGAAACTTCGGAAGATTTTTCCAAAGACACCTTCCGGTGAGAAGATTGCCGGCGTATTTCTGGTAATTCTGGTGCTTTTGTTCAGCGCAGGAATTCCTCTGGCAGTTCTGATCCTCTTATACCGATGGAATTTCTGGGCAGGGCTGGTGGTGGAGACCTTTTGGTGTTATCAGCTTCTGGCCATGAAATCTCTGAAAACGGAGAGTATGAAAGTCTATGAGGCACTGCACGGGGGAACTCTGGATGACGGAAGAAAGGCGGTCTCCATGATTGTGGGACGCGATACGCAGGAATTGTCAGAAGAAGGGGTTGTGAAGGCGGCGGTGGAGACGGTAGCGGAGAATACCTCGGATGGAGTGATCGCGCCGATGTTTTATATGGCCATCGGCTCTGTGCCCCTGATGTTCCTTTACAAGGGAATCAATACCATGGATTCCATGGTTGGATATAAAAATGACAAATATCTGTATTTCGGCCGGTGTGCGGCCAAACTGGATGATCTGGCGAATTACCTGCCGTCCAGGATCAGCGGCTGTCTGATGACGGCTGCCAGTTATCTGGCGGGGCTGGATGGCAAAAATGCGAAGAAAATTTTTCTTCGGGACCGGCGAAATCATGCCAGTCCCAATTCTGCCCAGACTGAGTCAGTGATGGCGGGGGCTTTGGATGTTCAGCTGGCGGGGAATGCCTGTTATTTTGGCAAACTTTATGAGAAGCCTACCATCGGAGATGCCATACGGCCCATTGAGCAGGAGGATATCCCCAGAGCAAACCGGCTGATGTATGTCACTTCTTTTCTGGGAGTGATCCTGTTTGCCCTGGCGCGCTGGGCAGTCCTGCAGATTTTCTAACAGAAGCAAGAAAAAACAGCATAGAAGAATGGACAACGAGAGGAAGAGAACATGAAACACGTACATGGCGGTGACGTTTATCACCATGCCGGATGTCTGGATTTCTCCGCGAACTGCAATCCCCTGGGGACACCTCAGGGGGTGAGGCAGGCTGTGACGGACAGTCTGGATGAACTGGTGAATTATCCCCAGGTGGGATATGAGGAACTGAAAATGGCGATTGCAGATTACGAGGAAGTCCCTAAAGATCAGGTGATCTGCGGGAATGGAGCTGCGGAACTGATTTATACCCTGACCCTGGCTCTGAAACCGAAAAATGCGCTGGTATTCGCGCCTACTTTCGCAGAATATGAGCAGGCGCTGGAGAATCTGGGAGCTTCTGTTTCCTATTATAAATTGAAAAAAGAACGGGGATTTCAGCCAGGGGAAGATTTTTTCGGCTGCTTGACTCCCCAGGTGGATGTGGTGTTCCTGTGCAATCCCAATAATCCCACCGGGCTTTTACTGGAGAAGTCTTTTCTGCAATCCGTGTTGGAGCTTTGCAGGAAAAATCATACCATGCTCGTGGTGGATGAGTGTTTTCTGGACTTTGTGGAGGAGCCAGAGAGACACTCTCTGAAATCAGAGATTTCCTCTCACTCGAATCTGTTTCTTTTAAAGGCGTTCACGAAGCGATATGCTATGGCCGGAATCCGGCTTGGATACGGACTGTGCGGGAATCTGGAATTTCTGGAACAGATGGGAAAGGTGACACAGCCATGGAATCTGTCAGTGATTGCACAGAAAGCCGGTGTGGCGGCTTTAAAAGAAAAGGATTATGTCCGTCAGGGCCGCGAGATGGTATTCCGGGAACTGAGATGGATGAAAGAGGAATTCCGAAAACTGGGAATTCCCATCTATGATTCTCAGGCGAATTATCTGTTCTTTGAAGGTCCGAAAGATCTGTGGGAGAGATGTGAGAGAAGAGGAATCCTCATCCGGGATTGCAGCAATTATACGGGGCTTACGAAGGGGTATTACCGGGTGGCAGTGAAGAAACATGAAGAAAATCAGAGACTCCTTCAGATTCTGAGAGAAATCTGCGGGGAAGAGAAGGAATAAACAGCAAGGGGGAAGAAGTTATGGCAAAAGCGATTATGGTGCAGGGTACCATGTCCAATGCGGGGAAAAGCCTGCTGGCGGCAGGTCTGTGCAGAATTTTCAGGCAGGATGGCTACCGGGTGGCACCTTTTAAATCCCAGAATATGGCATTGAATTCATTTATCACAGAGGAAGGACTGGAGATGGGACGGGCACAGGTGATGCAGGCGGAAGCCGCAGGAATTGCCCCTTCTGTGAAAATGAATCCCATTCTGTTGAAGCCCACCAATGATGTGGGGTCTCAAGTGATCGTCAATGGAGAGGTTCTGGGAACCATGAGCGCCCGGGATTACTTTAAATTCAAAAAAGAACTGGTTCCCAAGGTGATGGAGGCTTACGAGGAACTGGCAGCCGAGAATGACATCATCGTCATAGAGGGAGCTGGGAGTCCGGCGGAAATCAATCTGAAGGAAGATGATATCGTCAATATGGGGATGGCAAAGAGAGCCAAGGCTCCGGTACTTCTGGTGGGAGACATTGACCGGGGCGGTGTGTTCGCCCAGCTCATCGGCACGGTGATGCTCCTGGAAGAGGACGAGAGGAAGATGGTAAAAGGCCTGATCGTCAACAAATTCCGGGGAGACAAGACGATTCTGGATCCCGGAATCAAGATGCTGGAGGAGCGCAGCGGAGTTCCCGTGGTGGGAGTGGCTCCCTATCTGGATATTCAGGTGGAAGACGAGGACAGCCTGACAGAGCGGTTCGAGGGACATCAGGAGAGGGGAATCCTGGATCTGGCAGTGATCCGTCTGCCGAGAATCTCCAACTTCACGGACTTTAACCCGCTGGAGAGTATTCCGGGAGTCTCTTTGCGGTATGTCAGACATGTCCATGAGCTTGGCAGCCCGGATATGATTCTCCTTCCGGGAACCAAAAACACGATGGAAGATCTTCTGTGGATGCGCCAGAATGGACTGGAGGCAGCAGTGCTGAAAGAAGCAGCCAAGGGTAAGATTATTTTCGGAATCTGCGGAGGCTATCAGATGTTGGGAGAGACCCTGTCAGATCCCCATCATGTGGAAGCCGGAGGACAGATCAAAGGAATGGGGCTTCTGCCTATGGACACGGTGTTCGTGGAGGCCAAGACCCGCACCAGAGTGCAGGGACACTTCCTGGAACTGCCGGGAATTCTTCATTCCATGTCAGGAATTCCTCTGGAAGGATATGAGATCCATATGGGAACCAGCCGTCCCAATCAGGATGCGGTGCAGGCGTCCAAAATTGTGGATCAGGTGACGAAGGAAGAAAAGGAAGACGGACTGTGCGCGGGCAATGTCTATGGAACCTATGTCCACGGAGTTTTTGACCGGGAAGAGGTTACGCAGGGTCTGGTGAAAGCTTTAGGAGACTGGAAGGGGATTGACGTGTCCCAGATGACCAGCGTGGATTTTGCAGCGTTTAAAGAGAGCCAGTATGACATTTTGGCGGCAGAGCTTCGCCGGCATCTGGATATGAAGAAAATATATGAGATTCTGGAGACAGGAATTGAGGAGTGAGAATATGAAAGTAGAGCTGGAAAATGTAAAACCTATGGAGATTGAGACACGCAGTTTTGAGATCATTACCCAGGAACTGGGAGATACTCCTTTGGTTCCGGGAACAGAACTGATTGTCAAGCGTTGTATTCACACCAGCGCGGATTTTGACTATGCGAAGAATCTTTGCTTTTCAGACCACGTGGTGGACAAGGCAATCCAGGCAATCAAAGAGGGGGCCTGCATTGTGACGGATACGCAGATGGCGAAGGCCGGAATCAACAAAAAAGCACTTGCCCGTTACGGGGGTGAGGTATACTGTTTTATGTCTGATGAGGATGTGGCGAAATCAGCGAAAGAAAACGGGACTACCCGGGCTGTGGCCAGTATGGAGAAGGCCGCAGCGATGGGAAAGGACCTGATCTTTGCCATCGGAAATGCACCGACTGCGCTGGTTCATCTCTATGAGATGATCAAGGATGGAAGGATCCATCCGAGACTGGTGATCGGTGTGCCCGTGGGATTTGTCAATGTGGTACAGTCCAAGGAACTGATTATGGAGACAGAAGTTCCCTATATTGTGGCGAGGGGAAGAAAAGGCGGAAGCAACATTGCGGCCTGCATCTGCAATGCTCTTCTGTACAGTATTGATAATCGGAGAGACTGAGAACACACAGCAGAAAATGGTCTTTGATTTCCCTGACAATTCATTCATATTTCACAGATTGCGGTTATACTATTATATAGAAGAAATTTTTTCGTAGAGAAGAAAAGGGATGGACAGGTTCATGTCCGGAAAGGTATCTGTGAGACAGCATGAAAGAATTGGATAAGAGAACACGGCGGAGGATTGTGCGGGATACCAGACTTTTGCTGGCATGCGCTGTCCTGGCTGCAGGGATTTATATTTGGGGAGCGGCCCAAAAAGATGAGAGGACAAGCTCGGATTCGGTTCAGGAGGAAGAGATCACTGAGGAGGAGCAGTCTGCCGGGGAAGATTCCGATACGGAAGAAGCTTCCCTGGAAGAACTGAGAGGAACATTGGAGACACTTCTTGCACGGCAAAGCGGTGAGTGGAGCATATATGTGAAAGATCTTCAGGAAGATGTGTCAGTCACGATACAGAATCAACCGTTGTATGCGGCAAGTCTGATTAAGCTGTTCGTCATGGAGAAGACCTTCTCAGATTTTGAACAGGTGACAGCCAACGCCTCAGGAGATGAAGAACGGGTTCAGAGCCTGCTGGCTGATATGATTGAGCGGTCAGACAATGAAGCTTTTAATGAATTGGTGCGCCTGCAGAGTGAGGAGCTGGATTTTGCCCAGGGGTGTGTGCTGATTGATAAGTATCTGGGTGAAAAGGGATATCCGGATACAGCTATCTATCACAGTCTGAGTCCGTCTGCCACAGGTCTGATCTCCATTGCGGATGAACAGAACAGTACCTCTGTGGAAGACTGCGGACAGCTTCTGGAGAGAATTTATGACGGGACCTGTGTGTCAAAGGAGGCTTCCGGACAGATGCTGGAGCTGCTTATGAACCAGGAGACGGTGAATAAGATACCAAAGGGTGTTCCAGAAGATGTGAAGGTGGCCAATAAGACCGGAGAGACCGATGAAGTGCAGCATGATGCGGCGATTGTATATGGACCACAGAAAGATTATATCCTGTGTGTGATGTCCCGGGATTTGACCGGGGCTGGAAAATCCATCCGATTGATTCAAGAGATTTCAAAGGTGACTTACGAATATCTGAATCCATAAGATTTTAAATTTTCAGGCAGAGAACTCTTTTCATAAAGAAGAGAGTCCGCTGCCTTTTTGGTGAGACATTTTTCTCATAGGAGAAGATCAGTTTTTCAGGGCGTCCGCCACGTGATCCACAAACATCTGGCGCACCCGGGGATATTCTCCCAGTCCTTTCAGCACAGGCTTTACTTCAAATCCGGATTCCCGGAACTGGCAGAGCCAGGACTCCGGGTCATCTCCGGCCATATCGTTGCGGGCATGATCCCCGGCCACAATCATGAAAGGTGCCAGGATCACCCGTCTGGGATTGTATTCTTTTACCATACGGAGGAGGGACTGCATGCTTGGGTAAGCCTCCACAGTTCCGAGAAAAATATTCTTATGTCCGTAGTCCTTAAAGGTATAATCCAGGGCTGCGTAGATGGAGTTGGCATAGTGTGTGGTGCCGTGTCCCATCAGAACCAGAACATCTTCTTTGGTGAGATCCGGGAATTCTTCCGTAATTGCCTGGATAATCGCCTGGTTATCTTTCTCTGAGGTCAGAAGAGGGGTTCCAAAACGGATGGAATGGAAATACTCCCGATAGGAGAGCGCATCTTCCTTCATCAGATCATTTTCAATACCATTGATGACATGGGTGGGCTGTATGATCACATCGGTGATTTTGTCTGCCGCCATCTGCTCCATGGCCTCTTTCACATTACAGATGTGAATGTGATCACGTTTCTTTAATTTCGCAAGGATCATTTTGCTGGTCCAGGCACGGTAGATCTTATAATCCGGGTAAGCGGCAGCAATGTCTTGTTCAATGGCATCGATGGTGACTTCTCTGGTAGCATGATAGGAAGTGCCGAAGCTTACCACCAGGATCGCTTTCTTTTCCAATTGGTTCATGTGTGAGGTTCCTCCTTGGTAATATGGTTCGTTTGTCGCTTCAATATAAGCTTCCAGTTCCCTGAGATTCTTCGGGATCGGAAGGGATGTTTTTAAAATTCCTTTTCTGCACAGCCGGTGAAACAGTTCCAGAACTGCGGGCTGGTGTAAATTGGTGGCTGCCAGGGCTGATTGATTGGAAAATACTTCCGCAGGGGTTCCCTGGGAGAGTACCTGTCCGTCTTTAAAGAGGAAAATCTGGTCAGCCCACTCGTAGGCATAGTCCACATCGTGGGTGGACATCAGGACGGTGATTCCCTGTTCCGTCAGCCGGTTGACAATCTGATTGACCATCTGTGTGTGTTTGGGATCCAAAGCAGCGGCTGGTTCGTCCAGAATAATAATTTCCGGGTGCATCACCAGGATGTCTGCGATGGAGACCTGTTTTTTCTGGCCGCCGCTTAAGGCGTGAGTCGGTTTGTGGCGAAACGGGGTGATCTCCAGGTAATCGATCACTTGCTCCACTTCTTTTTTCGCCTCTTCTTCTGCCACGCCCAGGTTCAGGATTCCAAAGGAGATTTCCTGGTAGACGCTGGCAGAGAACAGTTGGTTGTCCGGGTCCTGGAAGACAATCCCTACCTTCTGGCGTAAGTTCAAAAGTCCCTGCCGGGTGTACTGGATCGGTTCTCCATCCAGGAGAATTCTTCCCTTGGCGGGACGGTTGATTCCGTTACAGCACAGGAAAAAGGTAGACTTTCCGGAGCCGTTGGCACCCATGAAGGCGATTTTCTTTCCGCGTTCAATCTCCAGGGAAAGTCCGTTGAGAGAATGTGTCTTCTCGTCATCATAGGAAAAATACAGATTTTCTGCTTTTAAAATAATATCTTTCATAAAAGGGATCCTTTCTGCTCAGTGAAAATACAAGTATACTGTGAGAAGCAACAGCAAAAGTTCAAACAGTATGATGGCGAAAATCTCTGCCTTTCTGGGCGGAAACTGTTCGGTGAGAACCCGGATGGTCCCGTTATAACAGCGAGATTCCATGGCATCATAGAGAATGCTGGATTTTCGGATGGCACGCAGAAACAGAGCAGAGGCCATGGCACTGAAAGAACGGCAGGAGGTCCGGAAATCCTTGTTTCCAAGTCTGGAATTCTGAGCTGTGGTAATCGCGGAGGCGATCTCCATGAGAAGGAAGATGAACCGGTAGATTAGAAGCATCAGTTCCATGATTAGCTTGGGACAGTGCAGTCTGTCCAGGACCGACAGGATATCTGTCATTGGAGTATTGAGAGACAGAAAATAAAGGCAGGAGACACTGGACAAGGCTGTCAGGATGAGCCTGCCTGCGTAGATCAGTGAGTGAAGGCTTCCGGTGAGATACCAGTTCCCGAGGGGAATGGCAAAAAGATCCATGGGACTTTCGGAAAAGTTCACAATGATTGCCAGGGTGCTCAGAATCAGGAAGACCAGGGGAACGGTGAGAAACTTCAGATAACGCAGAAAGGGGATTCCCCCCTTCCAGACGGTGAGAATCCCTGTTGTCAACAGAACAATTCCTGCAATCACAGCCGAACGGCTGACCACACAAAACAGGATGGTCAGTACAGAAAAAGCGAATTTTTCCGCGGCATTGCAGTATCTGAGCTTCGAATGATAACACAGTTTATCGATGGTAATCATGAATGGACTCCTTTCGATGGATCAGGAAAATTTATTCTTCCTTTATCCATTTTCTGCGCTCCACATACCGTCCCATGACGAAGGCGACGATTCCCACGCCGATACCGGTTTGAATACAGAACAAAAGGCTTTCCACTTCACCGGGAAGCTCATGTCCAAGTGTTTTCTCCAAAATCGGTTCAAACCATGGCTGGTATCCGGAGTCCACTTCTTCCACGACAGCACTTCCCGCATCGTCAGATCCGCCGAATTCCTTGTCGGGCATGGCGAACAGCGGGACGAATGCCAGAAGAATCACTGCCAGAATCAGAAGAAGAACAGTTGATTTCTTCATATCAATGCACCTCCTTGATAAATCCGATGGCGCGAAGTTCCGGCTTCGCGTAACTCTCCAGGGCGGTGACAATCAGAACAGTCAGGATTCCCTCGATGACAGCCAAAGGAAGCTGTGTGGGAGCAAAGACAGCCAGGAATTTTCCCATGGCACCGAAGACGGTGGTGTCCGCGTGATGTGCCAGAGCCATCTGAATGGCAGTCACACAGTATGTACACAAATCTCCCAGGGTTGCTGCAAGAAAGACAGAAACCTTCTGATTTACTTTTGCCTTTTTGCAGAGGGCATAGATTCCGTAGGAGACGAAAGGACCTGCCACGGCCATGGAGAACGTGTTGGCTCCCAGTGTGGTCAGTCCGCCGTGTGCCAACAGAATTGCCTGGAAGAGCAGCACGATAATTCCAAGGATGCTGACTGCGGAAGGACCAAACAAAATGGCTCCCAGCCCAGTTCCTGTCATATGGGAACAGCTTCCGGTTACTGACGGGATTTTCAGCGATGAGATCACAAAGATAAAAGCGCCTGCCATCGCTGCCAGAGGCAGAAGGCGTGCGTTTGCCGCCAGTGTTTTTTTGATGGAGAAAAATCCTGATATCAAAAACGGAATACAGATGACACCCCAGCCGATGCAGTAGGAAGCCGGCAAGTAGCCTTCCATGATGTGCATGGCGTTTGCCACGGGGGTAATTCCGAAAGTCAGTGCGAAGACCGCGGATATCATGACAATCTTTCTCTGCTTGTTTGTCATTTTTAAATCTCCTTTCTGTTTTCACACAAAAAAACCTGTCCGAATCGCAGGACAGGCATTCTCATTTCTTCTCCACAGAAAGAAGCATCACCTGGCCATCGTTCGTAACCATGTGTGATTTCTGTATGGGTGGTATTCTGACTCAGGTATCTTCGAAATTCCCCGCCTTCCCAGTGTAACCCAGTGGCATCTGGAGAACTCTCCTCCTTCACAGTGGCGCGACCGTAAGAGATTTGCACTCTTTTCCCTTTCATCCGACAGGAGCCGCATACAGTAAATATTTTAGTTTATTCTAAACTTTTCTGCGAATACTGTCAATTACATTTTTACATTTTTCAAATCTTTTTTGGAAAAACAAAGGCAATGAATTGACATTAAACACAGTTGTGATTATGATAAAAAAAGTGAGTTAAGTTAAAATGACAAAAGAAAGTTTGAGGAAGAAAAGTATGAGCATTTCCATGATTGGAATTGATCACAGTATGGCATCTGTGGATATCCGGGCAGAATTCGCCTTCACAAAGAAAAATGCGGGAAGCGCCATGGAGGAGATTAAAAAAGAAGAAGGCATCTTGGGCTGCATTCTTCTGTCTACCTGTAACCGCATGGAGCTGTGGGTGAGCACTGCGCCGGACTGGGAAGGAGATCTCTATGCCAGCCTGTGCAGGCTGAAAAGCCTTCCGCAGGAGCCATATCGGGATTACTTTATAAAGAGAGAGGACAGGGAGGCTGTGGAGCATCTGTTTTATCTCACCAGCGGTCTGAAATCGCAGATTCTGGGGGAGGATCAGATTCTGACCCAGGTGAAGGATGCCCTGTCGTTTGCAAGGGAACATTTTACCACAGATGGCGTCCTGGAAGTGTTGTTCCGGATGGCTGTGACTGCGGGAAAGAAGATCAAGACTGAGGTGACTTTCTCAAGGGGGAATCTCTCAGTGATTCACCAGGCATTGTCCTGTCTGAAGGAAGAAGGATATGAGATTCAGGGGAAGACTTGTATGGTGATTGGAAACGGAGAGATGGGCAAAATTGCGGCTCAGACCCTGCGGGAGAATGGAGCGGATGTGACAGTGACGATCCGTCAGTACCGCAGCGGAATCGTGAATATTCCTGTCGGCTGTAAGAGGATTAATTACGGAGAGAGAATGGAGTATCTTCCCAAATGCGATCTGGTGGTCAGCGCGACAGCCAGCCCCAATTACACCCTGAAGAGAGAGCTTTTTGAGAACCTTGATCTGGATCATCCGGTGATTTTGATTGACCTGGCGGTTCCCAGAGATATTGATCCCGCTCTGTCTGAAGTGAAGCAGGTCACGCTCTATGATATGGACAGCTTTAAGATGGAGGCAGCGCTGGAAGAGCAGCAGGAGAGTATGCAGCAGGCCGGCGAGATTGTCCAGGATCAGATGGCAGAATTTTATCAGTGGTATGACGGGCGGGACGTGATTCCCAGAATCCAGGAGATCAAAGCGGAGGCGGTCAATGACCTGAATCTTCGGATCGGAAAAATCTTAAAAGCCATGCCGATGGAACAGAAGGATCGGGAAAAGCTGATTGAGGTGATTGACACGGCTGCCGGCAAAGTGGTGAATAAAATGATATTTGGGCTGAGGGACGCGCTGGAACAGGATGCTTTCCTGGAATGTGTGGCCGGACTGGAGAAGTTGTATGAAGAATAAAGCTTTTTTTCCACTCTATGTGGATCTGGAGGGAAAGCTGGCGGTGATTGTGGGAGGCGGAAGAGTGGCTACCAGAAGGGCTGCTGCTCTGTCGAAATTTACCAGAAATATCCGGGTGGTTGCTCCCAAGATTACTCCGCAGTTGGAGGAGATGGTGAAGACAGGGGCAGTTGCCTGGGTGAACCGCAAATGCATGCGGACAGATCTGTCGGATGCCTATATGGTTCTGGCTGCCACCAATGACAGAAGGGTCAATGATGACATTTACAGAATCTGCAAAAAAGAAGGAATCTATGTCAATGTTGCCAGCGACAAAGAAAAATGCGATTTCTATTTCCCGGGAATCGTGAAATACAAAGAGATGGTGATCGGCATCAATGCCAGCGGGCTGGATCACAGCAAGGCCAGGAGGGTGCGGGAAGCCATAGAAAAAGTGCTGATAGAGGAGGATTTATGAGAACAGTCAGGATCGGAAGCAGAGAGAGCAGACTGGCGGTGATTCAAAGTGAGATTGTGAGAGATTATTTAAAAGGGCAGGGACTTGACGTGGAGATTCTCACCATGAAGACCACAGGGGATATTATTTTGGACCGGACACTGGATCAGATCGGCGGCAAAGGGCTGTTCGTGAAGGAACTGGACAAGGCTTTGGCGGCGGGAAAGAGTGATCTGTCTGTTCACAGCCTGAAAGATCTTCCCATGGAGGTGCCAAAGGAGCTTCCTGTGGTGGCCTACTCCAGAAGGGAGGATCCAAGGGATGTTCTGATTCTGCCCGAGGGGGCGAAGGAGCTGGACCCTGAGAAACCTATCGGAAGTTCCAGCCTGCGCAGATGTCTGCAGCTGGAGAAGCTGTTTCCAGGGATGAAATGTAAAAGCGTGAGGGGAAATGTTCTGACCCGTCTTCGGAAACTGGATGACGGTGAGTACAGTGCTCTGGTTCTGGCGGCAGCCGGCGTGAAGCGGCTGGGGCTGGAAGGACGTATTTCCCGCTATTTCACAGTGGAGGAGATGCTTCCGGCGGCCGGACAGGGAATTCTGGCCGTTCAGGGCCGGGCAGGGGAGGATTACTCCTTCCTGGAAGGATTTCAGGACCGGAGAGCCGCGGCGGAGGCGCAGGCGGAGAGAGCGTTCGTCCGCTGGCTGGACGGCGGCTGTTCCTCGCCGGTGGCAGCACACGCAGTGTGCCGGGAGGATAAGATACAGATAACGGGGCTTTATTACCATGAGACTACCGGTCAGTGGCATAAGGATCAGATAGAGGGCGATGTTCAAAAAGCCAGTGAGCTGGGCGTCGCATTGGCGAAGAAAATGAAAGGAAGATACGAATAGATGGCAGTAGGAAAAGTATGGCTGGTGGGAGCAGGCCCGGGGGATGTCGGTCTGTTCACACGAAAAGGAATGGAGGTTCTCGGCGAGGCACAGGTGGTGGTCTATGACAACCTGGTAGGCCAGGGTATTCTCTCCATGATCCCGCAGGATGCCAGATGTGTGAATGTGGGAAAACGGGCGGGAAATCATACCATGCCCCAGGAACAGATCAACCAGGTTCTGCTCGAAGAAGCGCAGAAAGGACTTCGCGTAGTCCGCTTAAAAGGGGGAGATCCTTTTTTGTTCGGAAGGGGCGGAGAGGAGCTGGAGCTTCTCAAAGAGAATGGAATCCCCTATGAGGTTGTGCCGGGAGTCACTTCTCCCATAGCGGTGCCGGCATATAACGGAATTCCGGTCACCCACAGAGATTACACCTCTTCTTTGCATATCATCACTGGACATAAGCGGAAAGGCGCCGAGTATGACATTGATTTTGAGGCGTTGGTCCGTACGAAGGGGACATTAATCTTTCTGATGGGGGTCACGGCGCTTGGAGATATCTGCCAGGGACTTCTGGACGCAGGGATGGATCCCAAGACTCCCGCGGCGATTCTGCAAAAAGGGACGACTGCGGCACAGAAAAGAATTGTGGCCACGGTGGAAACGCTTCCAAAGGAAGTGAAGAGACAGGGAATTGAGACACCGGCTGTGATTGTAGTGGGAAAGGTCTGCGAGCTGGCAGAGCAGTTTGCCTGGTATGAAAAGCTGCCTCTGGCAGGGTGGAAGGTGCTGGTGACAAGGCCGAGAAATCTGATCTCCTCCATGGCGGAGAAACTGCGGAGAAAAGGAGCAGAGGTTCTGGAACTTCCGGCCATTGAGACGAAACCTTGTCAGGATCAAGGCCCGCTTGCGGCTGCGCTGGATCAGATTTCGGACTATCAGTGGATTGTCTTTACCAGTCCCACCGGCGTGAATGTCTTTTTCGATGAAATGCGTCAGAGAGGATTTGATATCCGCAGGCTGGGGGCGGCGAAGATCGCGGCGATCGGCCAGGGTACGAAAAAGGCGCTGGAGAAGAGAGGAATCTTCGTGGATCTGATGCCGGAAGTTTATGACGGAGAATCTCTGGGAAGAGAACTGGCACGGAAACTCTCCGGGAAAGAACGGGTGTTGATTCCCAGGGCCAGCAGAGGCAATGAGAAGCTGACAGCGCTTCTGAGAGAGACAGGAGCCAAGGTGGAGGATGTGCCGACTTATGACACGACTTACGCAGTCAGCAAAATCATCCGGGAAGGTGAGGAATTTGAAAACGGCCGTATCCAGTGTGCTGTGTTCACCAGCGCTTCCACGGTCAAAGGCTTTGTGGAGGGAACACCGGGGCTGGACTACTCCAAGGTGACAGCGGCCTGCATCGGCAAGCAGACGAAGGCTGCGGCGGATGCCTACGGCATGAAGACTTATATGGCAAAACAGGCTACCATGGACAGTCTGGTAGATCTGATAATAGAGATGAAAGAAGGAAAGAAAGATGGACATGATAAAAAGGCCCAGGAGACTGAGAGGAAATGAGACATTAAGAAAGATGGTGCGTGAGACCAGAATGGACAAATCCTCACTGATTTATCCTATTTTTGTGAAGGATGGGGAGAACATCAAAGAGGAAATTCCATCTATGGAGGGACAGTACCGTTACAGTGTGGACCAGCTTCCCTATGCGCTGGAGGAGATCGCTAACGCTGGTGTGAGCAGTGTGATGCTTTTTGGAATCCCGGATCACAAGGATGAGGTGGGAAGCCAGGCATACGCACAGGACGGAATCGTTCAGAGAGCGCTGCGAGAGGCCAAAAAGCAGGTCCCGGAACTGTACTATGTGACGGATGTCTGCATGTGCGAGTACACCTCCCATGGACACTGCGGTGTCCTGTGCGGACATGAGGTGGAGAATGATGCTACCTTGGAGTTGCTGGCAAAGACTGCTCTGACACATGTGCAGGCAGGTGCGGATATGGTAGCACCTTCTGATATGATGGACGGCCGCGTCCGGGCGATCCGCAGGATTTTGGATGAGAACGGACATAAAGAAACTCCGATCATGTCCTATGCGGTGAAATATGCTTCTGCCTTCTACGGACCTTTCCGCGATGCAGCGGGATCCGCCCCCTCTTTTGGAGACCGTAAGAGTTATCAGATGGATTACCATAACCGCAGAGAAGGAATGAAAGAGGCCCTGATGGATGTGGAGGAAGGCGCGGACATCTTGATGGTGAAGCCTGCCATGTCCTATCTGGATCTGGTATCTGAGATTTCCAAGGCAACCAATGTTCCCATCGCGGCTTACAGCGTGAGCGGGGAGTATGCCATGGTAAAAGCAGCTGCGAAGATGGGATGGATTGAGGAAGACAAAATCATCTGTGAGATGGCAGTGGGAACTTATCGTGCAGGCGCAGGCATTTATCTGACTTATTTCGCAAAAGAACTGGCCAGATTCATGGATGAAGGGAGAATAGGATAATGACCAAGTCGGAACAATTATTTGAGAGAGCTGTGAAGTGTATTCCGGGAGGTGTGAACAGCCCGGTGAGAGCCTACGGCGCGATCGGGGAAGCTCCGCGTTTTATCGACCGGGCAGATGGCTGCCGCATTTACGATGTGGACGGAAAAGAATACATTGACTATATTGATTCCTGGGGTCCTATGATTCTGGGCCACAACCGGCCGGAGATCCGTGAGGCAGTGGTGAAGGCCTGTGAGAAAGGATTGAGCTTCGGCTGTGCCACAGAGATTGAAGTGGAGATGGCAGAGTTTATCTGTGAAAATATTCCTCATGTGGAAATGATAAGAATGGTAAACTCCGGTACGGAGGCTGTGATGAGTGCCATCCGTGTGGCCAGAGGCTACACAGGAAGAAATAAGATTATCAAATTCGCGGGATGCTATCATGGCCACAGTGATGCCATGCTGGTGAGTGCCGGCTCCGGAGTTATGACCAGCGGAGTGCCGGACAGCGCGGGAGTGCCGGAAGGATGTACTAGAGATACCATGACGGCGATCTACAACGATCTGTCCAGTGTGGAGAGACTGATGGAGGAAAATGAAGGAAAAGTGGCTGCAGTGATCGTGGAACCTGTGGGCGCCAACATGGGTGTGGTGCCGCCGGCTCCCGGATTCCTGTCAGGACTGCGCAGCCTCTGCGACAAGTATCAGTCGCTGCTCATTTTTGATGAGGTAATCACAGGATTTCGTCTGGCTTTCGGCGGCGCGGCCCAGTATTTTAAGGTACGCCCGGATCTGGTGACATATGGCAAGATTATCGGAGCAGGCATGCCTGTGGGCGCCTATGGCGGACGCAAAGATATTATGAGCCTGGTAGCTCCCGTTGGTAAGGTATATCAGGCCGGTACTCTGAGCGGAAATCCCATTGCCATGGCGGCAGGACTGACACAGCTGAAAATTCTCAATGAACAGCCCCAGGTTTATACCCAGCTTGAGAAAGCAGGGGAAGAGCTGTACGGAGGCATGGAAAAGATTCTGGAGAAATATCAGGTACCCTGTCAGATGAACTGGATCGGCTCTTTGGGAAGTCTGTTTTTCACCAAAACCAAGGTGGAGAATTACGAGACAGCGAAGACATCCGACACAGCGGCGTTTGCCGAATATTTCAAATATATGTTAAGCTGCGGAATTCATCTGGCACCTTCCCAGTTTGAAGCGATGTTTCTTTCCGCTGCCCATGGCAAGGCAGAGATTCAGGAGACACAAAAAGCCATGGAAGACTATTTCAAAGCGACAAAATGATTGTAGTTGTCCAGAATCTATGGTAAAATAACGGTATCGATTTAATAAAAGCAGGAGGGTTATCTGGTGGGTGAGAAAAAATATGTGGCATATGTAGGAACTTACGTCCATGGAAGCAGCAAGGGATTGAATGTGTATGATGTAGACGTTGAGAATGGCCTCCTGGTGGAGCGCAATGAAGTGGAAGTCAGCAACTCTTCTTATATATCGGTATCCCGTAATCTGAAATACCTGTATTCGATCGAAGATGAGGGTGTGGCTGTATTCCGCAGGGACGTCAATGGTGATCTGGAGCGGCTGAACAGTGTGGACATTGAGGGAATGAGAGGTTGTTTTCTGTCCACAGATTACACGGGAAAATATCTGTTTGTGGGTGGCTATCATGACGGCAAGGTGACGATGATTGAGATTCTGCCGGACGGTCACCTGGGCAAGGTTCTGGACGGTGTTTTCCACAGAGGTCTGGGAAGTGTGGCAGAGAGAAACTTCCGTCCGCATGTGAACTGTGTCCGGCCGACCAGAGATAACAAATATATCTGTGCGGTGGATAATGGCATTGACCAGGTGAAATTATACCGGGTTGAGCCGCGCAGACGGAAGTTGGTTCTGGCGGATATTCTGAGGTGTCAAAGGGAATCCGGGCCGAGAAATATCCGTTTCAGTAAGGATGGACGGTTTGCTTATATTCTCTTTGAGCTGAGCAATGAGATTCGTGTCTACGCTTACGATGGATCGAAGCGGGATCCCCAGTTTGAGGAAATCCAGGTGATCAGCACCCTGTCGGGAAACAATGGTGAGGACTCCATCCATGACGCAGCTTCAGGCTTTGCGATGTCGCCGGATGAGAAATACCTGTTCTGTTCCACAGCAGGCGAGAATACCGTTTCCATGTTCGCGGTGGATCAGGAGAGCGGAATGCTGGAGAAGAAATTCGCTCTGCCCATCAGCGGCGATTATCCGAAGGATCTGGCGGTGTTCCCGGATGGCAAGCATATCGCGGTTGCCAACCATTCCAGCAACAGTATCACAATGTTTAAAGTAGATTATGAGAAAAATATTCTGGTGATGCACGGAAGACCGCTGAAGGTGGAGACACCGAACTGCATCAGCATCATTCAGACTCCGGAGGAGTAGAATATCAACGAGTATGAAAGGCGAAGCTGCTGTACATAGATGTATGTGCAGCGGCTTTTCTATGCATGGACAAAGACTGTAAAGAACAGGTAAATTATAAAAAACTGTCTTCTGTTAAGAATTGACAAATAGTAGGGCAGAAACTATAATGGAGATGAATTTCGGTTCAAACAGACAGAAGAAGGGAGTTGAGGTTGTGATTCGGATTTTTAAGACAGAAGACGGTGCGATTCATGAGATTGAGAAACCGGAAGATGGATGCTGGGTTGCCTTGACAAATCCCACCGCAACTGAGATTTTCGAGCTTTCTGAGAGATTTCAGATCGAAGTGGATGATCTTAGAGCTCCTCTGGATGAGGAAGAGAGATCCCGTATTGAAGTGGAAGACCATTATACCCTGGTCCTTGTCGATGTGCCTATGATAGAAGAGCGAAACGAGAAGGACTGGTATGGAACCATTCCTCTTGGCATTGTGGTGGGCGAGAATATGATTATCACCATCTGCCTGGAAGACACACCGGTGCTGACACGTTTTATGGAAGGACGTGTCCGGAATTTCTATACGTATATGAAGACCCGCTTTATACTGCAGATTCTCCACCGAAATGCAAGTATGTATCTGCGATATCTGCGTATTATAGATAAGAAGAGTGAGCAGATTGAGGAGAAACTTCACAAGTCAACCAGAAACCGGGAACTGATGGAACTTTTGGAACTGGAAAAATCTCTGGTCTACTTCAGTACCTCTCTTAGGTCAAATGAGATGGTTCTGGAGAAGCTGATGAAGGTGGATTCCATCAAAAAGTATCCGGATGACACGGATCTTCTGGAAGATGTCATCATTGAGAATAAGCAGGCCATCGAGATGGCGAATATATACAGCGGAATTCTGAACGGGATGATGGGGACATTTGCCTCTGTCATCTCCAACAACCTGAACATTGCCATGAAGACACTGGCTGTTATCACGATTGTGATGTCAATTCCTACGATTGTGTTCAGTGCCTATGGAATGAATGTTCAGCTGTCCGGTATGCCGTTTGCGGAGAGTCACTGGGGATTTCTGATTATCATTTTGATTTCCCTGGTCATCAGTCTCGTGGCTGCTATCATTTTGTCTAAAAAGAAGTTTTTCTGATTAACATTCAGTTGGCGTTGCTGGAAAGAACGCCGTATTGTCAAAAAGGAGATTTATGAAGTTATTTAACAAGCTGGAACGAAAATTCGGAAGATTTGGCATTCCGCATCTGACCAATTACATTATCGGATGTTATATCCTGGGATATGTGATTGCGTTGATGCGGAGCGATTTTCTGTCTTATCTGACTCTGGAGCCGGCATGGATTCTGAGAGGGCAGATCTGGAGGCTGATTACCTGGGTTCTAATCCCGCCGGAATCTCTGTCCGTCTTTACGATTATCATGCTGCTGTTTTACTATTCTCTGGGGACGACACTTGAGAGAACCTGGGGAACTTTTCGTTACACCCTGTATATTTTTTCGGGATTGATTTTCACGATACTGGGTGCTTTTTTTCTCTATTTCATCATGGGTGGCAATGTGACAGGAATCGGGAATTTTTTCTCGACTTATTACGTCAGTATGTCTATCTTTCTTGCTTTTGCTGTGTCTTATCCGGATATGCGGGTGCTGCTTTATTTTGTCATTCCCATCAAGATGAAATGGATGGCTTTTGTGTACGCAGCCATGATTTTGTATGATATCTTCAATTATGTGAGAATAGGATTATGGCCGATGGCTGTGCCGATTGTGGCATCCCTTCTGAATTTTGTAATCTTTTTCTTCTCCACGAGGGATATAGGCCGTTACCGTCCAAAAGAAGTGAGACGTCGGCAGAATTTTAAGAAGGCAGTCAATCCTTCCAAAGTGACAACCATTACGAAACACAAGTGCGCTGTCTGCGGGAGAACGGAAAGAGATGGGGAGAATCTGGAGTTCAGATTCTGTTCTAAGTGCAATGGCAATTATGAGTATTGCCAGGACCACTTATATACACACGAACATGTGAAATGAGAGAGAGGAAAGAAAATGAAGAGAACGAAGATTATTTGTACTTTGGGACCTGCAACAGACAAAGGTAATGTTCTTGAGAAACTGATCCAGAATGGCATGAATATTGCCAGGTTCAATTTTTCCCATGGCAGCCATGAAGAACATAAGGGTAGGATGAATAGGCTGAAAACCATACGGGATGAACTGAGTCTGCCGATTGCCACGGTGCTGGATACGAAAGGACCGGAGATCCGCACAGGGCTTCTGGAGGATGGAAAGAAGGTAACGCTGGAGGCAGGAGAAGAGTTCGTTCTCTCGTTGGGAGATTTTGCGGGTAATAACAAGAAGGTTTCCATAACCTACGAAGGTCTCTATCAGGATGTGGAGCCGGGCAGTACGATTCTGATCGATGATGGTCTGATCGGGCTGGAAGTAAAAGAAATCTGCGGAAACGATATTGTCTGTCAGGTGAAAAACGGCGGCGAGCTGGGAGAGCATAAGGGAGTCAACGTGCCCAACGTAAAAGTAAAGCTGCCAGGAATCACAGAACAGGACAGAGAAGATATTCTGTTCGGAATCGGACAGGGCTTTGATTATATTGCTGCGTCCTTTGTGAGAAACGCAGAGGTGATCCGCGAGATCCGTCATCTTCTGGATGAGAACGGAGGCGAGGATATCGGCATCATCGCCAAGATTGAGAATGCGGAAGGTGTGGAGAATATCGATGAGATTATCCAGGAAGCGGACGGAATCATGGTGGCCAGAGGCGACATGGGTGTGGAGATTCCAGCCAGTCAGGTGCCTCATATTCAGAAGCAGATTATTCAGAAATGTAATGAGAATTATGTGCCGGTAATCACAGCGACACAGATGCTGGATTCCATGATGCGCAACCCGCGCCCGACCCGTGCGGAAGTTGCCGATGTGGCAAATGCGATCTATGACGGAACAGATGCCATCATGCTCTCAGGAGAGACGGCTGCCGGTCTGTATCCGGTGGAAGCTCTTCAGATGATGAAAGAGATTGCAGAGATGACGGAGCCTTATCTGAACCATGAGAGATTTATCCATGACCGTAAGATGTTCTACGGAAAGATGGTCTCCAGTACGGTCGGTTACGCAGCTGTCAATGCGGCTCATAATCTTTCCGCAAAATGTATTGTGACACCTACGATGTCCGGCGAGACTGCGAAGCTGATCTCCAGTTTCCGCCCGGAGGTGCCGATTTATGCTGTTACCCCCAATGAGGTTGTACAGCATCGTCTGCAGCTGTATTGGGGTGTTTGTCCGCTGCGGGGCTATCAAAGAGAGACCACAGAGCATATCATCGCCCAGTCCATGGGTGTGATCCGCCAGAATGGTCTGGTGGAGCCCGGGGATCTGGTGGTATTTACCTGCGGAGATCCAGCGACCAATGTGAGAACTGGAGAAGGTTTTGTAACAAATATGCTTCACATTGTGGAAGCAAAATAATATGTCAAAAGAGGAGAAATGTACCAATGAACAAGACACCATTTACTACTTTGGAAAAACTGCGGGAAATTGAAAAAGAGTACCCAACTCCTTTTCACATCTATGACGAGAGAGGAATTCGTGAGAACGCAAAAGCACTCAAGGAAGCATTTTCCTGGAATAAAGGGTACAAAGAGTACTTTGCAGTGAAGGCCACCCCCAACCCGTTTTTGATTCAGATTCTTCAGGAATACGGGTGTGGATGCGACTGTTCATCCATGACCGAATTGATGATGGCAAAGGCAGTGGGATGCAAGGGAGATGACATCATGTTTTCTTCCAACGAGACACCGGCAGAAGAATATCAGTACGCGAAGGAGATCGGGGCAATTATTAACCTGGATGATATTACTCACATTGATTTCCTGGAGAAAGCGATTGGCGGCATTCCAAAGAAAATCAGCTGCCGTTACAATCCGGGCGGCGTGTTCAAGATCAGCAATGATATCATGGATAATCCTGGAGATGCCAAATATGGCATGACCAAAGAGCAGATCATTGAAGCTTTTAAGATTCTGAAAAGTAAAGGTGCCGAGGAATTTGGAATTCATGCATTTCTGGCCAGCAACACGGTGACCAACGATTACTATCCAATGCTTGCGAAAGTTCTGTTTGAGCTCGCAGTAGAGCTCAAGGAGAAGACAGGCGCGAACATTACGTTTATCAATCTGTCAGGCGGAGTGGGAATTCCTTACCGTCCGGATCAGGAGCCGAATGATATCCGTGCCATTGGTGAGGGAGTCCGTAAGGTATATGAGGAAGTACTGGTTCCGGCCGGAATGGGCGATGTGGCTCTGTGCACAGAGCTTGGCCGTTTCATGATGGGACCTTATGGCGCGCTGGTGACAAAGGCAGTTCATGAGAAACACACTTACAAAGAGTATATCGGCTGTGACGCGTGTGCGGCAAACCTGATGCGCCCGGCGATCTACGGCGCTTACCATCACATCACTGTGATGGGAAAGGAAAATGAACCGTGCGATCATGTATACGATGTGGTAGGCTCTCTGTGCGAGAACAATGATAAATTCGCCATTGACCGGAAGCTTCCCAAGATTGATATGGGTGATCTTCTGTTCATCCACGATGCGGGAGCTCACGGATTTTCCATGGGATACAATTACAATGGCAAGTTAAGATCTGCGGAGATTCTTCTGAAAGAGGACGGAAGCTATCAGATGATCCGCCGTGCGGAGACACCCAAGGATTATTTTGCCACCTTTGACTGCTTCCCCATCTATGAGAAATTGCTGGAAGACGTGGACAAATAAAGAAAAAGACCAGGAATGCTGCCGGAGGGCGGCTTCCTGGTTAAATTTTTGAAAAAATTGAAAAAATTAAGAAAAGTAAAAAAAGCACTTGCAAATTAGCAGAGAGTGTGGTATGATTAATCACGGTTCTGAGAGAGATACAGTTAAAAATAAGCCGGCGTGTCGGAATTGGCAGACGAGGCAGACTCAAAATCTGTTGTTGGCAACAACGTGCGGGTTCAAGTCCCGCCGCCGGCAGTATAAAAAGCTTATATATAAATTTACTGCTTATGGTGAGTTTATATATAAGCTTTTTTATGATTCATACCAGAACCGTGGTGTTCGTAGTTTCAGAAAAGTTCTACAGTATGCATAGAGACTTGGTTGATAGATCCCATGATCAATATCTTTCACAGCTTTGACAATTTTTTTGCTTTCATTACCTAACGGTCGAAATGGTGCTTGAGTGGTACCGCACAAAGGAAAAGAAATATGATAAGATAAAAGAAAATCGGATTATGAAAAAAGGAAGAAATCGTGTCATGTGAGGGGATACCAGATGATTGATGGCTCCGGGATTTCTCTGTCTAACATTTTTGCAGTTTCTAACCACTCGTTAATGATTATTTCTGCATTTTTTACAGCTTCTTGCACAAAAAAGATTTTCCTGAATTCTATATTTTAAAATTTCAGAAAAGATAAAAATGGGAATCCAATAGCCTGCTGATATGCTCTCCTTTAGGTAGACAGTTGAAATAATAAAACTGTTTATCTGGAGGGGAATTTTGTTATGCCTAGAGGAATATTACCAGAAGTGAAGTTGCAAACTGTAAAAGATTACATTTCAGGAAACGGATCCTATCTATTGTCTACTTGACGGGTAGCACACCATTTCTACATACATAGGGTTATTACCTTACCACTAAATATCTTCCGGCGGGATATACAAAAGGATGTCTTCTACCCTGCACTCTAAAATACCACACAAAATATCCAATGTTTTCGTTGTAATAGCTTCCCCGTGTTTCATTCTGTGCAGAGTATTCGCTGGAATGCCATATTTAAAAATCAACGTGTATTCTGTAAGCTCGCGTTGGAAGAGCGTTTCATAAAACGGCTGATATGATATCATAAGACCCCTCCTTATGGTACAAAAGAGCGGCGGCCCTGAATTTTTTCAAAGCCGCCGGCACATGATAAAGGCATTATAGTAGGTGGACACTATTTACAACTCATTGATAGTTTCTGTGATCGCCATATTGCGTATCCGTTTTGATGGTGCATAAGCTGCCAGGAAAGCAACCGCAAAATCAAACAGGAAGATAATACAGAGTAGCGGTACTGGCAAACTCCAAGCTATACCAAAATATTTTGTAAGCAACATAATGTGCAAATATCGGCTCAAAAGCAATCCGGCTACACATCCCACTACAAGGCCAGAAATGGCATAGGTGAAAGATTCCGCTGTAATCATGCGCACAAGCTGACTGCCATCCATTCCAACTGCTCTCATTGCTCCATATTGTTTGATGCGGGCTGTCACACTCATCGAAATGCTGTTGATGATATTGAATAGCGTAATCATAGCGATAATTGCAAGGAAACTGTATAGCACAAACTGTGTAGCCAGGTAAGTTGCCGCATCTTCCTGATTGCGTTGCCGCAAATCATCAAAAATGACATCGCTGCCAACCAGATTGTTGATTTGCCGGATCGTTTCATCGTCTGCATCGGCATCCAACTGTATGCCAATCAGGCTGTAATTTGCCTCTCCTGTCAGCCATTCAAAGGTTTCGGCAGAACAGATTACACTGTATTCACTGGGATATACACCATTGGAAACAGCACAGGTAATGGTAACTTTCTTTCCGCCAATCTGAATCGTATCCCCAACCTGTAAAGGATTATCTTTGTTGCTGATTGTCATAACCTGCCCGTTATTCCCGTAGATGGCAGACAAATCACCTTCAACTACGCTATCTGCTGTGCTATCCAGCAAATAGTCTGTATAAGACATGAGGTTAACATGGTCGATCCCGCCTCTGGAGGATGTAGCAGAGACATTTTCGAGGTATGCAATACCATAGGTATCTTCCACATGGGGAATTTCCTGAATGTTATTCAGCAGATCCGGCTCCAGCAGAAGGGCATTTGCATACCCGTTCAAAGTAATATCCGGCTGCCAGGACCGCAGGGACGGTACCAATTCACAAGCAAAATCAAGACCCACAGAGAAGCAAAGAAACAGGATGATGCTCAGAGAAAAGCTGGCCGTCATGAGGAACCAGTTTTTCTTAGAAGCCGTTGCGTGATGAACGCCTAATGTCCATTCGACTTTCCCAAAAATCAATCTCACCGTGTGATGTGTCGTAGGGAGCGTCTTGCTGTTGCCGGAAACGGCCGCCATGGGAGAAACTTTTGCCGCACGTTTTGCGGGAGCCTGCGCTGCCAGCAGAACTGTTACGAGGCCCACCACTGCACCGCTTATCAGTCCAACCGGGCTGAGTGCAAAGACCGGAATATCCGCAAATTCACCGCCAATCCCGCAGCGGAGCAACGCACAGACAGCCCATGTGATGACTGTACCTACAATAAGACCAATTGGAATTGCTGTTTTGCACCAGTTGAGAGCCTCCAGCCTTACAAACCGAATCACCTGTTTGCGGCTCGCACCGATGCAGCGCATCATGCCAAAGAACTTCGTTCGCTGGGTCACCTGACTATTCATGCTGCCAGAAATCATCAGCACTCCGGCCAGCAAAACCATGATAAACAGAATGGCAGCCAATCCGTAGATGTTTTGCATGGACTCGTTGCTGCTTTGTCCGGCAAGACCCATAATAGCAGTATTTTCACGGATACTGCTTTCCGGCAGGTTATACTGTGCTTGAATTTCAGCAATGGCGTCGGCCGCCTTTGCAGCACTCTGAAACTGCACATAGCAAGCAGGAGCATAGTCCGAAATGCCATTTTCGTTCATTAGTGATATGAAGGCATCCTTTGTCATATAAACAGCAACCAAGTATGTCTGTCCTTCGTAATACTCTTGGTCGTCTGAACCAAAGCCGGATATAGTAAGATCCACATTTCCTGCCGGTGTCTGAACTGTCACGGAATCGCCCAACTGCACATCCAGCGCAAGTTTGGCGTTTGAACTGAGCACCACTTCCTGGTCACTCTGAGGGAAAGCGCCTTCCTCCATGCCATCGGCCAGCTGCACCAGATAGGTTTCATCTGTACCATATAGTGCTGCCCTTCGTTCATCTATGGTATAGGGCTGGTCTGCATCCTCATTGAATGCAGCTGACCATCCAAGGGCGGTGACATCAGGACGGTTGCTGATTTCTTCAGCAATCTCATCTGAAATATTGTTCACCTGGATATGCCAGTTGCCGTGCTTGGCCTGCATGGTAATCGTCTTACCTCGGATAAACATATCCGCGACACTAAAAATTGTAGTTACAAGCAGAACAGAAATGATGATGCAAAGAATCATCATCCGATTCTGACGTTTCCGTACCTTCGCGGAAATTGAGATCAGGCTCAGATAGCTTTTCATTCCCGGCACCTCCCAAAATCAGTCACCACACCATCCGACACTCTCAGGATGTGGTCGGCGGTCTGAGCGATGCGCTGGCTGTGGGTAATCATCACGATGGTCTGTTCATACAGCCGGGAGGCTTCTTTCAGCAGGGCGATCACCTCACTGGTGTTCTGAGTGTCCAGGTTACCGGTCGGCTCATCGGCCAAGATCAGAGCCGGACGGGTAATCAGCGCACGGCCGATTGCCACACGTTGTTGCTGGCCGCCGGAGAGCTGGCGGGGAAGATGATTTCGCCGCTCTTTCAGGCCCAGCACCGTCAGCAGTTCTTCCAGATACTTTTTGTTGGGCTTCTGGTAGTCCAGCAGTACCGGGAAAATGATGTTCTGTTCTACCGTCAGTTCCGGGATCAGGTTGAAGCTCTGGAAGATGAAGCCGATATTCCGTCGGCGGAACATCGTCAGGTTGCGTTCTCTCATCGAAAAAATATCTTTTCCGTCAATGAACACCTTCCCTGAAGTAGGAGTATCCAGCGCGCCGATCATATTCAGCAGCGTGCTTTTGCCAGAACCGGACTCACCGACAACTGCGACAAATTCACCTTTGGGTACGCGGAAAGTGGCATTTTTTAATGCATGGACTGCGGCCTCCCCGGTTCCATATGTCTTGGAAATATTTTTAACTTCTAACAAACTCATATTGTCTAACACCTCTTTTTGTTTTGTTATCGAAAGAGTAGCACGTCAATCCTACTGCATTATGACAGGAATCCTACAATTTTGTAGGATTCAGAAAATTAATGGTGAAGGTGGTTCCTACTCCCAACGTGCTGTCCACCTCAATGGTTCCATTGAGTTCTTCTATGATCGCTTTTGCCAGCGGCAGTCCCAGGCCGATTCCCTGTGTATCTTTTGAGAAGCGGCTGCGGTAAAACCGTTTGAAAATGTGAGGAAGATCCTCCGGATGGATACCGCTGCCGTCATCGCTGATAATGATTTGGATAACGGATGCGAAAGCGCGCCATGTAATACGGATGGCAGCACCTGCCCCTGTGTGGTCAAAGGCATTTTTGACAATATTGCTGATAGCCTCGGTAATCCAGATTGGATCACAGATCAGAGTGATATCCTCATCTCCTGAGAGGGTGAAGGACTTTTTCTGCTGTTGTGCCTGATGAGAAAAATGTCTTTCGATATAACTCATTATATCTGCAATATTCTGAGGTGACTTTTCCAGCGCAATTGTTCCGGCATCCAGTTTTGTGATTTTCAAAAGATTTTGGACAAGATTTTCAATTCTCTCCAGCTCTTGCTCGGAGAGTGTGGTAAATTCTTTCAGTTTCGGACTGCTGTCTACTTCCTGCTGTATTAAACCGTTATAAATATTCAGTGCGGCCAGAGGTGTTTTCAACTGGTGTGAGATATCGGAGATGGTGTCTTTTATAAAAGTTTTGGCACGTTTTTCATTTTCAGCATGGGCATTTAGAATGGCAGCCAGGGAATTAATCTCATGGAATAGCCGATATAAATCGCCTTCTTCATCACATTCGATACGGGCGTTCCGGTTTCCGGCAATGTATTCCCGGATTTGTGTGATGGCTTCGTTTATGGTTTTGCTTTGATCTTGAAAATACCAATACAGAGCCAAGAAAATGAGAAGTGCCATTGTCACAGAAGACAGGGCTGCATAAAGGGCGGCGTTTTCCAATTCCAGGAAGACGAGGAGGACAGAAATTGTGAGGAAAATGCTAAGGATCAGCAGCAGGAATAAGAAGAGATGTTTGATTTTTCGATTAACTAGTATTCTCATAGGGCACCTCAATTGCTCGTGTTCCATTTATATCCCATACGGCGGATAGTTACAATTTTTTGGGGATCGGCAGGGTTATCTTCGACTTTGGTGCGGAGCCGCCGGATATACACAGTCAGGGAGTTGTTGTCAACATATTTCTCATCACAGTCCCAGAGTTTACTTAAAATTTGTTCCGGGGAGAGAACAACATTGGGATTTTCCATAAACAGACAGAGTAATTTGTATTCACTGGCTGTCAGATCGAGAGGAATCCCGTTCTTGGTAACTTTCTGACTGAGCAGTTGAATTCGGATATCGTTTGACTGCAATTCTGGTTCGGCTTCTTCCTGCATAAAATTATTGCTGCGGCGCAGCAGAGCATTGACTCTGGAGAGAAACACTGCCAGTTTAAATGGTTTGGTTATATAGTCATCACCGCCAATGTCAAGGCCCATAATCATATCTGTCTCTTCGTCAGCAGCGGTCAGAAACATGATTGGAACTTTGGAGGATGTCCGAATTTTCTGACACAGATCAAAACCGGAGCCGTCAGGCAACGTCACATCCAAAATTACCAGATCATAGTTTCCTTTCGTCCACAGCCCCTGGGCCTCCACGCTGGTGCGTGCAATCGTCAATTCATAACCTTGCTTTCGGATTGCGAAAGATAGGCCATGGATTAGACTTAAATCATCTTCCACGAAGAAAATGTGTTTCATTAGATCTCACCATCCTTATATTTTTGGCATTCATTAAAGCAATTATAATTCTGCTTTTCCAATAGTACAAGTTTGTTATCAGGGAAAAATCAGGAGTTACGAGCTCTTGTTCTTTTTCTTGCTTTGTGTTAAGATATTTTTATTCTAAACCGGCATTTCTGCCGGAAAAATTGTGGCGAGTCTGCCGCAGTGATTACCCATTATAACAGAAAAATACGAATGTGTCTGCGTTATTGTATTGGAAGATACTTGGCTTTTTCTTGCTTTACAGGGGGCGTGGGCCTGTTCTATAATGAAAGGAGAATGAAACATGGAGAGAAAAAGCTTAAAAGACTTGACGCTTCTGGACCGTTTTTTGTTTGCGGAAGCAGTGGAAGACCCGGAGACTATGCAGATACTGCTGGAAATTATACTGGGTGAGGAGATTGTAATCGAAAATCTGCCTCAGACAGAAAAGGAGCAGAGAAAATCTCCCCGGTACCGGCATATCCGTCTGGATGTGTGGGCGAAAGACGAGAATGACCGGATTTATGACACGGAAGTGCAGCGGCGTGATACGGGAAATCTGCCTAAGAGAAGCCGGTATTACCAAGGGCTGATAGACGGGAAACTTCTAGAACCAGGGACAGTGGACTTCAATCTTCTGAATGATGTCTTTATCATTCTGATCACTCCCTTTGACTTGTTTGGCTCGGAAAGGTACCGTTATACATTTCGCATGAGATGTGAGGAAGAGGGAGAAATCATCCTGGAGGATGGGGCAGTGCGGATTTTTCTGAATACCCATGGAAAGGATCCGGAACATATCAGTCCGGAACTGGCAGAGCTTCTGTATTTTATGGAACATACCAATGACAGGGGGAGAAAGCCGGAAAGTGAGAAAATCCAGAGACTGCGGGAAAAGGTGGAAGCGCTCAAGGATGATGAAGAGGTAGGTGTCCGATATATGCAGGAATGGGAAGAAAGAGAATTGGAAAAAATTGATGCCAGGA
>DXIX01000027.1 GCA_019112635.1 Candidatus Blautia intestinigallinarum | reverse complement strand
GGGATGCAAACACATTTGCAAAATATGAAGTTTTAAATTCCTTGATTTTTCAAGGAAAATCCGCCACAGCTTAACAATCCATCCACTGGATTTTAAGTCCTGTGCGTCTGCCAGTTCCGCCACTGCGGCATCTCTTGTGCTTCATCAGTCTCCCCTATGGCACTTCGCACTTGGTGCTATACCATACGACCTCACACAACTGGATGGGGGTGGATTCGAACCACCGAAGCAATTTGCAGCAGATTTACAGTCTGTCCCCTTTGGCCACTCGGGAACCCATCCATAGGAAAACGAATTACTTCGTTTTCACTGACGGATATAATTATATAAGATCATGACAAAAAAAGCAAGCCTTTTTTTATTTTTCTTTATAACTACATCACAAAACATCGTCTTTGTGGTAAAGTACCAAGGCACTGTACGGAGGCAATTTCACCTGCAGATATCCCGCAACAGCTGTGTAGACGGCTGTATCCTTCTCGAACCCCTGATTTGTGGTACGCAGCAACTGTTTTAGTTCCACATTATAAAATCTGGTGATCCCTGATTTCCACACGGGAATCTCTATCTCATGTTCCTGCTCATCATTGTTGATGGACACAATCACCTGTTCCTCAAAAGAGAACCGGCTGTAAGTCAAAGTCTGATAGCCATTCTGCAGAAACAGCAAAGAGCCGGATCTTAACACTTCATATTTCTTATGAATCTCAATCATTGTCTTGTGGAAATCCAACAGCTCATGATTTTCATTGCCCCACGGGTAGGATCGACGATTATCCGGGTCTGTGAACCCGCAAAGTCCCGCCTCATCTCCATAATAGACAGTGGGAGCGCCCGGCCAGGTCATCTGAAGAACAACTGCCTCTCTCATAACCGCCGGATTGATTCCTTCCTCCGCCGCATGATGTCCCAGGTGCTGAACCCTGCCCACCTTCCGGTTCGTTCTGGTCAAAAATCTGGAGTGATCATGATTGGAAAGTTCATTCATGGCAGTCTGCAGAGATCCTGTGTGAAAATTGGCCATATGAACTTTCATCGCGCCTATAAATGCGTCGCTGTTTCCCAGCAGATCATGACGATATTCATCACTGTGCTTTTCCATACCTGTCAGAAACCAGGTCACCGGCTCCATGAACGCATCATAGTTCATGATGGTATCCCACTCATCACCTGCCAGCCATCCTCTGGAATCCCCATAATGTTCTGCCAGAATGATTGCCTCCGGATTGGCTGTCTTTACTGCTTTTCTGAAATCCTTCCAGAACTGATGGTTGAATTTATTGGAGTATCCCAGATCCGCAGCCACATCCAGTCTCCATCCATCCACGTTGTAAGGAGGTGAGACCCATTTTCTTCCGATATCCAAAATGTACTGATACAGCTCCGGTGAATTCTCATAATTCAGTTTGGGCAAGGTGTCAAAAGCCCACCAGCCATCGTAGGTGGGATTATAGGGCCACCTGCTCTCATCAAAAAACTTAAAGTAAGATCGATACGGGCTGTCCGAAGAAATATAGGCACCTTTCGGATAGTTCTCCTGTCCTTCGTAGATTCTCTCCCGGTCCATCCACTTGTTAAACGATCCACAATGGTTGAATACACCATCCAGAATAATCTTCATTCCCCTCGCATGGACAGCCTCCACCAGCTGGATGAACAATTGATTGCTGGCCTCCAGATTTTCCCGATTCGTAACTCTCTGAATATATTTCGTGGCACGGATATTTTCCCGGTCCCCCTCATGGAGACATTCCCCTCCGTCATTCACAATCTTTCCATAATGGGGATCCACATAATCATAATCCTGGCAGTCATACTTATGGTTGCTCGGAGAGACAAAGATCGGATTCAGATATAGCACTTCCACGCCCAGATCCTGAAGGTAATCCAGCTTGTCAATAATACCCTGCAAATCTCCCCCGTAGAACTCTCTCACGCCCATCATGGCCGGAAGTTTATTCCAGTCCTCCACACGGACACTGTAATCTCCGATATAAGCATACTCTCTGGTCTCCACATCGTTGGTCGGGTCTCCATTGCAGAACCGGTCTACGTAAATCTGATAAAATACTGCTCCCTTTGCCCAGTCAGGGGTCTTAAATCCTGGCCGAATGACAAAAGCATTCTCCTCCTGCGGTTCCAGACAGACACCCTGGCTGTTATAGTAACAAGTCAGCTGCCCTGTGTGAACCTTGAAATAATATCTGCATACCTCTTCACCCATGGTAATCTTACCCGCATAGTAATCAAAGCCCTTCTCGGTTTTTTCCACCTGCATCTCGGTGATTCTGCCGTCATGTATCAGATAAACGCTGTCGACGTTATTCCGGATCGTACGGAACCGTATCTTCACTTCATCTCCCACTTCCGGTTCCATGGGAATCCGATAATACTTACTTCCATCACTAAATAAAGCGTCCTTGTTAAATACCGGACGCATTTGTAATATATATTGCTGAGTGATAATAGGTTCCAAGTCTCTTGTATTCATAAAGCCATCCCCTTAATAGTCATCATTATTTATATTCTATCTTAATCCCCAAAATTATACAATATTTTTTCAAAAAAAGAAGCCTGTTTCTCTACTTATATTATATATCTTATGATATGAAAAAAGACAGCCTTTCGACTGTCTTTTTTGGAGAAGGTATTTCTTCTTATGGGGTGTAGCAAAAACTATATAATGTATTGGGGGGTTTTTACGATGTATATTATAGCAACGGTCAAGTAAAAAGTGTGCATAAACATCACAAAAATTTTATTTAATTTTTGTGCATGTTTTTCCGTCATTCTAAAACTGCACTATTTTCGTCTGTGAAAAGTGCCTCAAATTCTTCTCTCTGGATCTTTTCCTTCTCAATCAGGAGTTCTGCGCATTTATGAAGAACATCCTCATGAGCCAGAATCAGCTCCTTCGCTCTCTCGTGGCACTGTTCCACAATCTTGTGTACTTCTCCATCGATGGTCTTTGCTACTTCCTCGCTGTATCCCCTTGTGTGTGCCAGATCACGGCCAATAAACACCTCATCGCCGTCATTTCCGTAGACCACAAGGCCCACCTTATCTGACATACCATACTTGGTCACCATGGCATGGGCAGTGCTTGTGGCACGCTTAATATCATTGGAAGCTCCTGTGGTGACATCACCGAAAATGATTTCCTCCGCCACACGGCCGCCCAGCAGGACGGTAATATCCTCCAGCATCTGCTGCTTTGTGTTAAACATTTCATCATTTTCCGGAAGAGGCATCGTATAACCTGCGGCTCCCATTCCGGTGGGAATGATGGAAATTGTATAGACAGGCCCCACATCCGGAAGCACATGGAATAAAATCGCATGGCCCGCCTCGTGATAGGCCGTAATCTTTTTCTCCTTATCTGAGATCAGTTTACTCTTCTTCTCCGCGCCGATTGCCACTTTGGTAAATGCACTCTTAATATCCGACTGAAGCACATAGCCCCGATTCTGCTTCGCAGCAATAATCGCCGCTTCATTCAGTAAATTTTCCAGGTCTGCTCCGGTAAATCCGGCAGTTGTCTGGGCGATCTGTTTTAGATCCACATCATCTCCCAGAGGCTTATCATGGGCATGCACCTTCAGAATCTCTTCTCTGCCTTTCACATCCGGGCGTCCCACACCCACTTTTCTGTCAAATCGTCCCGGACGCAGAATTGCAGGATCAAGAATATCAACCCGGTTCGTCGCCGCCATGACAATAATTCCCTCGTTGACTCCGAATCCATCCATCTCCACAAGGAGCTGGTTCAGAGTCTGTTCTCTCTCATCATGGCCTCCTCCCATTCCGGTTCCCCTCTGTCTGGCCACTGCGTCGATCTCATCGATGAAGATGATACAGGGGGCATGTTTCTTGCCTTCCTCAAACAGATCACGGACACGGGAAGCACCCACGCCCACAAACATTTCCACGAAATCAGAACCGGAAATTGAGAAAAACGGAACTCCCGCCTCTCCTGCCACAGCTTTTGCGAGCAAAGTCTTTCCAGTACCGGGAGGGCCCACAAGCAGAACACCTTTTGGAATTCTCGCCCCCACTTTCGTATATTTCTGGGGATCTTTCAGAAAATCCACCACTTCCTGCAAATCTTCTTTCTCTTCATCCAGTCCTGCCACATTGTCAAATGTCACCTTTTTCTCATCCGGGCTGGTCATTTTTGCACGGCTTTTGCCGAAATTTATCATTTTGGCATTGCTTCCGCCGCCACCGCCGCCTGCCATCTGGCGGTTCATCCACATGAACACAAACACGACAATTCCAGCGATCAGAAGGGACGGAAGAATTGAGGACATAAACATGCTGTCCTGCGGCACATCGGAGATCAGCGGATCAACCGAGTACTCTCTGACAATCTGCTCCACTTCCTTGACATCCGTCACATAAAATTGTCTGGTCTCTCCATTTTTCAGCTCCACACTCACCCGTCCTGTCGGTACCTGACGGTTCTGATGAATGGCAACCTGGGAGACCTGATCTTCCTGGAGTGCTGTCTCCATCTGTTCCAGAGTATAACTGCTCTGGTCATTAATCTGTTCATTTAAGTATAAGTAGCCTGCAATCATCATGATAATCAAAATGAGATAGAAGCCTACTCTACTGGATTTCCTGTTCACTTACCTTAAATCTCCTTTCATCTGCTTTCTACCACGCCAATAAAGGGAAGATTACGATATTTCTGCGCGTAATCCAGACCGTATCCTACCACGAATTCATCCGGAATCTCAAAACAGCAATAATCCACCTTCACATTCTTGACACGGCGCTGCGGTTTATCTAACAGTGTGCAAAGGCGCAGACTGCTGGGATTCCTGCTCTCCAGGACTTTCATCAGATAGCTCAGAGTTCTTCCGGAATCCACAATATCCTCCACGATCAAGACATCTTTGCCCTCCAGCGGCTGATCCAAATCCTTTACAATTTTCACAACGCCACTGGACTTGGTATCATCTCCGTAACTGGAAACAGACATAAAATCCAAACTCACAGGAACGGTAATCCTCTTTGCCAGTTCACAGGTAAAAAAGACGCCTCCCTTTAAGACACATATCAGATGAATTTCCTTTCCTGCGTAATCCCGGCTGATTCTTGCCGCGATTTTGCGGATTCTCTGGTCAACTTCCTCTTCGCCTAGCAGTACTCTAATTTTCTCACTCACTTCCCCATCCTCCTTGGTATTTTATCTCTAACACTCTCTTTGTCGATTCTGTAATTTTGTAAGCTTCGCTGATCCTTTTCCCCACAATCCATAGAATCTCCTGACCGCTGGCAAGCAGCATCAGATGATCTCTCTCCAAACGGGGAATTTTCTCATCAATCAGATAATCTTTTAACTTCTTTTTTCCTCCCTTAGAGGTCACCACCAGGTAATCTCCGGGCCTTCGATTTCTAATCTGCAAAGTTGTCTTTATTCTATCATAATCAAACCATTTCGTATATGTCTTTTCCGGAATATTCTGGGATTTGTACAAAAAAATACGTGTCTCCCACAGCCCTTCCTTACACTGTATTCTTCCTGGAACCGGCAGATTCCACTCACATAGTTCCAAATTCTGCCTTTCTTTTTTATATTTTTCCAACAGGACTCCGCCATAGACCCGGTGTGCTGTAATTTTACCATAAATATTCACCTGTTTTCCTGTTTCTTTTTGAAACAGATCCAGAATTTTTTCCAGGTGATCTCCTGACAAATCTTTTCTCTGTCCGCACAATTGTTCCAGTGCCTCCAAAACTGCATAGTTCTGTATGATGGGAGCTTCTTTCCCGATCTCACTGGATATCTGAATGGCATCATCCAAATTTTGGGCGTACAGCTGGAGTACTTTTCTGGCCTGTGCACTCATATACGCCTCCACCTGTGCAGCGATGCCAGCAGTCTTCGCCAAATGCTCTACTGTTCTTTGATTTACATTCTCCTCCAGATACCCCACCACATGTCTGCGTATTCGGTTTCTGACATACTGGTCTGACAGATTGGAGCTGTCCGTGCGGTAAGGAATTTGATTTTCACTTAAATAATGATCAATTTCTTTTCTCTCTATACACAAAAGGGGACGTATGATGATTCCCTGCACCGGCAGCATCCCGCTCAGCCCCCGGATACCGCATCCCCTCGCCAGGTGATAAAGAACGGTCTCTGCCTGGTCGTTCTGGTGATGCGCCAATGCAATCTTATTTCCCTTCCACGTTTTCAACACATGATCATAGGCCACATGGCGCATCTGTCTTCCCGCCTCTTCTTCACTCCACCCTTTTTCCCTGGCAATCTTCGGGACCTGATAGTGAAAGGCATAATAAGGAATCTGGTGTTTTGCACAGTAATCTTCCACCAGTTTTTCATCCAGAGACGCCTCCTCTCCCCGGATCCCGTGGTTGACATGGACCGCGCAGAATTGAAAATTGCAGCGGTTCTGCAGCTTTTGCAGCAGAAAAAGCAGGGCCATAGAGTCCCCGCCTCCAGAGATGCCGGCCACAATCCGGTCATTCTCAGCCACCATATGATACTCCTGCATATACTGCCAGACTTTCTCCTCCATTTTCTCTCCTACTTCTTCCACATTCCTGCCACCAGGACAGTCATATCATCCCGTGCTTTATAGTCACTGTATGCCAGCACTCTTTCCATAATTCCTCTGCTCATCTCACGGGGTGCTTCCTCGTGCACATCCATGATAATCTCTTTCATGGTCTCCTCTTCTTTCTCCTGAGGCAGCGCATCCAACACCCCATCCGTCACCATAATCACATAATCCCCGTGATACAGCTTCCTGGCAGCCGTCTCAAAATCTGCCTGTTGAAGAAATCCTGCCGCCAGACTGGTGGAAGTGATGGCCTCCACCCAGTGATCTCTCTTGATAAAGGTCGTTGCCGCGCCTGCTTTCAGGAAACTGCATACCCCCGTATAGAGATCCAGGCTGCACATGTCAACCGTGGAAAACATCCCATCCTGCCTTCTCAAAAGCAAAGCCGAATTCACCATTTTCGCGGCCGTCTCCTGGGAAAATCCTGAACTCAAGAACTGTTCCAGCAGTTCCACCACCGTCTCGCTTTCCTTGCAGGCATCCATTCCGGAGCCCATCCCGTCCGACAGACACATGACAAAACGGCCGTTCTCTTCCAGAGAGCAGGAGTAATTGTCTCCTGACACCTTTTCCTGTTCCCTGGTAATTTTCGAAGCTCCGTAGAGTACCTCGTAACTGACATCTTCAATAAAATGTACGGTATGATACTCTCCGTTCACAATGCATCGGCTGTCCTTGACCGGAGCCATAGGCATTCCATAGACATCCGAGAGCAATTGAGCTACTTCTGTCATCGATACACATTGTCCGCCTCTGGCGCGCATATTGAGAAACACCTGACGGCGCCCCTCCACCTTGTCCATCACCCAGACGTTTTTGATCAGGATCTGTTTTTTCTTTAATTTTTTCTGGAGTTCTTCCCTGAGTTCCGGCTCCGCCTGTTCAATATCATAGAGATCATCTGCCATTGCCTGCATGATCTTTGACACCTCATCCAACTGTTGAGCCACCGCCAGACGCCCCTCGATCATCCGGTTATTCCAGACCAGATTCTGTTTTTCTTTCTGAAAATACTGTCTGGCCTCCTCATAAAACAGTCCTGCCCTGGCGCACATTCTGGTCCACTCCATCTTGGATTTCCGCACTTTTTCTTCCTGCCCGTCTTCAATGGCCCGGATCAGAGAACAAGCGCCCTCATACATCTCATGTTTCTGCTCGCCCCAGCAGAAATCTTTCTGATAACATTTGGAACAAATCTTTCCGCTGGCCTGACAAAATACCCAATCCACCTGTCCGGCACTCAGATAGTCGGTTCGAAAAGGCATTCCATAAAAGGTATCTGCCAGTTTCTGAAACGACTGGGCATACCGCTCGGCCTTTTCTTTCTGAGGATGACTCTCACACAGCTGTGTCAGTTCTTCCTCTTTGGATGTCCGGCGTGACAAGACAGTTTTTGCCATGTCCCGCAAAATGAATAAACCTATAATTGCGAGCATGGCAATCACCCATTCCTGCATATGTTCCCCTCCCCCTTCTGATTTTTATTATCAGAAGGGATTATACGGGATTTCCTTTAAAATCTTTGTCAAATCCGGATACCTGTCGCGAAAAATTTTCAGACAAAAAATAACCTATTCCTGCTCTTCAAAGACAACCTCATTGTCCTTGACCAGCCCCAGCTTATTTCTCGCCACATCTTCCGCATATTCATCGGTCTGCATATATTCTTTTTGCTTATCGATCTCCTTTGTCCGTTCCTGTTCTGCCTCGATTTGTTGATTCAGATTTTCCTCTCTCTTCTGGTAGAAATCCAGTTGGCTGCGCAGGTTCTGACCTTCGTACAGGAGTACTCCCAGCAGGATCACTGCGACGACTCCGATGCTGAACATTCCCATGCGGATTCTTTTTCGGATGCCTCGATTGTTTTTTGATTTTCCCAAATTTATGAACCCTCTTATTATTCTTCAATCTTTTACGTTTATCAACGAAAATTTTACATCTTTTCCTGAGAAATAGCAACCTTTTTAGCAAAAAAAACAATCCTCTGACCGGAACTTTCAAGATCCCTGTAAGAAAACTCACAAAAACCGAACTTATTGTCACATGATATCCCGCGGCCCCTAAAATCGTCCCCAAAACAGCATAACTTCTTATATTTCCATCACACTTGAGAAATATCTGATAAAATAGGAAAAATCCGCAGGCAGTCCAGTAAAACAAATCTTCCGCTCCCACCGCCGCTGTGCTGTGGGGAATCACCCTGCGAAGTGCTTTTAAGACATCATAGGTAAGAGCAGCGGCCATGCCGCTGAGACAGAAAAAAAACAGTGCCCAAAGTTCATATTGTATGTACTCACTCATAGGCACTCACTGAAACAATCTGGACAGCAGAGATTCTCCTCTTTGTCCCAGAGATTTCTCTTCTGTGTAGACTAGACTGTCAATTCTTCCTTTCAGCTCGACCAGCCCTTGCTCCAGATCCAGCTGTTCCACATGAAGATTCTCACCTTTGATGGTAATGATACCACAGTGAACGGACAGAATAATCAATTTTTCATCGAAAGACCTCACGTCAGACACTCCGGTTATCCGGCCATGTTGTCTTTCCTCCAGGCTCAAACTGTGAAAACTGTCTTTTCTTTTTTCTTCCAAGATTCCATCCCCTGCATCCTTTTATCAATAGTCTATGAATCCTGAAAAAAATGTATTCCTCACTTCTCTACAGGTAGCGGTATAAACTCTCCACTTCCTCTTTGCGGACAGTTTCCTTGATCTCCAGCACCTCAACTTTCACGGTCCGGCTTCCAAACTGGATCTCAATGATATCCCCTGGTTTCACCTTCACAGAGGCTTTCGCAGGCTTCCCGTTGACCAGAACTCTTCCCGCGTCACAGGCCTCGTTCGCAACCGTTCTTCTCTTAATCAGCCTCGATATTTTCAAAAATTTATCCAAACGCATATTTTGCTCCCTTTCTATATTCGTGAGAGGAATCACCTGATAAAATTGTTTAAAAAAGACTGCCGCAGAGAAAGCATAATACGCCTCTGCAACAGCCTTTCCGATTCTTATTCGTTGATCAGATCTTTCAATGCTTTTCCAGCTTTGAATTTCGGAGCTTTGGAAGCACTGATCTGCATGGTCTCACCAGTCTGAGGATTTCTTCCTTCTCTAGCTGCTCTCTTGCTTACTTCAAAAGTTCCAAAGCCGACTAACTGAACTTTTTCGCCTTTCTTCAATTCTTCAGATACCACATCAATGAATGATTTTAAAACAGCTTCTACGTCTTTTTTCGCCAGTTGAGTCTCTTTAGCCATAGCTGCAACTAATTCAGTTTTGTTCATGGTGTTTCCTCCTCTAAATGTTGTTCTCACGCTTAATTTCGGCTCTCTTTAGCCAGAGAGTCCTATCATTAATTTATATACCCTTTCTCTATGTTTGTCAAGGATTTTCCGCCATTTCCGGGATAATGATCATCCCTTATAAATTCCGTCTCAGAACCCTCTGTCTCTCCTTTTCTTCCCGCTCCAGTCTCTTGATCTCTTCCCAGTCGGGAATCCCATCATAATCCTTGTACAAATCAGACTTGCCAAAGATATGTGGATGACGTCGAATCATTTTTCTTGCTATAGCGTCAACGACATCATCCAGCGTAAACAGCCCTTCTTCCTGAGCAATCACACTGTGCAGAACCACCTGAAGAAGAACATCGCCCAGTTCCTCGCACAGATTATCCCATTCTCCGGTTTTCTCCAGGAGATCGATTCCCTCCAAAACTTCTTCGACCTCCTCCTGCATGCACGGTTTCAGACTTTTGTGCGTCTGGGTACTGTCCCACGGACATTTTGCACGCAGTTCTCTCACAATCTCCGTAAATTCTTCAAAGGTATAAGCCGTCTTCTTTTCTTCCATATCAGATCATTGAGTGAACCATGTTCAGAACTTCTTTGCCCATTGCCTCTGACTTCTGATCTGCATCTTCCAGAGAAGTGCCCTTCACACCATAATAGAATTTTACTTTAGGCTCAGTTCCGGAAGGTCTCACGCATAACCACGCATCGTCTGTCAGATCATAGTACAGAACATTGGAGGAAGGCAGCCCGGTAGGTTTCACTTCTTTTGTCTTCACATCCGTGATCGTATCGTTCTTGTAATCTCTCACTGAGGTCACCTGGTATCCGGCGATCTCTACCGGCGGTTTCTCTCTCAGAGTGTTCATGATATCCTGAATCTTCTGAAGCCCTTCGATTCCCTTCAAGGTCACAGACTGGATGGAATCTTTGTAATATCCGAACTGCTCATACAGATCGATCATCGCATCCCAGAGAGTCTTGCCCTGCGTCTTGTAGTAGGCAGCTGCCTCACACAGTGCCATTGTAGCCACAATCGCATCCTTATCTCTTGCATAGGTTCCGATCAGACAACCATAGCTCTCCTCAAATCCAAAGAGATAGGTTCCTTTGCCGCTCTTCTCAAATCCAAGGATCTGCTGTCCAATGAATTTAAATCCTGTCAGAACTTCTATCAGATTGATTCCATATCCTTTTGCAATGGCATCTGCCAGGTTGGTAGTCACAATTGTCTTGATCAAAGCTCCATCTTCCGGAAGACCATACAGAGCTTTCTTCTGGCTGATCTCATAATTTGCCAGCAGACATCCGGACATATTTCCGGTCAGATCGTGATAGACTCCATCCTTATCTTTGACACGGACACCCAGACGGTCTGCATCCGGGTCTGTAGCCAGAACCAGATCTGCATCCACCTCTTTGGCCAGTTTCAATCCCAGCTCAAATGCCTCCTCAGCCTCAGGGTTCGGATAGCTGACTGTCGGGAAGTCTCCGTTTGGAAGTTCCTGTTCTTTTACCACGTAGACATTCTCAAATCCCAGTTCTCTCAGAATACGGCGTGCAGGGATATTTCCTGTCCCATGTAATGGAGTATATACAATTTTCAGATTTTTACCCTCTGCCTGAATCGCATCCATGTGCAGAACCTGTTTTTTCAGCTCCTCCATGTATGCGTCATCAATTGCCTGTCCGATTACTTCATACACTCCTGCCGCGATGGCTGCCTCTTTATCCATCGTTTTCACATTGTTATAGTCGGTCACTTTCTTCACTTCCGCCATAATTCCAGTGTCATGCGGCGGCGTGATCTGAGCTCCGTCCTCCCAATATACTTTGTATCCATTGTATTCCGGCGGATTATGGCTGGCTGTGATGTTAATTCCTGCCGCACATCCGAGTTTTCTCACAGCAAAAGACAGCTCCGGGGTTGGTCTCAGAGATTCGAAAATATAAGCTTTGATTCCATTAGCAGCCAGACAAAGAGCTGCTTCCTGGGCAAACTCCGGTGACATATGGCGGGAGTCATAAGCAATCGCCACGCCCTGTGCCTCTTTGCCCACGGAGAGAATATAATTTGCCAGTCCCTGTGTTGTCTTACGTACTACATAGATATTCATACGATTTGTACCTGCGCCAATCACTCCGCGAAGACCCGCTGTTCCGAATTCCAAGTCCATATAGAACCGCTCCTTGATCTCCTGTTCATCTCCTGCAATGCTTCTCAGCTCCGCTTTGGTATCTTCGTCGAAGTATGGGTTTTCCAACCACTCCTGATATACTTCTTTGTAATCCATGCTGGTACCTCCTATGACATTTATTTTTTGTAACTCTTCACTCTTTATTTATACGTCAATGAATGGTTACATCTTCATAATTATATAACAAACATTCAAAAAAACCAATTAGATTTCCAATTTCTCAAAACATTTTTTCTCGAATTCTTTCCATAATTCTTTCTGATCTACAAGCCGCTGAATTTTTTCAACACTCTTCCCGGAAACCCAGGTTTTCCGATGCGTAAAATAATAATTCCCCAGTTTCCAGTATTTTTCCGGATAGACAAAACGAATTCTAAGATTTTCCAATTCTTCTTGGCTGAGATTCCGCTGTCTGTGATAAGCTCTGAGCATTTTCCTTGCCAGATCCACGTCCCAGTTATTCTTCTCCAGCACTTTCCTCATAAACCGATACAAATCTGCCACGGGCATATCGAAGGACCACTTTTCAAAATTTGTCACCGCCACAGAGTTCCTCATCATCAGTACATTGTGCTGATTGTACTCCCCGTGGCAGACACATCCCGCTGCGACTGCCTGGTTTCTCAGCTTCTGATAATCAGAATTCTCCAGACTTTGAACTGCCGTTCTTCCTCTCTCCAGAAACCAGTCGACACTGGAGAGAAAAATTTTCTCAAATGCATTTTCAACCCCTTTTTTCCTGATAAATTTCTGAATTCTGCGAAGCTGTGCATTGTGCCTTTGGTATTCCTGATCCAGAGGTTCCGCCGTATACATCTCACATACGGGCAGTTTCATAACATTATGTAATCTTGCCAGTGTCTCCACGCTTCTTATCACATCTTCCCGGCTTCTGGTGTCGCATTCCCTTCCTTCATACCACATTTTTACAATATAGGGAATTCCTTCCTTATCCACGCTGATCAGCTCTCCGCCCTGATTGACCAGAATCTGATCCACTTTCTCTTTGCTCTGCCTTTGTATCTGCAAAAGAATTTCTCTTTGTTTCTCCAGCCTCTTTTCAGACCCGTGAAACTCCCGAAGAATCAGCAATCCTTTTTCTGTCTGGCACAACAGAGCTCCTCTTCCCCGATAACTGCTTTTCGCAGTCAGGCCATACTGTTCCAGCACACTCAGTCCCCGATCATACAAAAGCAAATCCCCCTCATATTTTTGTACCTTCTATCTTATGAGGGGGATTGATTTTGTATGCCACCATCGGCCTGCGCTCATCGGCTTAAACTGTCAAGGCGCCTTCTGGCCAGTGTCATGAGGTATTCTTTTTTATTATAGTCCGGCTCATCCAGTACTTTTTCTAAAAGGAAATTCAGCATCTCTCCGATCTCTTTTCCCGGTTTCATTCCCATACGGATCAGGTCTTTTCCATTCACAGCCAGTGTCCGCAAAGACACGCATTGCTGCTCTCTTACAATCTGTTCATAGAGCTCCCGGATCTCATAGATATAGTCCAGCTTACGCTGTCTTCCGTCTGGACTCTTTGCCATGGTATCTGCCACCTGAACCTTCAAAAGCAGAGGAAAGAGATCTTCCCCTACCCGGTTCACAGCTCTTCGGACACCTTTCGCCACATTTACCGGGCGATAATCATGCCATCGTATCAGTCTTTTCACCTGAGAAATGGTATCATTGTCCAGTTTCAGCCTCCGCAGAATCTCCTCCGCCATCTTCTCGCCCACAATCTCATGTCCCTTGAAATGATCCCGGCCAGTCTCATCTGTTATACGGACTGCCGGTTTTCCCACATCATGGAGCAGCATAGTGAGTCTGAGTACCTTGTCCGGTGAGATTTCCTTCAGGCTTGCCAGTGTATGGCGGCCCACATCGTAACAGTGATGAGGACTGTTCTGGGGCGTCTCCATCATGGCGTCAAATTCCGGCAGAACCACCCTGGTAATTCCTGTCTGCCAGGCAGCTTCCAGATATTCCGGATGATCTGACACCAGCAGCTTGATCAGTTCCACCTGAATCCGCTCCGCGCTGATATGTACTAAAGTGGGAGACAGAATCTTCAGTGCCTCATAAGTCTCCCTCTCAATGGTAAAACCCAGCTGGGCACTGAAGCGCACCGCCCGCATAATGCGCAGTGCGTCTTCAGAAAAACGCTCCTCAGGTGCCCCCACCGCACGGATCATTTTTTTCTGCAGATCACTCATGCCGCCGAAGAGATCAACCAGACCCTCCTCCCGGTTGTAAGCCATGGCATTGATCGTAAAATCTCTCCGCTTCAGATCCTCTTCCAGACTGGAAGTAAAAGTCACCTCCCGCGGATGACGGGAATCCTCATATTCTCCATCCAGGCGGTAAGTCGTCACTTCAAAACTCTGATCCCCAAGCAGGACTGTCACAGTCCCGTGCTGCAGGCCCGTGTCGACTGTGCGCCGGAACAGTTTCTTGACCTCTTCAGGCTTCGCAGATGTGGTGATATCCCAGTCGTCCGGCGTGCGGGCCAGGACACTGTCCCGAACACAGCCGCCCACGATATAGGCCTCATGGCCATGACTGTGAAGGATGTCCAGAATCTCCGATACTTTTGGAGGAATCGCAAGTCTCATCTTAATATGCTTTGCCCCAGTAAACCATCTTCTTCGCCGGTTTTCCGCAGCAGACACATCGGTCTGAGAGCTGTTCCTGTTTAAAAGGAATACAACGGGAAGTTGCCTGTGTCTCTTCTTTGATCTTGTCCTCACATTCCTGGCAGCCGCACCACATTGCTTTCACGAAACCTGGTTTCTCCTCGATGGTTTTCTTGAATTCTTCATAATTTGTCACCTCATAGGTGTGGGCATCCCTATGAGCTCTTGCTCTCTCCAGCATATCATGGTGAATGACATCCATCATCTCTTTCACCTTTTCTGCCAGATCCTCAAACTTCACTGTGATCTTCTCCCTGGTATCTCTGCGGACTATGACGGCCTGTCCATTCTCAATGTCCTTCGGACCGCATTCGATTCTGACAGGGATTCCCCTCATCTCCTGCTCTGAGAATTTCCATCCCGGGCTCTTATCACTGTCATCCAGTCTTGCACGGATTCCCGCCTCTTTCAGTGTCTCAAGCAATTCCTGCGCTTTGGCGAGAACGCCTTCTTTCTTCTGCTGAATCGGGATGATCATCGCCTGAACCGGAGCGATTCTCGGAGGAAGCACCAATCCGCTGTTATCTCCATGAACCATGATAATCGCGCCGATCATACGTGTCGTCATGCCCCAGGATGTCTGATGAACATATTTCAGCGTATTGTCCTTATCTGTATACTGAATTCCAAAGGCTCTTGCGAATCCATCCCCGAAATTGTGGCTGGTTCCGGACTGAAGCGCTTTTCCATCATGCATCAAGGACTCAATGGTATAGGTTGCCTCGGCTCCGGCGAATTTTTCCTTGTCGGTCTTACGTCCCTTGATAACCGGAATCGCCAGAACTTCCTCACAGAAATCCGCATATACATTCAGCATCTGAATTGTACGCTCCTCGGCCTCCTCGGCTGTGGCATGGGCTGTGTGGCCTTCCTGCCACAGAAATTCTCTGGAACGCAGAAAAGGTCTCGTCGTCTTTTCCCAGCGCACCACAGAGCACCACTGATTGTATACTTTCGGAAGATCTCTGTGTGACTGAATATTTCTCGCGTAAAAGTCACAGAACAGAGTCTCAGAAGTCGGACGGACACAAAGTCTCTCCTGAAGGGGTTCCAGACCGCCATGGGTCACCCAGGCTACTTCCGGGGCAAATCCTTCTACATGATCCTTCTCTTTTTGAAGAAGACTCTCTGGAATGAACATCGGCATGTAGACATTCTCCACTCCCGTCTCCTTGAAACGGCGGTCCAGCTCATGCTGGATGTTCTCCCAGATCGCATAGCCGGCAGGTTTGATCGCCATACAGCCTTTGACACTGGTGTAATCCACCAGCTCTGCTTTCTTCACCACATCTGTATACCACTGCGCGAAATCTTCCTCCATGGAAGTAATCGCTTCTACGAGTTTCTTTTCCTTTGCCATCTCTTTTTCTCCTTTTCTGATCATAAATATCGGATATTCTTGTGCCTCAGATAAATCTCTTCGCAGACTGCGCGGATCTTCTCAGTAACACAAAAAAAGCCTTCAGATCCCTACCCTGAGGGACCGAAAGCTTTCGGCGGTACCACCCTGTTTCACAAAAAAGCCTCTGCTTTCCTGTGCTCTCACTTCCGTTATCGCCGGTAATACGTCCTGCTTGTATTCACAGGAAGGCTCCAAGGTGGGTTCCAATGCCGCTCACAGGACTCTCGCACCATATGAATCCCTCTCTGAAGATCGCAGACACTGTACTATTCTCTTCATCGCCCATCACTTATTTAAAACTCATTCTATGAAAAATCTTTTTAAATGTCAAGAACAATTATAACGTAAGCTCGATTTTTCTGCCTGTCGCATTGTACTGATAGTACCGCACCCCTGCTGCATCCAGCATTTTCTTGGAGGCAATCACAGAGGGGGTTCCCGCATATTTGTCATTCCCATAGACAATCGTTTTGATGCCGGCCTGGATAATTGCCTTCGCACACTCATTGCACGGGAAGAGCGTCACATAAAGCTTGGCCCCCTCCAGGCTTCCTCCCCGGTAATTTAAAATCGCATTCAATTCACTGTGGGTTACATAGAGATACTTCGTCTCAAGCTCCTCCCCATCTCTTGCCCAGGGAAAATCATCGTCCGAACATCCCATAGGAAACCCATTATATCCCATAGATAAGATCTTGTTATCCTGACTCACAATACAAGCCCCCACCTGGGAGTTCGGATCCTTGGAACGCATACCTGACAGCTGCGCCACCCCCATAAAATACTCATCCCAGGTAATGTAGCCGGAACGTTTTAAAATTTTCTTTGCCATAGTCTTCTCCTGCTTTTTGCAAAATACGATCCGTCCGTTCTCAGTCTTCCTCGATCATACGGATTCTCCGGACATGTCTCTCATCACCGGAAAACGGCGTGTCAAGAAATGTATCCACAATCTTGTTGGCCAGCCCGGCTCCCACAACTCTGCCTCCCAGTGCCAGCACGTTGGCATCGTTGTGCAGACGGGTTGCTTCTGCCATAAAGCAATCCGTGCACAATGCCGCCCGGATTCCTTTCTGTTTATTGGCCGTAATGGAAATTCCGATACCTGTGCCGCAGATGAGAATTCCTTTCTCACATTCTTTCTCCTGAATTGCTCTACACACTTCTTTGGCATAGACTGGATAGTCCACAGAATCGGTATCGTAACATCCAAAATCCTTGTAGGCAATCCCCCGCTCGTCCAAATGTTTCAAAATCTCCTGTTTCAGTTCAAATCCACCATGATCGCAGCCAATCGCCAGCATGATTATATCCTCCTTTTTTATTCTTCCACCCGGATCACACGGTGTCCGGCAGCTTTCAACAGACGATTCATAATTGCCTGTCCCATCTTCGGCGTGTCAAATGCCTCCGAATAGATCGACTCCACATCGTACTGATCGAAATCCCTGAGAACCTCATACAAATGAAGGGCAATACTCGCCTCGTCCTCGCGGCTTCCTATGCAGCGCACCAGACCTTTTGGGTAATAGGGAACCGTCTCACTGGTGCCAATAATGCCGATCTGCTTCCCGCGCCCTGCTGCCTCCCGGGCCCGTTCATTGATATAGTTCACCACCTGGTCCGTCTTTCCTTCCACGATGGTCAATTCAGCCTTCGGCGCATAATGCCGGTATTTCATGCCCGGAGCTTTCGGATGCTGACTTCCGTCGTTTTTCAAAAGTCCCCGGTCCATTCGAACCTCGCCCAGCTGTTCCCGCAGCATTTCCAGAGAAATATACCCCGGCCTTAAGACCGTCGGAACATCCTCGGTGAAATCCACAATTGTGGACTCAATCCCGATTCCCACCTGGCCTCCGTCCAGAATCATATCCACCGCACCTGTCAAATCTTCCTCCACATGCGCCGCAGTGGTAGGACTCGGCCGTCCCGATGTATTGGCACTTGGCGCGGCGATGAATCCACCGCTGGCCAAAATCAGATCCCTCGCCACCGGATGGCTGGGATAGCGGACAGCCACACTCTCCAATCCTCCCGTTGTCTCATAAGGCACTGCCGCAGATTTGGGCAGAATCATTGTGAGCGGTCCCGGCCAGTAAGCCGCAGCTAAAATCTTCGCTTTCTCGGGCACTTCCAGCACAATCTTCTCCAGATCTTCCATGCGGGCAATATGTACGATCAGCGGATTGTCAGAGGGTCTGCCTTTCGCCGCATATATTTTTTCCGATGCCTTGGCATCCAGGGCATTTCCGCCCAACCCATAGACAGTCTCCGTGGGAAAGGCCACCAGACCTCCCGCTCTTAACACAGCGGCAGCCTCTTCGATTATCTCCTTTTGCGGATTCTTAGAATCAATTTTTCGAATTTTTGTCTTCATTTTCTCTCTCCCTGTCTAAAGCCCGTCTTCTTCGCCTCCTATTCTAACCTATTTTTTTCTGTCCAGCAAGACCCGCCGTTCTTTTTTGTGCGTCATCTTTCCTACTAAAACAGTCTTTGCGAACGGAAAAACAGCCATCCCGAAGGATGGCTGTCTCTAAGTTCTATTCTCAGGCTTTGTCAACAGAACCGAACAGTTCCATTTTTTCCTTGACAGTAGCCTTAATTGCGTCAAATCCAGGAGCCAGAAGTTTACGCGGATCGTATCCCTTGCCCTGCTGATCTTTTCCTGCCTCAATATATTCACGGGTAGCTGCTGCAAATGCCAGCTGGCATTCCGTATTGACATTAATCTTTGCAACGCCAAGGCTGATTGCTTTCTTGATCATATCTGCCGGAATTCCTGTACCTCCGTGAAGAACCAGAGGAAGTTCACCTGTCAGCTGCTGGATTGCATCCAGAGTCTCGAAGGAAAGTCCCTGCCAGTTTGCCGGATATTTTCCGTGAATGTTACCGATACCTGCTGCCAGGAAGTCAACGCCTAAGTCAGCAATTGCCTTGCACTCTTTCGGATCTGCACATTCTCCCATTCCTACAACGCCGTCTTCCTCGCCGCCGATGGAACCAACCTCAGCCTCGATGGAGATTCCTCTCTTATGAGCCTCTGCAACCAGCTCTTTTGTCTTAGCCACATTCTCTTCGATCGGATAGTGTGATCCATCAAACATTACGGAAGAGAATCCTGCGTCCATACATTTATAGCAATGTTCGTAGGAACCATGATCCAGATGCAGAGCAACCGGAACTGTAATGTTCAGCTCTTCCAGCATACCATTTACCATTCCCACGATAGTCTTATAACCACCCATATATTTTCCGGCACCCTCTGATACACCCAGGATCACCGGAGAATTATTCTCCTGAGCAGTCAGAAGAATCGCCTTTGTCCATTCCAGGTTATTGATGTTGAACTGTCCCACTGCATAGTGACCAGCTTTCGCCTTTTTCAGCATTTCTGTAGCAGATACTAACATATTGTTTACCTCCGTATTCTTTTAATATCTCGCTTCTTTTATTATACCCCAAAATCTGTAAACTGCAAAGACTTTTGTTTATCTGCCGTCTCAAAATCCACCTTCGAACCATGGTACCATAGACCGGACAGCTCTTCGTCATTTTTACTATTTTTTTCTGTTATCCATTGTTCATATAGACAAAAATACTCTTTATAAGTAAATACTTATATAATTACTTCCTCAGGCTGCTCCTCTAACACAATCTTCATAAACTCTTCCATGCTCCTGGTCAGATATCTGTTTCTGCGGTAAAACAGATAGACATCCCTCACTGCCGCTGGGTCATCCAATTTGTAATAGAGCACCGTATCATTTGAGGGAAAACACTTGACAATCGTGTCACTGACAAAAGAAGCTCCCAGTTCGAACTTTAAGAGATGATACACCGTCATCAACTGATTCAGTTTCAGTGTCACATTCAGAGAAATATTCGCACGCTTACAGATCGCCTCCACTCGGTCCCTGGTATCGTTATTCTGTCTCATAACCATAAAGGGCTCATCTTGAAATTTTTTCAGCGGAACCGCTGGGAAAGAAGGATTCAGATGCACATCATTGATAATATCATTCACCGTCAGCTGGTAAGTGGATGCACGGCGGTTACTGGAAAAAGACGCCGGGACAGCCAAAAGCAGACGCTCCTTCATCATAGATATTCTGTCATATACCTTTTCGTCCAACAGATAGTTGTCCACGACAAAATCCAACTCCCCATTGGCCAACTTTTTCTCCAAAAGATTACTGTTTCCCTCGAACAAGCTCACCTTTACATCCGGGTAAGACGCTTTAAATTTCTTGATATATTTCGGCAGCACAAAAGAAGAAAACAGGTATGTACTTCCCACCGTAAGACGCCCCGTCTTTAGTTCATCTAGTTTGCCCACATAGTAGGCAAACTCGTCCTCTAGGCTCATAATTTTCTCGGCGGTCTTAATATATTTCTTTCCACATTCCGTCAGCTGAATCGGCGTCGTACTTCGGTCAAACAGAGGCATTCCAATATTTTTCTCAATCTTCTTAATCATTCCGCTCAGAGCAGGCTGGGAAATATAGAGATTTCGCGCCGCATTGGAAAAACTTCTCTCTTTATATACCTCGTAGACATACTTCATACCGTTAAACATAGGCACCCTCCTTTTATAAGCAAATACTTATAACTTTTATAGTCTTATAAATATTTGCTATTGTCCTGGTATATTTCTATAATAAACTCATCAAATGCGGAGGAAAAATATAACATTTCAACAATTTTCAAAAAAGCAGTTCTATTTACAGAATTAACAATAACACAAAACAGAACGCATGTCGAATAAAAAATGATCTGAAAATCACCTCGACTCCCCCCAACATACGCCCCGTTGACTTCACTGTACTAGGTGGTTTTTAAGATAGAAGACCCTGCCCTGTGTGGGCGGTGTCTTCAATACCAAAAAAGAAAGGAGGATACAATGACCCCTATTAACAATTACACCCAAGAAGAACTCACCAAAGAACTTCAAAAAGCAAAAGAGGAATATTCTTCTTACCAAAGACAAAATTTGAATCTGAACCTGACCCGCGGAAAACCCAGCCCTTCACAGTTGGATTTGAGCAACGATCTGTTAAAGGAGATGGACGGCTACCTTCTGGAAGATGGAACAGATGCCAGAAACTACGGCATTCTGGATGGGATTCCTGAGTGTAAAAGGCTGTTTGCCCAGCTTTTGGGTCTAAAAGAAGAAGCTCTGATTATCGGCGGCAATTCCAGCCTGAATCTGATGTTTGACACCTTATCCAGTCTCTGTCTATTTGGCACAGGAAGCGAAAAGCCTTGGATGTACTATTCTTTAAACGGTACTCCCGTCAAGTTTCTCTGTCCGGTTCCAGGATATGACCGACACTTCACCTGTTGTGAAGAGTTAGGAATCGAGATGATCCCTGTCCCACTGTTGGATGACGGCCCGGACATGGAGCAAGTCAAGAAGCTGGTCAAAGCCGACCCGCTAATCAAAGGCATCTGGTGCGTGCCTCTTCACTCAAACCCCAGCGGCGTCTGCTATAGCGACGAAGTGGTGTCCATGCTCGCTTCCATGGAGACCGCAGCCCCTGATTTTCGGATTTTCTGGGACAACGCCTACGGAGTACACCACGTATACGAAGAGGTCTCGCTGAAGAACATTTTTGAAGAATGCCAGGCCGCAGGTCACCCGGAACGGGTATATTACTTCTTCTCCACATCCAAAATAACATTTCCAGGAGCAGGCGTATCCCTTGTGGCATCCGGACCATCCAACATCGCTGAATTGAAAAAACACATGTCTGCGCAGACCATTGGTCACGATAAGATCAACCAACTGCGGCATGTAAAATATTTTAAGACACCAGAAAATATACGTCTGCACATGGGAGAACTGGCCAAGCAACTCCGTCCTAAATTCGATTTAGTAGAAACCTGGCTCGATCGGGAGCTTCGCGGTACCGGCTTAGCCGATTGGACTTCTCCAAAAGGAGGATATTTTGTGTCCGTCAATACACTCCCCCACTGTGCAAAACGTACCGTACAGCTGGCCAAGGAAGCCGGCGTAGTTCTCACCAAAGCCGGTGCTACTTATCCTTATGGAAAAGACGACGCCGATTCCAACATCCGAATCGCGCCTTCTTACCCAAATCTGGACGAGTTAGAAACTGCAATGAAAATTTTTACCCTCTGTGTAAAAATAGCCGGCATGGAGAACATTTTAGAGACAAAGTACAATCACTGATCGAGGAGGGGTATCAATGAAGAAAAAAAGACTGTCGCTGCCGCATTTTATTCTCATAAGTATGATCTTGGGAATCATCGTCGGCATTCTGATGCAGAAACACGCGGACATCGCCAACACTTATATCAAACCTTTCGGCACTATTTTCCTGAATCTCATCAAGATGATCGTCGTGCCTGTGGTTCTAAGTTCCATCATATCCGGCGTCATCTCTATGCAGGATATCAAGAAAGTAGGAAAAGCCGGCGTCAAAACGATCATATTTTTCCTGGCGACCACCGTCTTTGCAGTCACCTTAGGTCTGATTTTCGCAAATCTTTTGAATGTAGGAAGTGGTTATCAGCTGTCCGGTGAATCCCTCACCTACGAGGCAGTAGAGGCACCTTCTATGGGTGAAACCTTTATGAACGTCTTTCCATCAAACGCGTTTGAACCGCTCGCCAGCGCCGATATGCTGCAAGTCATCGTCATCGCGTTGTTCTTTGGAGCCGGTATCCTGATGGCCGGTGAGAAAGGGAAAGCATTCGGAAACTTTGTGGACAGCGCCACAGAAGTATGCATGAAAGTAATGGAAGTCATCATCAAACTGTCTCCGATCGGTGTATTCGCTCTGCTGGTACCGGTTATCGCAGAAAACGGTCCGGATGTCCTGCTTCCTCTGCTAAGACTCATTTTAGTCTGCTATTTTGTATACATCCTGCACATGGTGCTTACCTATTCCACACTCACGAAATTTTTCGCAAAAATACCAATTTTGCGTTTCTTTAAAACTGCAATGCCTGCAACTATTATGGCTTTCTCTACTTCCAGCAGTATGGGAGCTCTGCCAATGGCTCTGGACTGTTCTGAGAAAATGGGAAGCCGGCGGGACATTTCTAGTTTCGTCATACCTCTGGGAACTACCATCAACATGGATGGAACCGCGATTTATCAAGGTGTGTGTGCCATCTTTATCGCACAGATTTTCGGGCAGGACTTAAATCTCGCTCAGCAGATCACTGTTGTCGCCGCTGCCGTCCTGTCATCCATCGGAACAGCCGGTGTCCCAGGTTCCGGTATGATTATGCTTTCCATGGTTCTCCAGTCTGTCGGCCTGCCTTTGGAAGGCATCGCATTGGTCGCTGGTATCGACCGTATCTTAGACATGGGAAGAACCGCAGTAAATACCACTGGAAATATGGCTTGCGCAGCCTGCATCTCCTTTATGGAGGACCGAAAAGAAGGCAAGCTTCCGCCTAGCTCCAAGCAAACTGCTCAATAGACAGCACCCTAATTGATAGCCGAGGAAGATGATAAATGCGAAAGACAATTGGAATTCTAGGAGGAATGGGGCCGCTGGCCACCTGTGACTTATTCAGCAAAATTACACAGATCACCGACGCCAGCTGCGACCAAGAGCATGTACGAATCTGCATCGACAGCAACACGGAGATCTCCGACAGAACCAACGCGATCATCCATCATGGCAAAGACCCGGTTCCCGAGATGGTAAAAAGCGCTGTTCGCCTACAAGGCCTCGGAGCCGACGTCCTGATTATGCCATGCAACACGGCTCACTATTTTTATGACAGGATTCTGCCTTTCGTGGACATCCCTTTTTTAAGCATGATTGATGAGACGGCCAAAGTCATTTCCGACAGAGGGCTAAGGAAAATAGGGCTTTTGGCCACAGACGGAACGCTTCAGACCGCTGTCTACGAAAAGGCATTTAAAAAGCGGGGCATCTCTATCGTGGTGCCCCCTCCTGAAAACCAGGTACATATTATGGATTTAATCTACAACGGCGTCAAAGCCGGAAACAAAGAGATTGACACAAAACCAACAAAAAAAACTATCGAAGACCTTTTCCGAAAAGGCGCACAGACCTTGGTCCTAGGCTGCACGGAACTTCCCGTCGCCTTCGACCTATATGGGTTTGATTACCCCAAAACAGACCCCACCTTAATTCTAGCATCAAGAGCCGTGCAGTTCGTAGGGGCCAAGGTCAAAAAAGAATATCTATAGCAAAACCACTTATTCTCTCTTTTAGAAGAGGGGTACCGCACACCCATAGCGGTACCCCTCATTTTTTATATAACGGGAAAGAGCAGCCGCCACAGGCGGCTGTGCTCGGTGCGGGCAGGTTATTTACTCTACCTGCAATATATAAGTCCCGTAGACCTCATCCTGAAATACGACTGTCCCCAGGCTCTGAAGCAGCTCCTCATTCAGACTGCCGCCGTACTTATCCCATTCCGTACTGCCCACAAAAATATAGGACACATCATACTTTTCCAGCAGGCTTCTCACTCTTTGCTCATCTGTGGACGTATAGATCTCCTGGACCTCCGCACTCTTCTCATTAAGATCTTCCACATTGTTTCCCCGCCAAAGCTGTTCATGGGTGTACCATCCCAGAATTGTCGGCAGCCCAGTCATCGCCGAGACTCTCTCATACTCCGTATAGCTCAGTCCATCAGCCTCCAATACCACGGGACTTCCCTCGATATTCTCCCGCAACCACCGAATCGCCGCCGCATCCGCTGGAAAGTCCACCTCCAAAAAACTCGTGGCATTCAGCCCCTGATAGAGAGATGGTCTCCACACCTCACCATACCAGTGGCGCACAGCGTTTCCAAAATACCCTGTGGTCATCAGCAGAAGACTCAGTCCCACCACACCCGTGGCTTTTATCAGTTTTCCCCTGCACACAGCCAGAAAGCGGAAGATAATGTAAGCCATGCTAAGCCCGAACATCAAGTATGCCTGATAAGTCAGTTTAAACATCGTGTTGGACCGGGCATTTCCATTTTCATAGATATCTCTCACATAGACCAATTCCGGAATCACTATCAGTCCAATGGCACACAAGCCTAAAATCAGAATATACAAGTCTGCCGGCGTGATTTCTCCCAAAATATCATGGACCTTCTGACGCATTCTTCCCCACAGAAGACGCAAAATGTAAATCACAACCAGCGCTGTGGGAAGTCCCCACAGGACACAGAGCTGATATAAGGCAGAGTGATTCTGAGCCAGCGCGACTCCCTGTGTCATCCCCTCAAAAGATAAGGTAAAAGGCAAAGCCGCCGCCATGGCAATTCCCATCACTTCCACCGCCTGCAGAGCCGTCACAGTCAGAATCTGCTTTCCTCTGCCCTGATAAGTAATAATATTGGCGAACAGGACCACGCCCCCTGTAACCACATAATAGATCACGAAATCCCAGAAATTGGTCCACTGATACACTCCAAGCAGGAAACCTGCCATGAGAATTCCCGGCTGAAGCAGTTCCTGAAAGATCAGTTTCTTTCCGAAGCACTCAAACTTTTCCTGACTCAGTGCCCTTCTTTGCCGCATCCAGGCATAAAGAATTCCCAACAGTAAAATCACAAAAATCAGGTTAATCATATGAGCATGCAGATCCCCCAGCACAAATGAATAACTGGGGAACTCATGGATGGTCTTGTCCGCTGTCTCCGGATCGTGTCCGATGTATCTTGTGGCGTCCGGAAACCAATACTCTTCTCTGGGGGAGACGACACCCAGATCTGCCAGCCAGGGTCTGATCCAGGCATAAATCACATAGTGCATATTCCCAGCCAGACTGACTGCCGCTCCGGCCAGCAGTCCTCCCAGCGGCGGCACACACTTTTTCCTTCCTTTGAGGTCACTTCCCAATTTTTCACGAAGAAGCTGCCAGACCAGAGAACAGGGCAGGGCGAACATCAGCCCCGCGATAAAAGTCCTCATCAGATTATAGGTCACTGCAACCTGTGTCCCGGTCAGTTTCGTGAGAAAGACCGCAAAATACTGCCCGCCGTAATAATAATTGATATTTTCCTGGGAATACCACAGATCACGGGCCGGAAGTGTAGAGCTCCTCATCATGGCTTCCATGAAACCATAATCCATAAATTTCTCTGTCCCATAAGCTTCCGGATGAAAACCAGCAAGATAAGTCCACACCAGAAACAGCGCCAGAAAAACCATTTCTTCCCAGTACACCAGATTCCACTGTCCTTCCGGAAGAGTCAATCGATCCTTTTTCGCATCTTTCCAACACCAAAAAAGCAGCAAAAACGCACAGACTACCGTGACACCGATACAGGCTGCTCCTGTAAAAGGAAGAATTCCTGCCACCACCAAAACCCAGGTCAGATAACCAGGAATCAAAATGCCCAACACTTTTGAGAACATCCAGCCTCTATCTGCAAAACCCTCGAATAATCTTGCAGTCAATGGCTGGAACAAAAGTCCCAAAATCCCGGCCATCATCCACCAGATATAGAAACTAATGCTGTCTCCTCCCAGGAGAAGTCTGGCGCACACCAAAATCACTGCCGCCAGAATTCCCTTCGCAATCCATGTTTTTCTCAAGTTTGTTCCTCCTATATTACTTTACTGATCTTCCGGAAGTCTTTGATCGCCTGCCATCCAATTTTGCAGATCTTCTTCAAATTAATCGAATTTTTCCCTCCCTGCCTGGGATGAAAGGTGATTGGATAATAAGTGACAGCCTTCTTCTTTTCATACAATACCGTCATGATCACATTGGACAGATTAAATCCCTCCGGAATTTTCTTCAGAACCGCATCCAGCTCTTGAGCCCTCATCAGGCGGAAGGGTGTGTTCGCATCTGCCGCCCAGACTCTGAAGATCAGAAACAAGACCAGCCGCAGCACCCGTGTCACAAAGATTCGTGATATTCCATCCTCTCTGGTCTTTCTCTGACCAATATGCAGGCCCCCTTTTTCCCTATTTGCCCATAGCTGCCAGAATTCTCCCGGAACCGTCTGACCGTCTGAATCCGTCTGAAAAATATAATCGGCGCCATGGTCAATGGCGTAATGATAAGCTTCCAGAACCGTAGCACCGTGCCCTTCATTCTTTTTGGTAACGCCAATCAGCCGTGGATATCGTTTCTCACATTCCTTCAGTTTCTCAAAGGTTCTGTCTTTGCTGCCATCGTCCATCACCAGCAGACAGCTCTTTCCTCCTACTTTTTCCACAATCGGATACCATCCGGCAATCACCTTCTCAATATTTGCCTCCTCATTATAAGCCGGCATCACGATAAATAAATTTTCATTCCCCATTCTTCAACTCAACTTTCTATCTATTCAAAACTTACTCAGGCGTCTTCCCCTGTCTGATAAATTCTCAAAGTGCCGTCCTCTGAGGTATATGCAAGAGGATAGGTATTCTGTATCGTCTCCTCATAACATTTTTCCCCATTAATCTCCATATTCTCTTCATATATAATATATGTAATATCCTCCCGGTTCACCAGTTCCTGCAGTTTTTCCTCATCCGTCTCCTGATAAATCTGCAGAGCCACTGCTGTCCGGTAATCCGTTGGATATCCGGCTGACCAGGCATAATAAGGCCATCCACAGTACATCATCACTCCCGACACCGTCACCCGGGTAAAACTGTACTGGGGTGTGAGCACCAAATCCTGGCTGTCCGTGTTCTCCTTCAGCCACAGTGTCACATCATCGTCCTTCGCAATCTGGAAACTGTGCTGTGCATCGTTGTCTTTATAAATCACCACCAGATCATAGACTCCTGTGACAGTGAGCATGAATGTCAGCAGCACAGCCACTGTCTTTCTCCACATATCTTTTTGCCACAGTCTCCACAAAATCCATGCCAGAAAGATCCCCTGAAATATCATAGAAATCATCACATATTTGTGATTGACCGCAAGATCCGGTGTCAGGGATACAGTAAACGCAAAGACCAGAGGCAAGGTAAAGGCCAGCAGCAGGCAGCGCATAAAGCGATCGATCACAAAAGCCGCGATAATCAGAAGCGGGAAAAATATGCCAAACAATGCCAGAAGGTATTTCACCACTCCCCAAACAGTAGCTGTATCCGCCAGAAACCCGAACTGCAGCTGAAAATCCATGCTTTTTCCATCGATAAACCAGGAAGACTCCAGTGCAGATGCCGCCAGGATAATGGCGGCAGTCAGAGCATAATCCAGCTTTGCCCTGGAAAAAAGCCCCATTCCTGCAAGTATCAGCAGAGCTGCAATCACCACCGCCCCGTTCCAGAATACACATGCTCCCAGGATCACTCCTGCAAAAACAGCCCGTTTCCAATTCCTGCTTTTCCAGGACTCCCAATGAAACCAGCATGTCTTCAGCCAAGAGAGCCCGTTCTGGGAACCCCCGCATGCTTTTTCCAAATCCGGCAGATACAAAAGCAATGCCAAGCCAAGAGCGCACATGCCAAAAGCCAGATGTCTCTGATTAAGATATACATTCAGATTCCAAAGTCCCCAGTTCTCATTCGCCGTATAGCCGATGAACTCCGTGTTGGTTCTGAGTGTCTCCCACAAGTCCTGCTTTTGAAGATGTTCCCACACAAACCGCCAAAAAGAAAAAGAACTTCGAAAACACAACAGAATTACCGAACAGACACCCACAGAAAACACGCCGAATATCCATTGGGCAGCTGAATAGACCAGGATGACCATAGCCGTGAAAAACATGGTGCCAAGAATGGAAAAGCCTACTTCCATGGGAATTCCCAGATATTCCAGATTTCCCGTCAGAAACTGAAACATAAAATGATATTTTATATCTTCCCCGCCGAAATAAGGATACTGCGTGGGAAAATTATTCCCCCAGGAAAAAGAACGGATCATGGCCGTGTGGGGTGAAAAATCTCCAAAAACAGTATAACCTGCATACAGACTTCCTCCTTCGCTGTGAAAAACATACCACATCCACCAGCCGGCGAAAACCGTCACAAACAGAAAAAATATACATTCTTTCTGAAACAGTTTTTTCTCTCTGATCCATGTCTGTTTTTTCTTCTGTCCCCTCTTTTTTTGGTGCCACTCCCAGCACAGCACAGCCAAAACCAGCAGCGGGAGCACAATTCCATTTCCGAATCTCAACGGATGCCTGTATTTGGCAAACAGGCTGGCCGTCACGTATACCAGCCAGGAGACACTCAGAAAGCCCAGAAAGATCCAGGATACGCTCTGAACCCAGAAAGGATTTTTCATCCGCCTCAGCACAGGTTCCAGAATGGGCTCGCTGATCTCCTCCCACATCTTTCCCACTGCGATACACACACAAATAAAAATAATTCCAAACATCTGCTATCTCCTGCAATCACAAAAGGGCTGATTTTTCCCTCAGCCCCCTTCTCTTTTATCTTTGTCAGTATATCAAAAAAATTTGTGTTTGAACAGGTTATTCTGTGTCCAAATACTGAACAATTCCATCTGTGATTGCTTTGGCTATCTGCTCCTGATATTCTTCTGTCTGCAGTTTCTCAGCCTCCTGCGGATTTGTGAGAAATCCGCATTCCACAATATTCAGAATCCCCTCGCTTTTTTTGAGCAGATAATAAGAGCCATTACTCTTAACTGAGCGTGGTGATTCTATGTCGAGCTGTGTATTCATCTGCTCCTGAATGCAGGAAGCCAGTTTTTCTCCCTGGGAAGAGTGCTCATAATAAAACACCTGGGGCCCCTTTACCTCTGGATCCTCGTAACTGTTCTGATGAATGCTTACACTTAAAAGCGGTTTCGTCCTGGCAATCAATTCACACCGATTCTGCATATCCTGTGCTTTCCGGTTCTGCGTATCTTCCTGGTAAAGCCCTTCATCAGTATCCCGGGTCATTACCACATGGTATCCTTTTTCTTCCAGACACACTCGCAGTTTCTTCGCAATAGCCAGATTCAGATTCTTCTCCTCAAGCCCGTCTATGCCCACCATTCCAGGATCCCTTCCCCCGTGACCGGCATCGACCAGAATCGTCCCTGTCACAGATTCCCCTGTCACCATGGCGGCTTCTCTGGAAAGCGCCAGAAAGCATGCCAGAAGAAGGACTCCCATCCCCAGTTCCAGCAACTTTTTCTTCAAATGAAAAACACCTCCCGGGTCTGTTCATTTCAGTATATGACCCGGGAGGCATCTTTAAGCATATTACACTTCTGTTTCTGCGTCCTCTTCATATTCCATATCACTCAGAGATTCCGGCATGGCATTGATGATATTATGTACTTCCTTATAAGATGCCATAAACCGCTTCTGAGCCTGGTTAATCAACTCCACAATCTCATTCAGCTCATTCTGGACAGCCACATACCTCTTCTTGCCCTCTGCCAGCTTATCGTCCACTTCCTGCTGGATGGAGTCGATCGTTCTGCGTGCTTCCTCCTCTGCTTCTTCCCGCATCCGGTTACATTCCGCCCAGGTCTTCTTTCTCAGCTTCTCGCACTCATCTGTCGCGTTTTTTACCATATCATCCGCACGCACCTGGGCTTCAAATACCAGTTTCGCAATACTGTCATACTTGTCAATATAGATCTGATATTTATTTTTAATCTCCTCTTCCAGACGTTCCTGCTGCTCCTCTTTCAGCTCCAGACGCTTATTCAATTCCGTGATTCTTGAATCTTTCTCCGCAATGATTTTCTTCAGACGCGCCTGCTCGTCCATTGCCTCATCCCGCATCCGCTGTATCTGCTCTTGTACGTCATCTTTATCATAGCCGCCCATAAATCTTGTCTTAAAAGCCTCCTGTCCCATGGTTACCCCTTTCTCTTGCGTTACTTGGCTGTCAGATTCTTCGAGATCACCTTCCAGATACTCGAATCTTCAAATCCCAGCTTCCAGGCTGCCACTCCGGCCAGCTGATATTTGGGCACCAGCTGCACCTTCTCTGCAATCGAGTCCGCATCTTCCAGCCAGATCTCATACACATCGTTTCCATCTTCGTACTTGCCGTAATTCTGGTGTACTTCTTTATTCCAATACGTCTCCACGTTATGGACTTTAATAACTTCCTCTGCCTGCGGCATGGAAATCGCCTCACTGGATACAATCCCCGCAGCAGTTCTCCACAGACGCGTGTAGAAAGGAATTCCATGAATCACTTTCTCTGCCGGAACTTCTTTCAAAGTATCCTCGATTCCCTCCGTCACCCATGGCAGAGATGCAACAGACCCTGGTTCCTGCGAACCATTATAATGTTCATCATATCCCATGATGACAATATAATCTGCCACAGACGCCTGTTCTCTGCGGTTATAATAAGTGGTATAGTTCTGTGGCGGAGGATTATCCACTGACAGAACCAGCCCCCGGCTGCGGCACTCAATAGAGAGTTCTCTCAGGAATTCCAGAAAATGAAGAATCGTCTCCTCAGTCATGGACTCGAAATCCACATTAATGCCGTCCAGGCCGCAGTTGCCGGCTGCCGTCATCAGCTGCTTGATCATCCTCGCCCGTGCACTGGAGCTTGACAGGACTTTCAGTGTGCTGACATTGTCGTCAAAGTTGTCAATCAGCCCCCAGACTTCCATTCCCCGGTCATGTGCTTTCTGTACATAAGATTTGCTGGTGTAAGATTTGATATCACCTTTGTTGTTGGCAATGGAAAACCAGGTAGGTGAAACCACATTGACCCCTGTCACATTTGCCATATCCTCATCGAAAGCCGCATTGGCTTCCCGGGAAGTCACCTGATGCCACACCATATTAATGGGCTCGTCTCTGTGAATGCTTGTATAATCTTCCACAGTATACTGCACTTCTCTGTCAGAATCTTTGGGATCGCTCAGTGCATCTTTGGGAATGAAACCGATGTATCCGTCTGCAGTGGCCACCTGCGTCCAGTTCTCATATTCTTCCATCAGCCACATTTCATCTCCGGAGTTCACTGAAGTCAGAATTTCACTTTTGATCCCGCCCCGGTAACGGACCGCCTCCTCTTTCTCGGCTGTCACAATCTGATGATCAAACTTGTAATTCACCACCAGCCTCTTAGGATTCTCATACATCTGCGCATCCATGTCCGTGTACTCTTTCACATAGTCCACAGACAGATAGACCTGATCCCCTTTTAACAGTACCCGTCCAGATCCGTCATCTGGCGCAATCTTCTCCAATTCCTCCGGATGCGCATAAAAAATCTCCTGTTCATCCTCCGACCAGTAGAACTTCGGATTCAGATACTGATTGACCACACTCAGCGGAAGATACGCCGTATCCCCCTCCATAAGACCTCTGGATTCCAGGATTTCTGTCTCAAAAATAAGGGGAATCTCATCCTCTGCCATTTCCCCGTAATACTCATTCTTGTCCATCTCCTCTTTGGTAGGAGTATGTCTTTGCACGTACATCGTTATGACTCCTGCCACGCCAATAATAAAAATCAGCAGCAGAACAATCAAAACCGGTGTTCCTCTTCTTCTCATGGTTTTACCTCCTAAGAACCCATTATAACATATTTTTCGTGCCCGTCAGTATAAATTTGTCATTTTATCGTTTTTTAATATATTTTTGTCACTTTTTTGTAATATTTTTGTAATTTTTCAAATGCACGCAAAGAACCTGCAAAGGGGTTATGTATAAGGGGACTTTCTCATCCTTTGCAGGTCCTCATAGCCTTATTTTATTTCATTTTTTATGAAGTCAAATTTGATTCCTTTTATCTCTCCTTTCTCGTCTTCCACATAATCCCGCATATATACCCCGTCTTCCGCGATCTTATGTGCCTTGGCAATCTTTTTCGGTGTACTCGGCCGCCCGTCAAGCCACAGAGCGACCCCTGCCTCCTGATAGCTTTCCAACTCTTTTTTCAGAGGCTTATCTAGTTTACGTGACATATTTTAAATAAAAAGACCTCCTTTCCTGGAATATTTTAGAAAACACCTTGCAACAGGTTCCAGAAAAAGATATGACGAGACGAAAAATAAAAATGGGGAATTTTATTCACAGTAAGAACACTGTAAGAAATTCTAGATATATCTTCGATGCTGCACCCTGCAGCAGTATCAGATATGTTCAATTGGAATGTTAGATGTATTATTATGCAACTTTGGTTCTTTCTTTCCTGCTATACGCCGCACCACATCTTTTTCTAAACTATATTATACTCAGATTTTTCTGTATTTCAACTGTTTTATACAATTTGCGCAAATTTTTCTCGATTCTTTCCATTTATTTTATAAATTGGTTTTCTGATTTACTTTACATACGAAAGATATGTGTTATATAATAACATTAAGATCCTATAACATGAAAGAATTGTTTTCGAGTCATGGACGAAGAACAGGATGTGATGTTATGAAAATAGAAAAAATCAATGACAACCAGATTCGCTGTACACTGACCAGAGAAGACCTTGAGAATCACCAGATACGCCTGAGTGAGCTGGCTTACGGCACAGAAAAAGCTAAGTCTCTGTTCCGGGATATGATGCAGCAGGCTCATGCGCAATTCGGTTTCGAGGCGGACAATATTCCCCTCATGATTGAGGCAATTCCTCTGAATTCCGAAAGCATTCTCCTGATCATCACCAAAGTGGAAGATCCAGAGGAACTGGATACACGTTTCTCAAAATTCGCTCCTTCTTCCGGTACCAATGATACGGTACTCCAGCTGGACGGTGCAGACAGCATTATCGATATTTTCCAGAAACTCTACGAAGCCAGGTCAAAGAACTCCGGAAAGAAGCCTGAGGCCAAGAATTCTTCAAAGGCTTCCGCGCCAAAGGAGGAAGTTTCGCCTGTCAATCTGGTTTATCTCTACCGCTTCCGCGATCTGGATGTGATCATAGAAGCCGCGCACAGTCTTAGTCAGTTCTACGAAGGCGTCAACGCTCTTTACAAAGATAAGAAAAGCGGCGATTATCAGTTAGTACTTCATCAATCTTCCTACTCACCGGAAGAATTCAATAAAGTATGCAATATTCTTTCTGAATATGGCCGGGGAAAAGTTTTCTCCAACGCTGGAGAGGCGCATCTGATTGAACACGGGGAAGTCATTCTTACCCAGAACGCTCTTCAACAACTCTCAGAATTATAGTCCAGAACTCAAAACAAAAGGGCAAACTGCCATCGGCAGTTTGCCCTGCATACTTTCTGCTCTTATTTATTTTCCAGAAAATCATTGATCTGTGCTACCAGAACATTTACATCCAGTCCGTGAACCATCGCAGCCTCTTCCAGAGATTCCATCTGTGAAGACGGGCAGCCCAGGCAGTGCATGCCGGCACGCATCAGAATCGGTGCAACATTCGGATCCACACGGAGTAATTCTCCAATTAACATATCTTTGGATACCTGTGCCATGATTTGTTACCTCCTTTTTTGTACAAAAATTATCAAATATGCTCGTCTTATTATATAATCTTTTTAGTCAAGAATCAAGTCATCCTTGCATTGTTTTTCGTACACTTTTTATAAAATTTTCCCTTGTATTCTGCCCATGGATATATTAGAATGAGATTAACCAAGTGGTTAATAAGTCTAAAAGGAGGATACTAACTATGGCATATGTAATTACTGACGAATGTGTAAGCTGCGGAACCTGCGAAGCAGAATGTCCGTCTGAGGCTATCTCCCAGGGAGAAGACAAATATGTAATCGATGCTGATGCTTGTGTAGATTGCGGAACTTGTGCAGATGCATGTCCTACCGAAGCTATCGTACCAGGCGAATAATTATAAGAAGCCTGAACGGCTGGCTGCCAAAACGCAGCCGGTTTTACATGTACAAAGATAAATGAGGCTGTCACACCGACCGGTGCACAGCCTCATTTTTCGTTTTAAGATACTTTTTCTTTTTTCTGTATTTTTTTCCTGCTCTTTTTTTCTTCTGCCGCTGCCGCCTCACGGCGCGCTCTCTGATGACAGCGGATGGATTCATCCAGCCTTCTGCAGCGCTGCTCCTCCTGGCTTTTTTGCTGAAGCCCCAGAGTAATCAGCTTATCCAAAATCATCTGAAACTCCTGCATTCTGTCTTTTGGCTCCATCTTCTCCGGCACCTTCTCTTCCTCCTTCACCTCTTTTTTCGCAGTTGTCAGCAGCTGAATCCTGCTGTAAGGACTTCCTGGTGCCTGATGATAAATACGGGGGATCACTTCGCGGATTGCCCGCAGCTGTAATCCCCTCTTCTTTAGCTCCTTTATATTCAGAAATAATTGAATATCATATCGGGTGTAGTATCGATGCCCCATCTCATTGCGAGCAATCCGCAGATTCAGCTCTTCCTCCCAGTACCTCAGAACATAAGGCTTAACTCCCGCCAGTTCCGCCGCCTGCGAGACTGTGTAGCGTTCCTCTCCCATACCATCACTCCTCAGAAAATATTATAACAAAGGAGAGACAGATTGCAATGAAATCTCATCGACAAATTCTCATCTACTTCTTCATATTGACGAACTGTGTATACTTCGCGAGCCATACCAGCTCCACTGTCCCGATCGGGCCGTTTCGCTGTTTTGCGATAATAATCTCTGCCACGCCGGGCTTCGCTGTGTCCTTATGATAATAGTCATCCCGGTAGATAAACATTACGACGTCCGCATCCTGCTCAATGGCTCCGGACTCACGCAAGTCAGACAAAATCGGCCGGTGATCCGTCCTCTGCTCCACAGCACGGCTCAGCTGTGACAGCGCTACTACAGGCACATTCAGTTCCCTGGCCAGCGCCTTCAGAGAACGTGAAATTTCTGAGATCTCCTGCTGCCTGGAATCCGTCCTGCCACTTCCGCCCATTAACTGAAGATAATCGATAAAAATGATTCCCAGATTCTGTTCCAATTTGTATTTCCTGCACTTTGATCTCATCTCAGCTACAGAAATTCCCGGTGTGTCGTCAATAATCAGGTTGGAACGCCCGATGATATCCGCGCCTTCCACAAGCTTTGTCCAGTCTTCGTCTTTTAAGTTTCCAGTCCTGAGGGTCTGGGAATCCACCCGGGATTCACTGGCAAGAAGGCGGTTGACCAGCTGCTCCTTCGACATCTCCAGACTGAAAATGGCCACTGTGATATTCTTCTTCACAGCCATATACTGGGCGATATTCAGAGTGAACGCCGTCTTTCCCATGGACGGCCTCGCCGCAATCAGAATCAGATCCGAATTCTGAAACCCAGAAGTCTTATAGTCCAGATCCACAAAACCTGTAGGCAGTCCGGTCACATTTCCTTTCGTCTTCGATGCTTTCTCAATGTTGCTCACCGCATTGAGAACAATCTGCTGAATGGGCACAAACTCACTGGTTGTTCTCTTCTGGAGCAGGTTGAAGATTTTTTTCTCCGTCTCCTCCATAATCTCCTCAGTGCTCTGTTTATCCAGATAACAGGTATTGGCAATCTCCTCGCTTACCTTGATCAGCCTGCGGAGCATCGCCTTCTCACTGACAATCTGAGCATAGTACTTCACATTCGCAGAAGTTGGAACTGAGTCAAGCAGATCTTTCGCATATTCCATATCACTGATATCCGGCGGCAGATCTTTTTCCCGGAGCCGGTCCTGGAGTGTGATCAGATCGACTGGCTTTCCCTCATTGCACAATTCCACAATCGTGTCGAAAATAATTCCATACTGGTTCTGATAGAAATCGTCCCCTGTCAGAATCTCCGAGGCAATCAAAATCGCCTCACGATCCATAATCATAGACCCGATAACCGACTGTTCCGCTTCCGGGCTGTTAGGCAGTATCCTCTTGATCAGAGCCTCTTCCATACAGCCTTCCTCCTACTCTTACGCTTCCTTCACGAACACTTTCAGCTGTCCGGTCACCTTCGGGTGAAGTCTCACCGGAACCTGCGTAACTCCCAATATCTTAATCGGTGAGGGAAGCTGCAGTTTTCTCTTGTCAATGTCCAGATTCAGCTGCTCTTTTGCCGCCTCAGAAATCTCTTTGGTAGACACAGAGCCGAAGATTTTTCCTCCCTCTCCCACTTTCAGCTTTACAACTACTTCCTTGTCTTCCAGATCTTTTGCAAAAGCCAGAGCCGCCTCATAATTCTCCTGCGCCACCTTCTCTTCATTGGCTTTTTTCAGCTTCAGATCGTTCAGATTCTTGGGAGTTGCCTCCACACCCAGCTTCTTGGGAAGAATCATATTTCTTGCATAACCATCACTTACTTTTACAATGTCTCCTGCTTTTCCCAAGGATTTTACATCCTGCAACAATATTACCTTCATTATAAATCTCCTTGTTCTTTCATTTCATTAATAATATTCTTAATCATATTCAGGGTTTCTGTCATCGTATAACCACTGACCTGAGCGCCGGCCACATTCAAGTGTCCTCCGCCGCCCAATTTTTCCATGATCACCTGGACGTTCACTTCATCAATAGACCGGGCACTGATATAGATCACATTGTGATAGCTGGTCAGTACAAAGGATGCCTTGATTCCCTCCACATCCAACAGTTCATTCGCTGCCTGTGCCCCCACTACGGTCGGGCTTTTCAGCCCTTTGCTCGGGCAGACGCCCATGATAAAATCATTTCTGTAAATCTCCGCATCCCGGATTGCCGCAGCTCTCGCCTTATAGGAGTCCAGATCATCTCTCAACATCTTGCGCACCCTCGTCACATCTGCGCCGCATCTTCTCAGAAACGCCGCTGCCTCGAAGGTTCTCACTCCCGCCTTTGACAGGAAGTTATTGGTATCAATGATGATTCCGGCATACATGCTGTCTGCCTCCAGACTGCGGATTCGGATGCCATCAGACATGTACTGAAGAATCTCCGCAACCATCTCACAGGCAGAGGAGGCATAAGGCTCCACATAAGACAGTACCGCATTCTGAATCACTTCACTGCCTCTGCGGTGGTGATCCAGAACTACGATGGTCTTTGTCATATACAGCAAATCCTCACATTCCGTGTAGCTTGGCTTATTGGTATCCACCACAACTACCACCGTGCTTTGATCCACCATCTCTTTTGCCTGCTGGCTGGTGACAAACATGTCCGGCTCATAATCCTGGTTTTCCAGGTAACCGGCCATCAGAGGACGGATGGACGTCGTCGGATCATTGACCACTATGTGGGCAGGTCTTCCCAACGTCTTTGCCGCCCGGTAAATTCCCACAGCCGCTCCGAAAGCGTCCACATCCGTGATCTTATGTCCCATCACCACCACACGCTCTTTGGTACTGATAATCTCAGAAAGAGCCTGGGCTTTCACGCGTGCTTTCACACGCGTCGCTTTTTCCATCTGCTGGGATTTTCCGCCGAAATACGTAATGTTGTTTCCATTTTTAATGACTACCTGATCTCCGCCCCGTCCCAGCGCCATCTCCATGGCCACTCTGGAATACTCGTAACTCTGCCCGTAGGTGGCTCCGTTGACACCGATTCCGATGCTCAAAGTCAATGACATCTCATTGCCGATATTCACGGTCTTCACCTCGTCCAGAATATGGAAACGTTCTTCCTGCAGTTTTCTCAGAGAAGACATCTGCATAATCAGGAAATATTTATCTTTCTCCAGCTTTCTCACCAGACCGCCGTAATTCGAAAAATATTTCGTAATCTTACGGTCAATCAATGCAATCAGAAGAGCCCGGCGTACTTCCTCCACACTCTCCAGTGCCTCATCATAGTTATCCAGATAAGCTTCCGCAATCACAAGCTTGTCTTCTTCGCTCTTTTTCTTGTAAGTACTCAGCTCTGTCACATCAAACAGATACATCGCATAGATAAACGGCTTCTCGCCCACTGCCTCAAGAAATCCGGTCTTATTCACCAGCTCCTCCAGAGAAATCTGATGCATGACCGCATTGTAAATCCGCTCCTCATATGCAATCTCGATCTCTGCTCGCTTTTTTCCCTGGGGAAGGTTGTCTTCCGTGATCTCCGGAAACAGGTAAGAGACTCTTTTCTTGACCTTGTCCTTGCCCAGCATTTCCATGAGATTCCGGTTTCCCCACAAAAGCTTGCCTTCTGAGTTCACCAAGCCGTAAGGAACTGCCAGATTTTCCAGCATTCTCTGCTCCAGCTGATCATATTGATTGGCAAAATCGATCAGCTCATTGAGGATAATTGGCTTGTTGTAGAAGTACAGAGCCGCTGCGATGGCGATATACAGAACCACAATCACCGTAACCAGGACCCCTGCTTTCACATTCAGGAAATACACGCCAATATCCATGCCGATTAAAAGAACGGACAGAAAAACCGGCCAGCGCATGAATTTCTTCAATTGTCCCCGTAATTTAAATTCTTTTTTCATACTTTTCCCACACTTCAGCAACTTAAATTTTCATTTCGGTAAAATCCCATATATACAGCTCATTATACCAGATTTCTTATGCTTTTGCAAAAAAAATACCTTTGTTTCCCGCAAAACAAAGGTATCACTTTTATTTTTCCTCTTCTCTCAGCAAACGTTGCTCCTCAATCAGAGACTCACTCATATGCTGCTTCATCAGATCCATCGCCGCTTGAACATCGCCGCGCTCATAAGCCTCAAAGATTTCCTCATGAAATCGGCAGATCTGCTCCTGCAAAGAAAGAAAATTTCCACATTGATTACTCACAATTCCCAGCTGGCTTCTCACACGCTCTGCAGCTTCCATAAGCCTTGAATTCTGGCAGTAATCCAAAAACAGCATATGGAACTCATCGGTAGAGGCATTCCACATATCTGCATTCTCTACTCCTATCAGTTCCCGGCTCTTTTTCAGATTCTCCTTAAGCTTCTCTATCAGCTCCTCGTTGTCCGGATGCCTCGATGCGTAATAAATTGCCAGACTGTCCACATCTCCCACAAATTCATAGAGCTCCCGGATATCATTGTCGGTGAGTTCGATCACGCTGGCACCCGCGTTGGGATGATAAGTGACCAGTTTTTCCTGCGCGAGGCGGACCAAAGCCTCACGGACAGGTGTGGCGCTTACCTGAAAACGTTCCACCAACATCTTCACCGTCATTTTCTCTCCGCACTTTATTCTCTGATGTACAATATCTTCCCTGAGCATCTCATAAATCTGATCTGACAAATTTGCCTTTGCTAGCCCCATACGCACTTTCCTCCTCTAAAATTCTACTCTATTGTACAGCAGAACTGCCATTCTTTCAAGAGAAAATATAGACGTATTCTGTACTGTTTTGTATCTCAACTCTCCTTCGCTGCCCGCAGTTTTTCGTACCCGCCTCCATTCAGCAGTACCAGTCCAATCAGAAGACTCGCTGCCTCAATGACTGTGCAGACCACGAAAGCCCAGAAATAGCTTCCATTCAAATCATAAATCATACCGGACAGAGGAGGCATCAAAATCGGCCCCAGGAATGTGAAAATGGTAATAGTACCATAAATATTTGCAAAATCTTTGGAGCCAAAAGTAAATGTCGTCAAAAGCGGCGAGAGAACAAAGGGTGCCGCCATTGCAAAGCCAAACAGGAAGGAGGCCACAATCGCCACCCCGCCGCTGGAAGCGAAATTCAGCATGATCATTCCCAACACGGACAATCCCACCAGCAGCGTAAAGCTTTTCTTCAGGCCAATCTTATCATTCAGCCACCCTGCTCCTACTTTTCCCACAGCCAGTGTAAAACCGATAATGCTGATAAAAGACGCAGCCTTTACCTGTCCAAAACCAATGTCTGTGAAATATGCCATCAAATGATTATAAAGTCCCTGGCAGGTTCCGCTCAGTCCGAATGCAATGAAGCACACCGCATAAAATTCCGGCCGGCGCATGGCCTCTCCCCGGGTAAGTCCTGTGACTACATGGACAGCCTCTTTCCCGTCACTTCCGGCTGTCAGCTGCTCCACACCCACTGGTTTTAAGCCAATCTCTGAAGGCTGATAGCGGAATGCGATCATGTAAGGAAGAAGTGCCAGAATACAGATAAGTCCCAGCCAGCGATAGGCCGCCTGATAACCACACTCCACAATCAGCTTACTCGCCAGAGGATTGAAGATCATACTTCCAATACCCGTTCCTGTGAGTGCGATTCCCATAGCAGTTCCTTTTCGTTCCACAAACCAGTTATTCATCAAAATGCTGACGCAGACCATTCCTGTCAGAGAAGATCCCGTTCCAATCAAAAGTCCTAAGACATAGAAGAAATAAATATTCGGAGCCACAGACAATCCCAGCCAGCAGCATACCATCAAAAGCCCTCCAAAGATCACAACCCTCTTCGGTGGAAATTTACTGAAAATTTTACCGATAAACGGGCTCACAATCATGGATGTAATTGAGAGACAGGAAATATAAAAAGAAAACTGCCCTCTCGAAATACCGAAAGCTTCTGTCACTGGTTTGAGAAACTGGTTCGCTGAGTTGATCACGATCCCGGCTCCTCCTGTCAGCATCAGACAGCTTGTAAAGCATAAAATCCAGCCATAATGCAATTTGCCTGTCTTTTTCATGTTCACTTTTTTCCTTTCTTTAAAAATTCCAGAAAGCAAGATTGCTGAGTCCTTGAACAATCTCAAACAACTCAGCAATCTTTTCTACACCCTCAAAATACCATTACTTCTCAAAGGTTTTATTCTTTGATTTTTAGAGGTAAACACATCATACTTTATGAGCTTTATGATCTACCATCGGGCACTTCTTCGGATCCATGGAGCTTACGATCACCAGGACAACCAGACCCACAAGGTAAGCAATGAACAATCCCATATCCGGATTCAAGAAACCGGCCAGACCGCCCACAAAGGATACCGTTCCGACTGCGCCGCCTGCGAACATTGCTGCAAAACATCCTTTCACGGTAGCGTTCTTATAGAACAGAGCTGCCAGCAATGGTACCAGGACAGATCCCATGTACGGATAGTTGAACAAAATGATCGCATCCAGCAGATTGTCAATTTTAAAACTCAAAAGAGTACCCACGATACATGCAACCACCACTGTTGCCTGCGCAATTGTCTTTGCCTTCGGAAGATCTTTCATCTGTTTGTCAGGATGCATAACACCTTTGTAGAGGTCTACAGAGAAGGAGCTGCTCAGACCAATCAGAAGACCACTTGCGGAGGACATCGCCGCTGCCAGAACTGCCACAACCACAACTGCCGCAATTAGTGCCGGCAAAACCTCACTTACGGTATAAGCAAATGTATTGGCATAACTCTGCTCTGGAAACAGGCTATGTCCTGCGGTACCTACGATAGAAGCGGCGGTACCTACAAAAATTGTGATAATTCCGCCAAGGATACAAGCCCATTTTGCAGTCTTCACATCTTTTGCCGCCTGATAACGCAGGAATGCGTCATAAGATACAGAGATGGACACCAACATCGGAGTTACCTGATAAATAAATGTACTGAACAGTCCGTCCGGAATAAACGGAATCGAGAAAATCTCTCCTACCGGAACACCGGCATTATTCAAATTCACCAGAGTCATAATTGCCGCAACCGGAATACCGATCATGATAACCAGCATCTGGACGGTATTTCCAATGGCCACAGACCACATACCACCCATAACCGCAGACACCAGGACAACCAGTGCGCAGATAATGATGCTTGCGGAGAATGGAAGTCCGAATGCGGACAAAATACTTCCACAGGCAAGGATCTGGGAGATGAAGATACCCAACATGGAAGGCACGTTACTCAGCCAAGCCCAGCCACGAACCACTTTATATTTACCAAAACGGGCTTCGAAATAATCCATCGGCACCACGCCTTCGATATCCCTCATACGTCCTGCTATGAAGATACCTGCTATAATACATCCAAGGCCACATCCTAAAGAGTAGTACATACCAGGCCAGACACCATGTTCTGCACCTGTCTCTGCACCGCCAATGATAACTCCGGCGCCTACCTGAACTGCCGCGATGGAAAAGGCTCCCACCCACAGACCTACGTTACGGCCGGCCACCAGGAAATCATCAACCTCTTCGTTCTTTCCCTTTGTCACAAAGCCGATTACCAACAAAGCAATAAAATAAATTGCAACCACTGCAATGATAACTGTTCTACTATCCATATTTTCTTCTCACTTTCTTACAAATATGGAATCGAGTCGCTTAATCCTCCTCAATTCAGCAACAAGTTACTAACTTTGTAAAAACACCCCATCCCGCACTTCTATACTTCATGTCCGGCAAAAACTGCTTTAATCTTTCCGGCCAGTCCCGGTACCTTACTGGTTGGCACCGCACTCATCGCCAGCCGGATACCGTCTTTGAGCGGAATCACGAAAATGTTCTGATGAGCCAGTTTGTCTGCCAGTACTGCGGAATCTTTTGCCGGAACTGTGATGAAGAATCCAGCCTCATAAGGAAGAATATGAAGACCCACTTCCGCTGCCTCTTTCACAAAGATCTTCGCACGGTTTGTCAGCATCTCACTGAACTGAGCGCGCTCTTTGTCGATCTGTGCTTCCAGCTGCGGGTCTGCCTTGATATTTGCCAGAAGTCTCTGTGCTCCACGGCTTCCGTTTGACCAGGTAGCACGGTTGGAGAATGTGTTCACATTGGCGAATTCATCTGCCACTTCTTTTGAGGAAGATACACCGATCAGAGCACCGGAACGCATTCCATAAATCAGGTAGGATTTTGACATACTGTAAGCTACTGCCAGGAGAATATTCTCTGGAAGATCATCGAAATATTTCAGGAATTCTCTGACTTCATCCGGATCTCCGGCATAATCGGTATATGCCATATCCCACAGAATAATAATCTTCTTGCCCGGGCGTTTTGCACATTCACGGTAGAAGTTCATGATATCTTCCCAGTCTTCATTGGTCATGGTATAACCAGAAGGATTGTGAGCCGGTGTATTGAAGATCGTCATAACACTGTCCTGTGTCTCCAGAAGTTTCAGCACTGCATTTTTCAGATTTTCTCTTGAGAAATTGTTATTCTCATCGAACATCTGGTAGATTTCCCATTCTCTTCCGTTCTCTTCCGCAATCTCACGGTATGGACCCCAGTGCCAGTTCGGAATCACGAATTTCTGACCTTTCTCCACATAGTTAAAGATCATATGATGAACACCACCGGTACCGCCTGGAGTTGCCACAGCGCCTGTGTAGGTATTCTTCGGCTGATGTCCGCGGAATGCGCTCTCTATCGCTGCATCCAGGAAATCCTTCAGTCCGGGAATCGGAGCATAATCCATCAGTTCATTGGCCGGAAGCTCACGATAGATTTTATCTACTGTAGGCATTGCCAGGAAATCTCCGTTCTCGTCTTTTAAGACACCCAAAGTCGCATCTGTCACGTTCTCTTTTCCGTACTTCGCAATCGCAGTACCTGCGTCCCCAGCAGAACTAAAGCTGGGATCTGGTTTTCCCTTTCCTGTCGCATTCGATGCTGTCATTGTAAATTCAGCCATTTTCATTCCCCCTGTCTCTTTGGCTTCTTTATTTATATTTCACGATCAACGCGTCTACCGCGCAGACTCCTTCACCCTGCGGATATACAAATACCGGGTTCAGATCCATCTCTTTGATCTCATCCTTGTGGGCATAAGCATAATCCGAAATTTTCACCATCATATCTGTGAGAGCATCCAGGTCACAGGGTTTTGATCCCCGATATCCGGTGAGCAGCTTGTAGCTCTTCAAGGATTTCAGCATATTCATGGCCTCCCCTTTGTTCAGAGGAACCGGATACAAAGCTGCATCCTTAAATACTTCCACATAGATTCCGCCAAGACCTACCAACAGCATAGGGCCGAACTGTTTGTCGTTGGTCACACCGATGATGATCTCCACACCTGAGGGAGCCATCTCCTGTACCAGAATTCCATCGGTCTTCTTGCCCGGGCTGGTTCTTGCCACATTCTCCATGATCTCGTTGTAAGCCGCGGCTGCTTCCTCTTCATTTTGAATATGAAGCTTCACGCCGCCTGCCTCTGTCTTGTGCAGAATTTCTGAAGAGTTGATCTTCAGAGCAAGCGGATATTTCATTCCTTTTACTGCCTCGCGGATCTCATCCACACTTCTGGCAATCGCCTGAGCCGGCACCGGAACTCCATACTGTTTCATCTCTTCTTTGCTGTCATACTCAGAGAGCGCATAGGATTCTGCTCCTTCATGGTCTTTCGGCACACAGGATTCCAGGTTGTGCTCTTTGTAATCGTAATCCGCGAAATCCAGCAGTTTCTTCAATGCGGTAAAGGAAGTTCCCATGGAGGACATCAGCGGAACCCCTGCATCTTCCAGAATTCTTCTGGATCCACGGTAACGGTATCCTTCCAGAGAAGGTATCGCAACTACTGGTTTTGTAACTCCCAGCTCTTTTGCATGTGCGATACTCTTACACATATCAGAAGTGGTCAGATCGTCATCTTTCTTCACGTTGACACCAACTGTGATCAATCCCACAGCCGGATCATCGTTGAAAGATTTCAGAACGCCAACTGTCTTCTCATCTTCATGGAACAGTGTTGTGGTAGCGTCCAGAGGATTCTTTGCGGAGGCATAAGCCGGTATGTATTGTTTCAACTTATCCTTCGTCTCCTGGGAAATCTCCGCCAGTTCCACGCCGACTTCCTCAGCGATGTCTGCACTCAGAGTACTCTCTCCACCGGAGAAGCTGATAACTGCCACCTCTTTTTTGGTCGGGAAGTTTCCATTCAATACACTCAAAGTCTGAGCCAGGCACATGAATTCTTCCAAAGTTTCCGCCACAATCACACCATATTTTTCAAAAATACTCATGTAGGATTTGTTGGATCCTGCCATGCTGCCTGTGTGAGAAGCTGCAGAGATAGCTCCGCGCACAGATCTTCCGGATTTCAAAATGACAACCGGTTTGCGCATCTGTGCCGCCTTTTTCAGAGCACTTAAGAATCTTGCGGAATCACGGACACCTTCCAAATAAAGGGCGACAACAGATACGTGCTCGTCTTCCACTACAAATTCCAGGAACTCTTCCAAAGTCACGATATTTCCGTTTCCAGAGGAAATCTCATAGGAAATATTGAAGAAATCTGTGTTCAGAATCTCCGCACAGATGAAACCGCTTTGTGCGATAATCGCGATGCCGTGGGCATCATCTTCCAAATCCCAGTGGGTATGTCCGCCCCAGAGATTAATTTTATCCACATTATTCAGCATTCCCATACAGTTGGGTCCGCAGATACACATATCATATTTTCTGGCAATTTCTTTGACCTGTTCTTCCAGAGCAATTCCTTCCTCTGTGTTTTCTTCTGAAAATCCGCTGGCATAAATCACTGCGGCTTTCACACCGAATGCTCCGGCTTCCTCGAGAAGTCCTGGAATTGTATGACAGTTCGTCGCAAGTACCACACATTCCGGAACTTCCGGAAGAGAAGAAATGTTGGGATAACATTTTTTCCCGAAAAGCTCGGTCTTCTTGGGATGTACAAAATATGCATGTTCCACAATACGGCTGTTCAAAGCTCCCTGAGCAGCTCCTCTTCCGAATCCTGGTTTGTCTGTAACCCCCACTACCGCAATGCTCTTCGGTTTAATCAGTTTTTGTATATCCATCTCATACCTCCGTCACATACTCTCACTGAACGTAATCGAAACCTGCGTTAAATGCTTCCTCGTTCGCCGCAGTAAATTTTTCTTTTCCTTTATTGACGAAAATCTGTTTTAATACTTTTCGTGCAAGGTCTGCATCAAACAGTCCGCATTTTTTAATCAGAGCGCCGATTGCCACAATGTTGGCAGCTTTCGGATTGTTCGCCTTCATCGCCAGTTCCATGCAAGGTACTCTGACAATATTGAAATTTCCTTCCACTGTCAGATCATCTGCAACCTCATCGCTGTTGATAATCAGTGTTCCGCCTTCTTTCAGATATGCGGCATACTCCAGTGAAGGACCATTCATTGCTACCAGCACATCACTCTCTTCAATATCTGGACCACCGATCACTCCGTCGGTGTATTTTACTACGCTGTAAGCTTTTCCGCCTCGCATGGCAGGACCGTAAGTGGGCATCCAGGTTACTGTCTTGCCCTCTTCCAGGGCCATCTCAGCTACGATCATTCCTGAAGTCAGAACTCCCTGACCTCCAAAACCTGCGAATACTAATTCCATACTCACTCACCCTTCCTTTCTTTCAATTCACCTAAGGTGTAGTAGGAAGATACTTCCTGATCCATCCAAGCAAGTGCTTTGTCAACCGGCATTCCCCAGTTTGTTGGACATGGAGCCAGAACCTCTACCAGAGAATATCCCTCATTGTTCAGCTGTGCCTCGATGGCATTTTTCACATATTTGCGGAGTTTACGGATTTCCTTCGGGCTCTGCACGGATCCTCTTGCCACATATGCGACATTCGGCATAGTTGCAATCATCTCCGGTACCTTGATCGGCATTCCGGTCCAATTGGTATCTCTTCCGTGTACACTGGTGGTTGTCTTCTGATCTGGCATGGTTGTCCAGGACATCTGTCCGCCAGTCATTCCAAAGTTATTGTTGTTTACTACAAATACCGTAATATTCTCGTTTCTGTACGCTGCGTTAATCGTCTCAGCCAGACCGATTACATAAGCATCGCCATCGCCCTGGTAAGCGATGGAGAGCAGATCCGGTCTTGCCACTTTGACGCCCATGGCTGTGGAAGCACCTCTTCCGTGGGCAGTCTGGATCTTATCACCTTTCCAGCTTCCGTTCATATTACAGGAACATCCCACACCAAGTGTCAGGATTGTCTTCTTCTCATATCCATTCTCCTCAATTACTTCTGCGATCAGACGGTTCAAAATACCATGTCCGCATCCAGGGCAGAAACTGTTGGGTATACTCACCATTTCCGGTGTTTTTCTTAACACTGCCATTTAGAACACCTCCTTAATCTGTCCGGCTTTCACCTGCTCATAAAACTTGACAACTTCTTTTGCCTTCGGGATATGCTGATTGGTAAACTGTCCGTATACCGGAACGTTGAAACGCAGTTTCTTCGCTGCCAGTGCCACGTCCTCAATCAACTGGCCTGCATCTGTAGATTCCACAGAAATGAATCCTTTCACGTCCTTATTCACTTCCGCAAAAGCTTTATACGGGAACGGCCATACAGTAATCGGACGAATCAGTCCTACTTTTTCTCCCTGCGCTCTTAAAATATCCACTGCGTTTTTCGCAGTTCTGGAAGGCAGACCAAATGCAACGAACACATAATCAGCGTCTTCCACCTGATAAGTCTCATATCTCTGTTCATTTGCCTCGATCCGCTCGTATTTTGCTTTTGTAGCGCCAGGTTTATCTGGATTGGCCAGTCTGCCGTGGTCACGGTCTGTTCCATCCCAGGTCCATCCCAGGTCTTCCGTCCTCTCCTTGAACTCAGGGAACTCTACGGCCTCCATCATCTGCCCCAGAGCTGCCTCTGAAAGTATCTCAACTGGATTGCGGTATTTCTCTGCCAGATCGAAAGCGATATAGATCAAGTCAATGGTTTCCTGAATGCTGTTGGGGGTCAGCACGATCACACGACAATCTCCATTTCCTCCGCATCTGGTATCTCTCAGATAATCTGTCTGAGAAGAATCCAGAGTTCCAAGTCCCGGTCCCCAGCGCTGAACATTTACTAACACTGCCGGATAGTTATTCGCACACATATAGGAAATACCTTCCTGTTTCAGTGAGAATCCAGGTCCTGAGGAGCTGGTCATAGATCTCATGCCACAGGCATAGGCACCAAAAATCATATACATTGCAGACATTTCATTCTCAGCCTGCAAAAAAGTTCTTCCCAGTTCTGGCATACGCCAGGACAGATATTCACCCACTTCTGTCTGTGGGGTGATAGGATATCCTGCATAAAACTGACAACCAGCACGCATAGCCGCCTCACCGATCGCATGGTTGCCCTTCCACATTTTCTTCATAGTCATTCACTCCCTTTCCTACTCTTCAACAACCTCAAATACATTATCCGGACATACCAGATAACAGGTTCCACACTGTGTACATTTCTCGTGATCCACCGTCACATAATCATAACCTGCTGCATTGAGTTTCCCGGACAGAGACAATGACTTCGTCGGACATACTGAGATGCAGTATTTACAGCTTTTACACCTTTCTGCACTAATTGTAAGTTTGGCCATAATGCCCTCCTTTCCATCTTGCTTTTCCATGGTTCTCTCATAAACACCGCGGAAAGAATGCCATTGCATTCCTGATTTATATAATATTTTCTATATTTGGCATTATATATTATATATAATATATAATCAATCATTTAACATCAAATTGTTTAATTTCGTCGAATCTTCTCAAAATCTTCTCATTTTTTTGTGTAAATTTAAATGATCATTTATTTTTTATCAATTCAATCAATAAAAATTGATTTTTAGGGCAAAAAAAATCCCGTAATGGATTTTTTCCATTACGGGATAATGATTGTATGAATATGAAATTAGTCCTGTACGTAAGGCATCATAGCCATATGACGTGCTCTCTTAATAGCCACTGTCAGAGCTCTCTGATGTTTTGCACAGTTTCCGGTAATTCTTCTCGGAAGAATTTTACCTCTCTCAGATACGTATCTTTTCAGTTTTGCGATATCCTTGTAATCAATCTCATTATTCTCTTTACCACAGAATACACATACTTTTTTTCTTCTGCGGCCGCCTCTTCTCTTCATTGGAGAATCTGGTCTCTCGCCTCTGTTATATGCCATGAGTATAACCTCCTTCTAAACTTTCAGTATCTTCTACACTAAATTGTCCTCTTGCCTAGTTAAACGGCAACTCTTCATCAATTCCATCGGGAATGTTCATAAAACCATCGATCGAAGCCGCAGTATCCGGTGCTGCCGGTGCTTCCGGAGCCGGTGCGGAAGTTCTCGGATGAGAAGCCGCATAATTATCGCTTGCCGCTTTGCTCTCAGCAAATTCCTGCTCTTCCACAACTACCTCCGTGGTGTAGACTCTCTGTCCCTCACGGTTCGTATAGCTTCCGGTCTGAATTCTTCCGCTGACCACAATCCGGATTCCCTGATGGAAATACTTTTCCGCAAACTCTGCTCCCCTTCCGAATACAACACAAGGGATAAAATCTGCGGTCGCCTCCCCATCACGACGAAATCTGCGGTCAACAGCCAGAGTATATCTGGCAATCGCCAGAGAATTCTCTCCTGCCGAATATCGAACTTCTGGATCTCTTGTTAAGCGGCCCATTAAAATTACTTTGTTCATGTATCTACCTCATATCTTTCCTACAGATCGTCATTAATGGTGCTTCTCAAAATTCCAGGAAATCTTATGCGTCTTTGCGAACGACTAAGTATCTCAATACATTGTCCATGATACGAACGTGTCTTTCCACTTCTGCAGGACAATTTGCGTCTGCTTCAAACTGAATGAAATAGTAGAAGCCTTCATGCATTTTCTGAATCTCGTAAGCTAATTTCTTCTTACCCCATTCTTCCACTTCTGTGATTGTGCCATTGTAACGGGTGATGTAGCCTTTTGCCTTCTCTACCACTGCATCACGTACTTCGTCCTCAACCTTGGCACTCACAACCAACGCCAATTCGTACTTATTCATGCTTTCTTTACCTCCTTACGGTCTTCTGGCCCCCGGACTGTGCTGGGAGCAAGGATATTTAAAATATATCACGATTGATAATTCTAGCATAAATCCCCGCCTGTGTAAAGCATGAATTTCTAATTTTCACTTTTTTTCTTCAGACCCCGGTCATTTTTCTCTACCAGTCTGCGGGGCATCATCACCTGATGTCCGCATCCCAAACATTTTAGACGGAAATCCGCCCCTACCCGAAGGATCTCCCAATCCTTACTTCCACAGGGATGTGGCTTTTTCAAGGTTATGATATCTCCCACCTGATATAATTTTCCCATATTTTCTTATTCTCCCTTCACATGAATCTGAGAAAATACATATCCAATCGGCTGCTGAATCAAAAGATCTGCTTCCCGGTCTCTGGGTGTGGCCGATTTATTAATCACCACCAGGTGTTTTCCCCGATAATAATCAATCAGTCCAGCCGCTGGATAGACAACCAGAGACGTTCCCCCTATAATCAGAAGATCCGCCTGTGCAATCATCTGCACGGATTCTGAGATGGTATCCTGATCCAGCGCTTCCTCGTAGAGAACAACATCTGGCTTGATCATCCCTCCGCAAGTGCAGTGCGGCACACCTTCTGTATTTTTCATAAAATCAAAATCATAAAATTTGCCGCATCTCATACAGTAATTCCGATATACCGACCCATGCAGCTCCAGCACCTTTTTGCTTCCCGCCATCTGGTGAAGATTATCTATATTCTGTGTGACAACTGCTTTCAGCTTGCCTGCCTGCTCTAACTGCGCCAGTTTTTTGTGGGCCTCATTGGGTCTGGCCGTGTCACAGAGCATCTTATTTCTGTAAAATCTGTAGAATTCTTCCGGTTTTCTCATAAAGAAACTATGACTTAATATCGTCTCCGGCGGATAATCATACTGCTGATTATACAGCCCGTCCACACTTCGAAAATCCGGAATGCCGCTCTCTGTGGACACTCCCGCACCGCCAAAAAACACAATTCGATTGCTGCTGTCAATCAATTCCTGGAGTTTCTCGATCTCCTTCTCCATAACAGACTCCTTTCCGGTATCAGTTCAATCGTTTTCCCTGTACCACATATCTTGTGGAGGAATCCCCTGTACAGGTGGACAGAGTCATAACTTTATCTCCTGCATCCAGAGAGACATCCCCTGTATCAATAGCAGAGTTACTCTTCATCTTCGTCAGCCACTCCTGAAATTCTCCGCTTGGTCCTTTAAACAGTGTATAAGTATCACTGTTCACCGCTGTCACATAGGCAGAGAAAATTTCATACTTATAGTTTTTTTCCGGAGTCAGCATCCAGAAATAGTGACTTTTCTCATAAGCATCTCCTTCAGAAAACTGCCGAAGCGTTCCAAACATAGATCCGTTTTTCATGTTGTGACCGTATACCAGCGTATTGCAGTCATTAAAATCATCTTCGTTTTCGTAGTCTATAAAAATTGTTCCCGCGAAATTATAAGTTTTCTCATAAGTTCTGTGCAGATAATATTCGTTATCGATCCCTCGCACCACAGGATAACTGATATCCAGACCTTCCACATAAATCCAGCCAATCACATCTTCATTGATAGCCCGAAGCGCCTCAAAGTCTACCTGGATTGGAGGCTGAAATTCTTCCTCCTCATTTTGCTCATCCGGCTGGTCTGGCTCCCTCTCTGTCACCGCCATCTTTTCAATCGCATTATACTCATCCGTTCCTTTTTTGTATTCCAGATAAATATGGATTAGATTGTACGCCGCAAAAAGAAAAACACCAATTGCCAGTATCAGAATCACCGTCAATATGTAATCGATGGGTCTTTTCTTTCTCTTTGTTTTCTTCGTCATGTCCTTTCTCCTATGTCAGATTGTCGTAAAAAGATTCATAATCTTCCGTCGTAATCCCTTCACTTGGAGTCAGCCTGGTCCGAATTCCATCTGAGCTGACTTCCACACCTTCGGGAATCACAACATTCTTATAGGAAGTGCAGTAATCCGGAAACTGCGGAGAGTTCTCCTGGTTAAGAAGCGCAGAAAAGGTATTTGGATAATCATATTCTTCGGTTCCAGTCTGTATCTCATATGAGAAGTAGGCAGACCCCTCCTCCGCTATTTCTACGTCGTAAGTCCCCGCCGAAAAGTCTATTCCTGCCACAGCCGTATCCGAGAATTCAAAACTCTCTGTCAGAGGGTTGCTTTTTCTGGCGGTCATATTCTGAGTCTGTCCATTTTCTGTCTCAAAGATCACCGGTGACATCCCGTTCACTTCGATCAATGCTCCCTGGAACAACTTAGCTCCTTCTTCTTGCTCCACCTCATAGTCTTCCGTTCCAAAATACTCATTGACAGAAAGACCATGGGCACGGTCCCAGAGACTATAAGAATTTCCCTCTTCGCCTTTGATCGTATATACTCCCTCCGGCAGATCCGCACCCACTACGTAGAGTCCGGCGCTTAATTCCTCTTTCCAGTACTCTCCCTGTGAACGGATCTCTTCTTCTACATAAGAATAAGGATCATATTCGGACTGTGTACTCTCGTAATCTGCCTCCTGCGCCTCTTCCATACGGTTTTTTACCTCTGTGAAGATATTCAGAAAAGTATCTCCAAACATGGCAAGGATCAAAAACACAAGAACCCAGATCCAAACTCCCTTTTTCTTCTTTGTATTCTTATTTGTCTTCTTCACAGATGTATAAGTTTGTCTGGTCCCCCCGCTTTTTGCCTTCTGCCCGGTATTCTTTCCTGAATACTTAGTCTTTTTCTCATTCATTACCTTTTGTCTGGCTTCTTTTTTCTCTTTCCGGAAAGCATGCGTTCTGGCTTCCTTTTCCGCCTGCCGCTGTTCCAGAATTTTTTTATACTGCTCATCCGACTTCCGGTTATCCATACCGCATTCACTGCAGATACCGTTTAAAACTTTTCCGCCGCATAATGTACATCTTTTCTTCATATCACACCTCTTTCTGTGTGGTACAACATTACATTCCTCTTCTATTTTACCATGACGCACCCTTTTTTTAAATAACAAAAAGATTTTTATCGCTCCGTATCCACCATATATATTCTCACATCAGAAAGCAAAAAAATAACAGGGGAACCGTCATCGCCGCATTCTCCTGTCACTATATACTTCCGTAACTAAAAAACAATAGCGGGGATAGGATTTGAACCTACGACCTTCGGGTTATGAGCCCGACGAGCTTCCAGACTGCTCCACCCCGCGTCATCTCACTAATATCTTATGTAACCTATGTGATAAGTATACCTCTTTTTCGAAAAAATGTCAACATTTCAATAAATTTCTTGTCATTGTCACTTAATATTCCGTTTCTATCTGATAAAAAGCCCGCATACCCACAGTCAGCGGATATACGGGCATTGAATCAATGATCACATCTGATTCAGTTCATCCTGGCACATAGGACGATATTTTCTGGAAGTAAGGGCCTTGATCGCCTTCTCATTGTCTTCCACCCGGAAAATAACATATGCCACATCTTTTTTCTTTGTGATAAAAGCATACATATATTCAATGTTAATCCCGTTATCTCCCAAAGCCCGAATCGCTCCCGCCAGGCCTCCGGGATTATCCGGAATCTCTACTGCCAACACTTTCGTCATGGAGCAGATGTATCCTTCTTCTTTCAACACTGTGGATGCTTTGTAAGGATCATCCACGATCAGGCGGATAATTCCAAAATCTGTCGTCTCAGCCAGAGACAACGCCTGCATATTGATGCTGTACTTTTCCAATACATTGGTCAATTCCTGCAATTTCCCCGGACTATTTTCCAGAAAAATTGAGATCTGTCTTACGGTCATTGCTATCCCTCCTTACGCGTCTTTTAATATAAATGACGTTTGTCCACAACACGTACTGCCTTACCTTCACTTCTCGCTATAGTCTTCGGTGCAACCAGTTTTACTTTTGCATAGATTCCAAGCATTGCCTTCAGAGCATTTACCAACTCTTTTTCCCTCTCGGACATCTGTTTCAGACTGTCAGAGAACATCTCCGGTGTCATCTCTACCTGCACTTCAATGGTATCACTGTTGTTCACACGATCCACAATAATCTGATAGTTCGCCGGATATCCCTTATTCATCAAAACAGTCTCAATCTGTGACGGGAATACGTTGACGCCCTTGACGATCAGCATATCATCGCTTCTTCCCATCGGTTTACTCATCTTCACATGAGTTCTGCCGCAGGAGCATTTCTCTCTGGACAACACACAGATATCTCTGGTACGGTAACGCAGAAGCGGAAAAGCTTCTTTCGTAATACTTGTGAATACCAATTCTCCTTTTTGCCCGTCTGGAAGAACTTCCCCAGTTATCGGGTCAATAATCTCTGCGATGAAATGATCCTCATTGATATGCATACCCGTCTGCTCACTGCATTCGAAAGATACTCCCGGGCCGGAGATCTCTGTCAGCCCATAAATATCATATGCTTTGATTCCCAGTTTTTCTTCGATATCATGACGCATTTCCTCTGTCCATGCCTCTGCACCGAAGATACCGGCTTTCAATTTAATCTGATCCCTCACCCCACGCTCAATGATGCTCTCTGCCAGATACGCCGCATAAGATGGGGTACAGCATAGAATGGTTGAGCCCAGGTCTGTCATGAACTGGATCTGACGTTCCGTATTACCGGAAGACATGGGCAGGGTCAGAGAGCCCACTTTATGGGAGCCTCCATTTAATCCAGGACCTCCCGTAAAAAGTCCATAACCATAGCAGACATGAACTACGTCTTCCTTAGTTCCCCCAGCTGCCACAATGGCTCTCGCACAGCACTCATCCCAAAGGTCAATATCGTGCTGGGTATAAAAAGCGACTACTCTTCTTCCAGTCGTTCCACTGGTAGACTGGATTCTGACACAATCTGAGAGTGGTCTCGCCAGCAATCCATAGGGATATGCTGTACGCAGATCCTCTTTGGTCAAAAATGGAAGTTTATAGAGATCGTCCCGTGATTTGATATCCCCAGGCTCCACCCCTATCTCTTTCATTTTATTTCGGTAATACTCCACATGATCATATACATTTTTTACCTGTTTCACCAGGCGCTCATCCTGCCATGCCCGAATCTGATCCTGGGAAGCACATTCTATCTCCGGCTGATAATACCGTTCCAACCGCACTCACTCCTTTCAACGTGTTAAAGTCTATAATAAAGTATCATATCTTAAAGAGAACAAATATGCAAGAACTAACCCGTAAAAATAGCAGAAATATTCTTAATTTATCTATTTTTTCGTTTTCTTCTCTCAAAAACTATGTTATAGTTTGAGGGAAAAAATAATATTGGAGAATCTATATGAATAATAAAAAGAATTTAATTGTCGGCCAGTCCGGAGGCCCTACTGCTGTCATCAACAGCAGTCTTTACGGAGTTGTCAAGGAAAGTCTTGCACACCCGGATAGAATCGAACATGTCTACGGCATGATAAACGGAATCGAAGGTTTCTTAAAGGATATGATTTTGGATTTCTCCGAAGTTTTATCTGAAGAAGAATTGGAATACCTGAAAAACACCCCCGGCGCTTATCTGGGGTCCTGCCGCTGCAAACTTCCCGAAGATCTGTCAGATCCTGTCTATCCGAAGCTTTTTTGCAAATTTGAAAACCTGAATATTGGCTACATTCTCTATATCGGAGGAAATGACTCCATGGATACTGTCAGCAAGCTGTCCCGTTACGCGGCAATGTCGGGCAGCGATATTCTAATTCTTGGCGAACCAAAGACCATCGACAACGATCTGATTCTCACAGATCACACCCCCGGTTTCGGAAGTGCTGCCCGCTACGTGGCAACCACCGTCCGCGAAATCGTGACGGACGCCAGTGTCTATGACCAGAAAGCTGTCACCATCGTGGAGATTATGGGACGGGATGCCGGCTGGCTCACCGCCTCCAGTGCTCTCGCGCGAAAAACTGCCAATGACAATCCGTACCTGATTTATCTTCCGGAGGCAGATTTTTCCACAGAACAGTTCGTCCAGGATGTTCAGAACGCTTTCGAGAAATCTCCCAGCGTCGTTGTCTGTGTCTCCGAGGGGATCCACGATGCCGACGGCACTTTAATCTGCGAATACGACCGCAGCGCCGGATTGGACTCCTTTGGCCATAAGATGCTCTCAGGATGCGGAAAATATCTTGAGAATCTTCTGCGCAGCCAGTTAAACGTAAAAGCACGCTCTGTGGAATTGAACGTATGTCAGCGCTGTTCTTCCATGATTCAGTCAAAGACAGATCAGCAGGAAGCTGTCATGGCCGGACGCTACGGAGTCAATGCAATCTTAAAAGGCGAAACCGGAAAAATGATCGCTTTCGCCCGTGAAAACAATTCCACCTACCAATCAAGCTGCTGTCTGGAAGATGTAAACCAGATCTGTAATCAGACTAAATCGGTTCCCACCTCCTGGATTGCACACAGTGGTACCGATATAACAGAGGAATTCCTGAACTACGCACGTCCTCTCATTCAGGGTACTGTGGAAGTTCCCATGGGAGAAGATGGACTGCCTTTATTCCTTTCTCGATAAAATAGCAAAAATTGAGCTGCTTCCTTCAAGCTTGAAGGAAGCAGCTTATTTTTCTCGTCTCTGCTGTGGTGTACCTATCTGACGCAAAATATTTTCATGTCAACAACTCAAACACTCTATACAAATCCAGTTTTCCGTACCCCCAATCCGGATTGGGATAACTCTCCCCATCCTCTCGCACTGCACCACGTGTCAGATAATATTTGGCACTGGTTCCATTCAGATACGGTGCATTCCCCCGCACTACAGCCCACTCCATTAAAAGTGCCAGTGCGCCTGCTGTCAATGCCGCCGCGACGCTGGTACCGGAACGCTGGACATAACGGCTCTGCGGTGCCGGTCCTGTCAGCATCACTCCCGGAGCAGCCAGATCCGGCTTCACATATCCATTGGGAGCATAACCTCTGCTCGCCTCTAAATATAGACTGCCATCCCGATCGTTATAAGCAGTAACAGTAATGGCATCTCTGGAACCTCCTGGATTGGTTATGGTGTTGTACGGAGATGACTGCAGAAAATAAGTCTCTGACTGGGAGGGCGTATAGACCGGCAGCCACATGTGGAAAGTCACCGTCTCACTAAGATTTTCGTTTTCACTGCTCACCAAAAATCTCCATATTCCAGACACCGGCTTCATAAAACGAAAGAAAATCAAAGTCCCACCTGACTGGAGCTCAATTTCTGAATATCCCACTTCCACCTTTGTCTCCACAAAGACAAAGGAGAGCGTCTGAGCCCCCATTCCCCTTGCTGTACTGATCTCTAATTTTTCCCCGGAAGGGGACTGAAGCTGCATGCGGTACAGATTCAGAGAACTTCCCCAGAATTCCACAAAGAATCCTTTTTTCTCCTCTCCCACCCTCAATTCCACCACCGTTGCTTCTTCCTGATCCGGCCGAATCACTCCTTCATAGTGATGCCGTGCATTTCCCTCATTTCCCGCTGCCACCGCGACAACGGTCTGGGGATTTCGCGTAACATTGTCCAATGTGATGGCAAGCGGATTCTCCCCCCGATGCGTTCCCTGGTTATTCCCCAGTCCAATGCAAATCACAAGAGGCATCTGTATCTGTTTTGCGCAGTGAATGGCATAAGTCACCGCAAACATAATATCATTCTCCTGATAGAAATCCACACCGTCAGGCAAAAAATAAAATCTCCTCAGATATTCTTTGGCCTGCTTCAACTTCACCACAATCAGTGTAGATTCCGGAGCAGCCCCTGAAAATTCCTGATCCGGCTGCGCAGTTCCCGCCGCAATCCCCGCCAGAAAAGTACCATGTCCATTTTCATCTCTGGAAGGCACCACTTTCCAGGGATCTTCCGCCTCCAGAGCCTCATCGATCTGTTCCTGGGTATATTCACTTCCGTAAGGGACAGCGCCGTTATCGGAAGGAATGGATTGATCCCACAGATACGCAATCCGTGTTTTCCCATAGGTCAAAAAGGCGGGATGCGTATAATCAATACCGGAATCTATAATAGCAATGGCTGTCTTCTCTCCGTTTAACTTCAGATACGGATGATTTTGGAGGTTTACAATTCGGGAGGCAATCAATGCCTGCGTGTCCATATAAGTATAACAATCCGGAATCGTATTGTAAGAATAATTATCCACACTCACTCCGCTGACCTGAGTCAGAGGCATATAGAGTACTGAATACGTCTCATTAATCAGCTGTATCTGTTCCTGGGGAATATCGCTTAACACCCCTCTCACATTCTGGCTGTGGCGCACAATAAAATCTGCATATCCCTCATCCAAAGCCAGTGGCAGAAAATCCATCGCCTGTAAGGTCATGGGAGTCCACCTCTTTCCACATAGCAATTTCACTCATTCTACCCATAACTTATGCCCTGGCTTTAACAACTATGCAGGCTCTAAACCTTCTTTTCATATTTGTTAATTAATAGACTCTCGTTGATATTTTTCCTTTCATCGGTTATCATATTAAATAAGAAGTCTTACCTTATTGTAAACATTTCCAAAGGGAGTGGATAATTATGGAACATACAAAAGTAGATCGGCGTGTGCGCAAAACAAAAGCCCTTCTCTTAAAAGGGCTTACAGAACTCATGGAACAAAAAGATGTCAATCATATCTCTGTCCGGGAACTGACGGATCTGGTGGATTTAAACCGCGGTACTTTTTACCTGCATTACCGTGATATCTTCGATATGGTAAACCAGGTGGAGGACGAGCTTTTCCAAGAATTCGACAATCTCTTCGTAGATACTGCTCCGGAAGATCCGACTGTCTCCTCAACACAGATTGTATTGACAAATGTTTTTACATTCTTGTCTGAAAATGAAAAAACCGTGAGGGCTTTCATGGGACCTCACGGTGATCTGACATTTATTAACCGCCTGAAAAATCTGGTCAAGACCCGTGTCCGCAAAGCCTGGGAAGACCGCGGACTGGATCCTGATAAATTTGAATATTTCTTCGCCTACACAGCCTCCGGATGCATCGGACTGATGGAGAGCTGGCTGAAAAACGGATTTCAGGAATCCGCTGAAGAAATGGCACGCATGGCAGACTCCATGCTGACTAGCGGGGTAGATTCTCTTCTCTCCTGACACTGCGTCTTCCACAGAGAACAACCATGAGAATACCCGCCAAAAAAATAAAAATAGATATAAACTGGGAGGTGGAAAGCGCGCCGACGCTTCCCCTCTCCAGATCTCCTCTGAAAAATTCCAGTATAAAACGTCCAACACTGTAAAAAATCAAATAAAATCCAGCCACCTGTCCATCGCCCTTACACTTGCGGGCCAAAAGCAGCAAAACCCCAAAATGGAGAAAATCCAGCCCGCTGGATATCAGCTGAGTCGGGATCAAGGGGACTCCATTAGGCGCAAAATCAGAATTTGTAAATGTAATTGCGATTGGACCATCTGTCTCCCTTCCATAACAACATCCGGCAAGAAAACAGCCAATACGCCCAAATCCCTGAGCCAGAGCAATCGATGGCATAGTCAGGTCGAAAAATTTCAGAAAAGGAAGTTTTCGTACACGGCAATAGAGCCATCCGGCAAAAATTCCTCCCAAAATCCCGCCGTAGACCACAAATCCATCTGTCAAATTCATCCAGATAATAGAAGGATCTCTTAAAATTTCCCGATACTGTGTAATCCAATACAAAAGCTTGGCTCCAAGCATTCCGCCAATGACACACCAGACTACCAGAAAAAAAACCGTGTCCTCATTTCCCAGCTTTCTTTTTCTGGCCCGGTACTCCGCAGTCAGATAGGCTGCAATGACTCCAATTCCTATCATCAGACCATACCCATAAATTGTAAACGGTCCGATCGTCAGCAACTCATTTTTCATAAATACAAGTCTCCTTCGAATCAGCTCTTTTTAATAAATTTCGTATGGCATTTGGGACAGGAGATCTCAATTTTTCCTTTCCCTCTGGGGATTCGTATTTTCTGCTTACACTGGGGACAGGTATAAATATGATACTCTTTTCTCTGTCCCATCATATATCTTTGTTTTCCCCATCCACGGCGAATCTTTCCCACTAACTCCAGAAATTTCTGGTTCTCCGCATAACGGCGGCTGTGATCCCTGGAAAATGCACGATAAAATGCCCAGATAATCAGAATCCATCCAGCCAGCAGAAACACATATGGGAAAATCACATTTGACAAAATCACCAGGATGGCTCCACTGATCAGCAGCACGCGGTACAGCTGGTCAACACCATACCTTCCTTCCATAAATCGTAAAAATCTGTCTCTCATTTACACACCTCTTCATTCTTTCTGACAGCAGTTTCGTATAAAAAGTATCTTATAACACGATGGGAATTCCGTCAACTGCCTTCTGCTTCCATTCTCCTTTTGAATATGATAAAATTTCAGTAGTTCAATTGTATAATATAAACTGTGAAAGGAGAAATACTGATGAAAATTGTACTCTTAGAATCTCTTGGCATATCCCAGGAAGTCTTGGACTCTTATGCCGACGTCCTCCGCTCACAAGGACATGAATTTACGGCTTATGAAAGAGACCTCTCACCAAAAGTCCAGATCGAACGTGCCAAAGATGCTGATATTTTGATTATCGCCAATATGCCTCTGTCCGGAGAAGTCATTCGGAGCTGTCCCCGTCTGAAATTTATCAATGTGGCATTTACGGGTGTCGATCACGTAGATCTGGAAGCTGCCAGAGAACGACAAATCGCCATCAGCAATGCTTCCGGTTACTCCAATGAATCTGTAGCCGAACTGGCACTTTGCATGATGTTGTCTCTTCTGCGGAATGTTCCTCAGGTCGAAGAAAAATGCCGCCAGGGTTCCACCAAAGATGGACTGGTGGGCCAAGAACTGAAAGGCAAAACCGTAGGAATTATCGGTGTCGGCGCCATCGGAACAAGAACTGCCCAGCTTTGTCAGGCCTTTGGCTGTAAAATTCTCGGATATCGCCGCCATCCGGAAAAGAATCCTGCTGCCGGTGTCACCTACGTTTCTCTGGAAGAATTGCTGCGTCAGTCCGATATTGTCTCTTTACACTGTCCGCAGACTCCAGAAACCGTGGGCATGATCAACGAAGAGCGTCTCTCCTGGATGAAACCTTCTGCTATTTTGATCAATGCCGCCAGAGGTCCTATCGTAGATTCTCAGGCTCTGGCCAACGCGCTCAATGAAGGACGTCTCGCCGGGGCAGGAATCGATGTCTTCGAGAGTGAACCACCGCTGAATACCGATCACCCTCTGCTCCACAGCAGGAATACCATCGTAACTCCTCATGTTGCCTTCGCTTCTAAGGAATCCATGCTGGCACGGGCAGAAATCGTCTTTGACAACATTCAGGCCTGGATGAACGGAACCCAGAAAAATATCATTTTATAAATAGGAAAGAAATATGTCAGATCGTGAAAAACAAGAATTCCTGTTATTGGAAGATGGAACCTGGACGGAAGAAGAAAACCTGAAACCTCTGGAACAGATCCACGGATTTCAAGTACGCCCTGGATTTTATGAGATCAACGGAGCCACCGCTTTTCCAAATGGAGTCAATTTCACAGTGATCACCCATTCCGGCACCGCCTGTGAGCTGGTTTTGTTTCACAGACAGCAATCTGTTCCCTATGCTGTGATTCCATTTCCGGAAAAATACCGGATCGGAAGTGTCTACTCTATGTTTATATTCGGTTTGAAAATTAATGAATTCGAATATGCCTATCGAATTGATGGTCCCGATCAGCCTGAGAAAGGATTTCTTTTTGATAAAACCCGCTATCTGCTGGATCCCTATGCGCGCGCCGTCACCGGCCAGAGTTCCTGGGGTCAGAAATTATCCCCCGGAAATTTCTATAAAGCCAGAGTTGTCCACAATAATTTCAACTGGGGAGAGGAATCCAGAGTCGCGATTCCTCTCAAAGACAGTATCATCTATGAACTGCACGTTCGTGGATTTACCAAAAGTCCTTCTTCCGGTGTCCGCCATCCAGGTACTTTTGATGGAATCCGGGAAAAAATTCCTTACCTGAAAGATCTCGGAATCAATGTGGTGGAATTAATGCCCGTTTTTGAATTTGATGAAACCAGAAATGAGAGAACTGTAAACGGCAAACATCTGCTGGATTACTGGGGCTATAACCCAGTCTGTTTCTTCGCTCCCAACACAAGTTATGCTTCCGAACAAGAATACAATCGGGAAGGCAGAGAATTAAAGAAACTTATTCAAGAATTGCACCAAAATGGGATTGAAGTTATCCTGGATGTGGTTTTTAACCATACCGCCGAGGGAAATGAGAACGGCCCTGTCTTTTCCTTCAAAGGAATCGACAATAACATTTATTATATGCTGACTCCTGACGGACATTACTATAATTTCAGCGGATGTGGAAATACTCTGAACTGTAATCATCCTATGGTAAGAGATATGATTCTCAACTGCCTGCGCTACTGGGTGTTCAGCTACCATGTGGACGGTTTTCGTTTTGATCTGGCGTCCATTCTTGGCCGAAATGAGGACAGTACCCCCATGAATAAGCCCCCGCTGCTGGAGAGCCTCGCCTATGATCCTATTCTTTACAGTGTGGATCTGATCGCGGAGGCCTGGGACGCAGGCGGGCTGTATCAGGTTGGAAGCTTTCCTTCCTGGAACCGCTGGGCAGAATGGAATGGCAAATACCGGGATGATCTGCGCAGTTTTCTCAAAGGAGATGACGGGTATGCGGCTGCTGCCGCACAGAGAATCATCGGCTCTCCTGATTTATATCCTCCGGATAAGAGAGGAAGCAACGCATCTGTGAATTTTCTGACCTGTCACGATGGATTTACACTCTATGACCTTTATTCTTACAATCAGAAGCATAATGAAAACAACGGTTGGAATAACACAGATGGTTCCGATGACAACCGCAGCTGGAACTGTGGGGAAGAAGGAGACACTGCGAATCCCGAGATCAGAGCTCTCCGCTTCCAGATGATCAAAAATGCCTGCCTTGTGTTAATGTGCAGCCGGGGTACTCCTATGTTTTTTGCCGGAGACGAATTTGGCAACACGCAGTTTGGAAACAACAATGCCTATTGCCAGGATAATGCGATTTCATGGCTGGACTGGTCACTGACTGAAAAAAACCATGAAATTCTTGAATTCTTCCGTTTTGCCATAAATATCCGAAACCAACATCCGATCATCCGTGAGGACACCAGTCCCTGCTCTCTGGGCTTTCCTTATGTCAGCCTCCACGGAACCCTTCCCTGGAAGTCTGATTATGACTGGTCCACAAAAATGATCGGAATTCTGTATGCCGGATATGATCCCAATACTCACTGCGACGATGTTTTGTATCTTGGCATCAATACTTATTGGGAGACATTGGAAGTCACGCTTCCTAAGCTCAACGACACTCACTGCTGGACCCCCATTGCCGACACTTCCAGAGGCGTTAATGCTATCATAGACCACCCAGAATATTTACACCAGGGATCCTATGTCATGAATCCCAGATCCGTCGTATTGTTTCAGATGATTCCATCTGCACCATAAAATGTAATCTAAAAAGGCTGACTTCTGCACGTGATCAAAGTTCTTCGTAACAGAAGCCAGCCTCTTTTGCTGTTATCTTTTGTCTTTAAAATTCCGTTTAATCCATTTCACATATCTTCGGTAACTCCTTCGGGAAAGATGAAGAGTTTCCGCCACCGCACAGATTTTGTCTGCAATACAGACAATCCAGGCTTCCCTGCAGGCAGGCGGGATTACCGTCAACGGAAACATATGCCTTAAAATAATATTTTGTTCCCTCTTTGATAACCGAAAATCTTCTCCTGCATTTTTTACCGCTTTTCCCGGATGCCGAAATCCGTGCAGAGAATGGGAGCGATCTTTTTCATGCCAGTCATAGAGAAAATAGTCGTGCAGCAGAGCTCCCCGTATCAAAGCTCTGTAATTCATATGGATCGGCAGTGCCCTGGCAATTCGCACACTCAAGTAAGCCACAGCAATGCAATGCTCGCAGACACTGATATCACCATGCTGCATAAATCGGATCGTCTGCGTAAACCGCCCTTTCTCGCAGAGATTCCGTATCTCCTGATTGATTCTCTGTCTCTCGGCCTTCCTGTCTTTTTTCATCTTCACGGCTTCTGTCTTCTTCGAATGACAACCGCGCCTGCCGCTGCCATGGCGCAGATTAACAATCCCATCCATGTCTCCACAGGAGTCTCATCTCCTGTCTTGGCTGGATCTTTTGCTTTCGAAGAAGTATCTTTTTCCTCTGTCCTGGAAGGTTTCTTCGTACTCACAGGAATCCGTGTCACTGTTTTTTCAGGAGACTGTGTAGGGCTAATCTGCGGGGTGTCTTTTGGCTCAGGCGTGTCTTCCGGTGTGGGAGTGACCTGGGTTCTCTCATCCTGAATCGTAATCATAATGGTATCACTTCTTGTCTCATCAGCCGCGCTCACCGCCGTGAGCGTGATAGTCCCCGCTTTCTTCGCAGTAAACAGCAAAATACTCTCCCCATTTGAACTTCGAAGCGGTTGTTCCGCCTGCTCTACACTATCCAGATCGCCAGTCAGCTCCCAGGTAATAACGTCCGTCGCTGCCACATTTGTCGATAACTCTGCCGCTGCAGAATAAGAAAATGTAGGATTTTCTTCTGTCAAAACGATGGTCTTCTCTCCCTGAACCTGAATATCCAGAGGATAGCTGTAAGAAGCATTTTCATTTCTCAGAAGAATACTCTCCGCAGATCCCATCGCACCAAAAGTCCAGCATGCACCCAAATCATACTGGTCTTTCACTGGAGTCACCGCATCGATCTCTCTGAGATCAAACTGGGACGGTAATCCACTGATCGGAGCTTCCTCCTGAGATACTTCTGTCTTCAGCCTTGCTTCCTGAGCTCCCAGAGCCTTTCCATCCTCTGTCATTGTGACTTCCTGAGCTCCCTGACTGCTTTCTGCTTCTTCAAGTTCTGCCATTTCTAAACTTTCCGGATGGATCTCCTTCATTGTTCCATTATTGATATTCACAGAAGCATTCACACCCTCTGCGAAGGTACTTCCCTGATCTGCGTCATAAGTAAATGCCTTAATGCAAGGATTAGCCTGAACTTTACTGAGATCTTCCCAATTTTCTCCATCATTGGAAATCCAGCTGATTCCTTCCTCGCTGTCTGCTTTCTCACTATAACCCGCCAGCGGATATTCCAATGGCATCCGGACTATGCCGGAATCACTGCTCAATTTGAGAATTACTGTAAATTCTTCTCCTTCCTGCAAAGGAATTTCATTTTGCAGACGCACTGTTTTATATCCGGCATATCTCACGCTGCCGTTTGCTACTTTCTGCTGTTCTCCGCCAATTTCCACATACAACTCATAGTTCACATTCTCCATATTAGAGATAAACGAAATTGCTCTGAGTGCTTCATCTGACTTCGCAGTAAATACATTTGCCCCATAAATACTGCCAGTCTCACGTTCCGCTATAGACCCCACATATCCCATCGGATCATACTGATAAATCGTATTATAATTATCGGTTCCCTCTTCCATGAAATACAGAGCTCCAGGATTCAAAAGCAAATCTGCTGAATAGTAAGACAGATAGTAATATCCATCTTCTCCTCCGTCAGAGCCCCAGCTGTTCTTGAACACAAATGCACCGTCCCCTGGCGGCTGCACCTCATCGAAATTTTCTCTGGAGTAATGATCATCCCAGCCAACCAAAGTAATCTCATGACCGCCTGCCCCATACTGTCTGATCTCGTCCTGAGTAAGCTCCGGAACATAAATGGAAGCCGTCTCTTCATTTCTGAATCTTGCCGCATCCAGATAGTAAGCATCCGCACCTCCATAAGTGTAGATTGCAGATTTGATATAGTCATTGTCCAATGCATCTTCCCGCTCTGGAAGCCAGATTGCGTTCTGCATATGATATTTGGGCTCTAATTCTGTCAAGACAGAGATGTCGTCCTCCCATGGCGTAAAGCCACCTCCGGACAACGTATACTCCGGATACGGATCTTCCTCCTCCATTACCGGCCCGCTCCATCTGGCAAAATAGGCGGTAGACATCAGATAATTGCCTCCGGAATTCAAACTTCCCGTGTTTGTATATGCGTACGGGGAGTCGGGATGCAAAGACTGTGTCAACATATTCTGCTCGGAAAAATCCAGTGAAGAACTGGCAATACGGCTGGCTCTCAATGTATAAGCTTCTCTGGAATATTGACCATTCAAAGAAGCAATACGAATATAATAAGTTCCTTTCTCCAATGTCTTCACAATAGACTGATCCAGGTTCATCTGAGATTTCTGAAGCACATTTTGCTCTTCATCATACAGAATCAAATCATAATATACATTCGTATCATCCGGCTGTGTCAGACGGATATCAATTCGATCTGTTTTGCTCACCGTAAATTTAAAATAATCCACATCTTTTTCCGAAGAAATATAACTCTCTGTCTTGGAAGGTATCCGGATTTTTACTGCATTCTTCCAGGTGTCGTTTGGTTCCAGCCGGTCTTTTCCCCATTTTGCATAAAGAGTAATATTCTCAGTCGTCCCCTCTGGAATCTGATCACAGGAATCTTTTAATTTTTCATCCCGGTACCATCCCAGAAAACGATATCCTTCTCTTGATGCATCTTTTAATTTCACCGTCTCACTTTCCAAAAAGCTTTCCGGGTTATCCGGGTGATTCGTTCCCCCATTTAAGACATAAGTAATTGTATGTTTTACCTCAGAGCTTTCACCTGCTTCCTGGATTTTGGCGATCTTAGCCTCAACCTCCGTATCCGGAACTACATCGGCAAGATCCTGTTCTGTCAGAAGCTCCCCTTCTGCTTCTACTTGGTCTCCTTCCAGAAAACGCAGAGTGACTTTACCCAAATTAGAGAGACTGCTCCCCGCCTGGACAATCAAGATATCGTTTTCTACTTTATTTTCCTGGGAATGGCTGTGGCCGTCCAGAATCACATCTACTTTATCCTGATATTCTCCTGTCAGTGCCTCTGCCAGTTGAGAACTGGTGCATTTCTCAGACTGGTCTCCCATATGGCATAAAGCCACAATTGCGTCCACACCCTGATCTTCCAGCCAGTCAATCTGTTCTTTTGCGGTTTCCACTTCCTCACAGAATTCCAGACTAGCTACTGTATCCGGGGCAGGCAAGCTGTCAGTGTCTGTTGTGAGTAATCCAAAAAATCCAATTTTTTTATCTCCCACTGTAACCACCGTGTTCTCACCATTATTCTCCGTCTTGGTTGTGCCAGAAAATAAGGGACTTCCATCCCGGTAAACATTGGAAGCTATCACAGGAAATTCGGCCAAGTTAATATTCGACAGCAGCTGATCCAATCCATAATCAAAATCATGCTCCCCGACTTCCATCAAATCATAACCCGCAGCATTCATAATATCGACAGCCGCAGCACCTTTGGTAGATGACATCAGCGAACCCCCCTGTGTCGCATCGCCAACATCCACCAGCAGCGCATTCTCAGTCTCCTCTTTCAAAGCAGCTGCTTTAGCAATGCCAATCCCGCTTTCAGCTTCTCCTGCAAAAGCCCCGTGAATGTCATTGGTGTGAAAAATAGTAATCTCATCAGCCGAATTCTCCGATTCTTGAGAAATCTGTTCCTCTGAAGAAGAGGATACTTCTGAATCTTTCGAAGAATCCTCGAAGCCTTCTTCCGATTCCGTCAAGCTCTCCTCCGGAGTCTGTGTGGATGCCTGACTGGAATCTTCTTCTGAAGTATCGTCAGACTCTCCCGATGACTCTTGCTCAGATTCTATCCCCGCATTTTCTTCTCCTGAATTCTCAATAGAGCCCGGCTCAGACTTCTCCGAAGTGTTCATTTCCGAAGCTTTCTCCAACTGCTCATTGTCTGTCTGGTTGTTCTTCGTCTCAGCCAAAACAGAAATCCCCGAAGGACACAAAGTCAGAACCATCGCCGCTGCCAAAACATAACTTAATACTCTCCTTTTCATTTTTCTCCTTTCCTACAACACAAGCCCAATAATATCGCCTCGATATTATTGGGCTTGTATGTAACTTATCTCTGACACACATTGCTGTCATACTGGAAATACTTGCCTGTATGATATAAAAATTAGTCATTCCAGAAATCTGTCTTTGTCTTAAGACCGATATCTTTTTTCCTGAATACAGGATTTTTGCCTGCTCTCTTCTGTTTTATATAATCCTGCATACAAAGAATCGCCGGTTTCGCAAGAATTAAAATTACTGGAAGGTTAATCAATGCCATCAGTCCCATGAGTACATCCGCAGTATCCCAGGCCACACTGAATTCCATGTTCGCACCGACACAGACGATCAGCGCTGCAACGACACGAAATACATTCATCAGTTTCTTTCCTGGTGTATGATCACAGATGTATCCCAAGCCCATCTCTGCATAGTAGAAATTTCCAATTAATGTTGTAAACGCGAACAAGAACAAAGCAACGGTGATAAAAATTGTTCCAAAACTTCCCAGCGAATTGCGTGCTGCCTCTTGCACATAAGGCATTCCCGCAATATCCTCTCCCGGTGCAACACCGGAACACAAAAGCATAAATCCTGTCGCAGTACAGATCACAATCGTATCAATATAGACAGATAACATCTGTACCAATCCCTGTTTTACCGGATGGGACACTCCCGCAGAAGCTGCGGCATTCGGTGCGGAACCTACACCTGCTTCATTGGAAAACAATCCCCTCTTGATTCCCTGCATAATCGCGGAACCTGCAAATCCTCCGAAAATAGCTTCAAAATCAAAAGCACCTTTGACAATTGAGATAATCACTCCTGGAAGCAGATTAATATGTGTAATTACAATAAAAAGTGCAACTACAATATAGAAAACTCCCATCACAGGAACCAAAACCCCTGTGATTTTAGAAATCTGCTTACTTCCTCCGAAAATACAGATAGCAAAAATCAATGCAAGAATCACTCCTACAATCAGTGGTGTGATACCCTCTTGATAAAAACTATATGTCCGGAAAGAATCTGCGATATTAAAGGCCGCTACCATATTAAAACCGCCCATATAAGTGACGATCAAAGTGCCCGCGAACAGAATTCCCAGCCATCTCTTCTTCAGCACTGCCTGGATATAATAAGCAGGACCGCCGTAAGAGCTTCCGTCATCCGCCCGCCTCTTATAGATCTGAGCCAGCGTACTCTCAATAAAAGCAGAAGCACTTCCCAAGAGAGCGATCAGCCACATCCAGAACATAGCTCCCGGTCCACCGATACATAGAGCCGTGGAAATACCTGCGATATTTCCGGTACCAACTCTGGATGCTGTGGAAACCATCAAAGCCTGAAAGGACGAAATAGATTTGCTGTCCGACTTCGGTTCCACCACCACTCGAATCGCTTCTCTCAGCAATCGAAACTGCACAAATCTAGTCCGTATCGTAAAATAGATTCCTGCACCCACCAGTAGGATAATCAAAATGTAGCTATACAGCCAATTACTTAGTGTACTGATAATGTTTGCAAACAATGACCCGTACCTCCTTATTTTCTTTTTCTTTTTCATTTCCCTATAGGAACTCTTCTCAGTTCTCCAATACTTCAGTCATGAATGCGTTAACCTTTAGTCATTTTATCATATAATGCTTTCTTCTGACAAGCAATCTTTACTATTTCGCATAAAAACAGCCTTTTTCTATAAAGTATTGGCAAAATTAACGAGAAAAAAAGCTCCGGAAATCAGATTCCGAAGCTTCAGAGGCGACAGCCGGATTTGAACCGGCGATAAGGGTGTTGCAGACCCGCGCCTTACCACTTGGCTATGTCGCCATATTATATTCTATGCATTTTGTCATCAAATGACTCCAAGGGGATTTGAACCCCTGTTACCGCCGTGAAAGGGCGGTGTCTTAACCGCTTGACCATGGAGCCTTACCTTCCGCCAGGCAGCTCCTGCTGGCTCCGGCTTCAACTCCCCCTGTTGGACTCGAACCAACGACACTGCGGTTAACAGCCGCATGCTCTACCGACTGAGCTAAGGAGGATTATTCTCTTCCACCCGTACCTTCAAAACTGCATACACTCAAATCCTTCTTGGAAATTCAGCTTCCGGTTCTTGAGTTTCTCTTTTCTCTCACTCTCACCGGCCCTTGGTCAAGCCCTCGACCGATTAGTAGCAGTCAGCTCCATACGTTACCGTACTTCCACCTCTGCCCTATCTACCTCGTCGTCTTCAAGGGGTCTTACTTCTTTCGAATGGGATATCTCATCTCGAGGGGGGCTTCACGCTTAGATGCCTTCAGCGTTTATCCCTTCCCGGCTTGGCTACTCTGCCATGCTCTTGGTAGAACAACAGATACACCAGCGGCCAGTCCATCCCGGTCCTC
>DXIX01000026.1 GCA_019112635.1 Candidatus Blautia intestinigallinarum | reverse complement strand
AAGTTATGCCTGTATCATTTGTCAGTTCTTTGCTGTGCACTCTGAAATCTTTTCTAATCGTTCAGGCATCCCCCTTTTCTAACCCGGTCTCAAATTTTCTCAATTGTTTATTGAGTTTCCGAGACCGCTCTTTATCAACTTTGCATCGACAGAACATTTCTGTTTTTATAAAGGTAATCAACCAGTGAGACGACTGTCAGAATCAGTGCCAGCCACACAAAAACAGTCTCCAGAATATCAAAAATCCCTCCCAGATTCATGATCATCAGAATAATCATAATCATCTGAGAAACTGTCTTGAATTTTCCCCAGTAGCTGGCTGCGATTACCACCCCATTGTCCGCTGCCACCAGACGGAATCCGCTGATGATAAACTCCCTTCCAATGATGATGATCACAATCCAAGCCGCCAGCCTGTCCATCTCCACCAGACAGATCAGTGCTGAACACACCAGCAGTTTATCTGCCAGAGGATCCATGAATTTTCCGAAATCCGTCACCAGATTATATTTTCTGGCCAGATGTCCATCCAGATAATCTGTGAAACTGGCCGCCACAAAAAGTAACAGAGAAATCCATTTGCCAGCCGCTCCCGCGAAATCTGTCAGCATAAAAAGCACGAAAAACGGCACCATAATCATTCTCACTACAGTCAACTTATTCGGTGTATTCATCTGCTATTTCTCCTATCAAATCGTATTCCAGCGCCCCGGTCACCCGGACTTTCACAAAATCACCGGACATCAGAAGTTCCGGGCTCTGCACAAAGATATATCCGTCCACATTTGGGGCATCCGCATAAGTTCTTCCCACATAGGCATTCTCATCTGCCACTTTTCCCTCAATCATCACCAGGAATTCCTGGCCAATTCTGGCATTTCCTTTCTCCAGAGAAATCTCCTGCTGCAATTCCATAATCTCGTCTCTGCGCTCTTCCTTCACTTCCTCGGGAATCTGATTCTCCATAGAAGCGGCAGGTGTTCCCTCTTCCGGTGAATAGGTGAAGACGCCCAATCGGTCAAATTCCATCTCATCTACGAATTCCATCAGCTCCTCATGGTCTTCCTGCGTCTCTCCCGGGAAACCTGTGATCAGAGTGGTACGCAGCACAATATCCGGTATTCTCTCCCTAAGCTGTGAGATAATCTGAACCAGCTGCGCTTTGGTCGTGCGCCGGCCCATGCGTCTGAGAATCTGATCGCTGGCATGCTGAATCGGCAGATCCAGATAGTGGCAGATTTTCTTCTCCTTTGCCATCACCTCGATCAGTTCCGGGTAGATTTCCTCAGGATAGCAGTACAGAATACGAATCCAGTAAATTCCCGGAATCTTGGCCAATTCTTCCAGGAGTCTGTGCAGAGATTTCTCTTTGTAGAGATCTTTTCCATAAAGCGTCGTCTCCTGTGCCACTAAAATCAGCTCTCTGACGCCTTCCTCTGCCATCTTCTTGGCCTGACGGAGCAGATGTTCCATGGGATAACTCCGAAATCTCCCCCTAAGGCTTGGTATGATGCAGTAGGTACAATGTTTGTCACACCCTTCCGCAATTTTCAGATACCCGGTATAACCGCCGGTGGTAAGTATTCTCTGGGTGGAAATGATAGGAAGTTCATCGATACTGTCATACCTCTCATAGGACCTGCCCTCCAAAACCTGTTCCAGAGCTTCCACAATCTTTCCATAGGATGTAGTTCCCAGAACCGCATCCACTTCCGGGATCTCCTGCCGGATCTCCTCCTGATATCTCTGAGCCATACAGCCCGTGACAAGGAGGGCCTTGCAGGAACCTTCTTTACGGTATTCTGCCATCTCCAAAATGGACTGAATACTCTCCTCTTTCGCATCATGAATAAAGCAGCAGGTATTAATTACGATGACATCCGCCTCTGTCTCATCGTCTGTCATCTCATATCCTCTGGAACGCAGCAATCCCAGCATCTCCTCCGAGTCCACCAGATTCTTGTCACATCCCAGGGAAATAAACAACACTTTCATCTTAAGCTCTCCCAACAGGAACAGGGGCCGTTGTAATAAAATGTTCCAACAGCCCCCATTCTTTACATTTTCTATTCTTCTTCGCTCTTATTTTCTTCCGGCATAATTTTAACTTTGCCCTGGTATAATTCATCAATGGCAATGGACAATGGTTTTTTGCCCTGCGCGTTCTCAACCTTCGGCTCAGCCCCGGCAATCAACTGTCTGGCACGCTTGCTGGTGGCCAGTACAATGGAATATCTGCTGCTGACTACAGGAGTCTCATCCTCCTCTGTTCCCTGGTTGACAACTTTAATTAACTCTGAATACGATGGATGAATCATGTTTATTCTCCTTTCAAAAATTCCTTCAATTCTTCCTGGATTTTCTCCTGAAATTCCCGGTTTCTCTCCATTTTGCACCGTTCACTCTGTATCAGTTCATGAAAAGCTTCCACACACTGATCCAGGTCGTCATTAATCAGAAGATAGTCATAGTCTTTCATGGCCGCCGCCTCTTCGCTGGCACGGCTCAGGCGGGATTCGATCACTTCCATAGTCTCTGTCCCCCGGCCGATCAGCCGCTCTCTCAACTCTCTTGCGCTGGGCGGAGTTACGAAGACCAGAACTGCTTCCGGAATCATCTCCTTCACCTTTCTGGCACCCTGTACTTCGATTTCCAGAATCACATCCCGTCCTTCACTCAGACAGCGCTCCACATATCCCCTGGGCGTTCCATAATAATGATCCACATACTGTGCGTATTCGATGAACTGGTTCTTGGAAATCATCTCCTGGAATTCTTCCTTGGTTTTGAAGAAGTACTCTCTCCCGTCCACCTCTCCTTCTCTCGGGCTGCGTGTGGTGGCTGAGACTGACAGCGCATAATTCTGATGACGCTCCAGCAGAGCCTTCATAATGGTACCTTTTCCAGAACCCGAAAAACCGGAGATCACCGTCAATATTCCTCTGCTCATGATTCTCTTTCCTCCGTCTCGTTTTTGCCGCTGAAACGCTTGGATATGGTATCTGGCTGCAAAGCAGACAAAATCACCTGATCCTGTTCCATTACAATCACGCCTTTTGTCTTTCTCCCCTGCGTGGCATCGATAATGCGGCCTTCACTCTTCGCATTCTGAACCAGCCTTTTGATGGGGGCCGCGTCAGGTCCCACAATCGCCACAATCTTCTGGGCGTTTATCAAATTTCCAAATCCTATATTAATCAGTTTCGTCACAGGTCCTATACCATCCTTATTCAATATTCTGGATCTGCTCACGGATCTTCTCTATCTCCGTCTTCAGATCGATTGCCAGATTAGACACTTTCAGGTCATTCGCCTTAGACAGGGTCGTATTGGCCTCCCGGTTCATCTCCTGGGCAAGAAAATCCAGCTTTCTTCCCACGCTCTGGGATTTTTCATCCGTCAGAATATCCCGCATATTCTTGATATGGCTGTGCAGCCGCACTGTCTCCTCATCATTGCAGATCTTATCCGCAAAGAGAACAACTTCCGCGGCAATACGGTTCTCCTCAATCTGTGTATCCTCCAAGAGCTCCCGCATCTTGGCTGTAAGCTTCTCTCTGTAAGCTGCAATCACTTCCGGGGATCTCTCCTCCACCAGACAAACCTTCTCGTCCAGTCCCTCAAGCTTCTGCAGAAGATCTTTCTTCAGATTCTCCCCTTCCACCCGTCTGGACTCCACAAACTTCTCACATGCCTGGCGCAGCACACTTTCCAGCGGCGGCCACAGCTCGCTCTCATCAATTCCCTGATCCTCCATAATAAGGACTTCCGGGCAGCGCATCAGATGAGAAACTTTCACATCATTTTCAATGTTGAAATAGCCGCTCATCTGTTCAAAATACTGCATATACTCCGCAGCCAGTTCCTGATTGTATTTCAGAGACACTCTGTTCTGTGTATAATCTTCAAAGGTGATAAATACATCTACCTTTCCTCTCTGAATGTAATTCTTCAGAAAATTACGGATGGCTGCCTCAAAGAAACTCAGCTTCTTCGGCATCTTGATATTCAGATCCAGATACCGGTGATTCACCGATTTCAGTTCGACCGTAATCTTCCTCTCCTCATCTGCGGCCTCAGCTCGCCCGAAGCCGGTCATACTCTTTATCATCTTTGTCCACTCTTAAAAACCTTTTCTTAATTCATTGCATATAGTACTATTATAGGTGATTTTAAAAGTCTAGTCAAATCATTTTTTTCTGTTATAATAGAAACCATAAAACATACAAAACAAAAGGAGATTTTCCTATGGCTTTTGACGGAATCACCATTGCTGCAATGGTAAAAGAACTAAATGAACATCTCGCAGGAGGAAGAATCAACAAGATTGCCCAGCCTGAGACGGACGAACTCCTTCTCACCTGCCGGGGGCCCCTCGGCAACTGCAGACTGCTGCTGTCGGCAAGCGCTTCCCTCCCCCTGATTTATTTTACAGAGAAGAATAAACCCAGCCCGCTGACCGCGCCTAATTTCTGTATGCTGCTGCGCAAACATTTAAGCAGCGCACGCTTTTTATCCATCACCCAGCCGGGACTGGAACGAGTTATTCAATTTGAGCTGGAACACCTCAATGAACTGGGAGATCTTTGCCGGAAGTATCTGATCCTGGAAATCATGGGAAAACACAGCAACCTGATCTTCTGCGATGAGAATTTCAAAATTCTGGACAGCATCAAGCACGTCTCCTCCAATATGAGTTCCGTGCGTGAGGTTCTCCCCGGAAGACAGTACTTTATTCCTCAGACTCAGCACAAGCTGGACCCTCTGACCGTGTCAGAGGAAGATTTTTATGGACAGGTTCTCACAAAACCCATACAGACTGCCCGTGCACTCTATACCAGCCTGACAGGGCTAAGTCCGGTCATGGCTCAGGAAATCTGCACCCGGGCCTCTCTGGACGGAGATGCTCCCACAGAGAGTCTGGATGAAAATGCCAGAGTCCATCTGTACCACACCTTCCTTCGAGTCATGGATCAGGTAAAGGAAAAAGACTTTCAGCCAAACATTATCTTTCGCGGCCAGATTCCGGTGGAGTATGCGGTGATGCCCCTGACTCAGTATCAGTCCGGCCACACTGTGGCAGAATTCGCATCTGTCTCTGCCATGCTGGAGCAGTATTACGCCCAGAAAAACATTGTGACCCGGATACGGCAGAAATCCTCTGATCTGCGCAAAGTCGTGCAGACTTCCCTGGAGCGGAGTGTAAAAAAATATTCTCTTCAGCAAAAACAGCTGAAAGACACCGGCAAAAAAGAAAAGTATAAGATTTACGGAGAACTGATCAATGCCTACGGCTATGGACTGGAGGAAGGCTGCAAATCTCTCAAAGCCTTGAATTATTACGATGACAACAAAGAGATCACCATCCCTCTGGACCCCACCATGACTCCACAGGAAAACGCGAAAAAATATTTTGACCGATACGCCAAACTAAAGCGCACCGAAGAAGCACTCACCACACAGATTGCCGAGACTCAGGAAGAGATCGATCACCTGGAATCCATCAGCGCCTCCCTGGACATCGCGCTCTCAGAGTCCGATCTGGTTCAGATCAAAGAAGAACTCACCCAATATGGATATATCAAAAAGCATTTTACGGGCAAGAAGAAGACTTCCGTCAAATCCCGCCCCTTCCACTACCTTTCCAGTGACGGCTACCACATTTATGTGGGAAAGAATAATTTTCAAAACGATGAACTCACTTTCAAATTCGCCACAGGAAACGACTGGTGGTTCCACGCCAAAGGCACAGCCGGCTCCCATGTGATTGTAAAGAGCAACAACGAGGAGCTCCCCGACCGGGTCTTCGAGGAAGCAGGCAGTCTGGCCGCCTACTACTCCAAAGGGCGCACCGCCCCCAAGGTGGAAGTGGACTATATCCAGAAGAAACATGTGAAAAAGCCAAACGGTTCCAAACCTGGCTTTGTCGTCTACTACACCAACTACTCTCTGATGGCCGTGCCGGATATCCATACTCTGACTTTGATCGAAGATTGAAAAAAGCGCATGCAAAGATCCCCGGTCTTTGCATGCACTTTCTTATAATCCTTTTCTCATGACAAATCTGTCTGATTCACAGAATCCTCACAGGAACGCATGGCCAGTATAGTTTTTTCAAACAATTCCGGCAGCTCCCACCCCAGCATCTGGGCTCCTGTTTTAATTACATCTCTGGAGCATCCCGCTGCAAATCTTTTATCTTTAAATTTCTTCTTCAAAGAAGAGACCTCCAAATCCTGTACGCTCTTGGACGGGCGCATCCGCACTGCCGCCCCGATCAGACCTGTCAGTTCATCCACGGCAAAAAGCACTTTTTCCATTTGATGAGTAGGCTCCACATCTGACACCAATCCATATCCATGGCTGCACACCGCATGAACAAGCTCCGGCTCTGCGTGAATCTCCGCCAGAAGCTCCGGCGCCTTTTTACAGTGCTCTTTGGGATACTTTTCCCAGTCCACATCGTGGAGAAGTCCTGCCAGTCCCCAGAAATCTTCCTCATCAGCATATCCCAGATCTTTTGCGAACCAGCGCATAGTTCCCTCCACGGTCAAGCCATGGATCAGATGGAATTCCTCCTGATTATACTTTTTCAACAGGTTCCATGCCTCTTCTCTTGTCACTTTCGTCTCCATTATTTCAATCTCCTTTCTGATTGAATTCATCTTATCGTGCCTTACAGACCCAATGCCTCAGACCAGTCTGCCTCCCGAAATCCAGGGAGCACCCGGTGATCCAATACCAGAAGCGGCCGCTTTACCAACATGCCGTCTGTGGCAAGCAGGGCAATCTGCTCTTCCTCACTCATGCCAGGAAGGCGGTCTTTCAGCTGAAGCTCCCGGTATTTCATTCCGCTTGTGTTGAAGAAACGTTTCAAAGGCAGACCGCTGCGCCCGATCCACTCTCTCAGTTCATCTTCGGTCGGGTTTTCCTCCAGGATATGCCGGTCTGTATAGGCTACCTGGTGATCATCCAGCCATTTCTTAGCTTTTTTACATGTACTGCACTTGGGATATTCTAAAAATAATACCATAGCAATCCTCCTGTCAAATTAGGTACCAAAACAGCGTAAACAATGACACCCCACTGCTTACGCTGTCTTTTTCTCATTTTTTATCTAAACGTGATTTATTTCTGAACAATGTTGATGATCTTCTTGGGTACATAGATCTCTTTGATAATATTTCCTGTCAATTTATCCGCAACAGCCTCTTTTCCAGCTGCAATCGCATCTTCCTTGCTGCAGTCCGCCGCAATGCTGATCACTGCACGGGTCTTTCCGTTGATCTGTACTGGAATCTCAATCTCATCATCCTTCATTGCCTCCTCATCTGCGGAAGGCCAGGTTGTATGGAATACGGAATCTGTGTGTCCCAGCTTCTCCCAGAGTTCCTCAGCCACATGTGGAGCGAACGGAGCCAGAAGAACCGTCATCGTCTCGATGGTCTCTTTATCCACACCGCCCTCTTTCTTGGCAATCTCATTCAGTTTATTATTATATTCCATAAATCCTGAGATTACCGTGTTCAGGCTGAAGTTTTCCAGACGCTGTGTGATATCGTACACCAGTTTGTGGCGGATCTTCACCATCTCTTTGGTGGCCGACACATCCTTCTCGATGCTGTCCATAGCCAGGGTCCAGAAACGTTTCAGAAAACGGTATACACCGTCGATTCCCCGGTCATCCCACTCTGCATCCAGTTCCGGCGGTCCCACGAAGAGCTCATACATTCTCAGAGAGTCACATCCGTAATCTCTCACCAGATCATCCGGAGAGATCACATTACCCTTGGACTTACTCATCTTCACGCCGTTTTTACCTGTGATCATTCCCTGATTGAACAGCTTGTGGAACGGCTCATCGAAGTCGATCACGCCGATATCATACAGGAATTTCGTATAAAATCTGGAGTAAAGCAGGTGGAGTACTGCATGTTCCACACCGCCGATATACATATCAACCGGAAGATATTTATCTGCCTTCTCTCTGGATACCAGTTCCTTGTCATTGTGGTTATCCACATAGCGAAGGAAATACCAGGAAGAACCAGCCCACTGAGGCATGGTATTCGTCTCTCTCTTGGCATCCGCACCGCACTTCGGACACTTACAGTTCACCCACCAGTCAATGGCTGCCAGTGGAGATTCTCCCGTTCCTGTCGGCTGATAACTCTCGACTTCCGGAAGGCGAAGCGGCAGTTCTTCCTCCGGTACGGGAACCGCGCCGCAGTGAGGACAATGCACAATCGGAATCGGCTCGCCCCAATAACGCTGACGGGAGAATACCCAGTCACGCAGTTTGTAGTTGACGGTTGCTCTTCCCATTCCGCGCTCCTCGATAATATGAGGTGCCTCTTTCTTCAGCACAGCAGACTCCATGCCATTCCACTCACCGGAGTTAATCATGATTCCGGACGCCTCTGTGTAAGCTTCCGTCATATTCTCAATTTCTTTTCCGTCCTTGGAGATAACCTGGATAATCGGAATATCAAATTTCTTTGCGAACTCAAAGTCACGGTCATCATGGGCAGGCACACACATGATCGCACCCGTTCCGTAGTCTGCCAGTACATAGTCAGACAGCCAGATCGGGACTTTCGCTCCGTTCAGAGGATTGATTGCATAACTTCCTGTGAAGACACCGGTCTTCTCCTTGTCCTGCATACGGTCCACATTGGATTTCATGGAAGCATCGTAGATATATTTTTCCACTGCTTCTTTGTTCTCCGGTGTGGCAAGCTCTGCCGCCAGTTTGTGCTCTGGTGCCAGAACCATGAATGTAGCGCCGAACAGAGTATCTGGTCTGGTGGTGTAGACTGTGATCACATCTTCTCTTCCGTCTACTTTGAAATCTACTTCTGCGCCATAAGATTTTCCAATCCAGTCGGTCTGCATTTTCTTTACTTTCTCAGGCCAATCCAGTTTATTCAGATCATTGAGCAGACGGTCTGCGTATTTTGTAATGCGCAGCATCCACTGACGAAGATTCTTCTTGGTTACAGGAGTGCCGCAGCGCTCACAGCAGCCATTCACCACTTCCTCATTAGCCAGGCCGGTTTTACAGGACGGACACCAGTTGATCGGGAACTCCTTCTCATAGGCAAGCCCTTCTTTGAACATCTTTACAAAGATCCACTGTGTCCATTTATAGAAGTTCGGATCAGTGGTGTTGACTTCCATATCCCAATCATAGATTGCAGCAATATCATTGATCTGTCTCTTGATATTCTTTACATTCTCCGCCGTGGAGATTGCCGGATGAACTCCCATCTTAATGGCATAGTTCTCTGCCGGAAGTCCGAAAGCATCCCATCCCATGGGATGAATCAGATAATAACCCTGAAGCATTTTGTAACGGCTCCAGACATCAGAGATTACATATCCTCTCCAGTGCCCCACATGCAGACCGTTTCCTGACGGATAAGGGAACATATCCAGACAATAATATTTGGGTTTTTTACCATCGTTGACGTTGATAGGATTCTCTTCCCATTTCACACGCCATTTTGCCTCAATCGCCTTATGGTTATAAGGTACAGCCATTTTTTTCTCCTCCTGTCATCATGCGGACTTCTCAATCCCCCGCATTCTTTCAATATCAAAAGCCCTTCCGTCTCCGCTTAGAGACGAAAGGGCCTTAACATTCCGTGGTACCACTCTAATTCATTCTATTATCAATAGAATGCACTCATTGATTCTGTAACGGGAACACCCGCCTCTCTCTACTGGGAATTCTCGGTTCAAGAAAGGGACTCAAAGGCCAGTTGGGAATCATGCATTACTGTCTTCCACCTGCGACAGCTCTCTGGAAATGCAGAGGACTCTTAATATTCCTTCTCTTCGTCTTTGCTTTTGAAACTACAAAATATTGTACCCAGACAGAAACCGTTTGTCAAGTATATTTTCACGGGACATTCAGTCTTCCTGATCTGGATTCAGAGCGAGAACTTCACAGACCGGAGTACCTGCCCGGAATCGTAATGTCAGTTCATCTCCCACATCATAGGCAATGATCTTTGGATACTCGGAAACCGGTACGTCAAAAATCAGAGGATCCGGAAGATCTCCTTTCGTCTGTCCCTCTGCCAGCTTCAGATCCATTCCCTCTTCCTCAAAGACCACATAGAAATGAGAGTTTCCATCCAGAACTGCCTGGGCGATTCTCTTAATCTTGCCAGTCACCTCACTGGTACTGCTTCCCTGAGCCGCGTCCTGAGCGATTCCGTTGCTCTCCAAAAGCTCCCGGTAAGCTTCCTCGCATTCTGCCACGGTATCTCCCGTCGCCACATTCTGATATTTCTGGATATTGACCATGGCATACATTTTCACCAGACCTGCGTCATCCTTCAGTGCGATAAAATACGTAGGTTCATTGGCAATATTCAAAAGCATCGGGAAGGTGGCTTTATACTTCAGGTTCTGTACCTGTCCTTCCGCGGAATCCATAGCTGAGTACTCTTCCGCTCCTGCGATCTCATAGTAATGAGTCTCCTTGGTTCTCTGATTCATCAGGACAAAGCCCACATTGGAGCGGTCCCCGCTCACTGAAGTCACACCGGTATACACCCACACGTCATCATCCATGGCCAGATAGTTATATCCCTCTGTGGTCTTCAGGCAGCCCTTCTGCCCCAGAACACTGTTGATAAATCCATTGACCAGCGTTCCATGGTAATCATAGAGTTCAATCAGAAGATCCGCCGGGAATACCCGGTCCACCCAGGTCGGACAATCCTCCACCGACACATCCTCACACTCTCCGGTCACTGCGTTGCACAGAACCACCCTTCCGATGGTCTGGCCGCCGAACAGTCCGATGGTATATTTCTTCACCGGACAGATCCAGTAGGGAACTCCCTCTTCGTTGATCTCAAAACTCAGCTGGTCAAAGATATAAGTAGGATACCGGAATCGAAGATGTCTGTAAATATTCCGGTTCAGATACTCTGATTCTGAGTATTTGATTCCCTCCTCAAGCTTCACCAGCTCCGTGTTCTGCGTTGCCATATCAATGGTAATATAAGCCGGAATTCCCTCTTTCTGATTGGTGAACCACTTGATAAAACTTGCATATTCCAGAGGAGTCACCCGGACGGGACGCCCCTGATAGTTAATCTGAGAGTACAGATCACTGACCTCAAACTGCGAGACCATATCCACCATGCTTCCCATCTTTCTGTTTCCCAGAAGCTCCGCGGAATCTTTGTCCAGTATCGGAATCTGATCATAACTGATCTGCGGAATATCCTCCGCAAAGTTCCTGGTCTGCGGCTCTATCAGATCCCGGTATTTCTTCGCATTCACCACCGGGGAAGAGAGCAGTGTTCCAATTCCATAAACCGCAAGGACAAGCACGACCACACCTGCCCCGATTTTTAAAACTTTATTTTCCTTTGCCTCCTGGACCGAATGAACTTTCCGGGTACCGTAAGCTGCCAGAATCAGCACCAGCAGGGCAATCAGAAATGTCCAGAATCCCGTGGAGTGAATATTGACCGCCGGGATTGCAACATAATAATAGACCGCAGCCACAAGAATTAAGACGATGACTGCCAGAATTTTTCCTTTTCCTTTCTTCATAAGCCTCCCACACATTCCTTTTATTTTGATTTCCTACTATACTACCATTTTTTCTGTCAAAACACAATTTTAATTCCATGAAAATTCTTTTTAGGCTTTGTACACTCCGCTTTTCTATCACCAAAAGAAAAGAACCGCCGGCCAACACCGACGGTTCTCTTACGTTTTCCTATATCAATCCTCTTCGGACATATTCGCTCTTGCGGCAATCTCTTTTTCCTGGATATCATTGGGAGCCTGCTCATAGCGGGCAAATTCATAGGAGAATTCTCCGCTTCCTCCAGTCATGGAACGCAGATCTGTGGAATATCCGTAGATCTCCAGCATTGGCACATCTGCCTCAATTACTGTGTTGCCGTCGTGATCCGGATTCATTCCCAGAACACGTCCACGGCGCTTATTCAGATCACCCATGACATCACCTGTATAGGTATCCGGAACGGTAACTTTCATGGATACAATCGGCTCCAGAAGTACCGGGGAAGCTTCCATGAATCCCTTCTTGAATGCCAGTATGGTAGCCATCTTAAAGGCCATCTCAGAGGAGTCCACCGGATGGTAGGATCCATCATAGAGAGTCGCTTTCACACCCACAACCGGATAAGAGGCAAGCGGTCCCTTCTGTACGGATTCCTGAAGTCCCTTCTCAACAGCCGGGAAGTAGTTCTTCGGCACAGCGCCGCCCACTACAACCTGCTCGAACACATAAGGAGTCTCCAGATCTCCGGAAGGCTCGAAACGCATCTTCACATGTCCGTACTGTCCATGGCCGCCGGACTGTTTTTTATGCTTTCCTTCCACATCGGAATTCTTGCGGATCGTCTCACGGAACGGAACCTTCGGTTTGGAGAGCTCTACAGCTACTTTGTAACGTTCCAGCAGCTTGCTGCAGATAATATCCAGATGCTGGTCTCCCATACCATACAGCAGTGTCTGATGGTTCGCAGAATCATTCACTGTGCGCACGGTCAAATCTTCACTCATGATCTTCGCCAGACCCTGAGCGATCTTATCCTCATCTCCTTTTGTCTTTGCCTTATATCTCTTATAGGTATAAGGTGTGGAGATCAATGCCTTCGGATAAGAGATTGGCTGTGCTTTCGTAGCCAGACTGTCACCTGTCTTCGCGTCATTCAGTTTCGCGATCGCACCGATATCTCCTGCGTGAAGTTCCGGCACCTCCAAAGGCTTGGATCCTTCCAGCACATAGAGCTTATTCAGTTTTTCATCAGACTGTTTGTCCACATTGTAGAGTACATCGTCAGATTTGATTACACCGGAGCACACTTTGATCAGGGAATATTTTCCAAGGAACGGATCCACAATGGTCTTCCAGATATAAGCGGATTTCGCCTTGGTAAAGTCATAGTTCGCCTCGAAAATTTCATTGGTCTTTGTGGCAATTCCGTTGCAGGATCTCTTGTTCGGACTTGGGAAATAACCGCAGATGTCATCCAGCAGGTTGGAGACACCTCTTAAGTTAACCGGGGCACCCATGCAAACCGGCACAATGCTTCCGTCCTGTACATTCATCGCCAGAGCCGCGGAGATCTCTGTCTGAGAGAATTCATCGCCCTCAAAATAGCGATCCATGAATTCTTCGCTGGTCTCTGCCACAGACTCGATGAGAATCTCACGATATTTCTCCAGGTATTCCTGCAGATGCTCCGGAACCGGGCACTCTTCTTTCTTACCTTTATCGATATAACGCCTTCCGGCCTGTTTTACCACATTGACATATCCGACAAATTTCCCGTTCTCACGGATCGGGAAATGAAGCGGAGCAATCTTCTTGCCATAGAGTTCTGTAAGGTCTTCCACCACCTTACGGTAACTGACTTCATCAATGTCCATTCCTGTAACGAAAATCATTCTCGGTAATTTATATTTCTCGCACAGCTTCCAGGCTTTCTGTGTTCCAACCTGTACACCTGACTTTCCGGAAACAACGATGATCGCAGCGTCCGCCGCGCTCACAGCCTCTTCCGCCTCGCCTACAAAGTCAAAATATCCCGGGGTATCCAGTACGTTAACTTTCACTTTATCCCACACAACAGGAACCACTGTCGTGGAAATAGAGAATCCTCGTTTAATCTCTTCTTTGTCATAGTCACTGACGGTATTTCCATCTTCCACTCGTCCGAGGCGATTGGTCATACCTGATAAATAAGCCATAGCCTCCACTAATGTGGTCTTTCCCGCACCGCCATGACCTAACAGGACTACATTTCTGATTCGGTCAGTTCTAAAAACGTCCATATGTAATACCTCCCTGTCTGTATAATATGTTCATATTTTACTAAAAAATCACGCAACTTTCAAGCATTTTATGCAACCTTTACAATATAAATTCTTGTTTTTTTGACTTTTTTCGAGAATTCATCACAAAAATTTAACTTTTTGTAATGAAAAAGAACGAAAAAGGTAATTGACTAATCATTTGAAATGAGAAATAATGAATCCAGAAAGGAGAGGGGCCTGTGAGACACGACCAAAAAAAGCATAAAAAAACAGATTTTTATAAAAAGAGCAAATACTATCAGCAATCTGTAAAAAAGTACCGGCGAATCGGCGCTGGATGTGCAGTGGGTATTCTGCTCGTTTTTCTTGTTTTCCTCACTCTCGCCCAGTTTCGCCACGGTTCTGAAAAATCCGGCCAAAGCGTCAGCTCCGATCAGGCTGAGGTGGTAACTCCCCATGCTGACGAGGACCTGGCTGCCTCCTCAGACGAACCCGTCCGTCTTGTCATCACCACCGTGGGTGACTGTACACTGGGTACCGATGAAAGTTTTGACTATGATACCAGCCTGAATGCGACCTATGAAGCCAATGGAAAAGACTATTTCTTTCAGAATGTCCGCTCCATTTTCCAGGCAGATGATCTGACCATTGCCAACGCCGAAGGAACCTTCACCACATCTGAGGACCGGGAGGATAAACAGTTCGCTTTCAAAAGCGATCCGGAATATGCTCAGATCTTCAGCAGTGGTTCCGTGGAAGCAGTCACCCTGGCCAACAATCACAGTCACGACTATGGAGAGCAGGGCTTTGAGGATACCAAAAAAGCGCTGGACGACGCAGGTGTTGTTCATTTTGGATACGATGAAACCGCTGTCATGGAAATCAAAGGAGTCAAAGTCGGTCTTGTGGGAATCTATGAATTGGGCGATCACCTTGGCCGGACAGAGCAGTTAAAAGATAACATCGCAAAGGTTAAGGAAGAAGGAGCCCAGCTCACCATCGTAGTCTTTCACTGGGGCAATGAAAAAGAGATTTCTCCAGACACCAATCAGACACAGCTGGGTCATATGGCCATCGACGAAGGAGCCGACCTGGTGGTGGGACATCATCCCCACGTTCTCCAGGGTATTGAGAAATATAAAGGAAAATACATCGTATACAGCCTGGGAAATTTCTGCTTTGGCGGCAATTCCTATCCCAGCGACATGGACACCATGATTTTTCAGCAGACTTTCACCATCACTTCTGACGGTGTGCAGCAAGATGACCAGATTCAGGTCACCCCTTGTTCCATCTCTTCCGAATCCTATTATAACAATTATCAGCCAACTCCTGCTCAGTCGGACGAGGCCGTGCGGATTCTGGAAAAAATCAACGAGCGCAGTCAGATAATCGATGGAGAGGGAGTCATCCTCCCCGTGGAAAACAGCTGACAGTCTCACCATATTTTATAAAAGAGGCTGTATGGCAAATGTTGTATTGCCATACAGCCTCTTTTTATGAATTTCTATTCCTGATCGAAACGGATTTTCATGTAAGCCTTGATCTCCTCCACACATTTCTGAAATCCAAGCTTTCCACTGTCCAGACACAGATGATAATTTCTCGCATCTGTCCACTCATGACCGGTGTAGTATTTGTAGAAATCCCCCCGGTACTTGTCCGTCTTCTCGATATATTTCTGCATTTCCTTGGTGGTCATACTGTTTCTCTCCATCGCCTGTTCCAGACAGAATTTTTCATCCGCATGGATGAACACACTGACCACATTCGGATAATCTTTCAGAACGAAATCCGCACATCTTCCAACAATGACACAGGATTCTGTAGCTGCCAGATCTTTGATTACTTTGGCCTGGTAATTAAACAGATTCTCGTCTGACACAAATCCACTACTCTCAGGAGGCAGAAGCTCTCCCTCATAAGGACGTTTCAACAGCTTGAGCCATCCGGCTCCTTTCAGTTTCTCATCGGTCATTCCAAAGAGCCGCTCATTGATCCCGCTCTCCTCGGAAGCCATTTTTAATATCTCCCTGCTGTAGCAGTTGATTCCCAGATCCTTCGCCAGCATCGCAGCGATCGTCTTTCCGCCGCTTCCGTACTGTCTTGCTATTGTGATTACCACATTATCCATAAGATGCACCCCCTATTCACCCAAATAAGCTTTCTTGATAGAGTCATCTTCCAACAGATCTTTTGCCTTTCCTTCAATCGAAATCTTTCCAGTCTCCAGCACATAAGCTCTGTCCGCGATGGAGAGTGCCTTCTTCGCATTCTGCTCCACCAGAAGCACCGTGGTGCCGCTGTTGCTGACCTCCTGAATAATATCAAAGATCTCATTGACCAGAATGGGGGAAAGACCCATTGACGGCTCATCCATCAGTATGATCTTCGGCTTTGACATCAGCGCTCTTCCCATGGCAAGCATCTGCTGCTCACCGCCGCTTAACGTTCCAGCCATCTGATTTCTTCTCTCCTTCAACCTTGGAAAACGTTCATATACCTTTTCCAGAGTCGCCTCGATTTCTGAGCGGTCTTTTCTGGTGTAGGCGCCCATCTTCAGATTTTCATAGACACTGAGCTCCGCAAACACACGGCGGCCTTCCGGCACATGCGCCATTCCCAGTGACACAATCTTGTGGGCAGGCATCTTTGTGATCTCCTTCCCCTCAAAATATACGCTGCCCTTCTTCGGTGCAAGCAGTCCGGTAACCGTATGGAGAATGGTTGTCTTTCCGGCACCGTTCGCGCCGATCAAAGCGATGACCTCCCCCTGATCCACATGGAAGGACACGCCTTTGATTGCCTGGATCACTCCATAATACACTTCCAAATCTTTGACTTCGAGCATTGCCATCGTCCTATTCCTCCTATTCTCCCAGATACGCCGTGATAACCTGCGGATCATTCAGGACCGCACTGGTCTCTCCCTGTGCCAGCACTTCACCGAAATTCAGCACAGTCAATTCTTCGCAGATACCACTGACCAGCTTCATATCATGTTCAATCAGCAGAATAGTCATGTGAAACTGATCTCTCACAAAACGGATGGTGTCCATCAGTTCACCGGTCTCGTTGGGGTTCATACCCGCAGCCGGCTCATCCAGAAGAAGCAGCTTGGGTTCTGTCGCCAATGCCCTGGCAATCTCCAGTTTTCTCTGTTTTCCATATGGCAGGTTCGCAGCCTGGTACTCTGCTTCCTTATCCAGATCGAATACCTTGAGCAGTTCCATCGCCTTCTCATTCATCTCTTTCTCCACCGTCCTGTAACGCGGCAGACGAAAAATACCTTCCAATGTATTATAGTGATGATTATTGTGAAGTCCCACTTTTACATTGTCCAGAACAGAGAGCTGTTTGAACAGGCGAATATTCTGGAACGTCCTGGCGATTCCCGCCTTGTTAATATCTATGATTTTTTTCCCTGTGATATCCTGTCCATCGAGAATTACTTTTCCGGAGTCCGGACGGTATACTCCTGTGAGCAGATTGAAAATCGTTGTCTTTCCAGCTCCATTCGGACCAATCAGTCCGTAGAGCTCCTCTTTTTTAATTGAAACTTCAAAATTATTCACCGCACGGAGACCGCCGAAGGAAATCCCCAGATTTTTCACTTCCAATAAAGCTGTCATGATTCCTTCGCCTCCTTATTCCTCTTCAAAAATGCCAGATGCTTTTCCCTCCACTCAATGGATTTCGGTGACCAGTTGAACAGCATCATAATAATCAGAACAATCGCATAGATCAGCATACGGTAATCGGACAGACCTCTCAGAAGTTCCGGAAGAAGGGTCAGAATCACTGCCGCAATCATAGAACCTCTGATACTTCCAATACCTCCCAGCACTACAAAGACCAGAATGGAGATGGACATGTTATATCCAAAGTTATTGGTTGTCGCAGTCAGGGAAGAGAGATTGTGCGCGTAGAGCACACCGGCCGCTCCTGCCATTCCCGCTGAAATGGAAAAGGCCATCAGTTTGTATTTCGTAATATTAATTCCCACAGATTCCGCTGCGATACGGTTATCACGGATAGCCATGATCGCACGTCCATCTCTGGAGTTAATCAGATTCAGCACAATAAACAATGTGATCAGCACCAGAACAATACCGATCGAAAATGTGGAATCGTTGGGTGTCCCGGTGATTCCCTGCGGACCATTGATCAGAATTTTTCCAGTAGCCGCATCCATATTCATAGACATGGCGTCTTTCATAGAAAAATGCAGACCGTTCTCATCTTTTCCTATATAAAGCACATTTACCAGATTCTTGATGATCTCTCCAAACGCCAGAGTCACGATCGCCAGATAGTCACCTTTCAGGCGGAGAACCGGAATTCCAATCAAAATTCCGAAAATTGCCGCCGTGATGATTCCAATCAAAAGAGCCAGGAAAAACCGCAGCGGAGCAACTGTAATAATGTCTTCCGTATACAATGAGAAAAAGGCACTGCTGAATGCACCTACGCACATAAATCCCGCATGTCCCAGACTAAGTTCACCCAGAATACCCACAACCAGGTTCAGGGATACAGCCAAAATCACATACATACACAACGGTACCATCAAACCTTCCAGCAGACTGGAAATATTTCCCGTCATAATCAGAAGCTGAACCACCACAAAGGCGACAATCACAATGCCATATGTAATCAGATTGTTTTTCGTCGTTTTCTTCATATTCTTCATCTTCCCGTCCACCTACACTTTCTCCTGAATGTTCTTTCCCAGAAGTCCGGCCGGTTTTACCAACAGTACGATAATCAAAACTGCAAACACAATCGCATCTGCCATCTGAGATGAAATATAGGCTCTTCCCAGAATCTCAATAACGCCCAGCAGAATTCCGCCGATAAACGCTCCCGGAATTGAACCGATTCCGCCGAACACGGCTGCCACGAATGCTTTGATACCCGGCATTGCCCCTGTGTAAGGTGTCAGGCTTGGATATGCGGAGCACAGAAGCACACCTGCAATCGCAGCCAGTGCAGAGCCAATCGCGAAAGTCAGAGCAATGGTTCCGTTAACGTTAATTCCCATAAGCTGTGCAGCTCCTTTATCCTCAGATACCGCTCTCATAGCCTGTCCTGCTTTGGATTTCTGGATAAACAGCATCAGCCCAGCCATGATCACAACGCAGGCCACAATTGTCACAATCGTCACACCGCTGATAACCAGCTTACCTCCTGCCAGTGTGATTCCGCTCCATTTGACTGCAGACGGAAAAGACTGTGCATTGGCTCCGAAAATCAAGAGCGCCACATTCTGGAGCAGATAGCTGACACCAATCGCCGTAATCAGAACTGCCAGAGGTGATCCGGCATTTCGAAGCGGTTTATAGGCAACCCTCTCGATCACAACACCGAGCACTGTACAGACAACCACAGAAATCAGAACACCGATCACTGGGGACAAGCCTGCCTGTGTCATACTCATCAGAGCCACATAAGCACCGATCATGATGACATCACCATGGGCAAAGTTCAACATCTTGGCAATACCATACACCATGGTATATCCCAGCGCGATGATTGCATATACGCTGCCCAGGCTTAATCCACTGATTAAGTAAGAAATAAAGCTCATATACATCCCTCTCATCTTTTTTTATAAACGCTTAATATTATAGCATACTTTCTTTCCCCTTATCAATAAAGAAATATAAAAAGAGGCTGTGTCATCAGCCTCTTTGCCAAATCCTGAAACGCACACGGCGAACTGCTTTTTCGCAGTCCGCCTGTACGAACATATTCAATTACATTGCTTTGTAAGAACCGTCCTCGATGATAACAGCCTTAGCCTCTTTGGATGGCTCACCGTCAGATGTCCAGGTGATTCCGCTTCCGGTCAGACCATCGATGGTGATCTTTGTCATAGAAGTCTTCATAGCTTCACAAATGTCAGACACACTCATATCCGGTGTAAGTTCAGCATCCTCGGCTGCTGCCTTAATGGCATACATACAGTCATAAGCATCTGCCGCGAACTGGATTGGTGTGATATCAAAAGCATCTTCGTAATCTTTTACGAATGTCTGAGTCATCTCATCCTCTGCGTCTGCGGTGAACGGTGTCAGAAGCATTACGCCTTCTGCCAGGCTTGTGTCGAAGTTCTCAACTGCCAGGATTCCATCCAGTCCGTCACAGCCGAAGAATTTCGGAGCATATCCGATCTGATCTGCCTGTGTCAGAATCAGGGAAGCCTCCTGATAATAGATCGGCAGGAATACCAGATCTGCGCCTGCATCCTGTGCTTTCTTAAGCTGCACCTCGAAGTTGTTCTTGCTGTCAGCGGTAAACGCCTCAGCTGCCACAATCTCAAGACCTTTTGCCTTTGATTCCTCTGCGAATTTCTGGTAAATACCGGTTGAGTACACATCAGAGCTGTTGTAGATAACAGCTACTTTCTCAGCCAGGCCGTTATCAGAGATGTACTCTGCAGACGCTTTACCCTGGTTCGGGTCAGAGAAGCAGATACGGAATGCGTTGTCCGCCGCAATACTCTCTACAGCTGTCGCAGAAGGGCTCAGCTGGAACATGTTATCTTTCTCAGTTTCCTTCACAACAGCAGTACACGGAGCTGATGTAACGGTTCCCACCAGCATCTGCATTCCCCAGTCTTTCAGAGTGTTGTACGCATTGACAGATTTCTCCGCGTCGTTCTGATCATCCTCAAACTGATACTCGATCTGGTATCCGTTGATTCCACCGTCTGCGTTGATCTCATCGACTGCAAGCTGAATTCCATTCTGAACTGCAGTTCCGTAAGCAGCCGCATCTCCTGTTGTCGGTCCGATACCTCCAATTTTAAAGGTATCTGCACTTGCAGATCCCTCACTGCTGTCACTTCCGCCATTGCCGCCGCATGCGGTCAGTGAAGTGACTGCAAGGGCAGATACCATTGCCAGGCTTAAAACCCGTTTCCAAACTTTCATTTCTTTCTCCTCCTTCTTTCTCTCTAATGCTACATATGTTACCCCCAGAAAATCCGTTTGTCAACTAAAACTTATTTTCCCGCAAAAAATTCTGTCAATTTCGCAAACGGAAAGTTCTGGGTGCCAGGTAATAAACCAGAACACAGGCGATAACGCTATACAGAATACAAAATACAATGGTCATTCCACCGAACAAAATGGTCGGCATCCGAACCTGCATGAAAGCGAAACAGACCAGATAAGTTGCGCTGAGCACAATCTGATAGGTGGTACTTTTCATCTGTGTTCCCGCATTGTAAGGCTGGAGGAGGTAATAAATTGTGAGATAATGTACAGAAAAAAACACACTCATACAGATAATCGAGATGAATAAAACCGCATAATTGACCCAGTGCTCCGTCCCTCCGGAGAGATAGAGAAGCCAGACCAGACCGGCACCGATCACCGACGCCGGAAGAAGATTGATCTTTACAATCTCTCTTAGACGAATCTGAAACAATTTCAATATAGGCCCCGGCTGTTTGTAAAAAGAATAAGTCAGAAGACTGCGGTCACAGTTCATAAACAGAGCCCGCGTGAAGCCTGTTCCCCGGTTCACAGCATACATAATGAACACAAAGTAAGGAAGATATGTGAGCATCAGCCTGTTCGTCGCCTCCCCTGCCTGAGGAAAAACGCGCACAGCCACAGACATCACAAGGAGAAGCCCCAGAATTACCAGAGTAATCTTCTCAGAAGCTTTCCATAGAATCTTCTGATGACGCGCGATAAACAACGCATTCAAGTACTCAAACCCTCTTTTTCTGTCTGCCGCTGTTTTTGTCATTGTTATGTACTTCTGATCTGCTGTTCCAAGCTGCGTCTTTGCCCGGTCCATCTGAATCATGGAATTCGCCAGAATCTGCTGATACATACTGCGGTAATCGGAAAAACGGATAATCGTTCTTGCCGATGCAGCTCCAAAAAGAATCACCGCCAACATGATCCCGGAAGATACTCCCACAGGCACCACAAGTCCCAGAACCGGAAGACCATATGACGCCACCAACAGAAGAGGTATCCGAATCCATACCCACTTTTCCAGATGATTTTCGTTGGTGATTGCTCCGTTCTTTTCATATGAGCACAAAGATCTGGACGCAACAATAATTTTTGCCCCTGCCACATACAAAGGAATCAGCAGGCACTGCCACCAAGCCAGTCCCTTTTCCAGCCCGGCCAGAAAGGCAAACGGAAGAAATCCCACAAGCACTTTCGCCATGGAATAGCCATAATCTACCATCGTATAACGCCATGCATCCATTTGCATCAGGATAACAGCATAATACTTATCCTTTGCGGGATCAAACATATAGGTATTCACACAAGCCCCAACAATCGTCAGAAGCAACAGCAAATGCAGAAAAATTTCCCCTTCGCTGCCGGGATAGAGACTTCCCGGCAGTAAAATCAGAAACAGGAAATACAGAAATTTTCCTCCGAAAACCGCCACAATTTCCCACAGGACACTGATCACATTCGCGAAAATCTTCAGTCCCCAGATTCCATACAGCTGATCTGGAAGCAGCTTTTTTATCAGAGGGATCTGTTTTAGAGAATATAAAACGCTGTTGACCCGGTAAGTATTTCTCAGAGAGAAAATAATCTGAAATGTTTTACTCATGTCCTTCCTCCCTCAGCGCCGCGATAATCTTCTCTTTGAATTCCAGATTGTCCAGGTTTTCCTGATCCACAAGTTCCAGCACGCCATGGTTGAGAAGAACAATCTCATCACATAAATCCAAGGCCAGATCCATAATATGGGTGGAGAAAATCGTGACACGGTCTTTTTTCATGGACCTGAGCAGCTGTTTCATCTCTTCCGACACCACCACATCCAGGGAAGTCAGTGGTTCATCCAGCAGAAACAGTTTCGGCCGCAGTATAAAATTAACCAGCATCTGCATTTTGTTCTTCATTCCATGGGAGTAATCTTTCAGCAATTTATCCCTGTCTTCTGTCTCAATCCCCAGGAAATCAAAATATTCATCCATAGTTTTTGGATTTTTCAGCCGTTTCTCGTTGATATCCATAAAAAACTTCAAGAACTCCCTGGCTGTCAGAAACTCCGGCACCGTGGGAGTAGATAACACATATCCCACATCCTCCGGCACCACTTCTTGGCGCTCTTCCTGCGCCAGAAAATAAAAGCTTCCTCCATCCGCCTTGAGATCCCGATTCAGACAATTAAACAGTGTTGTCTTTCCCGCCCCATTTCGTCCCAGAAGTCCATAAATTTTTCCGCTCTCGAAAGTAAAACTAATGTCACGCAGGACTTCTTTCGCGCCAAATTTTTTCGACAGATGCTCAATCACAAATTTCATGACATTTCTCCTAACTTATTGTAAATTTCCACTGTATAACGTAAATAATGCCACAAATCTGTAATTATAGCAAGTAAATCCAAACTTTTTTCTTCACTCAATCATCATGGCATCGCCAAAAGAAAAGAAACGATATCTCTCCTTCACAGCTTCCTTGTAGGCTGCCATAATATGATCTTTTCCCGCAAAAGCGCTCACCAGCATCAAAAGTGTGGATTCCGGCAGATGGAAATTCGTGATCAATCCATCCATAATCTTAAAACGGTATCCCGGATAAATAAAAATGTCTGTCCATCCACTCTTGGCCTGAAGAATTCCATCCTCACCGGCAGCAGACTCCAAAGTCCGGCAGCTGGTAGTCCCCACACAGATCACTCGCTTATGCTCCCTCTTTGCCTGATTGATCAGTTCCGCCTGGTCTTCCTCCACCACATAAAATTCAGAGTGCATATGGTGCTGCGTCACATCTTCCACCTTCACTGGCCGGAAAGTCCCCAGCCCCACATGAAGGGTGACATGGGCAATCCGAACGCCGGCTTCTTCCACTTCCCGCAGAAGCTCCGGTGTAAAATGCAGTCCGGCAGTGGGGGCAGCGGCAGACCCCTCATGCTTGGCATATACTGTCTGATAACGGTTTCTGTCTTTCAGTTTATGAGTGATATAGGGCGGAAGCGGCATCTCTCCCAACTGATCCAGAATCTCTTCGAAAATTCCATCATAGTGAAACTGAATCAAACGGTTTCCTTCTTCCACCACATCCAGAATTTCTCCCTTTAAAATGCCGTCTCCAAATACCAGTTTTGTTCCAATTTTTGCTTTTTTCCCTGGCTTCACCAAAGTCTCCCAGATATCATTCTCACGCCTTTTCAGCAACAGCAGCTCAATGACTGCGCCCGTATCCTCTTTATGCCCGAAAAGCCTTGCCGGGATCACTTTCGTATCATTGATCACCAGGCAGTCCCCCGGATTCAGATAATTGAGAATATCCCGAAAAGTACCATGTGTCACTTCCCCGGTCTCCCGGTCCAGATGCATCAGTCTGGAACTGCTTCTGTCCTCCAGGGGATCCTGGGCAATCAACTCCTGGGGGAGATCATAATAAAAATCAGCTGTCTTCATAATCATTCCTCATCTCATCAATAGTATATTTTATCTGCCGCCACCAAAGTGACTTTACCATCATTCACATCCACAATATTAACACTACAGTTCGGCGGAACCTTTCCATGCCAGAAATCGTGATCCCGGTATACATTCTGCATGATCGCTCTGGACGCGCATCCATGGGAAGAGATCAATATCGTTTCTTCCCGGTATTCTTTTGTGTTCACAAGCTCGTCCCAGAATTCCCGGGTCCTTCTGCACACATCCTCCACACTCTCTCCGTTTTCAGGAGCCTGAAAATTCCAAGGATCCTGAAAAAATTTTGTCAGGTTCTCCTGAAACTCAGGATGATCGCTTCCTGACACCTGCATTCCCTCCATAACTCCAAAACAGATCTCCTGTATTCTCGTATCTTCCAGCCAGGGAATTTTTCTCTCGCCAATCACCAGTCTGGCGGTCTCCTTCGCTCTGTTCAGGGGGCTGGTAATTACCCGGTCAAAATCCACATCCCGCAAAGCCCATCCGGTTATCTTGGCCAGTTCTTTTCCTTTCCCGTCCAGCGGAATATCCGCCACACCCTGAATCTTTTTCTGTGCGTTCCAGGCAGTCTCCCCATGACGCATAATATACAATCGCATTTTTATTTTCCTTTCTTTTGTCTGTCTTCTCTCTCTTTCCAATCATTTCTGAATTCTTTCTGCCGTTCCTTGATATCCCTTTTTAGGTCTTCTCTTAGATCTTCCTCCCTGTCTTTTAAATCTTCCTCCTCCCGATCAAACAATTCCCGGGCAAAGGCCTGCGCCTGACGAAATTCTGACTCGTAATAGGCATTGATCTCTGCCCCATACAGCACAATATTCATGCAGATATACATCCACAGCATAATCAGGATAATCGCCGTCAGACTTCCATACATATTGGTAAAATTAGGGAAAAAGGTAAAATAAATGGAAAAACCAAAGGAAAACACGGACCATGCAATGGCCGTCAGAACTGCTCCCGGAAGCTGGCTCTTTAGGCTGGCTCTACGGTTTGGAAGTACCTTGTACAAAAAAAGAAATACAAAAACCAAAACAATAAATGCCAGAAAATTTCTCGCGCCGAGAAACCTCCCCACAATCCTTCCCAGAAACGGAATGTATTTCATCAGCGTATGCTGAATGGAATTTCCAAATACCAGCAAAATCAGACTTCCCATCAATGCGAAAATAAACAGAACCGTATAAAAAACGGACCACAGCCGGGTGATCAGCCAGTTACGGGTCTCTTTCACATGGTAGATAGTATTCAGACCATTGGTAAGCGCCTGCATTCCCTTCCCGGCAGACCACAGCGCAGTCATCAGGGTAACCGGAAGTACGGCTCCGCTCTTGCTGAACACCTCGGCCACAATTCCCAGAACAAAAGCCTGAATCTCCTTTGGCAAAAAACTGATGATTGCCTCTCTCACCGCATTGTAGGTCAGAGGCGTATACTGTACCAAGGTCATAAGAAACAACATGATTGGTATGAAAGATAAAATGATAAAATAGGCCGCCTGAGCCGCATACGCCCCCACATGATCTTTCTGAGTCCGCATGACAAATCCGGCCAGTGACCTGACTATAGATCTGAATCTCTTTTTCATCTGGCCCACCTCATTGTAACCTTTCATTTCATATTTGTTTATCATAGCACGATTTCAGGTCACTGGCAAGCCGCCGCCTTTCCTGTCAAAACACGCCAGCCTCTTCCTGAACAGGCAAAAAGGGAATTCCCTCATATTTAATATATGAAGAAATCCCCTCCTCATTCCTATCGTCACAGGCATCCTAATCCTCTCTCAATGAGAAGTGATACACGGTGACAGAATGATATTTCTCTCCAGGTCTTAGAACCGGCGACACAGCCCGCGGCTCATTGACCGCATTGGGCGCATACTGGGTTTCCATGCAAAAACCACTGTATGGTCCGTAGACTGCGCCATCTTTTCCTCTCTGGCTCTCAATAGCATTACCTGTATAAAACTGCATATCCGGCATGTCTGTCGACACTTCCATACGAATACCTGTCACCAATGACTCTGCTGCCGCTACCATCTGCAGCTCTCCTCTACGATAATTCTTCAGAACATAATTGTGATCAAATCCGCCCGCCTGAGCAATCTGCGGAAAATCACTTTCCAAATCTCTTCCGATTGTCTTCATCTCACGGAAATCCATAGGTGTATTTTCCACTGATATCAGCTCGCCTGTGGGAATACTCTCCTCATCCACTGGTGTGTAATCATCAGACAGAATCTGCACCCGTGTCTCTTTCACATCCGGATAATTCTGTCCTGACAGATTAAAATAACTGTGATTTGTCAGATTGACAATGGTCTTCCGATCACTGGTTCCTCTATATTCAATCCGAACATTCTGATCGTCATCAAAAGAATAAGTAACGTTGATATCCAGATTGCCCGGAAATCCCTGTTCACCATCTGGGCTTACTCTGCCGAAGGTCACAGAATTTTCCCCCTGATTAACTCTGCGTTCTTCCCAAACCATACGGTTAAAACTGACAGGACCGCTGTGAAGATTATTCTCTCCTTCATTGGCATTCAAATGATACTTCACTCCGTCCAGCTCAAAGGAGGCCCCTGCAATCCGGTTGGCATTTCGGCCCACGGTTCCGCCAAAATAACTGGGATTCTCAAAATAAGCTTCCAGCTCATCATATCCCAGAACCACATCCGTCATATGACCTTCCCGGTCCGGTACCACGACTTTCTGCAATATCGCTCCATAGTTCAAAACCTCTATGTAGGCTCCCTGCGAATTTGTGATCCGGTATTTCATGATCTCCTCACCTTGTTTTGTTCTGCCAAAATAACCCTTCGTAACTGCCATATTCTCCTCCCTATCTGTCTGCGCGTTCCTACAGGAAAAAAAGGAAGCCACCTGCGACTTCCTTTTTCCTCTTTGTGGCCCCAAAATGCCGGTCCTATTTTTTTGACGCCTAGCGGATTGCTAGGTGGGTTTCCTCAACAAGTATTCTGCCTACCACAACGAGAGGTCTGACATCCTACTTGCGATGTTGGAATCCCTTTAAGAAGATGTAGGTTCAAAAACAATAGGATTGTCGCACATTCCAGGAAAACACTGCCGTTCTAAATGTCCTGCAGACACATATGATTGCCGTCACACTGTACGGCATCTGATTTGTTATTAGTTATTATACTCTAGTATATGTGAATTTTCAATATTAATTCCCAAACTCAGATGACAAAAATCGACATTTTTGATAAAGAGACTTACATTTTCATATTTCTCAGGAAAATGGAGGCCGCGTCCACCGACACAGCCTCCTCATTGATTCTGCTTATTCGCTTCCATCCTGCAGTTATCTCAGATAACTGCCATCGGATTTGTCTGATTATAACTGAGGACCTGCTGAGACAAGAGCTTTTCCTGCCTCATTTCCCTCATATTTTGCAAAATTCTTGATAAATCTTCCAGCCAGATCTTTTGCTTTCTCATCCCACTCAGAAGCATCTGCATAGGTATTGCGTGGATCCAGAATGTTGGTGTCAACACCTGGAAGCTCTGTCGGAACTTCAAAACCAAAGATCGGGATCTTCTTGGTCGGAACCTTCAGAACATCACCGCTTAAGATCGCATCGATGATACCTCTGGTATCTTTGATAGAAATTCTCTTTCCAGTTCCGTTCCATCCGGTGTTCACCAGATATGCTTTTGCGCCGCTGGCTTTCATTCTCTTAACCAGCTCTTCTGCGTATTTGGTCGGATGCAGCTCCAGGAATGCCTGTCCGAAGCATGCTGAGAAGGTTGGTGTGGGCTCTGTGATTCCACGCTCAGTACCAGCCAGCTTCGCAGTGAATCCTGACAGGAAATAGTACTGTGTCTGCTCCGGAGTCAGAATAGATACCGGAGGAAGTACACCGAAAGCATCTGCGGACAGGAAGATTACTTCTTTTGCTGCCGGTGCTGCGGAGACAGGGCGTACAATATTTTTAATATGGTCAATCGGATAAGATACACGGGTGTTCTCTGTCACACTCTTATCGTCAAAGTCAATCTTTCCGTCTGCATCCAGAGTAACATTCTCCAGAAGAGCGTTGCGCTTGATTGCATTATAGATATCCGGCTCTGACTCTTTGTCCAGGTTGATTACCTTCGCATAGCATCCGCCCTCGAAGTTGAAGATTCCTTCATCATCCCAGCCATGCTCGTCATCACCAATCAGCAGTCTCTTCGGATCCGTAGACAGGGTTGTCTTTCCAGTTCCGGAAAGTCCGAAGAAGATTGCAGTATTCTCACCATTCAGGTCTGTATTCGCAGAGCAGTGCATAGAAGCAATACCCTTCAGCGGCAGGTAGTAATTCATCATGGAGAACATACCTTTCTTCATCTCTCCGCCATACCAGGTATTCAGGATAACCTGCTCACGGCTGGAAATATTGAAGACAACCGCTGTCTCAGAATTCAGTCCCAGTTCTTTATAATTTTCAACTTTTGCCTTGGAAGCATTGTAACATACGAAATCTGGCTCGAAGTTCTCAAGTTCTTCCTCTGTCGGACGAATAAACATATTCTTGATAAAATGAGCCTGCCATGCAACTTCCACGATAAAGCGGACTGCCATACGGCTGTCCTCGTTCGTTCCGCAGAACGCATCCACCACGAACAGTCTCTTATTGGAGAGTTCCTTCAGAGCAATATCTTTCACAACTTTCCAGGTTTCCTCGGATGCCGGATGGTTGTCATTTTTATATTCATCAGAAGTCCACCATACCGTATCTTTGGAATTCTCATCCATAACGATGAATTTGTCTTTCGGTGAACGGCCTGTGTAAATACCGGTCATTACATTCACCGCACCCAGTTCACTTACCTGCCCTTTTTCAAAACCTTCCAGGCCCGGTTTGGTTTCTTCCTCGAACAGCATGTCATAGGATGGATTGTGTACAATTTCTGTGGTTCCAGTGATGCCATACTTACTCAAATCGATTTTTGCCATAGTAATTTAACCTCCTAAATCATTAATGCGTGTCACTAAATACATATTATACATGAAAAAACGAAAAAGTCATCAAAAAAAATAGAAAAAAATTGTATACAATTACCATACACAGAATCCTGGCTCTTCTATATTCCCAGAATCTCTCTCACAGTGTCCGGCATGTCACAGGCATCCACCACCCGGTCATGAAGTACCGGTGCAGTCCTGATCTCTTCCACAGCCTTCGGAATCGGCACACCCGATACCTTTGTCAGAGCCTCAATCAGCTGAAAATCGCCCAGCCCCTCATAGCGGGTACTGTCGATGGCTCCCATAACACTTCTGGCAAATTTGTAAGGACTCGCTGTGGAGGCAATCACAGTCACTGTGGAATCCTCTGTCTGTCTTAAATATTTCTGATACACTCCAGCTGCCACTGCTGTGTGGGGATCCAGGACATATCCTCCTCCGTAGAAAGTCGCGCTGATCGCCTCGGAGGTCTCTCCCTCACTGCAGAAATTACCATAGAAGTCTGACAGTCCCTCTCTCATCTCTTCTGTGATCGTATAGCAGCCATCCTTGCTCAGTGACTCCATCATTTGACGGCAAAGCTTTGGATCCTCTCCGGTAAGACTGTAAATCAGACGCTCCAGATTGCTGGAAATCAGAATATCCATGGATGGGGAAGAAGTCAGCTTAAATTCTCTTCTCCTGTCATATGTTCCTGTACGGAAGAAATCAAACAGCACTTTGTTCTCATTGGACGCACAGATCAGTTTCTGAATCGGAAGCCCCATCTGCTTCGCATAATAAGCCGCCAGGATGTTCCCAAAATTGCCGGTGGGAACGACCACGTTGATCTTCTGTCCTTCCTGAATCTTTCCATCACGGAGCAGTGTCGCATAAGCATAGACATAATATACAACCTGAGGAACCAGACGTCCCACATTAATGGAATTGGCTGATGAGAACTGGAAGCCGGCCGCATCCAGTTCTTTTGCCATCTGTCTGTCATTGAACATTTTCTTCACAGCGGTCTGAGCGTCATCAAAATTACCGGTGATTCCCACCACATACGTGTTGTCTCCCTTCTGGGTCACCATCTGTTTCTCCTGGATGGCACTGACACCATGTTTGGGATAAAAGACTATAATCTTGGTACCCGGGACATCCGCAAAACCAGCCATCGCTGCCTTTCCGGTATCTCCGGATGTGGCAGTGAGAATCACAATCTCATTTTTCACCTGGTTTTTTTTCGCCGCCGTCGTCATCAGATGCGGCAGAATAGACAGGGCCATATCCTTAAAGGCAATCGTAGCGCCGTGGAACAACTCCAGATAATACACACCGTTCACTTCCTTGATCGGCGCAATCTTCTCCGTGTCAAACTTAGCATCATATGCGTTGGCAATACAGGATTTCAACTCTTCCTCCGTGAAATCTGAGAGAAATCTGCTCATCACCTCATAGGCTACCTCCTGGTAACTCATCTGCGCCAGATCAGAAAGCTTTACATCCAGCTTCGGAATCTGGGTAGGAACAAACAGTCCGCCGTCCTCTGACAAACCTTTTAAGATCGCCATCGACGCTGTCACCGGAGCATTCTCACTCCTCGTACTCTTATATAGAACTTCCATAACTTCTTCCTTTCTTCCCATAATCAACTGGGGGAATCTCCCCTTTATCTGCGTTGTTTCCCATGATATCACAAAAAAGCGTTCAAGTCCAATGTACTTTCCAAAAATTAAGAGAGAATTCCGCAAAGCAGAATTCTCTCTAGCTGACTGTCTCCTCATCCGGATAGGTATAAAAGGTGTGAACACCATGTTCGAATAACTCTTTCAGATCCTTCTCAAACCACGCTACATTCTCCTTGGAAGCCTGATCTTTGGCCACGAAGAACAGAGCCCCCTGGGAGTAATCCGTGCCTTCCAGGGCCATCTTCACAGCTTCCCGTGTCTCCGGCGAGATCTCCACAGTCTCAATTCTTCCGTCATAAGTCGGGGAAAACTGATAGCCGCCTTCCGTATCCCAGACTACTTCCGTGACCGTATCCGGGAACTGATCACTCTTCACACGGTTCATGATCACATTCGCCACCATAACTCTTCCTTTGATATCTTCCCCGCCGGCCTCTGCCTCCACAATGTGCAGCAGAGTATCATAATCTTCGTCACTCATCATTGTGGAAGATGCCGCTTTCTCCACAGATTGGCTGTTCAGATTCTCCACGGCACTCTGAGCGCTGGCGCTCATATCCACCTTCTGTACTTCCTGACCGCTGGTACTCATCCGCTGTCCCACAATCACTTCCTCACAGGATGTGCCGATCCGCGCCACGGTCTGCGCCCGGTTCTGGGTCTCCAGCACACCGTTTATGACTCCGGCCAGACCGCTGGGCATCAAGTCCTGCTGAACTGCCACGGCCTGTTCTTCCTTCGCCGCATACACATCACTGTGATTCACCCCGACAAAAATTCTGCATCCGGTGATCACCGCTGCCACGACAACCAGGCAGGTACAAACCACCGCCATGCCATGAGGATACCTTCTCTTCCATCTTCTCAGGAAGCGGTACAGCTCATTCAGCAAAATTCTCATGCATCTCTTTATCAGGCGAATTTTACGTTTTCGCTGAATCTTCCTCCCCTTCATAGTGAAATCCTTTCCTCACATTTAATTTTTCTGTAATATTTTTGAAATATATAAGAAAATTATATTCAATATTTGAGGATTCGTCAAGCGATTTTAACCTTTTTTAGCGGAATCAGCCAATTTTTTATCGACATAATTGTCTAAATTTTGTAAAAATATCTTAAAATTTATCGATTGTTGATTGCTGTGACCAGAGCATCGATGGATGCACGGATAATATCCTGATCCACACCTGCTCCCCAGGCAAGTCCTCCATCCGGTTTGCGGATTCCCACATAGGCGATCGCTCTGGAGCTGGAACTCTGCTCCAACGCATGCTCCTGATAAGTAATCAGGTCGTATTTCAAGCCATAAGCTTTCTTCAAAGCGTTGCTGACTGCATTCAGACGGCCATTTCCCTTCGCCTCGGTCGTAATCTTTCTGCCCTTGAAGGAAGAAGTCACCTGAGTCGTAATGCCTTCTTCGGTCTGCTGGAAATGTACTTCGTTGATACTGAGTGGTTTCACTACGTTCTCGAAGTTCTTCTTGAACAACTCGAAGATTTCTTCCGGCATCAGCTCTTTGTGCACATGATCGGACACTGCCTTCGCCACATATCCCATAGCCTCACGCATCTTAGGCGGCAGATTCAGACCATACTTGGTCTCCAGGATATATCCCACACCGCCCTTTCCGGACTGGCTGTTGATACGGATTACATCGGCATCGTAGTTCCGTCCGATATCTGTTGGGTCGATCGGAAGATAAGGTACTGTCCAGTGATCCGGATCGTGCTCCTCCCGATAGTGCATTCCTTTCGCAATAGCATCCTGATGAGATCCAGAGAATGCAGCAAACACCAGCGCTCCGCTGTAAGGACTTCTCTCATCAATCTTCATTCCTGTGAATTCTTCGTATTTCTCACAAATCTCCGGCATATCAGAGAAATCAAGTCCCGGATCCACACCCTGAGAATACATATTCATGGCCAAAGTCACAATGTCCACATTTCCGGTACGCTCACCATTTCCGAACAACGTTCCCTCAACACGGTCTGCTCCTGCCAGAACACCCAGCTCTGCGTCCGCCACACCGCATCCTCTGTCATTATGAGGATGGAGAGAGACGATCACGTTCTCTCTGTCCTTCAAGTACTTGCACATATACTCAATCTGGCTGGCATAAATATGAGGCATGGAGTGCTGAACCGTCACAGGAAGGTTGATAATAGCCTTCTTCTCAGGAGTCGGTTTCCAGACTTCCAGCACCGCATTGCATACTTCCAGTGCATACTCCGGCTCTGTTCCGGTGAAACTCTCCGGACTGTACTCGAACAGGAAATTTCCTTCTGTCTCATCCGCCAGCTTTTTCAGCAAAATGGCACCATCCACAGCAAGCTGCTTGATCTCCTCCGGAGACTTATGGAACACCTGCTCTCTCTGTGCCAGAGATGTGGAATTATAAAGATGAATGATCGCTCTTGGCGCACCCTTCACCGCATCGAAAGTCTTCTTGATAATATGCTCTCTGGCCTGGGTGAGAACCTGAATTGTCACATCTTCCGGAATCAGATTCTGATCAATCAATGTGCGCAGAAAATTATATTCTGTCTCAGAAGCTGCCGGAAATCCCACCTCGATCTCCTTAAAACCAATTTTCACCAACAGTTTAAAAAACTCTACCTTCTGCTCCAGACTCATGGGAATCACCAGAGCCTGATTTCCATCTCTCAAGTCCACGCTGCACCAAATCGGCGGATGGTCAATATACTCTTTCTTTGTCCATTCCATACATCTTTCCGGCGGTAAAAAATACTGTCTTCTGTATTTGGCTGCATTCATCATTGTTTTTTCCTCCTGCTCTTAAAAATTAGTAAAAAAAATCTTCCGGCTCTTTTCAGCTTATGCTGTAAGAGACGAAAGACAGTCTGTCTGCGCGGTACCACTCTTATTCATGAGTTTCCTCATACACTCAGGGATACGGATTCCTGTGAACCTTATATCCTTCCCTTATAACGGTGGGACCCCGTCTGCGCCTACTCTCCTCTTCGGATTTTGGACAGCCGCTCCGAGGGCAGTTCCACATATCCCTTCCGCTGTTTTCCACCTGCCAACAGCTCTCTGTGCTCCAAGATGATATGTACTAATCCTCATCAACGCATTTTTAATATTTGATGGAAATAAGCTTAACATTTCTTTTATAATTTGTCAATCTTTTTTTCAAAATAAGAAGTTCCAAAAAACCCCCTGTGATTTCACAAAATCACAGGGGGGGTTCTTCTTCTATTCTGTACGCAGTTCTGCGCCGCACTGTCTGTTCAGAGCTTCCAGAATATGATTCATCTTCGCATTGATCTGTTCCGAAGTCATTGTTCCGTCATCATTTCCAATCTTCACACGGAGCATAATGGATTTCTTTCCTTCCGGAATCTGATTTCCTTTGTACTCCTCCATGAATTCCAGTTCTTTTACCTTCGGGCTCACAGTATTCGCAATGCTCTTCCATGTCACGCTTTCATCCACCAGCAGAGACAAGTCTTTTTCTACCAGCGGGAACAGCGGCAGAGCTTTATACTCATTGGTTCTGGATGGAAGCGGAACCAATTTATCCACATTCAGTTCAAAGGCAGCTACATTGGTACGTCTGATCTTGGAATCTGCCATAGTTGCCACAGACAGAAGTCCAATCGCTCCAATGATCTCACCCTTATGGGTAATATTCAGATATGCATTGATATCTGCCCAGGATGGCTTCTCACTGTGCGCAAATCCCAGCTCTTCCATCTGACAGAACTCTGCCATAGCTTCCACAACGCCCTTCATCTCATAGAAGATCTCTTTTGCGTTCTTGCCCACAATACATCCTGTCAGGTACTTTTTGTGAATCGGCAGAGTCTCATCTTCTGTGGATTCATGATACTCGCCTTGCTCCACAACCTGTGCCATCTCAAAGATTCTGAAAGCGTCAAAATATCTCAGGTTCTTTGACACTGCTTCCAGCATTCCCGGTATCAGAGAGCTTCTGAGATTTGCGAAATCAGGAGCTGGCGGAGTCGCCAGTTTGACCGCATTTGTAGTATCAATCTTCGCTGCATTGATGTATTTGATATCGATCCACGGATAGGTATAAATCTCGTTAAATCCGCACCGGAAAGCCAGATACTCTTTCAGTCTTCTCTCCAGCAGCACATAATTCTGTCTCACAGCATGTTCAAATTTGATCGTCAGCGGCTTCGACTCAAAGCTTTGGAAACTGAGCAGACGGGCAATATCACCCATGACATCATCCTTGATGGATACATCACCGGTAGATCTCCACACCGGTGCAACCACATGATAGATATCATCCTTGAATTCCACATCATATCCCAGTGCTTTGAGCACTTTCTCGATGACCTCTCTCGGCAGAACTTTACCAAGTCTCACATCCAGGAAAGCTTTCGGCACGTCAATCACTGCACGCTCTGTTTTGATCGGATACTTATCTCCGTAAGCAACTACTTTGCTCTCCGGGAACAGCTCTTTGAACAGTTTTAAAGACAGAGCAACACCTTGATCTACACGCTCTGTATCAATATTTTTCTCGTATCGGATAGAAGCATCCGTCTTCTCGTCGAATCTCTTTCCAGTCTTTCTGATTGTGCTGGCAGAGAAATTCGCAACCTCAAGAACCACGCCTGTAGTCTCTGGAAGGATAGAATCCTTCTTACCACCTTTGATTCCGGCCAGACCCATGGCATTATCTGCATCGCAGATAACTAAGTCTCCCTCTGTCATAAGAATAGAGTTATTGTCCAAAAGAAGTAATTCTTCATCTTTTTTTGCATTTCTTACAATAATCTGCTCTCCATCTACATGAGTTCTGTCAAATGCATGTTCCGGCTGTCCCACAGCTAGCATAACATAATTCGTAATATCTACAATTGCGCTGATTGGCCGCATTCCACCATTGATAATCGCAGCTTTCATCCATAATGGCGCTTCTTTATCATACAAGTTTTCTATCTCCACGCCGAAGTATCTGCGGCATTTTTCCGGCTCTTGAATCTCGATTTTATATTCCGGCAGATTCGGATCCAGCTCTACTTGCGGAAGCTCCTTAAGCGGTGCGTCATAAATTGCTGACAATTCTCTGGCAATTCCGTAATGGCCCCACAGGTCAGGACGGTTGGTCAGTGATTTATTATCAATCTCAAAAACGGTATCATTCATATATACAACATCTGAGATGTTCTGGCCTGGTGTGCATTCCACGCCCTTCAGATCAACGATTTCTCTCTCGTCCTTAGGTGGGAAAAAGTTCTCCAGATATACCTCGGTGGCGCCGCAGATCATACCATAAGAAGTCTCTCCGCGCATTTTTGTCTTCTTAATCTTAACCGGCTCTCCCTGTCCATGCCATACGACTTCCGCCCCCGGCTTGGACACTACTACATACTCTCCTTCATAGAGGTTTGAACCTCCGCACACGATCTGCACCGGTTCTGCCTCTCCGATATCTGTGATACAGATTTTCAGCATATCTGCATTCGGATGTTCACGGATCTCCAGAATTTTACCTACTACGATATCGTGATATTTTGCGCCTGTATCTTCCACATCCTCAACTTCCACGGTTCTCAGGGTCAAATCATAGGCAATCTGCTTCGGAGTCAAGTCTGCCGGTAAATCCACATACCTTTTTACCCAATTTAATGATACTTTCATTCGATCTGTCCTCCCTATTTAAACTGATTCAAAAATCTCAAATCTGCACTGTGGAATAGCCGGATATCATCAACACCATAGCGCATCATTACAAGTCGTTCCAGTCCGATATTTACATAGAAACCAGTCCACTCATCCGGGTCAAGATTCGCTGCTCTTAATACATTCGGATGAATGACACCGCCCGGCATAATTTCCAGCCAGCCATTGTGTTTGCAGACCTTACATCCCTTGCCTCCGCAGACCAGACATTCCATATCGATCTCATAGCCCGGCTCTGTGAACGGGAAGAATCCTTCACGCATGCGGACATTGACTTCCCTTCCAAACACTTTTTCCAAAATTGTCTGAATCATTACCATTCCGGATGAAAATGAGAAATCATGATCAACAATCAAGGCCTCATACTGGAAGAAGGCTCTCTCATGGCCGGAATCCACACTCTCATTTCGATAAACACGTCCCGGGTACACAAATCGCGCAGGTGCTCCATGCTTCATCAGATAGCGCACAGACGCTCCTGTCAGATGAGGTCTAAGACAAAGTCTCTCATTGGCAGACTTGTCCTGGGTTCCATCGATCCAGTAAGTATCCATCATCTGTCTTGCCGGATGATCCGGGGCAAAATTCAGATTATCAAAAGCGAACTTCTCGCTGCTGATATCGTCTTCGCTAAACACTTCAAATCCAAGGGACAAAAAGGCATCATTCAAATCATAGCACATCTGGGTTACCGGATGAAGGGTGCCACGGTTGATGGACGTCCCCGGCAGAGTCAGATCGATCGGCTCATCCAGAACACTCTTCGCCGCGATCAGCTGTTCCTCCTTCTCTTTCAGTTTCTCAAGAAATATATTTTTGATCTCCGTTGCCTGAATACCCACTTCTTTTCTGGATTCCTGCGGCAGACTGCCAAGACTTTTCAAAACCTCTGAGAGTTCACTCTTTTTTCCTGTGAGGCTCTTACGAACAGCTTGCAGCTCTTCCACGCTTTTCGCGCATTCGATTTTTTCTAATCCCTGGCTTTGGATTTTCTCTAATCTCTCTCTCATACTTCTTTTCCTTTCTTTTATGTCTTCCTTGGATAAATCTTTTTATCTCGATTATACCCTCAAAACGAATATTATTCAATATATTCGTTTCTTTATTCATGATCTTCCCGGATACTGAATTTTTATTTTGCAAAAAACTGTTCTCATTCAAGCTTTTTTTCACAAAACAAAAAAAGAAGCTTTCGACGCAGCCTCTTTCCTGGAATGTCACTTTTAAAAATCGGGGACAGCAGGTATGGCGACAGATCTCGCTGTCTCATCCTGGACATTTCGTCACATCCAACATACGTCATCAAATGTTTTTGACATATAACGGGTCTATCATACCATTTTCCTTGATATATTTCAACACCCCCTGGTCTTCTGCCTGCAAATTTTTTGAAAAATGTATTCTTGGATATTTTTTCTTACTGATATATTGTTTACTCAATCAAAAAAGCATTCGTTATAGTGGCTCAGTTGTCAAGACAAAAATCTAAGATTTTTATAATGAACTGATATGGTGGATAAGTTACAGGGAGCAGGATGGTGGAATCAATCCTCCCATCCCCATATATGCTAAGCTACATAGGGCAA
>DXIX01000025.1 GCA_019112635.1 Candidatus Blautia intestinigallinarum | reverse complement strand
TTTCAGTCCTCTGCTCTACCAACTGAGCTAACTAGGCAAACATGGCAACCTTGCCACATCCAGTATACTACCATACTTTGAGGAGAATATCAAGACTTTATTTTGATAAAAAGTAAAAATATTCAAAAAAGATGGATTTTCTCGAAAAGCATGTTTTTCTATGACGGAATAATGTCTTTATAGCATTGACATTCAGCTTTTTTGTGGATATAATAGGAAAAGTATTATTACAAATGGAAAAGGAGATAATAGGACATGTATTCAATAGAGGAAGTTCGGAAGGTAGATCCGGAGATTGCAGGTCTGATCGAATCAGAGACAGCGAGACAGAATTCTCATATTGAGTTGATTGCATCGGAGAACTGGGTGAGCAAGGCTGTTATGGCCGCTATGGGCAGCACGCTGACCAACAAGTACGCGGAAGGATATCCGGGAAAAAGATATTATGGCGGATGCGAGTGCGTGGACGGTGTGGAAAGTCTGGCGATTGAGCGTGCGAAGAAGCTGTTTGGCTGTGAATATGTTAATGTACAGCCGCATTCCGGCGCACAGGCGAATATGGCTGTTTTTTATGCAATGCTGAAACCAGGTGATACCATTTTGGGTATGAATCTTGCCCATGGAGGACATCTGACTCACGGAAGTCCTGCGAATATGTCTGGTTCCTATTTTCACGCAGTCAGCTACGGAGTGAACGATGACGGATACATTGACTATGATCAGGTACTCAAGATCGCGAAAGAGTGCAGGCCGAAGCTGATTGTCGCAGGCGCCAGTGCCTATGCACGTGTGATTGATTTTAAAAAGTTCCGCGAGATCGCAGACGAGGTAGGTGCTTACCTTATGGTGGATATGGCACACATTGCCGGTCTAGTTGCGGGCGGACAGCATCCAAGCCCCATTCCATATGCCGACGTGGTGACTACCACAACACACAAGACTCTTCGCGGCCCGAGAGGCGGTATGATACTCAGCGACGCTGAGACTGCGAAGAAATTCAATTTTAACAAGGCAGTTTTCCCTGGAATCCAGGGCGGCCCTCTGATGCATGTGATTGCGGCGAAGGCGGTGTGCCTGAAGGAAGCTTTGGAGCCAGAGTTTAAGACTTATGCGGAAAATGTGGTGAAAAATGCCAAAGCATTGAGCCAGGGATTGATGAGCAGAGGTGTGAAGCTGGTGTCCGGCGGAACCGATAACCATCTGATGCTGGTGGATCTGGTAGACAAGGGAATTACCGGAAAAGAGCTGGAGAACCTTTTGGATGAGGTGAATATTACCTGCAACAAAAACGCGATTCCAAACGATCCTCAGTCTCCCTTTGTGACAAGCGGTGTGCGTCTGGGAACAGCGGCAGTGACATCAAGAGGAATGAATGAGGAAGACATGGACCGGATTGCACAGGCTATTGCGCTTATGATCGAGAGTAAGGACAATGCGTCCAAAGCGAAAGAAATTGTAAAAGAACTGACCGATAAATATCCTCTGGAAGGCTGAAGAATAAATATTTCTGTGTTGAGATAGATATGAAGAATCCTCCCGGCAGATGAGAGAAGAATCCGAACTGCCAGGAGGATTTTTTTGCTTTTTTTGGAACCAGATTTCGGCAGATAGGAAGACAATACTTAACGTTGACAATTTTCTACGGCTTTCTTATAATAATTACAGTTTGTTGTGACTACATGGATAATTGTGCTTTAGGAACACGAAAGGAAAAGATTAAGAAGATGACATTGTTGGAAGGACAAAAAGGAAATTTTTACCGAGTCGTGCAAGTCAGAGAACGTGAGAGTGTTCAGCGAAGGCTGGAAGCTCTTGGAATTCTGGAAGGAACCAAACTGGAGATTTTGAATCACAAGAAAAACGGCTCTACGATTATTAAAGTTCGTGGAACACGCTGGGCAATGGGAAGAAAGATCGCAGGGGGAATTGAAGTGGAGGAATGCAGCGATGAGTGACGACAGAATACAGGTAGCCTTTGTGGGAAATCCAAACTGTGGAAAGACAACCTTGTTTAATGCTTTGACCGGCGCAAACCTGAAAGTTGCGAACTGGCCGGGAGTGACGGTGGAGAAGAAGACGGGAGTTGCCAATTATAAAGGACAGAAAATGAATCTGGTGGATTTGCCAGGCATTTACAGTCTGACTTCTTATTCCATTGAGGAGACCGTGTCTAGAAACTGTGTGATGGAAGATGATATTGATGTCATTGTCAATGTGGTGGACGCCTCTTCGCTGGAGAGAAATCTTTATCTGACGATGCAGCTGCTGGAACTGGGAAAGCCAGTGATTTTGGCACTGAATATGATGGACATTGTAAAAGAGAGAGGTATGGAGATTGACATGCACCGGCTCCCGGAAGTTCTGGGGGAGATCCCTGTGGTGCCTGTCTCAGCGAGACAGAGAAGGGGACTGAATGTGCTGCTCCACGCAGTAAAACATCACTACGAGGAGGAAGTTCATGGACCGGTGGTGCGGTATTCCGCTCAGCTGGAAGAAAAGATCAGCCAGTTGGAAGAACTGACAGCCAATCAGTATCCGGATCTCAATTTCCGCCGCTGGACAGCAATTAAATATCTGGAGAGAGATCCCCAGACTATGCATCAGTATCCGCTTGAAGGCGCGGAGAAGATTGCTGACAGGAGTTATGAGAAGGAGATTATCAATCAAAAATACGATTACATAGAAGAAGTCATAGAGGAGACCCTGTTTTATCGGGGAAACAAGGAAGACAAGACAGATAAAGTAGACCGGATTTTAACACATCCTGTTTGGGGAGTTCCGGTTTTTCTGGGAATTATGGCTTTGGTATTTTTCTTTACTTTTACAATCGGAGATGCGTTAAAAGGTGTGTTTGAGGTTGGACTGGATCGGCTTTTGAGCTTTATGTCGGTATTTCTGACAGACCTGCACGCCTCTGACTGGGTGATTTCTCTGGTTGTCGATGGAATTATTTCAGGTGTGGGAGGAATCTTAACCTTTTTGCCGAACATTTTTATTCTGTTCCTGGCCCTGGGAATTCTGGAAGACAGCGGATATATGGCCAGGGTTGCCTATGTCATGGACGGAATTATGGGAAAAGTCGGTTTGTCCGGCAAGGCATTTCTGCCCATGGTACTGGGATTTGGATGTACAGTTCCGGCAGTCATGGCCTCCCGTACACTGGAAAGCGAGAAAGACAGAAGAAGGACGATTTTGCTGACGCCGTTTATGTCCTGTTCCGCGCGTCTTCCGATTTATGTTCTGTTTTCTTCCATCTTCTTTCCGCATGCGGCAATGTTTGTGGCATTTTCTCTCTATGTAATTGGCATGGGAATGGCAATTTTGATTGCCAAGATTTCCAGCAAGATCTCCAGAGGAGAAAATGACGGAACTTTACTGATAGAGCTTCCGGAGTATAAGATGCCGAATGCCAGAACAATTGCCATCTACGTGTGGGAGAAAGTGAAGGACTATCTCACAAAAGCGGGAACCACAATATTCGTGGCTTCCATTATCATTTGGTTCATTCTGAACTTCAATGCCGGCGGAATGGTGACGGATGTAAAAGAGAGTTTCGGGGCGATGCTGGGACACTGGCTGGAACCGATACTGGCTCCGGCGGGACTTGGCATGTGGCAGATTGCGGTGGCTCTGATCTCCGGTCTCTCGGCAAAAGAAGTGGTTGTGTCCAGTTTTTCCGTCCTGTTTGGTGTCAATAATGTCAATTCCGCTGTGGGAATGAGCAGTATGGCGGCAGCTCTGGAGCAGTTCGGATTCGGACCGGTAAATGCCTATGCGCTTATGATTTTCTGCCTGCTGTACACACCGTGTATGGCCACAATCGGAACCGTGAAAAAAGAAAGCAATTCCACCAAATTTACGGTGTTTGTCATTTGTTTTCAGCTTTTACTGGCGTATGTGGCATCGGTATTGGTCTACCAGGTGGGAAGTCTTCTGTTCTGAGAAAATTGCGCGGCGGAAAAAAGATGTACAGTTGTTTTTTCTGACTGATCTGTTATACTAAAAAGACAGATGATAAAGAAAGATACACAGACAGAAAGGTCAGAGAATATGAAAATTTTACTGGCGGCGTGCAACGCCAAATATATTCACTCTAATCTTGCAGTATATAATCTCAGGGCCTGTGTGCGAAACACAGGCCCTGAAATTCTTTTGCGGGAATATACCATTAATCAGTCAAAAGATGAAATTCTCAGAGATCTTTACCAGAATGCTCCAGATCTTCTGTGCTTTTCCTGCTATATCTGGAATATATCTTTTGTGAGAGATCTTATGGAGGATTTTTCAAAAATCTGCCCTGAGGTGCCGATTTGGGTGGGCGGACCGGAGGTATCTTATGACGCGGAGCAGTTTCTGGGAGACAATCCCTGGGTGGCGGGGGTGATGAGAGGAGAAGGAGAGCAGACGTTCAAGGAACTTGTTCTTTTCTATGATGGAAGATCAGACAATGGTCTGGAGGACATTCAAGGGATCACCTGGTGTGACCATCAGCGTGAGATTTGGTCTACGCAGGACCGCCCGGTGATGAATCTGGATGAGGTACCCTTTGCCTATGAAGATCTGGCAGATTTCGAACACAGAATCATTTACTATGAGAGCAGCCGGGGGTGTCCTTTTTCCTGCAGTTACTGTTTGTCTTCGATAGATAAGAAGTTAAGATTCCGCTCTCTTGATCTGGTAAAAAAAGAGCTTCAGTTTTTCCTGGATCACAGGGTTCCCCAGGTGAAATTCGTGGACCGCACCTTTAATTGCCGACATGAGCATGCCATGGAAATCTGGCGGTATTTGCTGGAACATGACAATGGGGGGACCAATTTTCATTTTGAGATCGAGGCAGATCTTCTCACAAAGGAAGAACTGGATCTCATGAGGCAGATGCGTCCGGGGCTGATACAGTTGGAGATTGGTGTGCAGTCCACCAATGTGAAGACACTTCAGGAGATCCGAAGACATGTGGATTTCGACAGAATTTCCCGGACGGTGAAAAGGATACAGGATATGCGCAATATCCATCAGCACCTGGATCTCATTGCAGGGCTTCCATTTGAGGACCTTGACAGTTTTCGAAAATCTTTTGAGGATGTCTATGCACTGAGACCGGAGCAGCTTCAACTGGGTTTCCTGAAAGTTCTGAAGGGATCTTATATGTGTGAAAAAACCAAAGAATACGGTTGTGTGTATAAGTCAAAGGAGCCTTACGAAGTCCTCTCCACCAGGTGGCTGGCCTATGGAGACATTTTGCGCTTGAAAAAGGTGGAAACTATGGTGGAAGTGTATTATAATAGTGGACAGTTTACCAATACACTTCCGGAGCTGGAACAATATTTTGCGAATGCGTTTGATTTTTATGAAAGTCTTGGTGATTTCTATGAACAGAAAGGCTATGATACGATTTCGCATTCCAGGCTCCGGCGTTATGAGATTCTGCTGGAATTTATGGAGTCAGTTGTCTGTGGCGATTCCGGGATTTTGAAGAAAAAGATGCTTTTTGACCTGTATCTCAGGGAGAATATGAAGAATCGGCCGAAATGGGCCAGAGATCTGAAACCGTATGAGAGGGAGATCTGGGCATATCGAAAAGCCAATCAGGTTCCGAAGACAGCCCATCTGGAAGTGGAAGAAGATGGGAGCGGTTATCTGTTTGACTATGAGAGACGGGATCCCTTAACGCATAATGCGAAGATGACGAAAGTCAGGGTATGGCCTTAGAGACTGCGAGAGAGGTGAGAAAAATGTCTGGAATGGGAATGTTTGATCCAAAGAAAAGAAAAATATTTACAGCGATAATCGTGGCAATTCTGGTGTTGGCTATGGTGGTGCCGACGCTTCTTTCCATGATTGTCTGGTAGGAGAATGAGATGAAGATAGGAAAATTGCCGGAGCAGGTTCTGGTACGCTCCGTGATAAGAAAGATATCCCACCGCAGGGAGGAAGTCCTCTTCGGGCCTGGAGTGGGACGGGACTGTGCGGCTCTGCAGCTGGGAGAAGATGAGATTTTTGTCATGTCCGCGGATCCAATTACTGGAACGTCCAAAGACATTGGCAGTCACTGTATTCATGTCACGGCAAATGATCTGGCGGCGGCAGGAGCCCAGCCTGTGGCAGTTATGGTGACAGCCATGCTTCCTCCCAGGACAGAGGAAAAAGAACTGCAGAAGATTATGGAAGATATGGAAAATACCTGCGAAAAACTGGACATGGAAGTGATCGGCGGGCACACAGAGGTTACAGATGTGGTGAACAGGCCCGTTCTTTCTGTCACCGGAGTGGGAAAGATGAAGCGCCAAGATGCATTGTTCGAGAAAAAACTGGAGGCAGGGCAGGATCTGGTTGTGACCAAGTGGATCGGATTGGAAGGGACTTCTATTGTGGCAAAAGAAAAGGAGCAGGAGCTTCGGAAAGTATTTTCCGATCCGTTTGTCCGGACGGCTCAGGAATTTGACCAATATCTGTCTGTGATACCAGAGAGTAAAATTGCCATGGAACATGGAGTCCGCGTGATGCATGATGTGACGGAAGGCGGTATTTTCGGAGCACTCTGGGAGATGGCGGAAGGCTCTGGCGTGGGGCTGGAGATTGATCTGAAGAAGATTCCCATTCGTCAGGAGACGATCGAGGTGTGTGAGCAGTTCGGACTGAATCCTTATGTTCTCATGTCCAGCGGCTCGATGCTGATTGGCACTGAACACGGGGAAATTCTGGTGCGCCATCTGCAGGAAGCGGGAATTTCCGCAGCAGTTGTGGGCCAGGCCATGGATGGAAATGACAGAATTCTCAGAAATGGCGGGGAAGTGCGTTACCTGGACAAGCCGCAGAGCGATGAGCTGTACAAAATTTATCAGTGAAGGTGAAGAATATGGCAAGATTAAATATTGTACTCCATGAACCCGAAATTCCGTCAAACACGGGCAATATAGGAAGAACCTGTGTGGCAACCGGAACCAGGCTGCATCTGATTGAACCCTTGGGTTTTCGCCTGAACGAAAAGGCAATCAAGAGGGCCGGGATGGATTACTGGAAGGATCTGGATGTGACGACTTATCTGGATTATGAGGATTTTCTTAAGAAGAATCCAGGGGCAAAGATTTATTATGCGACAACGAAAGGTCCTCAGAAATATACAGATGTGAAGTTTGAGGAAGACTGTTATATTATGTTTGGAAAAGAAAGTGCCGGCATACCGGAAGAAATTCTGCTGGAGAACCAGGCAACGGCAATCCGGATTCCCATGATCGGAAACATTCGTTCTTTGAACCTGAGCAATTCTGTGGCGATTGTCTTATATGAGGCACTGCGCCAGCATAATTTTGATCACATGCAGACAGAAGGACATCTGACAAAATATGAGTGGAAATAAAAAAGGCTGACTACTGCGTGATTGGCAGTATGTCAGCTCTTTTTTTGTCAATCAGGGATACAGGTGTGGGTATGTTTGTAGGTGGACAGTACGATGTTGGTGCTGGTTTCTCCATATTTCTGAATCTGATGAAGAAAATTATCCAGATCCATGGTGTTTCGGAAAATTACCTTGAGTAAGGCAAAATAATTTCCTGTGATTCCATAGCACTCCACCACATTGGGACAGTTCTGGATGAAGGTGTCAAATTCCTGTTTACAAGAAGTCTCAACAGCAATATTGATAAAGGCGGTTACCATATAACCGGCAGATTTTGTGTCCAGATCCAGAGAGTACCCTCGGATGATCCCATCCCGCTCCATTTTTTCCATCCGGCTTTTTACTGCCGGAGAAGTAATTCCCACTGCAGATGATAGCTGTTTGAAAGACATGCGGGCATTGCCGCTTAATAATTTTAAAATTTCAATATCTAATTTATCCATAGTTATCTCAGGTTCCTTGTTTTCTTTGATCATCCCTATCATATCACAAATAGATTTGTTTTGTCAGTCTATTTTCTAAAAATTCTGTTGACAGAAATACGGTGATCTGGTAGTATACTGTTGTGACTATAAAAAGTATATTTTAAAAGATTATAAACTTTAAAAATTAAAGTAATAAAACAAAATATAGACGAAAAATAAAATCCGTTTAAGTATCGCAGAGAGGCGTCAAAAAGGGGCGTCTTTCTTTTTTCATATGCGAAACTTCGGGACGGAAGATATGGCACACCGTCTCAGAAAATTCCGCAGGTGCAGCGGAGGAATGGAGAGGATGAGAGAATGAAAAAATGGAAGTTACTGACAGCGGTTGCATTGTCTGCTGGATTGTTTCTGGCAGGATGTTCCAGCGAACCGGCGGAGTACGGAAGCAGTTCCACAGATTCAGCTTCAACAAAGAGCGATGAGAGCTCCGGCAAAGGTGAAAACGAATTGGTAGTTGCGATTCAGTCAGACCCAAGCGGACTGGATCCTCACACTGTGACAGACCGGGCAGCCGGAATTGCCATTGAGAATTTGTATAACACGCTTTTCACCTATACAGAGAATTATGGTGAGGTAGAGCCGTCTCTGGTGGAATCTTATGACATTTCAGATGATGGACTGGTCTATACGCTGCATTTGCACGATGGTGTGAAATTCCATAGCGGGAACACCATGACCAGTGCGGATGTGAAGTATTCATTGGAGAGAATTAAGGATTCTGGTGCGAGAGCTTCCCAGTTGGAAAAGATCAGTGCGATTGAAACTCCAGATGAGAATACGGTGGAAATCACATTGGATTCTCAGTATGCTCCGTTTTTGACGTATCTGGCAAATCCATTGAATGCGATTGTGGATCAGAAAGTGGCAGAGGAAAATGAGGGAAATCTTTCAAATGTGGATGCTGGAAGCGGGCCCTTCAGTCTGATTGAGTGGAATGAAGGATCCAGTGTGGATATGGAAGCTTTTTCTGAGTATTGGGAAGAGGGAAAACCAAAAGTGGATGGCCTTCAGCTTCGCACGATTACGGACGCGACTGCCAGAGCAACGGCTCTGCGAAACGGTGAGATTGATATGATTATTGATGCCGTAGATCAGGAGACAGCCGTTCTTGATGGAGCAGATGGTGTGGTTCTGGAGACTATTCCTGGAACATTCTGGGAGTATGTGGGAATGAACTGCGAGTCAGAATATCTGAAAGATGTGCGGGTGAGGCAGGCGGTTGCCTATGCCATTGACCGGGAAGCAATCAATACAGCTGTGAAGATGGGAAATGCAACAGTACTGACCGAGACAGATGTTCCACCCAATCATGAGTATTTCGGCGGAGAGGAAATTTATGCTTCCAGAGATGTGGAAAAGGCAAAATCACTTCTTGAAGAGGCTGGATATCAGGAAGGAGACATTACACTGAAAATCACCGTGGGATCTGACTGGCAGTACCAGGTGGACGCGGCCCAGATGGTGAAACAGCAGCTGGAGGAAGTGGGAATTCAATCAGAGATTTCATCACTGGAATCCGGTGTCTACTTTGATGGTCTGAATTCTGGAGATTTTGATCTGACTGTGTGCGGATGGTCAGGATTTGTGGATGTGGATGAGTATCTGTATGATTTGTTTACCACAGGAGGAGCTTATAACCAGCAGAAATACTCCAATCCGGAAGTGGATGCACTTCTGGAAGAGGGAAGAGTGACCCTTGATGAGACACAGAGAAAAGAAATTTACAAAGAAGCACAGAAATTAATTGCGGAAGATGCACCGATGGCATTCTTGTATATGAACAGTTTCACTGTGGCAATGCGGGACGATGTGAAAGGATATACGGTACATCCGACTGCGGCAACGATCTTCATGAAAGATGTCTATTTTGAAGAATAAATTCAGGATTTGATAAAAGTCCTTAGGCGGGACAGAACCGCCGGAACAGTCAGGGTGCTGCATAATCTGTGCGGCACCCTGGCTGTTTCACAGGAAGTTTGCTGAGAAAGGAGCAAAGATGGCTCGTTATATTATCAAACGTATTTTAAGTATCATTCCCGTATTGCTGGGAATTTCAATTGTAGTTTTTCTGGCTGTCAGGTTGATTCCTGGAGATTTTGCGACGGTTACTCTGGGAACTCAGTATACCGATGAAGCAGCTGCGGCGCTTAGGGAGAGATATGGACTTGATCAGCCGATTGTCTATCAGTATTTCTTATGGCTGGGGGGAATTCTGACAGGAGATTTCGGATTTTCCTATGTCTCCAATCAGTCCGTGTCGGTACTTCTGCTGTCCAGACTGCCTGTTACTTTGGAATTGACAGTATTAAGTCTTCTTTTGGCAGTTCTTGTCGGCATTCCTATGGGATACTGGGCAGCGTGCAAGAGAAACAAGGCCCCGGATTCTGTGGCGACAGTGACAGGGCTTTTGGGAATTTCCATACCTAATTTTTGGCTTGGAACTATGTTTATTTTACTGTTTTCTCTGACTTTAAAATGGTTTCCTTCCGGAGGTTTTGTGCCTTTGGGAGATGGAATTCTGGCAAATTTAAAAAGCATGATTCTGCCAGCCATTGCCCTTGGGGTTGCGGTTAGCGCCGTGGTAATGCGTTCCTCCCGGTCTGCTATGATTGAGGTGATTGGACAGGAGTATATGAAAATGGCCAAGGCAAAAGGACTGTCTGGCGTTGGACTGATTTTTAAGCATGGGATTAAAAATACATTGGTCAATGTTCTGACGATTCTGGGACTTCAAACAGGCTCTCTTTTGGGGGGATCTGTGGTAATTGAACAGATTTTTTCTCTTCCAGGAGTAGGCTCGCTGGCTTTACAGGCAATTAACAACCGGGATTATCTGGTGCTGCAGGGAACTGTGCTTTTTATCTCTGCCATGTTTGTGTTGATCAATCTGATTGTGGATCTTCTGTATTGTGTGGTAAATCCGCAGATTCGTTATTAGGAGGTAGTACAGTGAAGGATTTTTTGAATCGTTTTTTTCATAATAAACTAGCCGTGACAGGCAGCATTATTTTGCTGTTATTTCTTCTGATGGCGATTTTTGCCCCGGTTCTGGCACCTTATGATCCTTTTTATATGGATAGCTCGGCGCCTCTGGCTCCACCGTCGGCGGCGCATCTGTTAGGAACAGATAATATGGGGAGAGATATTTTGTCCAGAATTTTTTATGGAGCCAGGATTTCTCTGAGAGTTTCTCTGGTGTCTGTAACCATTGCCACTGTGGCAGGAGTATTTTTGGGAGTGGCAGCCGGATATTTTGGAAAGCTGACAGACGGTGTGATTTCCCGTATTTTGGAGATCATGTTTGCATTTCCGGAAGTGCTGTTGGCTCTCTTGATTATGTCGATCTTAGGTCCGAGTCTGAATAATATTATGATCGCGATTGGAATTGTGTACACACCGATTTTTGCCAGAATCACCAGAGGTGCTGTGCTTTCAGTGAAGGATTCTCTGTATGTAGAGGCTGCAAGATCCATCGGGGTCAAAGACAGTACGATTATTGTGAGACATATTCTTCCCAATATCCTTTCACCGATTCTGGTACAAGTGACTTTGTCGCTGGCTTTTGCAATTTTGTCAGAGGCCGCTCTGAGTTTTCTTGGTATCGGTGTGGAGCCGGATGTCCCCTCCTGGGGAATTATGCTGAATAATGGGAAAGCCTGGATTGAGATTGCCTGGTGGGTAGGAGTATTTCCGGGGATTGCCATCGCTCTGGCGGTGCTGGGCTTTAATGTTCTTGGAGATGGCCTGCGGGATGTATTGGATCCGCGGCTTCGGAATGTGGAAGATTAAAGGAGGAAGAATATGGTAAGAGAAGAGAATAAAAAACCTCTCCTCGAAGTGAAGAATCTGCAGGTAGAGTTTCATATGCGGCAGGGAACGATGTACGCGGTGCGGGGAGTAAACTTTAATCTTCACAGAGGAGAGATTCTGGGCGTAGTTGGAGAGTCCGGATGCGGAAAATCAGTCACGGCCAATACGATTTTGGGCTTGATTGGAAAGAAAAAATATGAGAAGGTTTACGGAGAGATTTGGTTCCATGATGAGGATATACTGAAAAAATCCGAGAGAGAGCAGCAGAAGCTTCGGGGAAATAAAATTGCAATGATTTTTCAGGATCCTATGACGGCGCTGGATCCGGTTGTGAAAGTCGGAAAACAGGTGGGAGAGGTTCTGCAGATTCATCAAAAGAAGTCTCCGAAGGAAGCTTTTGCCCAGGCGGTACAGCAATTGATAAAGGTAGGGATTCCCTCTGCGAAAGAACGAGCGTCGGATTATCCGTTTCAGTTTTCTGGAGGAATGCGCCAGAGGGCGGTGATTGCCTCGTCTCTTATGTGTGAGCCGGAGATTTTGATTGCGGACGAGCCTACCACCGCACTGGATGTGACCATACAGGCACAGATTTTGGATTTGCTGCGTCAGCTTCGGGATGAAAACGGGGTTGCGATTCTGCTCATCACCCATGATCTTGGTGTGGTGGCAGAGCTTTGCGATACCGTAGCGGTGATGTATGCAGGAGAAATTGTGGAGAAAGCACCGGTACAGGAAATTTTCCAGTCTCCGAAACATCCTTACACGCAGGGACTCTTGCAGTGTATCCCTGTTCCAGGAAAAAAGGAAAAGCTGATCCCGATTCCCGGACAGCCTCCGAAATTGTATGAGAAGACTCCAGGGTGCAAGTTTGCTCAAAGGTGTCCGTATCGCAGTGAGAGATGCGAGAAAGAGATTCATCTGGCTGAGATCGCTACCGATCATTTTGTTTCCTGTTGGAGAGCACAGAAGGATGGTGAGAGAGATGAACAGTAAAGCGGTTTTGGAAGTGGAGGGACTCTCGAAGGAGTTTGATGTCAAGAGAAAGAGATTCTTTGACAAACAGGAAAAACTAAGAGCAGTGCAAGACGTCAGCCTGACTGTACTGGAGGGGGAGACCCTTGGAATTGTGGGAGAGTCTGGGTGTGGAAAATCTACTCTTGGACGACTGATTATGAGGCTGATTGAACCCACTGCAGGAAAAATCTGTCTGGATGGAGAGGATCTGACCAGCATGTCCCAGAAGGAACTGCGGCTTCGAAGAAAAGATTTCCAGATGATTTTTCAGGATCCTTATGCAGCTTTTAATCCTCGAATGACTGTGCAGAAGATTCTGGAGGAACCTCTCCAGACTTATCAGATTCCGAGAGACACCTGGCAACAAAAAATCTCTGAGATTTTGGAAGTAACTGGAATTTCACCGGATTTTCTGAGGCGTTATCCTCATGAATTTTCAGGAGGACAAAGGCAGAGAATCAGCATTGCCAGAGCTATTTTACTGAACCCGAAACTGATCGTTGCGGATGAACCGGTGTCAGCGTTGGATGTATCCATACAGGCACAGATTTTGAATTTGATGAAAGAATTGCAGAAGACATACCGGATGTCTATGATTTTTATTTCTCACAATCTGGCCTCTGTGCAGTATGTCAGTGACCGTGTGGCGGTTATGTATCTGGGCAGAATTGTCGAGGTTGCGTCCAGCAGCCAGCTGTATGAAAGTCCTATGCATCCTTATACACAGGCTCTGATTGCAGCGATTCCTGTTCCTGTTCCGGGCAGGGAAAGAAAAGACAGGCTGTCCGGGGAGGTTCCAAGCCCCATTCATCTTCCAAAAGGCTGTGCCTTTCATCTGAGATGTCCTTATGCAACGAAGCTGTGCGAAGAAGGAATTCCTCCTCTGTTGGAGAGAGAACCGGGACATTTTGTGGCCTGTCGAAAATATGAAAAAGATGGAGAGAAAAAATGAAATTAAATACATATTCGATTATTGCAGTGTGTAAAGAGACCGGCTGTATGGGAGGCGCGGCAGCTTCCTGTTTTCCAGGCCTTGGAGCATTTTCACCGTATATTCGCCTGTCAAGAGGAGTGATTGCGTCACAGGGATGGGTGAATCCTTTTCTCAATGAGGAAGTTATGGGCAGAATTGAGAGAGGGGAATCTGCGGAGAGCGCGCTTCACCAGGCTTTGCAGGAAGACAAAGGTGCACAGTTAAGGCAGATTTCGGTGGTGGACTATAAAGGAAATACGGCAGCTTTCACCGGGAGCGAAAATGATCCTGTAAAATTGCATGTGCGGGGAGATGGTTATGTCATCGCGGGGAATATTCTGACAGGAAAAGACGTAATTTATGAGATGGAAAAAGCTTTCCTGAACTCGAAAGGTCCGTTGGCTGACCGGCTGATGAGTGCCATGCTCGCCGCAGATCGGTGCGGCGGAGACCGGAGAGGAAAGCAGGCGGCTGTCATCCGGGTGGACAAAGTGCAGGGATTTCCGTATATTGATTTCCGTGTGGACGATGACCCCAATGCAGTAATGAAGCTAAATGAAATATATGAAAAAAACAAACAGCATATTTTTGACACTTATGACGAATGGGTTGAGAATGTACGTCAGGGTATCAAAGGTTAGGGAGGAAAAACGATGAGCGTCTACGAAGAGGCAATTGAGAATAAGGCAGAATTGGTCAAAGTAAGAAGACATCTGCATCAATATCCGGAAGTCAGTATGAAAGAATTTCAGACAGCAGAGTATATTCGTAAATATTTGGATGAACACGGAATTTCCTGGGAAAAAGCAGGTGAGACGGGGACAGTGGCTCTGGTAAGGGGAAGATGTGAAGACTGTGTAATTGGCCTGCGGGGAGACATCGATGCCCTGGAGATGGAGGAGTTGAATAAAAGTTCGTATTGTTCCAAAAATCCAGGCCTGATGCATGCCTGTGGACATGACGGGCATACAGCGGCCCTTCTGGGAGCTGCTGTATATCTGCAGGAACACAGAGAAGAACTTTCTGGAACTGTAAAATTGATTTTTCAGCCAGGAGAGGAAAATGGACAGGGAGCAAGGTCTATTGTGGAGAGCGGTGCGATTGACGATGTGGAAGGAATTTTCGGACTTCATGTATCCAGTTCTCTTCCCACCGGTCAGGTGACAATCCGCAAAGGAGTGATGTCTTCTGCCAACGATAAGTTTCGGATATGGATCAGGGGAAAGGGATGTCATGGATCCGCTCCGCAGAATGGGGCAGACGCACTTCTGGCATCGGCAGCTCTGGCTCAGACACTGCAGACAGTTATCAGCCGGGAGAGTGATCCTTTGAAACCTACGGTCATGACCATCGGTATTCTTCAAAGCGGTACTGCTTTTAATATTTTGCCGGAGAATGCTTACATGGAAGGAAGTATTCGGGTACTGGAGGAAGAACAAAGAGAAGTGAATCGCTCGGCAATCCGCAGGATGGCACAATCTACTGCGCAGGCATACCGCTGTGAGGCAAAGACCGAATTTGAGAGTACTGCAAAAGTGGTTTACAATGATGGTTTTCTGACGGATGTGGCCATTGAAGCTGCCGGAAAGATTCTGGGCTCAAAACAGGTGGGAGAACAGGAATTAAGTCTTGGCGCGGAGGACTTTGCGGAATATCTGGCTGTCTGCCCGGTTACTTATATGAATGTGGGATCGCGCAATGAAAGTCTGGGAATCACAGCGCCTCATCATCACGGAAAATTCGAGATTGATGAGGACTGTCTTCCCATCAGTATGGCTCTTTATATTGAGTTTGTCTACGAATATTTTAGACAGAGAAAAGTAATGTGACAATCAAGACCTGCGGTTTTTGAGAAGTTTCTCAAAACTGCAGGCCTTTTTGATATTATGATTTTGATTTTTCCAAAGTAAAAATGAATTCTGTCCCCACACCCTCTGTGCTGATCACATTGATGTGCTGGTTATGGGCGTTGATGATTTCTTTTACAATAGACAGACCAAGACCTGTTCCCTTACGGTCTTTTCCGCGGGAACTGTCCTGTTTGTAAAAACGTTCCCATATTTTAGGAAGACTTTCTTTTGGGATACCGGTACCGTGATCCTTGACGGACACAAAGACGGTACCTCCTTTTTCTGTAGTCTCAATCGTGATGGTAGATTCATCGCTGCTGAACTTGATGGCGTTATCCAAAAGGTTATAGAGAACCTGTTGAATCTGTTCCATATCCGCTGTGACATAGAGATGTTCACCGGTCAGAATCAGTTCGATTAAAATTTTCCGGGCTGTACAGCTTCCCTCAAAGGAGGCGGCCGTATTTTTTATGATCTTATTGATATCAAAGGAACGGATATTCATGATCCGGCTTTTCACTTCCAGATTGTTCAGTGTCAGTAAACTGCTGGTCAGTTTCTCAAGCCGGTCTACTTCCATGGAGACAATTTCCAGATATTTCCCCTGCATCTCCACAGGAATGGTTCCGTCAGCGATAGCTTCCACATATCCTTTGATGGAAGTGAGTGGTGAGCGGAAATCATGAGAAATATTGGCGATAAAATTTCTCTGGTATTCTCCGTTTTGGTTCAGAACATCCGACATGTAATTCAAAGAAGCAGCCAGCATACCGATTTCATCTCCTGAAGAGAGGGGAATCTCGTAATCCAGATGTCCGGCAGCATACTCATTGGTTCCTTTTGTGATCTTTTGAAGCGGCCGGTAGACTACCACAGTGAAAAGAAGAAGGATGGACAGTGACAGAACAAAAAATATGAGAAAGAGAATATAGCTGATACTCAAAAGAGATTCTCTTTGTTCATACAGGGCACTCATGGGATAATGCATGACCACGTATCCCCGGATATTCAGTGCGTTTCTGTCTGTGATGGGAACCAGGACACTGAGCATATCTTCCTGAAACGAACCATAGAAGTTGCCAGTCCGGTAGTAGCTCCCCCATTTTGTGGGGTCAAATCCATCGATGGTTACAGGATCATAGTAGCTGAAGCCAGTTTTGGTGCTCAAAATCCGCTGTCCCTGGTTATTCAAAATCCAGATTTCCGCGTTCTGATAATCGGAGAGAGTGGACAGATATTGCTTCAGTGTCAGCAGATTATTGGCTGAGGTGTTATTCTGTACCAGAGAATCCCCGGAAATGGTGGTTGCCTCCCGGTACAGGTCATCGGCGATGGAATTTTTCAATTGGGATTCCACCATGGAAGATCCTAGAGTGGCAATCATCACAAAGCCTACGACTCCCAGAATCAGGTATGCAATGATAAATTTAAAATACAGGGTATGCTTGTGCATTAAGGCTTCACCTCAAATTTATATCCAATTCCCCAGACAGTGGCAATGGACCATTTATCGTGATCTTTGATTTTTTCACGGAGACGTTTGATATGTACGTCCACAGTTCTTGTATCTCCAATGTATTCATATCCCCAGATATGATCCAGAAGCTGTTCTCTGGTAAATACCTGATTGGGCGAAGAGGCAAGAAAATACAGCAGTTCCAGTTCTTTAGGAGGCATATCCACCCTCTGATTTTTGTAGATAACAGAGTAGTTGGTCAGATTGATGGAAAGATCCGGGTAATTGACACATTTTTCATTGGAAGCTGCGGGAGATGGCTGTTTGACGTGAAAACGTCTGAGGACTGCTTTTACCCGGGCCACCAGTTCTTTGGAGTCAAAAGGTTTGATGATATAGTCATCCGCTCCCAGCTCCAATCCGAGAACCTTGTCAAAGGTCTCGCCTTTGGCGGAGAGCATAATGATCGGGACATCGGAGGTATGACGGATCTCCCGGCATACCTGATAGCCATCCATTCCCGGAAGCATCAGATCCAAAAGAATCAGATCCGGGCGGAAATTTTCAAATTCCTGCAAAGCCTGCTCACCGTCATTGACAATACAAGTATCAAAACATTCCTTGGTCAGATACAGGGAAATCAATTCCGCGATATTGTTATCATCATCTACGATTAAAATTTTCTGTTTTGCTGCCATAGTGAAAGATCCCCCTCCTATTTTTTGAATTCTACAATTGTCACACCTGCGTCGCCCTCACCGAATTCTCCCAGCCGGAAGGAAGCCACATGTTTCTGGCGTCTCAGATAATTGTGGACTCCCTTTCTCAGCGCACCGGTTCCTTTTCCGTGAACGATACGCACGCTGGACAGATGAGCGATATAGGCATCATCCAGGTATTTATCCAGTTCAGCCACAGCCTCATCCACCGTCTTACCAAGAAGGTTGATCTCTGTGGATACGCTGGCTGATTTTGACATTTTTATTTTTCCGGTTCCGGTTCTCTGGAGATTTGGAGCTGTCACAACTGGTTCATCGATTAGCTCCAGGTCAGAGATATTTACCTGGGAGCGGAAAATTCCAGTCTGCACAAAGAGATTGCCTTTTGCATCCGGCCGGGAACTGACGGTTCCTTTCAGATTGAGGCTGAGGACACGGACAGAATCACCGATGGACAGGTCAGAAGGACGCAGCCGTTTTCCAGGTGCTTTTTTCGGCTGTTTGATTGCCATATTTTTTTCCAACTTGGACATTTTTTTGCGCAGATTCTGTCGTTCCTGTTCAATTTCCTTTAAAGGAATATGTTCTTTCTCAAATTTGTGGAACGTTTTCATCGTCTGATCCGCATATTCTTTGGCATCTCTTAAGATTTCATGGGCCTGTTCGTTGGCATCACGCAAGATTTTTTCTTTACGTGCGTCGAATTTTTCCTGCTTTTCTTCCAGTTGTTTTTTCAGACTTTCGATTTCTTCTTTATACTGTTTGATTTCCAGCTGTTCCTTTTCAAGGGTGATCCGGCTGGATTCCAGTTTACTGATCACATCTTCAAAGCTCTCATCCTGCTCACTGATCTGCTCTTTGGCTCTCTCTATGATGAAATCCGGAAGTCCCAATTTGGATGAGATGGCGAATGCATTACTCTTTCCGGGAACACCGATCAAAAGCCGGTAGGTAGGTCGCAGAGTCTCCACGTTGAACTCGCAGGAGGCATTTTCCACACCGGGAGTGGAGAGGGCGTAGACCTTCAGCTCACTGTAATGCGTTGTGGCCATGGTGCGTATTCCCTGCTCATGCAGATAAGAGAGAATAGCAATTGCCAGAGCGGCTCCTTCGGTCGGATCCGTACCGGCCCCCAGCTCATCAAAAAGAACCAGGGATTTCTCAGTCGCTTTCTGGAGAAAAGACACCACATTGGTCATATGAGAGGAGAAAGTACTCAGACTTTGTTCAATACTCTGTTCATCACCGATGTCGGCGTAGACTTCCTCAAAGACTGAGAGACTGGAATGGTCACCTGCGGGAATATGCAGCCCCGACTGCCCCATCAGAGTCAGAAGTCCCACGGTTTTAAGAGAGACAGTCTTTCCTCCGGTGTTGGGACCGGTCACCACCAGAAGATCAAATTCTCCTCCCAGACGGATATCTATGGGAACTACCTGCTTTTTGTGAATCAGTGGATGACGGGCTTTTTTCAGATTGATGATGCCGTCTGTGTTGAAATCCGGTTTTGAGGCATTTTGATCCAGAGCAAGGCTGGCCCGGGCAAAAATGAAATCTAATTGAATCAGGATATCCAGATCATCTCTCAAGGCGTCCAGGTATTGGGCAGCCTGTTCGCTGAGGTTTGAGAGGACAATCTCAATTTCTTTTTGTTCCTGTACCTCCAGCTGACGCAGGTCATTGTTCAGTTTTACCACAGACATAGGCTCGATAAACAGGGTAGAACCGGTGGAAGACTGATCGTGAATCATGCCGGGGACCTGGTTTTTATACTCGGCTTTGACGGGCAGACAGTAGCGGCCGTTTCTCATAGTGATCACCCCGTCCTGGAGGTAGCTGCGGGCACTTCCGTTCAGAAGGCTGTTCAGCTGACCATGGATACGGTCATTGGTGTTTTTCATGTTTCTGCGCACCTGTTTTAAGCCGGGACTGGCATCATCACTGATCTCTTCTTCCGACAGAATACAGCGATTGATTTCCGTACTCAAGGGGGTCAATGGCTCCAGAAGTTGAAACATAGGTTCCAGGGAATCAGCTTCCTGATCTTCACGGTCACTTCGTCCATAAGCTTTTACCTTGGCTGTGTTTTCCAAAACTGCGCAGATGGACAGAAGCTCTCCGATTCCCAGAGTGCTGCCGATCTCCAGACGTTTCAGAGAGCCTTTGATATCTTTAACTTTGTGAAAAGAGATGCTTCCCTTTTGAAAAATCCGGGACAGTGCATCTTTGGTCTGTGTCTGCATGGTTTCTATTTCTTTCAAATCGCAGCTGGGGGTCAGTTTCTGACACAATCGCTTCCCCATGGGAGAGGAAGCTTTCGCTGCGAGCTGTTCAATAATTTTGTCATATTCTAAGGCTTTCAGTGCTTTTTTATTCATAATATCTCCTTCATTCATAATGGGAAAAATCCCTCGGCCGGTTCCGGAAAGTACGAGAGGATACCGGAAGCCGGATAGTTTAAGTATACAAGATGAACTCAAGGTTTACAAGCGATTCCCCGGGAAAAGAGAAAAACGGCATTTGAGAAGTAGATTTTTCACAGAGGGACGGCTATTTATTCATAGATTGTTCATAAGTTCTTGCTAAAATAAGCTTTATGTGATAACGTGGGTTTTTGTCGGAAAATTCATCTTGCGATGGCGGGCATATCCAGCAAACGTCCCACGGTTTTCCAGGGAGAAAATCGGATTTTCAGGGAGACGTTCATTATGAAAGAAGACAAAAAAATGACTTCCAAAAAGAGAAAATCTTCTGAGACAGAGGAGAAGAAATTCCATTTTATAAAAGAGACCATTAAGGACAAACCAATAGATAAGAAAAAGGTTCTGACCCATGTGGGTGTCGTTGCGGCGGCGGGAATTATTTTTGGTATTGCGGCAGCGATGGCTTTTGCGGCTATAGCGCCTGGACTTCTGCAAAGAAGCGTGGAGGGACAGCCGTCAAAGGTGGATATTCCCCAGGATGACCCGGAAGTGACACCGACGGCGACACCAACGCCTGAGGTGCAGATGACGGAAGAAAGCGCCATGGAACAGTACGAGAGACTATATCAGGAAGCACTCCAGATTTCCGAGGAGCCGAGAAAGGCAATTGTATCTGTGGTGGGACAGGAAGATGCGGAAGATCTGCTGGATAATACTCTTTTAACCAGCGGCCAGGCGATGGGAATTATCTTCGTGGAAAACAGCGGCAGTTACTACATCCTGACCCAATATTCGGCAGTGAAAAATGTGGAGAGTGTCCAGGTGACTTTCAGCAATGGAACGATTGTCAAAGGCAGTGTGAGAAAGAGTGACAGCCGGACAAACCTGGCAGTGGTGACAGTGCGGAAGAAAAATGTGGATGAGAAGACAAAGGAAGCCATCTGTGTGGCGGAACTTGGAAATTCTTATAGCCTTATGCAGGGAAAACCAGTGATTGCCATTGGCAGCCCTTCCGGTTATAATGACTCTGTATATTTCGGGACGATCACATCCGTGTCGAATAAGGTGGCTGTTACTGACACAGAATACAATCTTCTGATCACAGATATTCCGGGAAGTGAAAAGGGCAGTGGATTTCTTCTGGATACGGACGGTGAAGTGATCGGGTTGATTGCTCAGAATTACGGAAATGATTCTGATGAATCAAAGACCATGGTACGCGCTCTGGCAGTGTCTCAATTGAAACCATTGATCGAAACACTCTCAAATGCAGAGACGATTCAATATCTGGGAGTGCGTGGACAGGATATTTCCGAGAGTGTCTCTGAGAGCATGCAGGTTCCGGAAGGAGTCTATGTGGAGTCTGTGGAAGAAGATTCTCCTGCAATGAAGGCAGGCCTTCAAAGCGGAGACGTCATTCAGGAACTGGATGGAGAAGAAGCTAAGACGATGCAGCAATACAGTACGCTTCTCCAGAACTGTAAAGAAGGGCAGAAAATCCGCCTGACTTTGATGCGCAGCAAAGGCGCGGAGGGGTATGCTCAAATGACAGTGGAGGCTGAAGTACAGTCTCGATAGAAAAGAAAATATGGAAAGGAAACAATTATGAAATATTTGGAAGAATTGCGGGAAGGCGACAGAATCAGTGGAATATATCTTTGTAAACAGAAGCAGTCCGCAGTTACGAAAAATGGAAAACCTTATGACAGCATTATTTTACAGGATAAGACAGGAGTGTTGGACGGAAAAATCTGGGATCCAAATTCCCAGGGAATTGCAGAGTTTGACGCACTGGATTATATAGATGTAGTCGGAGATGTGACCAGCTTTGCCGGGGCAAGACAGGCGAATATCAAACGTGTGCGCAAGGCGGAAGAAGGCGAGTATAATCCGGCGGATTATCTGCCTGTCAGTGCCAACAGTACAGATGAAATGTATGAAAAAATTCTGGCATACGTGGCCAGTGTAAAAAATCCGCATTTGAATCAGCTTCTTCAGAAGCTGTTTGTGGAAGACCAGAAATTTGCGGAAAGTTTTAAGAATCATTCTGCTGCGAAGACGGTACATCACGGCTATATCGGAGGGTTGCTGGAACATACCCTGGGAGTCGTAAAATTATGTGATTATATGGCGTCAGCTTATCCGGTAATCAAAAGAGATCTTTTGATCACAGCGGCGCTGTGCCATGATATCGGAAAGACCCGGGAGTTGTCAGAATTCCCTATGAATGATTATACAGATGAAGGTCAGCTTTTGGGACATATTATGATAGGAGCAGAGATGATTCATGATCTGATTCGTGAGATCGATCATTTTCCCGTGGATTTGGCAAATGAGTTAAAGCACTGCATTTTGTCTCACCACGGAGAGCTTGAATTCGGTTCTCCGAAAAAACCGGCTCTGATTGAAGCAGTAGCTCTGAATCTGGCGGATAATACAGATGCCAGAATGGAGACTCTGACAGAGATTTTCTCTGGAAAAGAGAAGAAGGAGTGGCTGGGTTACAATCGATTGTTTGAATCCAATCTGAGGAGAACGACAGGGGATCTTTGATATGAGATATCAGAAGAATGATCAGGTTTGCCTGAAGATTACAGACATGGGAAATGACGGAGAAGGGATCGGCCGGACAAAAGATGGTTATACTTTGTTCGTCAAAGACACTGTCATTGGCGATGAAATCGAAGCGAAAGTAATCAAGGCTAAAAAGAATTACGGATATGGAAAGCTGATGAAGATCTTACAGCCATCTGCAGACCGGGTGGAACCTCTCTGTCCAAAGGCCGGTCCCTGCGGTGGATGTCAGCTTCAGGCCTTATCCTATAAAAAACAACTGGAATATAAGCAGAATCGGGTCCGGAATCATCTGGAAAGAATTGGTGGTTTTACGGAGATTCCCATGGAACCGATTATTGGAATGGAAGAGCCTTATCATTATCGGAATAAGGCTCAGTTTCCTGTGGGAAAAAATAAAGAGGGGCGGATTATCACTGGATTTTACGCAGGACGTACCCACAGCATTGTGGAAAACAGAAAGTGTTATCTGGGAGTTCCAGGAAACGAAGAGATCCTGAACCGGGTGATCCATTGGATGGAGGAGTTCCATGTGGAACCGTATGATGAGAAAACCGGCAGCGGGCTGATGCGGCATATTCTGATCCGCTATGGATTTGCCAGTGGAGAGTGGATGGTCTGCCTGGTCATAAACGGGGAGAAGATACCTGCGAAGGGGCAGTTGATTGATGCGCTGACAGACTTGCCGGGAATGACCAGTATCACAGCAAACGTCAATACCCGAAGAGATAATGTGATTTTAGGGGAGAGAATTCTGCCTCTGTGGGGACAGACTTATATCACCGATCAGATCGGGGATGTGTCTTATCAGATTTCACCCCTATCCTTTTACCAGGTGAATCCGCTCCAGACCCGGAAGCTTTACGAGAAGGCCTTGTCCTATGCTCAGCTTCAGGGAAATGAGACAGTGTGGGATCTTTACTGTGGAATTGGGACGATTTCGCTTTTCTTAGCACAGAAAGCCAAAAAAGTTTATGGTGTGGAGATTGTCCCGGCGGCCATCGAGGATGCACGCCGGAATGCCAGACTGAACGGTTTTGACAATGCGGAATTTTTCGTGGGAAAGGCGGAAGAGATTCTGCCTCAGAAATACGAAGAAGAAGGCATTTATGCGGATGTGATTGTCGTAGACCCTCCGCGAAAGGGCTGTGATCAGGCGCTCCTGGACACAATTCTCAAGATGCAGCCTGAGCGGGTAGTCTACGTAAGCTGTGATTCCGCTACCCTGGCAAGAGATCTGAAATATCTGTGCGAGAGTGCGTATCGATTGGAAAAAGTCTGCCCTGTAGATCAATTTGGAATGACGGTGCATGTTGAGACAGTAGTATTGATGTCAAAAGTCAAAGAATAAGATAGCGAAAAAGTGTAGAAAACAAGGAATTTCCGGGAGTCGGGGCTTGTCAGAGGACAGGTTCCGGTTCCCGGATTTTTTCATTTTG
>DXIX01000024.1 GCA_019112635.1 Candidatus Blautia intestinigallinarum | reverse complement strand
GTGCGGATTTTTCTGAATACCCATGGAAAGGATCCGGAACATATCAGTCCGGAACTGGCAGAGCTTCTGTATTTTATGGAACACACTAATGACAGGGAGAGAAAGCCGGAAAGTGAGAAAATCCAGAGACTGCGGGAAAAGGTGGAAGCGCTCAAGGATGATGAAGAGGTAGGTGTCCGATATATGCAGGAATGGGAAGAAAGAGAATTGGAAAAGATTGATGCCAGAAAGGAAGGAGAAAAAAACAAGCTGAGGGAATTAGTTCAAAAAAAGGTAGAGAAAAACTATTCTGCGGAGAAAATCGCGGAGGACCTGGAGGAAAGTGTGGAGACAATCCAAAAGATTATGGAGGAGCTTTGAAAGATTGAGATGGACTGCTTTTTTATATCATAGGAAAGAAGTTGTCACGCTGATGCGTGAGAGCTTTTTCCTATGACATATAATGCGCGAAGAAGAACAAAATGCAGCACTCTGCCAGCAAAATTGCAGCCCATATCCAGAGTGCTAAGGGCCATGCTCCAACAAGTGCAGCAACCAGCAGCATAACCAGCGGGATGAGATATTTACGTGGATGGTGCCACAAATCGCTCTCTGTTTTCCAGTCGCGCAGCGGGTACTTCCATTCCAGAAGAACTGAAAAAATAGCGCTTTGCAGATTAAACAAAAGAAGCATTCCCACATGAATCAAACCAACTTTGTTGTTTGTAATTTGCCAGCTGCAAAGATAGATGCCAGATGCGATCCCATTGATTGTGAAGACAAACAGACAATATTTCCAACAAAACCGGACCGTTTGTCCTGGGAGCATATGGAGTGCCTGTTCCAAATCTGGATCACAAGACAGCAGTGTGCAGATGGGGGTGTTCAGGCAAAGGATTGCAAGGCCGATGGGAAATATATTCAGTCCCTGAAATTCACCAAGCAGCAAGGGCAGAAAACAGGCAGCCACCCACAGTCCCGCTGTGTTGATAAGATAACTTTTGTTTGCCGTCAGATAACGTATCAGATAAACAAATATGTCCCTGGTATGGCCCGCATGCAAAATGGCTTTTTTGGCCGCAGTGTTAAAGTAAAAATTGTAGGCATCTGCGAAAAAAAGATACAGTATCGCTGCCAGAAAACTTGCCGCTGCCGCCGCCAGAATTGTGATCCATCGATGTGCCGTCAAAATCGCGGCCAGAATACTGAAAGCCCAGAGAAGCGGAAAGACAGCATGGCCTTTTCGGTACATCTGATACCCTGCTGCCGCCGTAGTGCACGCCATGCATCCACAGAAAACTGCGAGGACAATTTCCCGCATATTCCAAGCTGCAGCAGCGAAGAATAATGCCCAGATCAACAGTGTTTTGGTAATCAAGGTATGTGCTCCCAATACCAGCACATAAGAAAAGACAAAGCTGCGGTTGTCAAAGGGAAGCGAGAACATTCCCTGTATTGTTTCCATGTGCCGGCGCCCGGTAAGTACCTGCCACATGACACCAGCGGTAAAAAGGGTTGAAATCAGGTAAAGGATTGACGATGCAATCACAATCCGAAACTGCGCTGCATGGATTGCGGCAAAAAGAATCAAAGCCTCCAGCAGGCTTTTTTTTGCGCTCTCATATTTTGCTCCCAAGAATTGTTTGGTGAGTGCCTTCAAGGTGTTCATCATTGGTCAATACCTCCCGAATGTTTCCGGCAGCAATCTTGTCGCCGTCAAAAGTCCGGCTGATCCTGCCTTGTTCCAAAACCAGCACACGGTCAGAAGTAAGACAGATACTTTCCAAAATATGAGATGAAAACAAGAGTGTCCCATACTGCTTGTAACTGGCCATGAGCTGATATAAAAATTCTGTACTTTGGAAATCCAGCCCATTCACAGGTTCGTCCAAGAGTAGCAGCTTAGGATGCAGGGCAAATGCTGCGATCAGGTAGGCTTTTTTCAGATTGCCGGTGGACAGATCCTTCAGGAGAACATCGGTATAAGCTTCGAAGTGGAAGCCTTTTACCAGTCTGGAAACATCCGGCAGAGAAACGTTGTAGGATGCGGCCGCATATGCCAGATATTCCCGGAAGGTGAAATAGGAAAATGACCGATCTTCTGCAAAGACAATATACCGGTTTCGTTTGAATGAGCTGTCCCGAAACGAAAATAAATGGCCGTTCCACACTGCACTGTCCAGACGATAGCTCTGAAGCAGTCCGGCCACAGTTTTGATAAAAGTGGTTTTTCCGGCGCCGTTCAGGCCGATCAGCCCAACTACTTCATTTGCTCCCAACTCTAAAGAAAAATCAGAAAGTACGGGGTGACCGGTGGTGTACCAGACGCTCAAATTCTTCAGGGAAAGAAGTGATTTGTCAGCCATACCTTTACCTCCTATTTTCTTTATTTTTCCAAAGTGAGTAGGCCGAGCTCCCAAAGACGATGACGAGGACCAGGTAAAGAAGAGCAAATGGGACGTTCCTGGTGACCAAGCTGTAAATCATGCAGATGACAAAAACGATGCCGAGAATTAAACGAAAATAAAAATGACGCATAGGAAATCCTCCTTATAGATATCTTTTATTGGCGTGGTTCTTTGTTTATGGCTAAAGCATATATCAAAACAGGCTGCTCTGCCGAAATGTCCGCAAACAGTAGGGTTTTGACCACGAAAAAACAGCAGACCGCCATCGGGCAAGCTGCCGTTTGTCAAAATAAAGAGGATTCTGTTTTCACAGGCTTAAAAGACAAAGTCACAACAGACTGGAAGATGCCGTCCTGGTAATCAGTGCTGACAGCCCCGTCATAGCGGTCTGCCGCGGTCTGCACACTTTTCAGACCCCAGCCGTGAAAGGTTTTGTCCGTTTTAGAAGTCTGCAGTTTTCCGTTTTCCTGTGTGGGAGTATCGCCATACCCGTTTTGTACTTTGATAATCAGCATGTCGTTGATCCGCCGGATGGTCAGGATGAGAAACCGCAGCTCATCCGGGGCCATTGTGGCCGCCTCCAAAGCGTTGTCCAATAGATTTCCCAAAATGGTTGTCAGATCAATGCTGCGGATATTCGTATTATGAGGATATTCGATATTGACTTTCGTTCTTATCTGCTGCTGATTGGCCAGGGCTATTTTACTGCTGATTAAATAGTCAACGGTCTTGTCGCCGGTCCAGACTGTATGAGAAATGTCACGGATGGGAGTTCGCAAGTCCTCGCAGTATTTCACAGCCTCCGGGATATCTCCTTGTGTGAGACATTGATAAATCGTCTCGATATGATTGTGCAGGTCGTGATACAGTTTGGCATTGTCAGCATAAGTGCGGTTTAGTGTCTGGTAATCTCGTTCCAGAATATCTGTCCGCTCTTGTTTTAGCTGTGCAATTTCCAGCTCCATTTCCCGCTGCCGGATCAGACGGTAGAACAATGCGGAAAACAATAACACCATTGAGAGGATAATCCATGTGCCAGTTTGATCTTCTTGAAGCGGCAGGATCGTCTGTTCCGAGAGTGTGACTGTGCCAAACAGACCCAGAACAATCACAGCAGATATCAGATGCATAGATAATTTTTCCTGTTGTTTTGCCAGAAGCAGGGCAGTTCCCAACATGATTGACCGGATCAGCCAGATTCCGGCTAAAGATTCCAAAGTGTCCAGGCGGACAAACTTTTCTGAATGGAGCAGGATACCCAGACCGGCTTGAGACAAAAAGTCCCACAACCCGACACCGATTTCATAGAAAATCGCCAAAAAGAGGAAAAGGTTTAACTTTTCCCGCCGGCAGTACCATGCGATTGCTGTGATAATCAGCACTTCAAAGGCCAATATGACGACAGAGGGCAGTGACAAGACTGCCTGTAAAATATTCACAAGGCATCCGGCGGCCCCGGCCAGCAGCAGTGTTTTCCATTTCAGAGAAAAACCTGCCGGTCTTGCAATAAGGAAAAGACCGAAAAGCAGACGCAGTTCATTGGTGAAAAAGTAAGAAAAAATTTGAATATTGTCTGTCATATATGTGCCCCCCAGAAACGATTGATTTTCTGCTTTACCTCCTGTAAGTGAGAGCGGCTGACCGGAAGCTGTTCTCCATTTTTGAGAATCACTGTGCTGCCGCTGATTTTCATAATATGAATGATGTTGACGATGCAGCCGCGGTCAGTAAAGAGAAATTCCGGTGCATTCAATTCCTGGTATACTTGCTGCAGACTCTTGCGAACTTTTGAGATTCCGGTGCTGGATACGATGCTGGCATTTTTTCCATCCCGCTGGATATAGAAGATATCTTTGTAGGGAATTTTCTCCATACGGTTTGCCGTCTGAATGATATATTCCTGCCCGGCTTCCAGCTCAATCAGTTTAGCAGCGTCGGTTACGGCGGCGGTTAGTTTCGCTTCCAGATTGCTTTTTGGAACATAGCGGAAGATGGACAATTCAAAAGCGTCAATCGCATACTCTGTGTGTGAGGTCACAAAGATAATTCGGACATCGGGAAGAAAGTTTTGGATCTGTCTGGGAATTTCCATGCCGCTGATCCCAGGCATTTCAATGTCCAGCAAAATCAAATCATAGAAAAAAGCATCGTCAGTGATATCACAGAGCAGACTGCGGCTTTGGGTGTAAGTCGTTATCTCATAACGGATCCCTGCAGACTGCAGACATTCTTTCACAAGTTTCTCATGTAAAACAACTGACTTTTCTTCATCGTCACATATCGCAATCTTTACCATAGTTATCACCTTTCTTTGGTCACTTCTTTCAGTATATTTCAGGATTTCTCAAAAAGCAAGACAGCAAAAATGAAAAAAATTTTGGGGATAGAATCATTTTGAGGGGACTTTGTCGTTATAAAAGATAGAGAGCTCTTTGGGAGGATATATCTTGAAACAGGAAGATGAAATTTTCAAAAAACTGAAAAACGGGGATTCCGCCGCAGTTGATGAACTGATAAAACTGTATTACGGCGACATTTTCCGATATTGCTGTTTTCGTTTAAGAGATCGAACTATGGCGGAGGATGCGGTACAGGAAACTTTTTTGAAAGTATTCCGATTTCTGAAAAATTACCGGCATCAGGGAAAGTTCCGCGCTTTTTTGTATCAGGTGGCATCAAATACTTGTGTGGATATCTGCAGAAAAAAACAGTGGGAGATGCTTCCTTCGGAAGTCCCTGCGGATGATTTGGAAATTCAAAAAGTGGAGGAACGGGAAGATTTTCTCAGACTGATTCAGTCTCTTCCACAAGAACTGGGAGAATTGGTTATCTTGAGATTTTCTCAGGAACTGCGGCTTAGGGAGATTGCGCAGATTACAGGACTTCCTCTCAGGACGGTGCAGTCCCGACTGCGCCGGGCATTGAAAATGCTGGAAAAAGAAATGAAGACCAGGGGGATTAAGAAGGGGGAATTGTTATGAATACGGAGGACTGGTTAAAGCAGGAATTTCATGATTGGAAAAAGGATATTGTTTTTAATCGTGAGAAGCTGCAGGAGACCATTGCTCAGTCCAGGGCAGTTTATCAAAAATCAAGAAAGAAAAGTGCGGGTATCAAATTGTTTCGGCTGGCCATTCGGCAGATTCCATATATGGGCAGGCAGACATGGATTCTGCAGGCAGTGCTGAGTTTCATTTTAATGGGATTTATAAGGATGCAGATGCAGATTCTGCGGGATGTGCAGATGGCAGGAGATCCTATGGGGATTTCCCTTCGATTTTCTGCTTTTTTGTGTGTGAGTGGGCTTCTTGCGGCATGGAGTAATGTTCCTTTGCTGCTTCGTCCCGTCCGCTGGAAAATGGCAGAGATAGAAGCGGCAGCCTGTTATTCTAAAGTCCGGATTTATCTGGCGCGGCTGATGATCACAGGAGCAGGTACAATGGTGATGATGACGGGAATTGGAGTTTACATGTATCTGAGCAAGCTGGCAAGACTTCAGGAATTGGGAATTTATCTTCTGTTTCCGTTTCTTCTCATGGGAAGTTTGATTCTATATTTCCTGCGGAAAGCAAGATGGAATCAGTTTCTAATCCAGTGCAGCGGCGCCGGGATTTTGTTACTGCTATTATTTGTGATGGTCAGGAAATGGAGCATGGAAAACGGATATTTGATAACGGATATTCCTGTATGGTTCTTGTGCACAGCCGCTGCAATGGCATGTGTGGTACAAATCTGGTTGTTGGAAAAGGAGGAGAAAAAACAATGGAGCTTGGCATAAGAGATTTGACAAAACGATTTCAAGACAAGACGGCAGTGAACCATGTGGATTTGACGATTACCCCGGGGGTTTGGGGGTTATTAGGCGCTAACGGAGCAGGAAAGACAACTTTGATGCGCATGGCAGCCGGGCTGATCAGACCCATGTCTGGTAAAGTGGAATATGATGGCGTGGATATTAAAATTTTGGGAGAACAGTATCGAAATGTTTTTGGCTATCTGCCTCAGGAATTTGGTTTTTATCCAGAATTCACCGTATGGGATTATCTGGATTACATTGGCGCGTTAAAAGGGATGGCAAAGAAGGAGACAGCTCAAAAGATTGAACAGCTTTTGGAGGTGTTTCATCTGACAGACGTCAGAAAAAAGAAGATTGTAAAACTCTCAGGTGGAATGAAACGGCGTGTGGGGATTGCCCAGGCGCTTCTGAATGATCCGGAGATTCTGATTTTGGATGAGCCGACCAGCGGTCTGGATCCGGGGGAACGGGTAAAATTCAGAAATCTGTTGTCAGCCTTTGCTTCTGACCGGATTGTGCTGATTTCCACTCATATTGTATCAGATGTGGAATATATTGCCTCCCGCAATGCGATTATGAAAGATGGAAAAGTCATTGCTGTGGGATCCACAGAAGAATTGGTTCAGAAAATGAAGGGCAAAGTCTGGTCAGCGGTGATATCGGAGGAAGAGCTCCCTGCTTATGAAAGACAGGCACGCATCGTCAATATCCGTCATGAGGAGGAGCAGACAATTCATATCCGCTATCTGTCAGAACATCCTGTGCTTCAGGGGTCAAAACCCTGTGTGCCAAGGTTGGAAGATCTCTATCTGTGGCTATTTCCCCAGGAGGAGGTGATAAGATGAGAGTTTATCAGGCAGAGTTAAAGAGGATTGTGAAGACAAGATCGGTACAGATCCTGTTCCTGGCTGCGATTCTCGTTTCTGCACTTTTGGCCTACTTTCCTCAGTCATTTGTTGACTATGTCTATGAGAATCGTGAAGGAGAGGAAATCAAGGTCAGCGGCAGAAAAGCCATTGAGATGATCCAAAAAAATCAGGGAGATTTTCAAGGAACCATCACAGAAGAAAAGCTGAGCGAAGCAGTGGAGCAGTATCAGGATTTTGCCTCCTCCTATGAAGGAGGGCTCCCGGATGGCATTTATGATGAACGGGTACAGACAGTGGATTACTATAAGTATGTCAGTGGAATTAATGGTTTTCTAAGCCGGATTCGAGAGGTATACGCAGATCCGGATACTGGAATCGGGCCGGATCTGAATGAATTGACGGTTGCGGATGCAAAAGGCTTTTATGAACAGTGCAGACGTCATGTGAGAGAACTTCTCTATCTGGAGAATGGGCATACAGCCAGAGGAGACAGCGCTGTAGCACTGGCGGAGAGATTTTATGACCATGTTAAAATGCCATTTGTATATTACCCTGGGATCCGACCGGATGCCTTGGAGTATGTGGGAATCTGTACCTTTCTTCTGGTGGTGATTGGAACGATATTGATGGCTCCTGTGTTTGCCAGTGACCGGCAGACGCAGGCAGATCAGATTCTCAGGTGCACCAGATATGGAAAAAGACGCCTGGCCTGGGGAAGAATTCTGGCCGGTCTCACGGTTGTGACAGTTATGTATGTGGCGGGAATCAGTCTTTTTCTTCTTTTGGTAAATCTTCCCTTTGGATTTCAGAGCCTTAAGACTTCCTTGCAGATTCTCTGGACCGCGATAGCCTTTCTTCCCTTGAATATAGGGCAGGCAGAGCTTTTGATTGCGGCTGCGGGGTATGTGACTTTGCTGTCGACTGTATGTTTTACCTTATTTTTATCTGGTCGGATGAAGAGTGTGTTCGCTTCGGGGGTGACGGCCTTTCTTTTCCTTCTCATACCGATTCTGCTCTATATGATGTTGGATGGAAATCTGGGAAATTGGATCTGCAGCATTCTTCCCTCCGGCGGTGTCGGGTTGTCCAACAGTTTCACCTATGCAATCATCGATACGAATTTTGCCTTCGCAGGAAATCAGGCCATCTGGACACCATTTCTTATGATGGGGGCGGCCGCGGCAGAAATAGTTATTTTTTCAATTTTGACTGTGGCAGGGTGGAGCAAAGAGCGTTTATGATGCAGAGTATGGGGTAAAAGAGGGTGCCGCTCAATCATCTAGTTTGATGATTTTGCGACACCCTCAACGGCTTACTTATCTCCATAGTGGCCTCGACAGTGAGCAATATAGATGCGTCCGTTTTCCATATGATAGACCAGGCGGTCTCTGTCGTTGATCCTGCGGCTGTACTCACCCTGAAGGTCACCGGTAAGGGGTTCGGGTTTTCCGATTCCTTCCATGCAGCCGTTGCGTTCAATATCCTTTATGAGTTGGTTAATACGTTTAATGGTTTTCTTGTCCTGGGTTTGCCAGTAGAGATAGTCTTCCCAGGCATCATCAGACCAGATTTTTTCACTCATCCTCCACCTCAATCAGTTCGTGTGCGGTGCCTTTGCCTTCGCGCAGTTCCTGGACAGATTTTTTTACATAAGCCATGTTCGTTTCGGAGAAAAATGGGTCAGGAGCTTGGGCAATTTCAAATGGGATGCGTTTTTCGCGTAAAACTGCTTTCACAAAGAGATTGATAGCAGTGGATGTATTTAACCCGACATTGGAACAAAATTTGTCAAAGTCAGCTTTATCTTTCTGATCTACCCTTGCAGTTAAAGTTGTCAAAGCCATAGAAATCCTTCCTTTCTGTGTTCTATTTGATTTCATTATAACACTATCGTATGCGAATAGCAAGTATATGTATTACTAAATGGCTTAAAAAGAGATAAAGCCGTGAGCGATTGCGATATCTTGTCGGAAGGTCAATCTGCCTCGTGCGATTGGCCCTTTCTGCTGCCCTTTACTGCTTGGCGATAGAATTCCCGAACAGTATCCATGTAGTGAGGAAATAACAAATCAATAATAACAGCAGAATACCGACAGTCATGCCGATCTGTGACAGTAAGGCTGCGAATCCGATGTAAGCTGAGATTTCCGCCGAGACAGTTTGTATAAAGTAAGCAGTCACAATAGCGGAGACGGAGGCTGCCACGAGGATAGGAAGTCCGAACCAGAACCCCAATTGTTTCAGCACAAGTTTTTGGATTTGCCGTTCTTCGACGCCAAGCTTTCTCAGAACAGAGAAACGATACTGGTATTTATCCGCGTCCAGGAGCTGCTGCAGGGACAGGATGGTGAGGCAGATGACCATCAGCACGACAGCGCCGTAGAGCATAGTGGCTTGCAAAACAAAATTACTGGCCTTTGTGCTGTTGATCTGCAGGGTACTTAAGCGGATTGCGTAATTGACACCGGTATCAGTAATCTCCGGATATGCGTTCGAGAAAGCGTCTTCCAATTCACGCGCCGTTTCATAGGAGAGATTTTCAGATGTAATGATATAGCGGTTCCTCATAACCGGGAGCAGCTTTTCGCAGACGCTGTCCGGAAACACGTAGAAAATATCCGTGTAGGAATTGTATGCCGTTTCTCCTATTGGCTCTTCGTAGTGGGATTGCCCGGAAAGAGTCAATTCTCCGGCGTCTGTCATAATACTCGTATGTTCTTCCAGAAAGAGATTTCGTTCTTCCTCGGTGACAATGGTTTTCCACTGTGTTGTGAATTCGTGTTCTGCAAGAGTGATCGGATCGTATCCCAGCATTTTCCGGATCTGGTTGTAATCGCTTAATGAAATTGCCGTGACAGGGAAGTCATATTTCATCCGATTGTGAAAATCCGTTTTCTTTGGAAGATAGAGACTGAATAGACAGTCGCCATCTGTTTTGATATGGTGTTCTGCCAGGTAGTCTGTCACAAGTTCATAATTATCACGGGGAAGATTCTCCTCTTCATACACATCATTATATCTGGAAAAAATCTGCACATCATACATGGATCGGACATCCAGATAGCCGGAGGCCCACCCTGTCAGAACCGGGGCTGCGATAAACAGAAAAATGGCGAGCACCAATGTCACGCTGATCAGCGACATGGTTTTGCTGGTGGTATTCAGTTTCGATAGAACCTGTCCGAAGAAGAATAAATTTTCACCTTTGTATTTATGTTTCGGTGATTTTTCTTTCCATAAGACGATGAAACTGCTGACAAGATAAATCAGAGAACAAATGAAAAAAATCAGGTCAACCAGGAGAAACAGCAGGTATTGGTTGAGGGTACCGGCTCCCAGCGGAAGATCATACTGATTGATGAAGGCCGGGACGCTGGCTGCTGTGCAGGCATTCAGGACAGAGCAGACCAACAGTCCGAAGAGAAATTTAGAAAAACCATATTTTTTCTTACGGATAAGCCACAAAATAGACCAGAGTAAAGCTGCAGCGGGCAGGATGAGATTAGCCCAGAACATGATCCGAACCGGCACGGCAAGACGGTTGTCATAATAAAATCTGAGTTTTTGCACTCCTATGGCGAACATCCATATTGTGAATAGCTCAAACAAAATGGTTATTGTTAGGATCCAGCGGCTTTTCTCCAACTCAGGCTCATTCTTCCGGTCTGCCGCAAACATGTCAATGATTTTTGTTTTTCGAATGGTGCGGGTGTTGAACAGCCCTACCACGAGAAAACTCAGCACGAAAAAGGAGACGGTCAAAAAGACCGTGTCTGGGAACAATGTCCATGAAAGTTCGTAGTTTTTTCCATAGGAGGTCAGCAGCATTGCTGTGATAAACTGTGAACAGAACACACCGAGGAAAATTCCAATGACAATCGAAAGCATTCCCATCACGAAAGTCTCTGCAAAGAACAGTCTGCCGATGGTTTTCTGTTCCATGCCCAGAACGGACTGGACTGCGAACTCTTTTTGTCTGCGTCTCAGCATATAATGATTGACGAAACGTATTAGAAACAGAAGAACTAGAGTGACTGCACAGATTGCTATTTTCATTCCATCGCTAAGAAGGGTAAAGTTGTATTCACTTCCGATATCCGGCTGATAATAACTGCTGGAAATCGAGAGAAACGAGTAAAAGAGTGTGACGCAGATGGTCATGGTTACAATATAAACCAAATAGTCTTTCGCAGACTGTTTCGCATTTTTTAGAACAAGTTTCGCATACATGGGGCTTTGACTCCTTCCTATTTGAATCTTCTTATGCTTTTATGGTAATTCATATTTGGGGCCTTTTGTATCAAGTTTTCTTACACAGTTCTTACAGAAATGTAAGAAGTGCAGAGCATATCAGCCCTGCACCCCGGTGATAAAATCATTCGTATGGAAGGCAAGAGAAATGGTGGTTCCTTTCCCTTTGGAAGCAGCCCAAATGCCAATTCCCAGTTTATCGCAAAGCCGTCTGCAAAGATACAGGCCAATCCCGGTGGAGCTGTGAATTGTCCTCCCGTTTTGTCCTGTGAACCCTTTTTCAAAAATGCGGGGCAGATCGCTTTTTGGAATGCCTATGCCATTATCTTCAACCGATAGGATAACCTGATTCTTTTCTTTCAAAGCAAAAAAATGCAGAGCCGGCTGGTCTGTGTGATATTTCACTGCATTGCTGATAATCTGGTTTAAAATGAAGCGTATCCACTTATCATCGGAATATACGCGGTGTTCCATGTCGTCTACGGTAATCGTCACATGATTTTGCCGCAAAAGATATTTATTATCTGCGATCGCTTCATGGACCACCTTGTTAAGGGAGATTTCACGGACGGAATAATCTTTTTCTGTATGTTCGCTCCGTGCGTAGTACAAAGCCTGTTCGGTGAAGCGGTTGATATCCTCCAGTTTGGCCATCAATTCCCTGGTAAAGGGAGAACGGTTATTTTCACAGATTAATTTTGCTGCCGTGATCGGCGTTTTCACCTCATGTATCCACTGTTCAATGTATTCTTTGTATTCTTTTCGTTCTCTTTGTACCTCGTTTATCCGCTCCAGCATAGATTTTTCAGACATTTTCATAATCCGATAGAAAACCTGATCATCGGCCCTTGGAGGCAGATGCATAATTTCCGGCAGCAGATATCGTTCTTCCAATTGCTCTGTCATATCCAGTAACTGATTCAGATATTTTTTTCGAGAGAAGTAAAAAGACAGAAGACAGAGCACAAGAACCAGAAGCCAGACTAGGAGAAGGAACAAAATACTTGAAACGGGGGTGCCGCCTGCAGCCAAAAATAAGGCAAGGGCAAGCATGCCCAGCAGGTTGATGAGGATGACGGGCAGCTGGTTCTTCAGATAATGTATTCCTTTCATAAGGTGTACCCCTGTCGGTGCTTTGTTTTGATAAAATTGCTCAAACCAATGGATGTCAGTTTTTCACGAATGCGGGTGATGTTGACACTCAAGGCATTGTCGTCAATATAAAGCTGGCTGTCCCAGAGAAAATCCACAATATCGCTGCGGGAACAGATTTTTCCTGCGTTTTTAAAAAGGTAGTAGAGGATTTTCATTTCATTTTTTGTGAGATCAGCTCTTAACCCATGGTGTTCTATGAAGCCGCTTTCCAAATGTAAGGCTGCCCCATTCCATGTGAGTATTTCGGCCCGCCCGGAAGCGTATGCCCGCCGCAGCAGGGAGGCAATTTTGGCAAGTAAGATCGCTGTGTTGTATGGCTTTGTGATGAATGCGTCTCCACCCAGCATGATACTGTTCAGTTCATCCATATCGGTGTTGCTGCTGGTCACAAATACAATTGGAAGGTCAGAGAAACTGCGGATTTGAGAACATATTTCGAAACCGTTGTTTCCCGGCAGCTTAATGTCCAATAAAACTAGATGGGGTGCGAAATCTTTCAGCTGTTCGATTACTTTTGAAAAATCGGTAACGATACCAACCTCATATCCATTGCCTGATAAAAGATTTTTCAATTGTGTCTGTATTGTCAAATCGTCTTCTACAAGGAGTATCTTCATTTCCAGGTCCCTTTCTTTTCCAGAGTCAGAAGCTGCATTTTCTTATCGATACCGCCTGCATAGCCTGTCAGACTGCCGTTTATTCCCACAACCCGGTGGCAGGGGATGAGAATGGATATTTTGTTGTGGCCGACGGCACCGCCTACAGCCTGTGCGGACATATGGGAAATCTTTTTCTGTGCAGCCAGCTGCTTTGCGATCTCGCCGTAGGTTCTGGTGTGACCATAGGGAATGGAGCAAAGAATGTTCCACACTTCCATTTGAAAAGAAGTTCCCGAAGGATGTAAGGGTACCGAAAAATCCGGCTCTTTTCCGGAAAAATAGATGTTCAGCCAGCGTTTCGCCTTTTCAAATATGGGAAGTTCCTGTTCTCTTGGATTCTTTTCAAGGCCAAGAGCATAATATTTTTGTTCTTCAAACCACAGGCCAGTCAGACCGATTTCATCCGCGGCCAGAAGAATCCTTCCCAGAGGAGAGGAATAGAAACTGATATATTGCATGGGAGTCCTCCGAAATCTGTATTTTGTCAGGAACCACGAAGAGGGTTCCCTCGATATATGAAATTTTAAGCTTCAGGCGAGAGCCTTTTGCCTAAACAAAGTATAGCGTATCTTTTTGACAGTTACAATCGGGTTTGGAAAATATCAGATGAGAGATCAGATTTTATTTTTCGAAAAAAGCGAATTGCTCGTTATATTTAATGCAAAAAGTAAAATTTTATTATATAAAATGAAAATATGAATTTAACAGAA
>DXIX01000023.1 GCA_019112635.1 Candidatus Blautia intestinigallinarum | reverse complement strand
CGGCACTCTCAAAATTTAGTTCACAGCCAATCCAATATATCGGAATGGTCTGTTAAGGTTACCCTTTTTTCGCTACTATAAAAATTTTAACTTTTTTCATATCACCTCTTGACATTTCTTAGCTGGACTTTGCTCTCACCCGGTCCAGACTGGACTGGAAGGTCACGTAATGGGGTAATTTCAGATGGGAGATAAATCCACTCATCTCCAGACAGTCTCCGTGGGTCAGGACAAATTCCTCATCCTGGGAAGGCGTATCGCCAACCGTCTCCAGACTGGCGTCTGCGATGGACATGGCGATGGCCTTGTTTTCATTTCTTCCGAAGATCAGTCCGTATCCACCGGAGAGAGTCATCTGATCAAAATCCTCCTCTGTCTCGGTGTGGGAGGGAACCAAAGCTTCCACTTCCGTCACCAGAATCTCTCCGATGCAGATCTCCTCCTCTTCTCCCAGGACGTAAGGGACACAGATCTCCAGGTAGCCGCAGCGAAGTTCGGACACGGTGGGATGTACCGCCCCATATCCTCTCATAGAACTGTAGGCGATTCCCCCTAAGAATCCGGCATCGCTTCTGGCAAAGGTCTGAAGCCTTGCGCTTCTCGGCGCGGGAAAGGTGAGCAGATTGCAAGTCACATCGAAGGGCTCGGTGTCATCCGGTTCCACGTCGGCCATGACGCCGTCCGCTTTCAGAAGGTCGGTCACCCGTCCGCAGTGAATATCCTCCCCGGAAATCTCCTCATCCCCTGGTTCCATCTTGAGCAGCTGTTCTGTGCGGTCCTGGGATTTTTCCTCCATCAAGGAGAAATTCAAAAGGCGGTGGGAATAATCGTAGGTCGGACCTAGAATCTGTCCGCCTGGAATATCCTTAAATGCCGCGGAGATTCTGCGGATCAGCCTCATGCCGGAGGTGTCCACAGGATTGGAGTAATAATTTCGAGGAAGGGTGGAGCGGTATGCTCTGAGCAGGAATACAGCTTCTTCTACACTTCCCTCGCACTGTTTTAACGCCAGCGCCGCGTATTCTCTTGAATAGAAACCGGCCTCGCTCATGATCTTATCAATCAGGAGCCCCATATTTTCTTTGATACAGGAAATCGTGATGTCCTCACCGCTCTCCCGGAAGATTTCCAGCAGCTTCAAAGATTGTTCAATGGCCTCTTTTCCGCCGGTAACTGCCACATAAGCCATAATGTTCGGTCTCCTTTCCTCACTTTACTTTCACCAGTCTGGGAATTCCCAGCAGATTTCCCGACCGGTCGGCAAATATCAGATCAACCCCGAGAGGGTATTCAATCTTCAGTCTGTTCCGTATCTGAATTGCTTTCTTCACATAAGGATAAACATTCTGTGTACATTCCCCGTCCACCCCGGGTCCGGTCAGACACATGGGCTCCTCCCCTTGGATTTGGGAGCACAGCAGGATCACCGTGGCGGATTCCTGCGGGTCTTCATAAGTTCCATGTCTGACATTTTTTAAGATCTGTTCCAGAGAGCCATAATTCATCTCCGAGGAGAGAAAGACGTAATCGGCCTGGTCAAGGTCTGCCGCTTTGCACAAGGTCAGATTGTGAAGTTCCGAGCAAAGACGCGGATTTTTTTCCACATACATTTTCTCCTCATTGTCCAGCAGAGTGCACCCGATTGCCAGGAGTGTCTGGTAATCTCCTTCGAACTTTTCAGCCTGCCGGATGATAGTTCGAATCTGCCCGGGATTTGCCTGGGCAGACAGTAATTCCCGGAAGACTTTTTGTCCATCGTGAACAAAATCAAACTGATATACGGTTTTGATTGTCTGATCCATTTTCTATTCTCCCATCACATTAAAGTTTACTTTTGATTTTCGAAGCTGACGGTTCATCTGCTCCCGTTCTTTCTTCTGTCTGGCATCCAGCGCCTGGATCCCATTTAAGATCTCCTGATGATCCTGGGTCTGGTCGTTCAAAAAGCCATCAATCACTGCGGCCGAAATACATTTTTGAAAGTCATCTCCCGCAAGAACGCTGGCTCCTTTGACTCCATTGACCGTCACCATACATTCTGTGGCCAATACCTCCCCCAGATAAAAGAGAGATTTTTTCACAGATTCGCGGACTTTCACCATCACCAGAGTCTTCTGCGGCTGCTTCAGAATCCGGATCTCACATCGTTCTTTGATCTTATCTGCAATCGCTGTCACATCTTTCGCAGAAGCCCCGGCTAAAACAGCGGTTACCTCGCGTCTGTTCATGTTCGATTCCTCCTCATTTTCCAAACTTTCCCCCGCCTGTGTCTGTGATTACGGGGAAATCGTATGTCAAAAATCTTACTAAGGGTTTGTAAGGGCGCCAAGTGTGACAGGTAAAACCTTTGTAAAAAGAAAGGGGGATTCTTGTAAGAATTTGCTCTCTTTGCTATAATGAAGTGCGAAAAAATTAGGGAAATACTGGAGGATTCATATGGAAACCTGGACTTGGGAGACGATTGCTGATACTTTGATTAAGGAAATTCAGAAGGGAATTTATAAAAAAGACGAGAAAATGCCAAGTGAAAATAAGATGGCCGTGCGGTTTCAGGTTCCCCGTTCAGAAATCCGGAAAGCCTATGCGCGTCTAAAAGAGATGGGATATATCTATGCCCTGCAAGGATATGGCAGCTTCTTCTCGGGAAACCGGAAAAAGATCCGCCTTTCCATGAGCAATGAAAGTTTTTCGAAAAAAATGGAACAAATGGGAATTCATTTTCAGACTCGGAATATGGGGTGCCGTAAGATTAAGGACGGTTCTCTGATTCACACCAATCTGGGACTGGAGTGCCACGAACCCGTCTACAAAGTGACCCGGCTGCGGATTCTGGATGGGGAACCGGCGGCTATTCATATCAGCTATCTGGCGGAAAAACTTTTTCCTCTCATTGAAAAAGAAGGCGGGGCTCTTACCTCTGTCTATGAATATTTTCATCAGAATGGATACCAGGATCTCGACTGTACGAATCTGCAGCTTACCGTGTCTACCTTAAACAAAAAAGAGCGCACCCTTTTAAATATTCAAGGATATGCGCCCTGTCTGGTTCTCACTTATCAGTGCCGGTCCATGCCCCAGGGACAGGTGATCGAAGTGGGGAGAACCATCTACCGAAGTGACAAGTTTATTCTGGAATTGTAAATGCAAGACTTTCTCGCAAGTCGTTTGCCAGATTTGTGCCAGCATTGGCTGGCATCATACTTCCTGGCCGGAATGTCTCAGGAACTGAATGAACGCGGAGACGGTATCAGAAAAGATCTGATTTTTCTTCCACGCAAGAACAGCCCCGGTTTCCAGCCCCGGGGACAGGGGAAGGAATTTCAGATTCTCGTAGGTGGCTTCCAGCCGAAACCCAAATGCTGCTCCGACTCCGTTCAGTACCATATTCGCCGCATTCATAATCAGATTATAAGTCGCGGCGAATTCCATCTTCTCGTAGTAATCCCCCATCCAGTTGGCCAGTTCATGCTGTACCAGTTCACGCTTCGCGCTGATGAGCGGCACTCCCACCAGATCTTTTTGAGTGACCGCCTCTTTTTGTGCCAGTGGAGAATCTGTCCTCACCAGAAGACCCCACTGTTCTCTGTGCGGCATCCGGATAAACTCATACCTGGAGATGTCCACCGGTTCCATCAAAAGCCCCAGATCGAGAATCCCTTTTTCCATCAGATCTTTGATCTCATCGGCTGTGGCCGAGTAGATATTATAGCGGACCAGCGGATATTTTTTCCGAAAATTCGCCATATTCTGAGACAGAAACGACATATTCTTCGTCTCGCCGCATCCGATGGAGACTTTTCCATTCAATTCCTCATTCTTATTTTTGAACTCTTCTTCTGTCTTGTCCGCCAGCTCAATAATCTCCTGCGCCCTGTGTTTCAGCAGTATCCCGTCATCGGTCAGTGTAATCCGATATTTATTTCTGAGAAACAGAGAAACCCCCAGTTCTTCTTCCAGTTGTATCATCTGCCGGGACAGAGTCGGCTGTGTAATGTGCAAAAGATTCGCCGCCTTTGTGATACTCCCCTCCCGCGCAACCATCAAAAAATACCGCAGTACCCTTAATTCCATACCTTTCGTCCTCCATGATCCATGTTATGAACATAGCACGTATCCGCCTTTTTTGTCAATCATGGATGAGAATCTGACTGCGTTCTTGTCTGTTGAAAGCTTTGCGGGGGCTTTCTCCTCTAGTAAACCGATTTCAGGACTTTTGCGGGAACGCCTCCCACAATCGTATCTGCCGGGACATCCTTCACCACCACGGCACCTGCCGCAATGATTGCATTGTCACCCACTGTCACTCCGGGGAGAATTGTGGCGTGAGAACCAATCCAGACATTTTTCCCGATGTGAATGGGTGCAGGGATATTGTCGCTGCGCCGGGACGGATCTTTTCCATGATTGATCGTTGCCATCATGACAAAAGAGCCGATCAAAGAGCCGTCCCCGATGTAGATGCCTCCCTGATCCTGAAAATGACAGTTGCAGTTGATAAAAACATTCTTGCCTATATAGATGTTACGCCCGCATTCAGTGTAAAATGGGGGAAACATCCGAAAACTTTCATCTACAGGTCTTCCGGTGAGACGTTCCATGATCTCTCGGATTTCTTCCGGGGTATGATACCCGGTATTCAGTTCTGCTGTCGTTTTCAGTGCTTCCTGTGCCAGCCGGTGCATAATCTGATGAAGGTCAGAGCCTCCGCTTACCGTCTTCCCCTCACGCAAATAGGCTAAATATTCTTCTGTATTCAATGTGAAGTCCTCCTTCTAAATTTCTCCGTTTTATTTATTATAGGAGTCCTGGTTCCAATTGACAAATATTAAAAAAGCATGGAAAAGGATTCGTGAAAGCTATATTCCTTTTTACCCGGTACGATCCCATCTTGGCATTGTAATTGAAAACATATTTTTATATAATAAATACATCAAGAGAAAAGAGGAGACGGACAAATGATATCTTTTGAAAATGATTACTCAGCCGGGGCACACCCCAAAATCCTGGAAAAACTGATCCAGACCAATCTGGAAATGCTTCCCGGCTATGGAACGGATTCTTACTGTGAGAGTGCCAAAGAGAAGATCCGTGCTGCCTGCGCCTGCGAGAGTGCCCAGGTGGAATTTCTGGTGGGTGGAACCCAGGCAAATTCCGTTGTGATTTCCACGATGTTAAAGGACTATGAAGGAGTCATTGCGGCAAAGACAGGACATATCAGTGTACATGAGGCAGGCGCTGTGGAGTACACAGGCCACAAGGTTCTGGAACTGGAAGAAAAAGAGGGAAAGATCCAGCCTGAAGTGCTGGAGAATTATCTGAAATCCTTCTATGCGGATGAGATTCACGAACATATGGTCTTTCCGGGAATGGTGTACCTGTCCCACCCCACAGAGTACGGCACCTTATATACCCGTGAAGAACTGGAGAAGATCTCGGAAATCTGCCATCACTATGAGATTCCTCTGTACATGGACGGAGCCCGTCTGGGATATGGTCTTATGAGTCCTCAAAGTGACCTGTCCCTTCCGGACATCGCCAGACTCTGTGATGTCTTCTACATCGGCGGGACAAAAGTAGGCGCTCTGTGCGGAGAGGCTGTGGTCTTCACCAAGAATAACCGCCCGGCACATTTCGTAAACCTGATCAAAAAAAGAGGTGCCCTTCTGGCCAAAGGAAGACTGCTTGGCATCCAGTTCGACACCTTGTTCACGGACAATCTCTATTTCGAAATCAGCCGTCACGCCATCGAGATGGCCGAGAAGATGAAAGCGATCCTGCACAAGAAGAATGTGAACTTCTATCTGGAATCTCCCACCAACCAGCAGTTTATCATTTTGGAAAATGAAAAGTTGAAACAGCTCAAAGAAAAGCTGGCCTTCAGCTTCTGGGAAAGATATGACGAGACTCACACGGTGATTCGTCTCGCCACCAGCTGGTCGACCACGGAGGAGGATCTGAAAGTACTGAAAGAATCCCTCTGAACAAAAGATGAAATTCACCCGTACAAAGGTTCGAGTTGTACGGGTGAAAACACAGATTTCTCGTTTTTTACTGGAACGAAGACACGCCGCTAAGAACGATCCCCGTCATGCGAACTGGCTGGACAGCCAGAACAGAAGAAACGTATGTGCCGGATAGAAAATATAAAAGAAATATTTCATCCCTGGCCCTTTCTGGCGATTGTATTTCATCATCAAAGGCAAGGCCAGAATCATACCGCTCTGCAGACAGCTTCCCGCCGAGAGCATCTCCAGACTGAACTGGTAAATGCAGAACAGAAGGTAGACCGCGCAAAACTGTTCCCGGCTCTCCCTCACAAAATACAGCACCACACCCAGAGCCACGAAGGCAAATCCGTATTCGTTGATTGCCAGATTCGGGAGAAATGCCGTACGGATATCTCCGTCCAGATTGCGGAGGAAGGGAAGGAAGGACGGGAGCAGGTAATAGAGAAACTGGACCGCGAAGATCGCAAGTATCATCTTGGTCCCTTTTCTTGTGTCCTTCTGAAACATTTCAATGGTGCTGATTAAGACCCCCACCAAAAACATGGGAACGAAGATATTGTGGTTGCCATAACCGCCCAGCGGCTCCACAAAGTTATTCAGAGCATAACAGAAAAATCCCATGAATACGCCCATCAGATAGAGCCGGAGCAGGTATTTCTTCCGATCATGCGTGTAGTGGTAGCCCCAGATCATACAGAACAAAAACAGGGGATAGGAGCCTCTTCCCAACAGCCGGAACCAGCCGGGAGCCCACGCAAAATACAGTCCGATGTGATCGATGACCATGAGAATCAGGGCAATCATCTTCAGTCTAAATGTGTTCATTTCCAATTTTTTCCTTTCTCACTGAATTTAGCATCCGTAATCTCGCCCTATCTTATCACATTCTTATCACAATAGCCACAATATCTACACAATTTATACTTTTTTAGAAAACTTTGAATCTTAGCCTTTCAGTTTTTCAGCGAAATCTGCCATAGCCTCAGAGATCTTAATCTGCTGCGGACAGACTTCCTCACAGCTGCGGCAGCCGACACAGGCATCTGGATGTTTCTCTTTGGGGATAGCCATCAATGCCATGGGAGCGATAAAACCGCCGCCTGTGAAATTATGCTCATTGTACAATTCCAGCAAAGCCGGAATATCCAATCCCTGCGGACAGTGGCTGACACAGTAATGGCAGGCCGTGCAGGGAAGAGTTCCATTGAGCATGCCGTCTGCCACGGAAAGAAGCGTCTCCATCTCTGTCTCACTCAGAGGCTTCTCTGTCTCAAAGGTCTGGATGTTTTCCTTCATCTGCTCGTAATTGGACATTCCTGAGAGTACCATTGTCACTTCCGGAATGGTCTGCAGAAAACGGAACGCCCAGGCAGGAATCTTCTCATCTGGTCTTAATTCTTTCAACTGTTTTTCAGCATTCTCAGGAAGCTTGGCAAGACGTCCTCCCCGAAGCGGCTCCATCACCCAGACCGGAATTCCATAAGATTTCAAAAGCTCCACTTTCTTTTTCGCGTCCTGGAAGGACCAGTCCACATAGTTGATCTGAAGCTGGCAGAATTCCATATGCTCTCCGTAAGCTTCCAGGAAACGTTTGATCACTTCATAGCTTCCATGAGCAGAGAATCCCAAATGGCGGATTCTTCCGTTCTCTTTCTGTTTCATCAGGTACTCATAAATTCCATATTTCGGATCCAGATAGGCATCAATATTCATCTCACAGACATTATGGAACAGATAGAAATCAAAATAAGAAACCTGGCATTTCTCCAACTGTTTCTCAAAAATCTCTTCCACTTTGTCCATGTTTGACAGATCATATCCCGGGAATTTGGTGGCCAGATAAAAATTCTCTCTGGGATATTTGGACAGAGCCTGTCCCATGACCAGCTCGGAATTTCCATTGTGATATCCCCATGCGGTATCATAATAGTTAATACCATGTTCCATGGCATAATCCACCATCTCCTGCGCCGCAGCCGCATCCACTTTAGCGTCATCTCCATCGATCACCGGAAGACGCATAGCTCCCATACCCAGCGCAGACAGCTTCAGTCCCTGAAATTCTTTGTATATCATAATCTCATTCCTCCTTATCTTTTAACTCCTTGAACTCTTTTTATTATTATAGAAGAAACTTTTTGAAATAGCAAATACGCAGATGGAATACCTTAGTATGCCAAAAAGCTATATCAAAATAGTTCTGCCGGATTGTGGGATCTCAAACACAGTGTTATAATTCTCTCAAAGAGGCCTAAACGGCATCTATTTGGAAAATTTCAGAAAGGAAATCCGGGCTAGAACCGGTAACAAATTATGCGAAAGAAAGCTTTATATCTTTTCAGTCTCCTTCTACTCCTGGCTGTGTTCCTGGCAGTCCCTGTCTGGGGACGTGCAGGCGGAGGGGGATCTTCCGGTGGTTCCTCCGGAGGTTCTTCTTCCCACTCCAGTTCTCACTACTATGGAAACAGCCGGCATGGCCGCCCCGGAATCGGAGGATATCTCGTACAGCTTATCCTGTTCGGCGCCCTGGCGGGCGGCGGAAGTTTTATCCTGATTGTCAAGGGAAAAGCTGCCAGAGCCAAAAGCCGCCGTGCAATGGCCGTTTACGCTCAGCTGGGGGATAACTGGGACGCCAGGGAAATTCAAAGACAGGTTGAGACTGCTTATTTTGAAATCCAGGAATGCTGGCGGCGTATGGATGCTCACTACGCCAGTGCTTTTCTCACCGAAGAACTTATGAATCAATTCAACAGCCAGCTCCAATGGATGCAGGTGCGGGGCGAGGCTGTCGTCCAGAAGAATGTCCGTCTTCTGAGTGCCGTCCCCGTCTGTGCGCTGGATGAACCTGGGGAAGAGCAGGATATTCTGTGGTACCTGATTCACGGGAAAATGACAGGATATTACATTCAGAAAGCTACAGGAAATGTGATACGCGGCAATCCCCGCCCGGAAGCATTCTTTGAATACTGGAAATTTGTCTGCCGGGACGGAAGATGGGTGCTGGCGCAGATCAAACAAAAAGATGAGATGGATATCGATTCCCTGACCAATCTCATGTGACAGAAAAAGAAAAATGCTCTAAGTTACCGTCATGACAACATGATGTCAGAGGTTACTTAGAGCATTTTTTCCATAGGATCAATCGATCAAGGAACTTATCTATGGCTTATGCCAGTTCTTCTAATTCTTCTGCTGTGTACAGAGGATACTTGGAGATGAATGCCTCTGCCTGAGCTTTCACTTGTGCGATTACAGCTTCGTTCTCCGGATCCTGTACGACACGGTCGATCATCTCAACGATCTCCGTAACGCCGTCTTCTTTGACTCCACGCTGGGTTACAGAGGTAAGACCGATGCGGACACCGCTGGTAACGTTTGGCTTCGCTGTGTCAAAAGGAACTACCTGTTTGTTCACAGAGATTCCTGCTTTCTCCAGAGAATCCTGCATCTGACGTCCGGTCACACCCTTGTTGCGCAGATCCACAACCAACAGATGATTGTCTGTACCGCCGCTCACGATGTTGTAGCCGCGTTTGATCAGCTCCTCTGCCATATGCTGCGCATTCTTCACAACCTGTACCATCGTATTATGGAATTCTTCTGATGCCGCATAGCGGAAGCTCCAGCATTTTGCTGCCATAGTGTGAAGGTGCATGGAGCCCAGTGCTCCCGGGAAGGTTCCTTTGTCAAGAGTCTTCGCGAATTTTTCTTTACAGAAGACCATACCGCTTCTTGCAGAGCAGAAGGTCTTGGTGGTGGATGATGTCACGAAATCCATGTAAGGAATCGGGCTTGGAATGACTTTCGCTGCCACAAGTCCTGCCACATGCGCCATGTCACACATGGAATATGCGCCCACAGATTCAGCAATCTTCGCCACACGCTCATAGTCAATCAGACGAGGATAGGAACTTGCGCCGCAGATGATCAGCTTAGGCTGGAATTCCTTGGCAATCTTCTCCATCTCATCGTAGTCGATACGTCCTGTCTCAGGATCACATCCGTAGAATTTATGATTGTAAATTGAACTGGTCCAGTTTGCCGGTGAACCATGGGTCAGATGTCCGCCCTGATCCAGACGCATTGCGAGAATTTTATCGCCTGGTTTCAGAATGGATGCGAATACAGAATAGTTTGCAGTGGAACCTGAATAGGACTGAATATTCACATGTTCAGCACCGAAGAGCTCTTTTGCTCTCTTGATTGCAAGGGTCTCCATCTCATCAGCGATCTGTCCGCCTGCCTGAAAACGTGCTCCTGGATATCCCTCCAATGTCTTATTGGTAAATACGCTTCCGGAGAGTTCCATAACAGGAACCGGTACGGTACTCTCTGACGCGATCATCTCAATACATTTCTCCTGACGGTCAAGTTCCTTGTCAACAATTTTTGCAAGTTCCGGGTCTGTAAGTCTGGTTTGTTTTAACATATCAATACATCCTTTCCTGGCGTTTTCTTCCGCCATATGACTTTTATTTTTTATGTAAATTTTATTTTTTCTTTCTCCAGGTTTCGCTCACTTCAGAAAGATCAAATCCCAAAGCCTCTGGATCAAATTCCGGCTCTTTTACACCGTTCTTTTTCTGTCTGTCGTAATCCTTGAAGATACGGATACCCTGATTTCCAAGGATCAGCAAGGCAATTACGTTCTCCCATGCCATCACGCCGTGTCCGATATCACCCATGGTCCATACCATATCCGCAGATAAGATACATCCCAGGAAGATAATCACCAGAAAGACAACTTTCATTACCCAGTGAATGGTCTTGTTGTTCGGGAAGAGATACAGAAGACTGCTCTCACCGTACATATAATAAGCAAGCAGTGCCACGGAGGCAAAGCAAAGAATCGCGATGGCTACAAACGGAGCGCCAAGTCCTGGAATTACCGTATCAATGGCGGAAGATACGAAGTCATTTCCGTATGCCACACCCGGAAGTCCCTCATAGAGAAGTCCGTCCGCTCCGTCACTGACATTGTAACAGCCGGTCATCAGCATCATAATCGCAGATGTGGTACACACAAAGAAGGTACCGATGAATACGCTCACTGCGTTGCTCAAGCCCTGTTTTACCGGATGGCTCACCTCGCCGACTGCCGCGGTAACTGCTGAGGAACCAACACCAACCTCGTTGGCGAACACGCCTCGTTTGATACCCCAGGAGATGGCGGAACCTGCGATTCCGGCGAAGACCTGATCTGTTCCGAAGGCAGATTTGAAAATCATGGCGATGACGCCTGGAAGCTCCTGGATATTCATCACAATGATCACCAATGCCATCAGGATGTAAAGCATTGCCATGATCGGAGAAACTCTCTGTGCCACATCACCAATTCTCTTAAGTCCGCCAAGAATGACGAAAGCGAGAAGTGCAGTAAATACAACTCCCACCGCGATCACCGGCAAATGGAAAGCCGTTGCGATTCCCTGGGTGATGTTGTAAGACTGGGTGGTCGGCGCAAGCAGGACAAAGCAAAGAATGGTCAGACTTGCAAACAGAATTCCCATCGCCCGTCCCAGAGGCTTGCATTTAATTCCGTGCTCCATATAGTAAGCCGGGCCGCCTCGATACTCGCCGTTGATGGTATGGCGGTAAGTCTGAGACAAAATTGCCTCGATCAAAGCCACCGCTGATCCGATCAATGCCAGAATCCAGAACCAGAATACGGCACCTGGACCGCCGAAATAGATAGCAGTCGCCATACCGGAGATGTTGCCCACACCGACGGTTCTGGCAGCGGTGAAAATAAAGGCTCTCAAAGGTGACAGTCCTTTGGATGAATCCGACCCCTGTCCCATGTTCCGAATCATTTCCTTCAGATATCGAAACTGCGGGAACAGCATTCGTATTGAGAAATAAAGACCTGCGCCCAATACGAGGATAACCAGAGGCATACTCCACAAGGTGTCATTGATTTTTGTAAGAATGTCACTCAAAATTTCTTCCCCCTGTTCTTCTGTGTTTTTGTGCCTTTATTATTGCACAAGAACAGGGGGAATCCTATGGCGGATTTTGTGAAAAAATGTATCATTTTTGTGATTCTCGGGCAGATAGGAAAAAGGCCTTTATTCCTTGCTCCGATCACGGCGGTACGCCGCCGGAGTCATGCCCTGATAGAGTTTAAAATATTTATAGAAATGGTTCATACTGGTATAGCCGGTCTGCCATGCCGCGTCCTGAACACTCACTCCCGAGCGCAGAAGCCCTGCTGCTTTTCGAATGCGGATTTTGTGGATATAGGAAACCGCCGAAGTATCAAAATACTTTCGGAACAGGTGGGACAGATGACTGGGAGTACAGCAGGCCACCTCCGCCAGACTGTTCAACGTCAGGGATTCCGAGTAGTGAAGATCGATATAGTGAATCGCCCGGTTCAAAGTCTCATTGTCTGTAAAATTCCATCCAATTGCCCGGATGATGGATTCTTTCAGCTGCTGGACGTCAATGGGCTTGGCGATGATATCGCAGGCGCCCAGACGCAGTGCCCGCTGCGCATAGGCAAAGGTATTGTAAACGGTGATAAAAATCACTTTTGTCTTCACCTCTCCCAGCTTCTCCAGGACATGGAAGCCATCCAGCTTGGGCATCTGAATGTCCAGAAAAGCCAGGTCCGGTTCCTCCTTCTGAATCAGTTCCAGGGCCTCCTGTCCATTGGAAGCTGTCCCTGCGATCTCAACAGGAAGTCCCTCACTTTCTATTAAATAGCGAATAATCACAAGACTGGCGGTCTCGTCATCACAAATCACTGCACGAATCATGATCACTCCTCCTTTGGTCAAATCTTCTTTGCCGGTATCATCATCGTCACTGCGATTCCACATTTTTCTCCGGGCGAGAATGCCACAGAAAAGTTCTCTCCGTACACGGACCGCAATTTCTGGTAGATCATGGATAGACCATGAGCGGCGCTTTCCTTCATTTTCCTGGAAATCTCCCGGCAGGTCTCTTCCGAAACCAGCCTCCCGTTATTTCTCATCACCAGGAGAAGCTTTCCTTCCTGCTCTTTGATTTCCAGAGAAAACAGCTTCTCATCTTCCTGGGAAAATCCATGTACAAATGCATTCTCTGCCACTGGCATCAGGAAATTAAATGGTACTGTCCACCGCTCCATATCCGTCTGGATTTTGAACACAATCTGAAGATGTTCCCCGTAGCGCAGCTTCTGAAGCTTCAGATAAGAATTCAGATACTCAAATTCCTTGGAAAGCGTCACCATACTGCTGTTGTTGCGCAGAGCACTGGAGAACAGACAGGACAGATCCAGGATGGACTGATACAGGGAGACCATTCCCCCGCTCAGGGCCATGGATGCCATCTGATTCAAAGTGTTGAACAGAAAATGATTGTTGATCTTCAAATCCGTCATGGTATTCTTCGCGTCCTGCAGGTTCGCGATCAGTACCTCCTGATACTGCTGGGTATTTTCCAGCTTCAGCTCCTGACGGGTCAGTTCCTTTTTGAACTGGTAGACCTCACAGTAATCGGTCATGGCCTTGACGATCTGACGCAGAAGAATCTTCGCTCCCTGGATGGAACTCTGGGGCATCACGTACACGCCCTCCTGGGAAATTCCGTGCATATGGACATATCCTCCCTGAATATATCCAAGAAAATTCCCGTGAAAGACAATCGGCGTGCAAAATACCGTCACCCCATGAGGACATTCAAAGCTCATCTCCTCATAAAAAGGACAGCGTATATATCTGCACATACAGGGCGCCACATTGGAAGAAATCTCCTCCAGACAATTCTGACAGCAGAATATGGGGAAAATCCGGGTTCTCTTCAAAGGCATCCCCACTGCGTTGAAGATCACATAGGAATAATGAAGGGTATCCAGAAATTGTTCGCAGGTTCCATTGACCGCCGCGCGCAGATACTCCTCCGCAGCCTCATCGCTCAGTTTATACGTATTTGTCTCTTCGGCAACTGCCGGGTCGAACCTCATGATATCCGGGCAGGAGACCATCAAATGTTTGAACTCCTCTTCTCCTTCATTGTACATCTCATGAATCACGCCTGCATCCCAGTGAAGAATCTCATCCGGTCTGGACATGTCAATTTTCTCTCCATCCACCAGGCTGTAACCGGTTCCCTGCAGGGTATAAATCACCTGTTCTGTGAAATGGATATGGGGCGTCATGTGCGCGTGAGGCGCAATGGTCACAATGCCCACATTCAAAGCCGATTTACTCTCATCCATATCCTCCTCCAGCCAGTCAATATATCCCCAGTTTGTCTCTTGTCTTGTCAAAATCACACCTCTTTTTTTCTCGTTTTTGCGCTTCTCCTATTACGTCCGGACGCGCTCATCATTAAAACATTCTAGCATATCTCCCGGCGAAAGTCCATGCAGACCTCCTCCCACATAGGTTTCCTGACAGGAAACTTTTCTCCTGAAAATCTCCTGCCTGTCCCTTGTTTTATCTGTCTTATTTTTCTATAATCATTACATCACAGAAGAAATTGAGGTGTTGCCTATGAGAGAAATTCATCTCGGAGCCGTACTGATGCAGAACCGTCGGCGCCTGGGAATCACACAGGATAAACTGGCCGAATTTCTGGGAGTATCCAAGGGTGCCGTTTCCAAGTGGGAGACCGAAGCCACGCTTCCGGATATTACTTTGCTTCCGCGTCTGGCAGCTTTTTTCAACATCAGCATCGATGAATTATTGGGATATGAGCCCATGATGACCAAAGAAGAAATTCGAAAAGTTCACCGGAAGCTGTCGGCAGAGTTTTATTTTCGTCCTTTTTCCGAAGTCGTGGACCATTGCCGGGAAATCACAGAGAAATATTTCTCCTGCTTCCCTCTTCTGTTTCAGATTGCTTCCCTCTATGTCAATCATCACGCTCTGGCAAATACGAAAGAAGAAGGACTTCACATACTGGAAAATGCCAGAACGCTGTTTGCCCGCGTGAGGACTCTGACGGATGACATGAATCTTGCAAAGCAGGCACTTGGAATGGAAGCTTATTGTCTTCTGCTCTTGAACAGACCAGAAGAAGTGCTGACCCTGCTGCCTTCTCTGGATCTTGTGCTGTTTCCCCTGGAACCGATTCTCGCCTCTGCTTACCAGATGACGGGCAGGAGCAAAGAAGCTTACACAGTCCTTCAGTCGGGCATTTACCAGTATCTGATTATCTTAATTAATTTACTGGTTTCCTATATGGAATTTCATATAAAAAAAGAAGACGTTTTTGAGGAGACTTACCTTCGCATTCTGGCCGTGGCAAAAGGATTTCATTTGGATCATCTTCATCCCAGTCTTCTCATAACCGCACATCTGGCTGTCGCGCAGGGATATATGGTTCAAAATCATCCCTCCAAGGCACTGGATGCGCTGGAAGCCTGCGAGAAACTGTCGGACAGCGATAATTTTTACTGGAAATTGCACGGGGATTCTTATTTTGACCTGTTGGATGAATGGCTGGAAAAAACCTTAGATCTCGGGACAGATTTTCCGAGGAATGAAAAGCTAATCCGCAGAAATCTGGTCCAGGCAGTCTCAGACAATCCTCTCTTCGCTCCCCTGTCCGGGGAACCACGTTATCAGAGAATTCTGACACGGCTGAATCAAAAACAAAAAGGAGATTGATAACACTATGAATACGATCATTCTGGAACATTTGTCAAAAACCTATCCCGGGGGAAAGAAAGCGGTCAATCAGATCGATCTGTCTCTGGATGCCGGTGAGGTCTTCGGATTTCTCGGCCCGAACGGTGCCGGCAAGACCACTACCGTCAAGCTGCTGAACGGAATTTTGGCTCCCACTGAGGGAAGCTGCCAGATCTGCGGCCTTGATCCCAACGTGTATCCCCAGAAAACCCACGCACTCTCCGGAGTAGTCACTGAACATGCGCAGATGTATGACCACCTGTCGGGGGTGGATAACCTGCTTTTCTATGGCCAGGTTTTTGGTCTGTCCTCCCGGGACTGCCGTGCCAGAGCCGAGGAACTCTTGACGAAGCTTGGGCTTCTCGCCGCAAAGGACCAGAAACTTTCCACCTATTCCACCGGTATGCGCCAGAGACTTTCCCTGGCTCGTGCCCTGATCCACCGGCCCCGGGTTCTCTTCCTGGATGAGCCGACTTCCGGCCTGGATCCGGAGAGCGCCAGAAATGTGAACTCGCTCATCCAAAATCTGGCACAGGAAGAAGAGATTACGGTCTTTCTGTGCACGCATCAGCTACGCTATGCCCAGGAGATCTGTACCCGCTACGGTCTTCTGGAAGAGGGAAATCTCCTGGCTTTCGGAACCTTAGAACAGTTGCAGGAGCAGATCGCCGGCGGTATCACACTCACCATCCAGGGCGCACACATACCATCGCACCTGGTTTTCTCGCAAAGAGGAGAAGGAATCTATGAGAAAAACCTCTCTTCCAGAGAAGAGATTCCCCAGCTGATCCGTCAGCTGGCGATGGAAGGGGCCGATCTCTACCAGGTTCAGGCCCACACTCCTTCCCTGGAAGACATTTATTTTACACTGACCTCGAAAAGAAAGGAGACTGTATCATGAATTCATCTATGCTTGCCATCATGCGAAAGGACCTGCGGGGAGTCACGGTCAATCGAAGACTGTTCTCCTCCCTTTGGATCCTGCCAGTCATTTTCACAGTTTTTCTTCCGTCTGTGTTCAATTTCATCTTTTACGTTTCTCCGGAAGACAGCGATTTCACCAAAATGATCGATCTGCTCCCTGCCTCTATGCAGACAGGAGATCTCACACAGATTATGGCAGATTTGGCTTTGAACAACATTATGCCCGTGTTTCTTCTCATCATTCCAGTGATGACTTCCTCGATTATGGCCGCCAGCTCCTTTGTGGGGGAAAAAGAAAAGCACACCCTGGAGACGCTTCTGTACAGTCCCCTCTCCCTGAAACAGATTTTTCAGGCAAAGGTACTGGCCTCATTCTCTCTGAGTATGCTTGTGACATTTGTGTCCTGTATTCTCTTGTTCGTGGTATTCGGAATTGAGAATTACATTCTCTCCGGCTGGATCCCCATGCCCAGTCTGACCTGGTTGGTACTCCTCTTTCTCCTGTCTCCATCCATCTCTCTCATCGCCGTCACGCTGATCGTACGTGGTTCAGCAAAAGCACAGAGTGTGGAGGAATCCCAGCAGAGTGCCTCTTACCTGGTGATCCCTGTCGTTCTTTTGATCGTGGGACAGGTCAGCGGCATCCTGCTGATCAATGCGGGAATCCTGTTTCTTCTCAGTATTCTCAGTGCTGTGATTGCCTGGTTCCTGATGCAGAAATCCATGAAGAACTGGAATTATGAGAAATTGCTGCGGTAAGCAAAATCAAAGTTTTTCATAATGACTGATATCGGATACAAAGACAATCGCTCCGCCTACAGTCACCTCCGTCGGGTAGGCTTTGGACGGAGTGGCCAGCTGTACAGGAGAAGAGATCTTCTCCACTCTTCTGGAACAGTGCTGCCGGATTACCTCAATGGCATCACTGACACGGGAATCTTCCGTCCCGATCAAGAGAGTGGTGTTGCCGGCGGTGAGAAAACCGCCGGTGGAAGCCATCCTGGTGAAATAATAGCCCGCCGAAGTCAGAGCGGCACAGACTTCCCCTGCGTCTTTTCTGCTGACAATCGCTGTAATCATCTTCATAGCGGATTCTCCTTTCTTATCCTTCTGATTTTTCTCATCCACTTGATATTTCTCCCACATATGAACCCGTTTCAGATAGAAGAACAGGCCCAGCCCTCCTGTGATGATTTCCGCTGCCGGAAATGCAATCCAGGTGTATCCAAGGCCAATTTTGGAAAACATCCAAAAAAGAGGAATCAGGCAGAAAAGCTGTCTGGTCAATGACAGGATCACACTGGGCAGCGCAGCGCCGATTGCCTGAAAAAATACCGGAAATATCAAAGACAGCACGGCCGGAAAAAAGCTCAGTCCGATAATCCGAAACGCGTGAACCCCGATTCTTAACACTTCTGCATCCGAGCTGAATATTCGCAGAAGCGGTTCGGGAATCAGTTCAAAACAGGCAACTCCCACCACCATCAGACTCATGGCCAGTACAATGCAATTCTGAATAATGCGCCGGCACCGTTGATAAAAATTCTTCGCGTATGTATAACTCAAAAGAGGGACAATACAAGTCTGCAGTCCCGCCAGAGGTATGAAGAAAAAGGATTGAACCTTGTAGTACAAACCCAGCACCGTCACCGCCTCATCGGAAAATCCTGCCAGAATCATATTCAGAGCCATAATGTAAACTGTGTACAGCATCTGCATCAGGATTGACGGATATCCCAGTTGATAGATCCTTCTCACATAGGGAGCCATCTCCTTCATCCTCGGAGGCTTCCGAAATCCGGATGACGTGATGGCCGCCGCCAAAAACTGTCCCGCCACGGTGGCGATGGCTGCTCCCGCCACTCCCATCTTCGGTACAGGGCCGAGTCCGAAAATCAGAATCGGATCCAGTACAATGTTGGCAGCTGCCCCGGAAATCTGTGCGATCATGGGAAGGCGCATATTGCCTCCTGCCTGGTGAACCTTACTCCAGGTGCTCTCCAGAAAAACACCCAGGCTTCCGATGCAGACAATATTCCCATAAACAATCGTATATTCCACCACGACCGGTGATTCCGATGACATCATGGCGAAAGGCCGCATGATCAGAGTACTGATCACAGCAAAGATCAGCCAGCTCAAAGCAGCCAGCGCCGTTCCCGTTCCCGCTGCCTTGTCTGCCTTTTTTGACCGCCCAAATCCATAGAATCTGGACATGAGCGTGTTGACTCCCACTCCGGTTCCCACGGCGACGGCAGTGACAATCAACTGAATCGGATAAATCACCGAGAGAGCTGTCAGTCCTTCGCCTGAATACCGGCCGACGAAATAGCTGTCCACAATGTTATACATGGACTGAATCAGCTGGGCCAGCATCACCGGAGGGGCAATCTGAAGAAGAATCTTCCAGATATTTTCGGAATCAAAAAGCTCTGTCCTCGCAGTACTCATGTCCTGCCTCCTTTATCTCTTGGCAAGTTCCCTGGTAATCTCCTCCCAGGTCACCCCCTTCTCCACCATCAGCACCATGACATGGTAGAGAAAGTCCGAGATCTCATATTTGATTTCTTCTTCGTCCGGATTTTTCGCCGCGATGACAATCTCCGTACACTCCTCCCCCACTTTTTTCAGAATTTTGTCAATTCCCTTGTCGAAGAGGTAGTTGGTGTAAGAGCCTTCCTTGGGATGTTCTTTGCGGTCCACAATGACATCATAGACATTCTGGAACACCCGCAGAGGATTGGTGTCATCATACTCTTTCTTCACCAGTTCCTGAAAGAAACAGGTGCGGTTTCCTGTATGGCAGGCCGCCCCCACCTGGGCCACTTTCGCCAGAATGGTATCGTTGTCACAGTCCAGAGTAAGTGATTTCACATACTGAAAATGCCCCGAAGTCATTCCCTTCGTCCACAGTTCGTTCCGGCTGCGGCTCCAGTAGGTCATCTTGCCGGTGAGCAGAGTGGTCTCATAGGCCTCCTCATTCATATAGGCAAGCATCAGTACCTCGTCCGTCTTATAGTCCTGGACAATGACCGGAACCATCCCGTCGCCATTGAGTTTAAAATCAGACCAGGGAATACAGCTCTCGAAGGTATTCACCGCGATTCCCTGATTTTTGCATTCTTTTTTCAGAGCCAGCAGGCTATCGTCTGTGCGGCTTAGAAATGCACCGCTCACACCCCAGACGTTCTTCTTTTTCAGCAAAGAGACCATCTCATCTTCTCTGGACTCCTCTGTGTGCAGAAGAATGGGAACACTGGAACAGTTCCCGATGGAATCCTCCAGATTATCCAGAGCCAGAATGCCCCAGGCGAACTGCTCGATCTGTGCCTGATGGGGCAGGAATTCTTCCATCGAAGAGATGCTCACCAGAATCTTCTCTCTGCCAAACCGTTTGGAGACTTCCTCCAGCATGGCAATATTGCTGTCCTTGGAGAAGTTCAGCACCACTCTCTGGCAGCCTGCGTAGATCAGTTTCTTCACATCTTCCACACGGTTAATGTGTCCCGCTGCGATCACAGGAATCTCTCCCTCATCACAGATCTCTTTGAGCATGGCGATGGCTTCCTCGTGTTCCTCATCTGAGGAAGAAAAGTCAAAGACCAGAAGCTCATCCGCCCCATGATCACGGTAATACCCGGTAAGCTCCAGGACATCTCCGCTGCCGAAGAGATTTTTCTGTCCCCATCCTGCCACTGCCTTTTTCTTCAGCAGATACAGGCAGGGCACCAGTAATTTTTCATCCATTGGTTCTCCTCCTATTCCAGACTTCCTTTTGTGGAGAGAACATCGGTAATTCTCTCATCCACCATGGTGGCAGCGTCCAGAGCTTTCGCAAAGCTCTTGAACATTGCCTCCGCCATATGATGATTGTTTCCAGGTGTCAGAACCTTGATGTGAAGGTTCATCTTGCTGCTGTAGGAAATTGCGTAGAAAAATTCCCGGATCATCTCCGTGTCCATATCTCCCAGACGATCTTTGGTAAATTCTCCCTCGAAGGAGAGATAAGGGCGTCCGCTCAAATCCACTGCGCACAGCACCAGAGACTCATCCATGGGAAGGATGCAGCTTCCATATCTGCGGATCCCCTTTTTGTCTCCCACTGCCTCTCGGATTGCGCTGCCCAGAACGATGCCCGTATCTTCCACGGTGTGATGATCGTCCACCTGCAGATCTCCTTTCACCTTCACGGACAGATCAAAGAGTCCATGCCTGGCGAAACCATCCAGCATATGGTCAAAGAATCCCACACCGGTGTCGATCTTTGCCTTGCCGGAACCATCCACGCAAAATTTCAGGCTGATCTGGGTCTCCTTGGTATTTCTCTCCAGAGAAGCTTCTCTGTTCATCTACTTCTCCTCCTTTTTCTCAAAACGCACTGCAATGGAATTGGCATGAGCCGTGAGCTGCTCGCAGTTGGCAAACTGAATGATATCCTCATGAATCTCCTCCAAAGCCTCTCTGGAATAATAGATGACACTGGATTTCTTGATAAAGTCATCCACACCGAGGGGGGAGAAGAATTTTGCGGTTCCATTGGTGGGCAATACGTGATTTGGCCCTGCGAAGTAATCTCCCAGAGGTTCACTGCTGTTCTCCCCGAGGAAAATCGCCCCTGCATTGCGGATCTTTGTCATTACCTCAAAAGGATTGGCAGTGACAATTTCCATATGCTCAGAAGCAATGGCATTGGCCGCGTCTATGGCTTCTTCCATGGAATCCGCCAGAAGGATATATCCGAAATTCTCCAGTGATTTCTCAATAATTTCTCTGCGGCTTAAGACTTGAAGGAAGCCGTCGATCTCTTCTTGTACCTTCGCCGCCAGTTCTTCACTGGTGGTGATCAGAATCGCGGAAGCCATCTCATCATGCTCCGCCTGGGAGAGCAGATCCGCCGCCACGTAGCGGGGATTGGCCGTCTCGTCCGCAAGAACCAGAATTTCACTGGGACCGGCGACAGAGTCGATACCCACCTGGCCATAGACTGCTTTCTTCGCCAGGGCAACGAAAATATTTCCAGGTCCCACGATCTTGTCCACCTTGGGGACGGACTGGGTTCCATAGGCAAGCGCAGCCACTGCCTGGGCGCCTCCCACCTTATAGATCACATCCACACCTGCCTCCCGGGCAGCCACCAGAGTGGAAGGATTCAGCTTGCCATCCCGTCCGGGTGGAGTCGTCATGATAATCTCATCCACACCTGCGATCTTCGCCGGAATCACGTTCATCAGCACAGAAGAAGGGTAAACTGCTTTTCCTCCCGGCACATAGACACCAACTTTTCGCAGGGGAATGATCTTCTGCCCCAGCATAATCCCTCTCTCGTCTGTGGTGAACCAGCTCTGCCTTTTTTGTTTCTCGTGGTAAGCCCGGATATTCACCAGGGCTTTCCGGATCACCTCAAGCAGGTCCGGATCCACTTTCTCATAGGCCTCCTCGATCTCTTCCTCTGTCACCCGGATGGAATCTGCGTCCAGCCTGACATGGTCAAACTGCTCTGTGTAGGCGAACAGAGCCTCATCCTTTCCCGTGCGGATATTCTGTATAATCTCCGCCACAGATGCCTCATACTGTCCGTAACTGTCCGGACTTCTCTTTAACAATTCTGCCAGAAGCGTCTCGATAGACGCCTGATCTAATTTTACAATTCTCACCGTTTCATCCTCCTATAACACAGCCTTCAAATCCATAATCAGTTTTCGAATTCTCTCATCTTCCATTTTCATACTCACACGGTTGACCACCATCCGTGCAGACAGCGGGCAGATCTCCTCCAGTACCTGCAGGCCGTTCTCCCGCAGAGTGCTTCCCGTCTCCACAATGTCCACGATTACCTCCGAAAGCCCCACGATGGGCGCAAGCTCAATGGAGCCGTTCAGTTTGATAATCTCCACCGTCCGGTGCTTCTGGTTGAAGAAATACTCCTTCGCAATGTTGGGGTACTTGGTGGCAACCCGGATCTGCTGTCCGGATTTTAGGTATTTCTTCGCGCTTTCCGGCCCGCAGACACACATCTTGCAGGCACCGAATCCCAAATCCAGCACTTCAAAGAGCTTCCGGTTCTCTTCCAGAATGGTATCCTTTCCCACGATTCCGATGTCCGCAGCCCCGTATTCCACATAGGTGGGGACATCTGGTCCCTTCGCCAGAAAAAACCGCAGTTTCAGATCTTCATTGACAAAAATCAGCTTTCGGGATGTCTTGTCCTTCATCTCCTCACAGGTGATTCCGATTTTCTCAAAAGTCTCCAACGTTTTGTTGGCCAGCCTGCCCTTTCCCAGGGCAAATGTTAAATATCTCATAAGTCTCTTTGTTCCTCTCTCACTGATCTGATTTTCTCACTATCACGCATTTTCCCTCGGCCCGCAGCTTCATGGCCTGCAAGATGACATCCTTGCGGTTCTCCATGGTGTAGGTGAGATGAACCTCTTCTCTCTCACTGGGGGCAAAAGGAATGTTCTGCCGGCTCAGCGCCAGCATCAGCTGATCGATGGAGATTCCAAAACCGCTGGCGCAGGCGGGCTTTCCAAAGTGTTCCAGAAGGTTGTCATATCGTCCTCCCTTGACAATGGGTTCTCCCGTCCCGTAGGTATAAGCCTGGAAAATAATTCCCGTGTAGTAGCGGAATTTGCTGAGCATTCCCAGGTCAAAAGAGACATATTTCTCATATCCATAGTATTTCAGAATCTCGTAGATCTCTTCCAGCCGGTTGATCGCCCGGATCGCCCGCTGGTTGGAGGTGAGATTCTTCGCTTTGCGGAGGACTTCCTCCCCGCCGAAGAGATACGGCAGCTGGAAGAAGGCATTCTCCAGTTCTTCCTGGAGATTCTCTCCCCGTACCAGTTCCTCCACCCCGAAGTTATTCTTGTTGGAAATCAATTCCCGCAGCTCATACTCGACGTCCTCGCTCATCTTCGCGTCTTCCAAAAGTGCTTTGAAAAAGTCCACCTGGCCCACGCTGATCTGAAACTCCTCCAGCCCTGCCGCGCGCAGACTGTGGGCGATCATCGCCAGAAGCTCCGCGTCTGAATCTGCGCTGGAATCTCCGATCCGCTCCACTCCCATCTGGGTTGCCTCTTTCATGCGTCCCTGAAAACTGGAGCTGTTCACGAAGGTGTTGCCCGTATAACACAGACAGGCCGGCTCCCTCTCCACTGGAAAATGGGAAGCGGCACAGCGTGCGATGGAAGGGGTAAAGTCCGGTCTTAGAACCAGCGTGTTCCCCTCACGGTCAAAAAATTTATAGAGATCTTTCGACGGGGTCGTTCCCACCTCACGGCTGAACACCTCGAAAAATTCAAAAGTGGGAGTCTCCACATCTTCATATCCGTACAGATGAAAGGTCTCCAGAATCTTTCTCTGAATCTCCAGTTTCTGTCTGCACTCATCCTGAAAAATGTCCCGTACTCCCTCCGGCGTGTGAAAAATTTTCTGCATGGTATGTTCTCTCCTGTTGATTTAATACTTTACTCTGCTACTATATTAGCATAAGAAAAACAAAAATTAGTTTGATTATATGCAATCTTCGTCCAAAAGTCAATCCCGCAAATTGAGATCTTTCTGAATTCCGTCCAGGTAAGGGATGAAGGTTCCGTCCCGGGCATGCAGATAGAAGTCCGGATTCAGCTCCTCCTGGGTAAAGCTCTTTCTCCCGCCGTTCTCCCTGCGCTCCCAGAACACTTTGAGTTCCCGGAATGTCAGATAGTAGAACTGGTCGGTGCTGCTGAAAAAAATCAGCAGGAAGGAAATTCCTCCCTGCTGCTCAAACCCCTCCATAAACCGAACCTGGTGGGGATGAATATTGGCCAGAGGGAAGGTGGAAGTCCCACATTCCTTGGCATCAAAACAGACCGGAATTCCCTGAACCGCACCGATATAATCCACCGTGCTGCGCTGGTCAAAATAGGCCAGCGTGATGTGCCGGTGCTCTTTGTCAATGCGCACCGGTGTGATCGGCGTGGGAATCTTCTGAATCAGCGCCAGTTTTTTCGAGGCATACTGTTCATTTGTCCGGTTCACCATTTCCTCCAGTGTGGAACCTCGAAGTCCTCTGGAATTCCAAGCTGCCATCTTCCTGTCTCCTTTTGTTATTCTATCAGTTTAATCGATGGGAAATAACGGATCACCGCCTTGCCCACAATCTCATCGAAGGTCACGTAGGTGTTCTCCCAGAATCTGGAATCCTTGGACCAGTTTCGATTATCCCCCAGCATGAAGTAAGAGTTCTCCGGCACCACATAAGGGCCGAAATCCCCCACCGGCGTCTCCGGTGTGAAGCTGTCATCCAAAGGCTCTGTTGAATCATCGATGTAGACTTTTCCATCTCGGATGGTCACCGTCTCGCCGGGAAGACCGATCACTCTCTTGATAAAAAGCTGTGACTCGTCGTCCGGATAACGGAAGATCACCACGTCAAAGCGCTCTGGATCCCGGAACTTCTGACTGTACTCCCAGTCCCCCACCTTCAGATTAATTCCATAAGAAAGCCGGAAACCGAAAATACGGTCTCCCGTCATGATCGTCTTCTCCATGGATTCCGATGGAATCTTGGCATTGATCAGGATCACATTGTTGACCACCAGAACGACCACAACCACAACCAGAATCATTTTAACGTATTCCCATATTTCTCGCCATATCTTCATCGTCTATACTCTCCTCCAGATGCTCCTTTCTCAGAATCTCCATGAACTGCCCCGGCACAGGAGCGAAAAAGCGCCGTTCCGAGAGATATCCCAGGGTCCCTTCTATCCTGGGTATTCTCAGCCAGGCTGCATGGAGCAGTTGGTTTCGCAGTCCGTATTTTTTCAAAAAAAGACGGTTCCAGTCTGCATCTCCATATTTGGGATCTCCCAGAATCGGGTGCCCGATGTAAGCCAGATGACTGCGGATCTGATGCGTCCTTCCGGTGATCAGATAGACTTTCAACAGTGTCATCTCCCTGTTGTGTGCCAACGGCTCATAGGAAGTCTCAATCGGGCTGGCCCCTGGGAATGGAACCTCTTCTATAGATACTTTATTACATTTTTCGTCTTTATGCAAATATCCCTTGATAAATTTTTTCTGAACAATCTGTCCTTTCACCAGACAGAGATAATATTTCTCCAGAATCCGGTCGTGAAACAGCTTCGACAGCTCCTGCAAAGATACCAGTGTCTTCCCTGCCACCAGAATGCCGCTGGTGTTCCTGTCCAGCCGGTTGCAGATTCCAGGGCGGAAAGTGCGAAGCTGTTCCTCCGTAATCTGACCGCTCTCAAGGAGATAGGTAATCAGATATTCCACCATGGACACATCCTGGGGCTTTCCCTTCTGGGAAAGCATTCCCACTGGTTTGTTCAGGAGCAGAACCTGTTCATCCTCATAGAGGATGTCCAGTTCTCCATGGGATCTTTGAAAAGCCTCCCCGGAAAATTTTTCCAGTGTCTCCTGTCCCAGAAAGAGCTGCACCAAATCCCCGCACTGAAGCTTCTCGCCGCCGGAAGCTTTCTTCTTGTTCAATGTGATATTTTTTTTCCGAAGCATTTTATAAAAAAAACTTTTCGGAGCCTTTGGGAGCAGTTTTGCCAGATACTTATCCAGTCTCTGCCCAGCCTCATTTTCCTTTATGGTCATCTGCTTCATAGGTTACCTCACAGCGCAATCGCAAGAATGGTGTGTTTGATCAGTTCATCTCTGGTCAGATCAGGATATTTCTCATCCGGCTGAAAGGGAATGTCCCTGTGCAGAGCCTCTCTGTGCTCATTCATGGAATCCAGCCGGTCCAGAAACGGGTTCAGATCCCGGAAAAATTTTACTTTCACCCCATATCCGTTCTTTCGCAGAATCTTCTGCGTCTCACCTTCCAGAAAGCGAAGATCCGCCTTTTCATCGCTGGAATACCCCACCACCTGATTGCCGCACACGGCCACTGCATCAATTCCTCCGCTCTTCTCATAGGAAGTCAGGTACAGTTCGTAGGCCATCACCAGCTCTCCTTGATGGGAGTGAATCCGGTCATACAAAGCCTTCTCCATGGGTTTTCGCAGGAGTATCATAATCATGGACACCGCCGAACGGCAGGCCGGCAGACATCCAACCACCACAATCACAGTCACTACGGTAAGGCGGGTCTTAAAATAGGCCCAGCCGATGAAATAAGCCGTCAGCGGGATCAAAAACAAGATCACTGTGACCGCAACTCTTTTTTTCTTTTCACTGGAAAAATATCCGAATTCTCCTTTTGGCACTCTCTGAAACAACTTCGATTCTTTTCTCTCTTCGCTCAAAATATCAGCCCTTTTTCTTTTTATGTATATTTCGAATGGTTTTCTTCTTTTTCGGCCCGTTCTTAATCTTCTCCTGGGGCTTTTGCCCGTTCTTAGGACGAAGCAGACATTTGGGCCCGTAACCGATCAGGTCCTCCCGGTGGGCAATCTTCAGCCCTTCCCGCACCAGTTTCTCATTGGCCGGATTCCGGTACTGGATCAGCGCCCTCTGAATCGCCTTTTCATGGGGATCCCGCGGCACATAGACTTTCTGCCCTGTGAGGGGATGGATTCCCGTGAAATACATGCAGGTGGACAAGGTTGACGGTGTGGGATAGAAATCCTGAACCTGTTCCGGCATGAAGCCAAGATCCCGGATATACTCCGCCAGTTTCACCGCCTCTTTCATCGTACAGCCCGGATGAGAAGACATAAAATAAGGAACCGCATACTGCTTCTTGCCGGTCTTCTCATTCTCCCGGTTATATTCTCTGAGGAAATCCTCGTACACCTGATGCCTGGGCTTTCCCATGCAGGACAGCACTTGATCCGAGACATGTTCCGGAGCCACCCGAAGCTGGCCGCTGATGTGGTACTGCACCAGTTCCCTAAGGAACGTCCGGTCCTTATCCGCCAGTACATAGTCAAACCGGATTCCCGACCGGATGAACACTTTCTTAATCCCTGGAATCTCCCGCAGCTTTCTAAGCAGTTCCACATAATCCCTGTGATCTGCCTTCAGATTCGGACAGGGGCTGGGGAACAGACACTGTCTTCCCGTACAGACTCCATGCTTCCTCTGCTTGTCACAGGAAGGATGCCGAAAATCTGCCGTGGGGCCTCCCACATCGTGGATATATCCCTTGAACAGCGGATCTTTCTGAAAATCTTTCGCCTCCTCAATCAAGGACTCATGGCTTCTTGTCTGCACAATCCGTCCCTGGTGGAAGGTCAGAGCACAGAAATTACAGCCTCCAAAGCATCCCCGGTTGCTGGTCAGGCTGAACCGGATCTCCTGAAAGGCCGGGATTCCTCCATCCTGCTCATACTTCGGATGCCAGGTTCTTTGATATGGAAGACCATAGACATCGTCCATCTCCTCCTGGGTGAGCGGCACGGATGGGGGATTTTGAACCACATACCCCCGATTCTGATAAGGTTCCGCCAGTATTTTTCCGCGGATGGGGTCAGTATTTCGATACTGCACAGCAAAACTCCTGGCATACTCTGCCGGTTCCTCCTGCATACGTTCAAACGACGGAAGGACCGTCACATTCCCCAGTCCGTCCAGACTGTCCGCATGAAAGACAGTTCCTGGAATGTAGGTGAGCGCACGCACCGGAATACCGTCCTGCAAAGCCTGGGCAATCTCCAGAATGGAATGTTCCCCCATTCCGTAAGAGATCAGATCGGCTCCGGAATCCAGCAGCACGGACCTGCGCAGCCTGTCCTCCCAATAATCATAATGAGCCAGTCTTCGCAAACTGGCCTCAATTCCTCCCAAAATGACAGGAGTGTGTTTATAACTTCTGCGGATCAGGTTGCCATAGACAATGACCGCCCGGTCCGGGCGCAGCCCCATCTTTCCTCCCGGAGAGTAGGCATCCTGATGCCTTCTCTTTCTGGCCGCGGTATAATGATTCACCATGGAATCCATATTTCCGGCGCTCACAAGAAAGGCCAGACGAGGTTCTCCGAAAACTTCAATGCTCTTTGAGTCCCTCCAGTCAGGCTGCGCGATAATTCCCACTTTGTACCCACGGCTCTCCAAAAGCCTGCAGATGATGGCAGCGCCAAAAGACGGGTGATCCACATAGGCATCTCCCGTCACATAGACAAAGTCCATCTGCTCAATATTCAGGTCGTCCATCTCCTGACGACTCATGGGCAAAAACTGATTCATGAATTTTCCCTCATTTTCCGGTATCAAAAAGTTCTTCATAGGAGAAAAGATAGTAATCCGCCTCCTGGCGCTTCCTGCCGCGCTGGTCCGCACTGTAGGCATCCTCCACCGCGCAGGTTGTCATGTGTGCCGCATTGCCGGCCTGTATGCCGGGCACGATATCCTCGAACACCAGACATTTCTCTGGAGCGACTCCAAGCCTCCTGGCCGCTTCCAGATAGACGTCCGGCGCAGGCTTTCCTCTCTTCACCTCACAGGCGGTGACAATGCAGTCGAAATACGAATCCACGCCATGACTTTTCAACACCGCCTGGATCAGTTCTTTGCTATTGCTGGAGGCAACCCCTATGAAAATCCCTCTCTCCTTGAGATATCCCAGAAGTCTTCGCACCCCAGGCTTTAGCGGTACTCTATGTATATAGGCCTCCATGGCCATGTCATTCCAGGTCTTTTTGATCTGTTCCACACTGTCCGGAATCTGAAACCGCTCTTTAAAGTACCAGGCCACTTCCGTGAACCCCATGCCCTCAATCTCCCGCTGGAGATCCTCCGGCACTTCCAGGCCCATTCTTCCCAGATAATCAATGTCCACTTTGGGCCACACCCACATGGAATCCACCAGGGTTCCGTCCAGATCGAACAGTACTGCTTCTTTCTCCTCGAACATATATGCTCCCTGTTATTTGATATTGACCGCAACAGCCTGCGCCCGGTAACTCTCAGCGATGATATCCAGCTGTCTGTGAAAACGCTCCAGCTGCTGCAGATCGTTGGTCTCGTAAACTCTCAGGAACTCATCCTGAATCTTCGCAACTTCTCTTTTGTTGGTCAGTTTGTATAGATTCTCAATATTGCTCAGAATATCTGACACCAGATTGCTCTGCATCTGTGAAGAATTCTGAGCGTCCATAATCTCGTTGCGGACAGATGACATTTCCTGATCCAGGGCAATGATGGCGTCAGCCGCCTTGCTCAGCCGCTCGGTCACATGGGGTGGCATATTGCCCTTGTATTTATACTGCAAAGAGTGCTCAATGGTCGCCCAGAAATTCATGGCGAGGGTGCGGATTTGAATCTCCACCTGCAGACGCTTGGGTCCATGGATAGTCTCCACGGTATAGTAGACAATCAGATGGTAGCTTCTGTACCCGCTCTCTTTCATATGCGTGAGATAATTCTTCTCACTTTTGATCTCCATGTCCTTCCGATTCCCGATGATCCGGGCTACCTCGGCAATATCCTCCTCGAACTGGCAGATAATCCGCACACCTGCGATATCTTCCACTTCCTCTTCCATCTTCTCCATGGGGATATTCTTCCGGTGTATTTTCTCCAGGATACTGGAAATGCTCTTCACACGTCCGGACACTTCCTCGATCGGGGAGTACTGATCGTTGGTCCGGTACTCCGCAATCAAATGCTCGAATTTTATGATCAATTCCTGAACCGCCAGTTCATAGGAACTTAAAATACGGCGCCACAACTGTATTTCCATATGACTCTCTCCTCACAAATTCCATACATAGTCAAGTATAACAGATCGAGGTAGACAAGTCCACCCCTCTGCGTGTTTTCTCCGTAAAACGTAAAATCCAGTAAGGATTCACGCTGACTTCTTCCTGGTCTGCTGTCTGGATATAAATTCCAAGATGAAGATGGACCGGGAATTTTCCCACGGTCCCCTCTTCCCCATAGCCACTGTTTCCCATAAATCCAATGGCATCTCCTGCTGTAATTTCATCCCCTGGCTGATAGTCTCTCCAGTAGGAGCTCAGATGTGCATAGTAATAGTATCCTCCGTGGGGGCTGCGGATGCCCAGCCGGTACCCGCCCAGCGGCAGCCATCCGATCTTCTCCACCACCCCGTCCGTCATGCTGAACACCGGGTATTCCCCTGGCCGGGCATCCTCGATGAAGAGGTCGCAGCCTTCATGACGGCGTTCTCCTCCATATTCCCGCTTTGCCATCCAGGTGTCCGTGTAACTGACCGACTCTTTGGGAAGGGGAAAATCTCTCAGATCCTGCCAGACAGCGGCATAGCTGCGGGTGAGGGCCGAGAACTCCTCCGGTTTGTACTTCTCATACAGCACTCTTTTATCCGAGATGGCCTCTGGAGAAAAATTCCCCTCTACCATGGTAGAAGCCAAAAGAGAGGGGAATTCTTCCACAGAAGGCTTTCTTTCACAGAATTGTCCCAGCAACACCTCCGACATCTGCTGACGCCGGAATGCCTCACTGCCACTTGCGTCCATGGTCAGTCCGGACACCTGACTGCGCTCCCTCAGACAACCGAGCAGTACCTGGGACGAATACAGAAAAAGAAAAAGCAAGAGCATACAGCAAATCATTTTTTTCGTCATGTAAAGTATTTATATGCAGCAAAATCTGTTTTATGACAGAAATTTATCTCAGTGACGCCAACACTTTCAACAGATACTCCCAGACCCGCTGTGTGGACGCGATATCCAGTCTCTCCTGCGGAGTGTGAATGTCCAGAATATCCGGACCCATGGAGATGCAGTCCAGCTCTGGTATTTTCTCGTAAAACAGGCCGCATTCCAAACCTGCGTGAATCGCCTGGATCACCGGTTCTTTTCCATATACTTTCCGGTAAGCCTCTGCCATCAGGTCTCTCAAAGGAGAATTCTCCCGGTACTCCCACGCCGGATACTCTCCCTGCCGCTCGAAATCCCCTCCCAGGAATTCCGTCAGATATTCCACCTTCTCCGCCACTGCTTTTTTGGCTGAGTTCACACTGCTGCGGATGCTGGCCACTGCGTAGAGCACCTCATCTTCCAGGCTCAAAATCCCCAGATTAAGGGAGGTCTCCACCAGTCCCGGAATGTTTCCGCTCATTTTCTGAACGCCATTGGGAATATTCATCAGATAAAAAATCACTTTCTCACAGCTCACCGGGTGGAGGACTCCCACCTCTGACGCTTCCTCCAGAAACTTCCAGGACACTGTGATCCCCTCATCTGTCCCAGCATACTCTTTGCGCAGATCTTCCTGCAGATTTCCCAGCAATTCCTGGAATTTCGCCTCGTCTTCCGGCTGAATCACCAGTTCACAGACACACTCCCGGGGAATGACATTGTCTTTTTGTCCTCCCTCAAGGCTGGCAATGTCCAGCCGCATCTCTTTTTTCAGTCCATAGAGCAGACGTCCCAGCAACAGGTGGGCATTTCCCCGGTTCTTATCGATTTCTGTCCCGGAGTGGCCTCCCAACAGACCGCTGATACGGACTTCATACACCTTTCCTGATGTATTGCGGTATTTCACAGGGATCGTACAGACCGCACTCATCCCTCCGGCACATCCCGTCAGGAGAATTCCTTCCTCCTCGGAGTCCAGGTTGATCAGCCTTCTGCCTCTTAACACGGATGCGTCAAAATGATCCGCCCCCAGCAGACCGATCTCTTCATCCACAGTAATCAGAACCTCCAAAGCCGGATGGGGAATGTCCCCGGCCTCCAAAAGCGCCAGGGCATAGGCCACGGCGATGCCATCGTCCCCGCCGAGGGTGGTTCCCTTCGCGCGGACATAATTTCCGTCCACCTCCAGTTCCAGGGGATCTCTCTCAAAATCATGTTCCACGCCGGGCGCTTTCTCACAGACCATATCCATATGTCCCTGGAGAATCACCGGCTCTGCCTGTTCATAACCTGGAAAAGCCGGTTTGTAAATCACAATGTTATTCCATTCGTCCTGCACATAGTCCAGATCGTGCTCTCTGGCAAAAGCTGCCAGATAATCGCTGATTTCCCTGGTATTTCCAGATCCATGGGGAATCTGGCAAATTTGCTCAAAATAGTAAAAGACCCTTTCCGGTCTGCATTCGCTTAACACTGCCATCTTTTTTTGCCTCCTTCTTTCCTGCATGTATTCCAGAAAATTTCATATATTGTAAAAAGTATTGATACCTGTTCCGGGAGTTCTCATGAAGCGTAAAGCCATCCTCGCAATTGTCTTTTTCTTACTTTTCTTCATGTTTTCCTTCCCAAAGATAACCCTGGAAGCGGCGCGGGAAGGCCTGCTTTTGTGGTTTCGCACACTGCTTCCTTCTTTGCTCCCCTTTATGATCCTCTCCAATTTTCTGATCAGCTTCAACTGTGTCGGAAAAATATTGAATCCCTTCCGAAAAATCTGGTCCGCCCTCTTCGGACTCACGCCTTACGGCGCTTATGTTCTCCTCCTTGGAACTCTGTGCGGCTATCCCATGGGTGCCAAGCTGACCGGAGACCTTCTTCTCCAGGGACAGATTTCCAGACAGGAGGGGAAGTATCTGCTCACCTTCACCAGCAATGCAAGCCCCATGTTCATCTGTACTTATCTGGTACTGGAGTGCATCGGCGATGAGAGGCAAATGCTGCCTGTCTTCTTCATCCTCTATCTGTCCAGCTACCTGAGCAGTATCTGCTTTCGCATTTACTATGGAATCGGACTTCCACAGGGAAAACTGCACAAAAAAACAGAGACATCCTCCTCATACCCAACGGGTACCCTGATTGATGTCTCCATTATGAACGGATTCGAAACCATCACCAAACTCTGCGGATATATCCTGCTCTTCTCCATCGCCGCCAAAGCAGCCAGCCAGCTTCTGTGCTGGATGCCCCGCGGAAAATACCTGCTCCTGGGAACGCTGGAAATATCCACCGGTCTCTTTCAAATTGCCCGATCTGCCCTTGGCTTTCCGTGGAAATTCTCTCTTCTTGTTAGTTTCACCGCATTCGGGGGATTCTGTGTACTGTTTCAGTCAAAGGGAGTGCTCGCCAAAAGCGGCCTTTCCATTCTCCCCTACCTGGCCGGCAAGGTTTTGGCCGCTCTTTTCGCTTTTCTCCTGTCCTGGATCTATCTGTCACTCATCCAGGTTGTCTAACAGTGTGTCGTCATCCTCCTCATCGCTGTGCAGACTGTTGGTCATCGCTGCAGCCTGCGCGGTCTGCGGAGCCAGTTCCTGACGGTTCTGATTCACCACATCCAGACAGCTCTGAAGCGCATCAAGGAATACTTTATATTTTGCACCTGCATCGTCCAGAGTATTCTGAAGCACATTGCCGATGTTTGCCATCATATCATCTGTATATGTGATTGCGCTCAGGCGGATGCTGTTGGCATCCTGGGTCGCGGAGTCGAGAATCTCCTGCGCCTGTTTGTTCGCCGCGTTGACTGTCTCATTGGCCTGGGCGTAAGCTCTCTGCATCACCTCATGCTGGCTTACCATCTCCTCCGCCTTTGCCTGGGCATCCGCGATGATACCATCCGCTTTGGTCTGGGCATCTTCCAGAATCGCGTCTTTATTGCTGATAATCTTCTGATACCGTTTGATCTCATCCGGTGTCTTCAGACGCAGTTCACGAAGCAACTCCTCAATTTCTTCCTTATTTACCACAATCTTTGTCGTTGACAACGGCTGATATTTACAACTGTCTACATACTCTTCGATTTCTTCGATAATTTGTTCAATTCTGCTGCTCATCGTACACACTCCTTATTTCATTGGTTTGGACTGCAGTTTTGACTGAATCGCCTTTAACGCCGGCGGCGGCAGAAATTTCGAAATATCACCGCCGAAGAAAGCAACTTCCTTCACTATCGTAGAACTCAAATATGCGTACTCCAAGCGGGTCGTCAAAAATACAGTGTCCACATCCGGCGCCACGACATGATTCGTCTGAGCCATCTGCAACTCGTATTCAAAATCTGTCACTGCGCGCAGACCACGCAGGATAACAGTTGCCTGATTCTCTCTGGCAAAGTTCACGGATAATCCATCAAATGCGCACACTTTCACATTCGGAAGATCCTTCGTGGTCTCTTTAAGTATATTAACACGTTCTTCGACAGAAAACAACGGACTTTTTGCAGAATTCTGCAAAACTCCGACAATAACTTCATCAAAAAATCGGCTTCCCCTTGTAATAACATCAAGATGTCCCAGGGTAACCGGATCAAAACTTCCCGGATACACTGCTCTTGTCATATCCACTCTCACTTTCTACGCACAAAAATATGTGCATTGGTCTTGTATTCTTTTCTTTTCACCTGCTTCATGGACAGCACATCCAGGTAGGAAAAATCGGTCGCCTTGGACGCCTCCACAATCACCAGGGTGTGTTCATCCATCAGCGTTGAAGTCTTCAGAATCTCCAGTGCCGCCCTCTCCAGTCCTTTGTCATAAGGCGGATCCATAAATATCAGATCAAAAGGAGCTTCTCCTTCCAGCTTCCGAAGACACTGGTCAACTTCTCCTCTTATCACCTCCGCCTGTTCCTGCAGATGTGTAAAACGAAGATTCTCCTTGATACATTCCACCGCCTTTGGATTCTTCTCCACAAACACGGCAAAAGCGGCGCCCCGGCTTAATGCCTCAATTCCGATTGCGCCGCTCCCGCTGAATAAATCTAAAAAACGACTGTCCAAAAGCTCAGGCTGTAACATGTTAAACAAAGTCTCTTTGATTCGGTCGGTCGTTGGCCTGGTGTCCATGCCAGGGACCGTCTTTAATGGAAGCCTTCGGGCTTTCCCTGCTATCACTCTCATTTCAAATTCAGTCTCCAATCCAGATCGCCTCTCGCCAGTCCGAGAATCAGCAGCTCCGCTGTGGCTATGTTCGTGGCAACCGGAATGTTATACTGGTCGCACCGCCGGGCGATGGAGAATACATCTGGTTCCTTGGCATCCATCATCGCCGGATTGTAGAACAGTATTACCATATCCAGATCTTCCCGCTCCACCATCTCCATGAACTGCTTATCTCCACCAATACTGCCTGACAGAAATTTATGTACATGAAGACCGGTAACTTCCTCAATTCTTCTTCCTGTGGTACCTGTGGCATAGACTTCATGTTTCGCGAGAATATTCTTATAAGCGATACAGAAATCTTCGATTAAAACCTTCTTGCTGTTATGAGCAATGATACCCAAATTCATTTTGTCTTCACCCCACTTTTCTTTCATTCCAGGCTCATTATAACAAATAGCTAAATAAAGTGCAATTATTTTTTGAAATTTATACAATATTAATAAGTGTTTTCAAGAACCTTGTAAATCTTGTCAAATTTCTCTAAGATATGAAAGATTTTCTAGTGTATTTTTCTCTCAGCTTCACATACTAGCATTGTAACAAACAACAAATAACAAAGGAGGAAAAAACAATGTCTAAAAAATCTTCTAATACCGCAGCAGTGCCGGAAGCAAAAAGTGCATTAGACCGTTTTAAATTTGAGGTGGCAAATGAACTCGGTGTGCCACTGTCTGACGGATACAACGGCAACCTGACTTCCAAACAGAACGGAAGTGTCGGCGGGTATATGGTCAAAAAGATGATCGAAGCACAGGAAAGACAGATGACTGGCGGTCAGTACTAATCATCATTTTTAGTACAAACATTTGAAAAAGGATCTGCTGTCAAATTTTTGAAATGAAATTTGGCAGCAGATCCTTTCTTCTAACGCAATAAAAGAATTATAAATTAATGCAGCCGAAAGTATCACCGTTAATTACATAATGAGCCGCATTTTCTTCTGGTTTAATATAGACTTTCAAATCTACAAGCTCAGATTCCTTCTTGCCCATCTCTTTTGTCCAAACTTCTTTAATCCGAGTCACTACATCTTTTGCGTAAACTTCTTTACCCCAGAACTGGATATATACTTCTGTGTTCAGCTTCGGTTCCGCTTTTTTCGCGGTTGCTTTTCGAGTCGTCGTCTTCTTGGGAGCTGCGGCAGCTTTCGCAGTTGTCTTAGGCTGCTCTGCCTTTGTCTGAACCGTAGAAGCAGAAGCGGTAACTGCTTTGCTATCCGTTTTTCTCATTGTCTTTGTTGCCATAAAATTGCCTCCTTACAAGGAAAAAATTACTTGATACTTTCTTCCCTAGGATACTACGATTCCCCTGTTTTTTCAATGGGCTGATTCACTAAAGTCCCAAACTTTCCAGCTGATATTTCATGTATTTTGCTAGTTTTTCCTTCAATTTACCATATTGCGGCAACTCAAGATCGGGATCCAGAGCAAGAATTTCGGCCGCCGCCTCGCTGGCTTTTTTCAAAATCGAAGCGTCCTGGTAGATATCCGCAAGGCGGAATTCCATCTGGCCGCTCTGACGGATACCGAACAGATCTCCCGGTCCCCGAAGCTTCAGATCCTCCGCGGCAATGTAGAATCCATCGTTTGACTGGCTTAAAATTTTCAGCCGCTTGGATACTTCCTCCTGGTTCCCCTGCATGAAAATGCAATAGGACTGATGCGATCCCCGTCCGACCCGTCCGCGCAGCTGGTGCAGCTGTGCCAGGCCAAACCGTTCTGCGTTCTCCACCATCATCACTGTGGCGTTGGGCACATTGACTCCCACTTCCACCACCGTGGTGGACACCAGGATCTGGATCTCACCTCTGGAAAATGTCTCCATAATCTGATTCTTTTCCTTGGGCTTCATCCTGCCGTGAAGGGACGCAATCCGGATATCCGGCGGAAAAATCTCCTCCAGCCTCTGCGTATATTCCAATACGTTCTCCGCTTCCAGGTTCTCGCTTTCTTCCACCATGGGGCAGATGATATAAGCCTGTCTTCCCTGGCGCACCTGCTGTTCAATAAACTGGTAAGCTTTTGGCCGGTAAGAGGTATTCACCACACAGTTCTTGATGGGAAGACGTTGTGCGGGAAGTTCATCGATCACGGAGATGTCCAGATCTCCATATAAAATGATGGCCAGAGTCCTGGGAATCGGCGTGGCACTCATGACAAGGACATGGGGAATCGGTCCTCTCTCCAGCAGGGCATCCCTTTGGCGGACGCCGAAGCGGTGCTGCTCATCGGTGATGACCAGGGCAAGATTTTGGTATTGTGCCTTTTCCTGGATCAATGCGTGGGTTCCCACGATCAGATTCGCCTCTCCCTGGGCCATCTGCCGGTAGATTTCCCGTCTCTCTTTGGCCGTAGTGGAACCGGTCAGCAGCACTGCCCTGCAATGTTCCAGATGGTTCTCTTCCAAAAGCTGCCCCAGAGCCTGATAGTGCTGAACCGCCAGCACTTCCGTGGGCGCCATCAATGCTGCCTGGTACCCATTCTGGGCCGCGAGAATCATGGCCAGGAAGGCAAGAATTGTCTTTCCGCTTCCCACATCTCCCTGCACCAGCCGGGACATCAGCCGATGTGAGCACAGATCCCTCTCTACCTCATGCCATACATTTTCCTGGGCATGGGTCAGATGGTAGGGAAGATTCTCCACAACCTGTTCCGTCTCCCATACAGGCTTCATAGGGAACTCATTTTGTACCGCCTGCACTTTTTCCTTCAGCCGCTGGACCGCCAGAATGAAGAATAGGAATTCATCGAAAACCAGACGGTTTCTAGCCTGGAAAAAGGCAGCCTGATTCTTGGGAAAATGAATATTCTGAACTGCGAAATTATAATCCGCCAGCTGATAATTTTCCCGGATGTCTTCCGGAAGATACTCCCCTTCCAGGGGCATCTCCTCCAGAAGCTGCTTCACATATTTTGTGATGGTCTTGTTCGTCAGTCCGAAAGTCAGCCCATACACCGGCTGCATCCTGTGAAGGACCTCTTCGTATCCGGCAGGTGTGAAAATCTCCGGATGTTCCATACACAAACGCCCGTTTTTTCGAATCACTTTCCCCCGGAAAACATAGGAATTTCCCTTCTTCAGAGTGTTCCGAAGATAAGGCGCGTTAAACCATGTGAGCGAGAGTTTCTCACCCTCGCTCACCACAACAGCCGTCAAAATTGTCAGATTACGAACCCTGGTTTGGACCACGCCCTGGCTGAGCACTCCGGCCACCGCCTGTACCTTGTCCTGCGTAAGTTCTCTCACGGATACTGCGGGCTCGTAGGTATCATACCGGTGCGGGTAATATGTCAGCAGATCTTCCGTGGTACGCAAGTTCAGCTTCAAAAACAGCTTCTCTGTCTTCTCTCCCACACCTTTTAAATCTCTGAGTAATTTTTTCTCCATTATTCCACCGAAATCACGTAATAATAAATAGGCTGGCCTCCATAATTGACTTCCACATCACAGTCCGGATACTCTTCCTCCAGCTTTTCTGCCAGGGCTTCGGCCTGATCCTGTGTCATATCCTTGCCGTAATAGATGCTGATGACTTCCGATTCCTCATCTGCCATCTGTCTGACAGTCTCCACTGCCACTTCCTGCGCATCCTTACCCACCGCAAGAATGCCGCCATCTCCGATTCCCATCAGATCGCCCTGATGAATATCCTTCTCATCCAGGCGTGTATCACGCACTGCATAAGTGATCTGTCCGGTCTTCACATAGGAGATAGTCTCATTCATTGCCTCTGTGTTCTCTTCCGTGGACTTCTCAGGCACATAGCTGATCATCGCAGAGATTCCCTGGGGAATGGTCTTGGTGGGAATCACCACAATCTTTTTGTCTTCTGTCAGATCTCTCGCCTGATTTGCCGCCAGGATAATGTTCTTATTGTTCGGGAAGATATAGATGGTATCCGCATTCACCTGCTCGATTGCCTTGAGCATGTCCTCCGTGCTTGGATTCATGGTCTGACCTCCCTCGATCAGATAGTCCACGCCCAATTCCCGGAAAATGTCTTTTATGCCCTCTCCGGCTGAGACACTGATAAAGCCCACCTCTTTGCGGGGCATCTGTTTTTTCTCTTCTTCCGCCTGGATCTGTGCCAGCTTCTGGGAATCTTTGATAATCTTCTCCTGGTGTTCCTCTCTCATATTGTCGATCTTCATCCGGGAGAGAGCTCCATAGGTGAGCGCCTTCTCAATCGCCTGTCCGGGATGATTGGTGTGCACATGCACCTTCACCAGATCATCGTCGGCCACCAGCACAATAGAATCTCCGATGGACATGAGGAATTCCTTGAAACGATGTTCTTCCTCCTCTGGCATCGGCTCGTTGAGCAGGATAATGAACTCGGTACAGTATCCGAATTTGATGTCTGCCTCCGCCTCCGGAGTAATCCTGGTCACTTTCGCAGCCGGAGCCTCCACCTCAAAGGAGTAGTCAATCTCCTTGCCCAGGTATGCGTCTATGGCTCCTCTGAGCACTTCGATCAGTCCCTGGCCGCCGGAATCCACCACGCCCGCCTCTTTTAACACGGGGAGCATCTCCGGGGTCTTCTCCAGAGTATTCTGAGCATGAGTAAAAATATCTTCAAAAAAGTTCTGAAGGTCCTCGGTCTCGTCAGCGATCTCCATCGCCTTTTCCGCCGCTTCTCTCGCGACAGTGAGAATCGTTCCCTCCTTCGGCTTCATGACAGCCTTGTACGCGGTCTCCACCGCCTTCTCCATGGCAGCTGCCAGGGCAATGGAATCCAGCGTCTCGTGCTTGGCCACACTTCTGGTAAATCCTCTCAGAAGCTGAGAGAGAATTACACCGGAGTTACCCCGCGCTCCGCGCAGAGAACCGGAGGAGATGGCCTTCGCCAGTTTTTCCATATTGATATCCTGTATCTGATGAACCTCCGCTGCTGCCGCCATTATAGTCAAAGTCATATTCGTCCCTGTGTCGCCGTCGGGAACTGGAAAGACGTTCAGCTCATTGATCCATTCCTTCTTCGCCTCCAGATTTTTTGCTCCTGCCAGAAACATTTTCGCTAACATGCTGGCATCTATGGTATTCTTATTCACCACAAGTATCCTCCTTCGATTAATCTATCGCGCGAACGCCCTCCACCAGAACATTGATCTGCTTGATCTTCATTCCGGTGAACGCCTCTACTTTGTATTTCACATTGCTCTGCAGATTCTCCGCGATGGTGCTGATATTAACGCCATAGGCCACAATCACGTGGAAATCCAGGCAAATCTGGTTGTCATCCTCTATTTTTACATTAATTCCATGTTTTAAACTGTCTCTGCGGAGCAGCTTTACCAGGCCATCCTTCATGCTGATGGCTGCCATCCCCACGATCCCGAAGCATTCTACGGCTACGCTTCCCGCGTACGTGGCGATCACATCTGTATCAATTACGATGGATCCCAAACCGGAATCAATACGTCCATTCATAACTCATACCTCCATGTCTATCATATTCTACTCGATTTCTGCTCTTTCGTCATGCTTGTATTATAACCTCTTTTCCTAAAAAATGAAATATTAATGTGAATTTTTTTCTAATTTTACTTGCAAAAGCCCATTCATTCTGTTAAAATGTTTCTTGTTGAAAAAAGCGTCAAGGAGGTGCTATCATGGCTAAGTGCGCAATTTGTGAAAAAGCTGCTCATTTCGGAAACAACGTGAGTCATTCACATAGAAGATCAAATAAGATGTGGAAATCCAATGTTAAATCTGTAAAAGTTAAGACAGCGAACGGAGCTTCTAAGAAGATGTACGTTTGTACTTCCTGTCTGAGATCCGGAAAAGTTGAGAGAGCCTAGTCGATGTCAAGAGGCTGTTGCATGATAAATGAAAGGTTTCATTTACAGGCAATGGCTTCTTTTTTTGTGTTTATGAAACAAAAAGGGTGAATCCCAAACATATTGGGAGACACCCTTCAGCAGCAGAATAAATGATAACCGGCCAGCAGACAGCAGGCCGCGACCAGAGCCAGGACCAGGCAGTCAGGGGCGATCAGCCCGATGACGATTCCGACTCCGGTGAAAAACAATGCCAGACCAGCCACCCGATTCATATGGCCGCCCACTTCCTTCTTCCTCTCCTCACTCTAGTATATGTCATCACGCTTCTGTTGAATACTCATCTTTTTTTGAATCCGCTTTTTTTTCTGTCTTAACTTTTGTCTCCGTCACAATCTTCTCCACCACTTCATCGGTGTCCGCAGCTGTGGATGAATCCCCGGAAGTAAATTTGTTCACAAAATCCGGAACCATATCCAGAATCTTGGTCAGTCCGTCCTGGTGTTTGATGTTGACCAGCTTGGTCGTTCCGTTCTGGATCACCAGAACCGCACAGGGAGTCATCTTCCCTCCCAGACCGCCGCAGCCGTTGTCCTTCTTCTCCTGAGAGAATGCCCCGGCTCCCACACCGAAAGAGACATCCACCAGCGGAAGAATGATCGTATCTCCAATGTGAATCGCATCTCCCACCACCGTCTTGGCTGACACAAAACTGTCCATACCTTTGAACAGAGACTGCATAGTTTCTTTGAAATTGTTATCCGTAGCCATACAAAGCCCTCCTATTTCGCCTTCCGCTTTTTCTGAATCATTGCCTTCAAATCCGGATTCCGGTACAGCTCCAGTCCGATGCGAAGCAGGAACCAGCCGTAAATCCTTCCTTTTATAAAAAGATATCCTTCCAATATACTGTTCTCAAAATCTGGAATGATTGCCACTGAATCTCTGTACAAAGGGTAGGCAACGCCCAGAACTCCCAGAATCTGTCCGGTCCACGCGGGATCTCCCGTGCCGAAGCAGATTCTTCCCTCTATTTTCCTTGGACGGATATGTCCAAACAGCCGCTTTGTCTGACAGAGAACCAGCCGTATGACTGCCTTAATCCGTTCATCTTGAAAGAAATCCTTTGTCTGCCTTATTTTATCACAGAATTTTTTAAATGTACAACGCAAATTCCCCAGCCTCTGCCAGATCCTTCCGGGAATCCCCGAAAATTTCTGAATCTTGTCTGCCAGCCGGGATCGCCTATCTCTCTGTTCTTTTCTCTCCTCTTTGACCCTGGGACGTTTCTCTTTGGATATAGTCTGTGTATCTTTCACCGATTCTATCCCTGCCTGCGGGGCTGGAATTTTCTTTTCCGCAATTTTCACTTCCGGGACGGTCTGTTTTTTCTTCTTCCGCCGCAGTTTGTTCAGAAACTTACGGTATGCAGAGGCCTTCACGCCCAGTATTCTCACAGAATAACTGACTTTCGCCTTATTGTCATATTCCGCCTGAACAGCCACAGCACCCAGCAGCCAGGAAATCCGTCCCTGTCCCCACAGAAGATTCTCCTCTTTTTTACCCCGTCCCTGATAACAAAGGGGACAAAAAAGCAGGCTAAACACCGCCAGCAGTAGAAATGCCAGCACAATCCCCAACAAAATCAATATCAGTTTTATGATCAACCAAAGAATATGTAGCATTCCTTCACCTGTCCTGTAGATATTCTTTTACCTGAAAATCGCCTCTGTGCTCATACGTTTCCATCAGAATCTGCTGCGTCAGCTCCAGGGCTTCCTGCTTCTCCCGGGTCATTCCCACCACGAGAGGACAGATCGCCCGCAGCGATTTCTGCACCAGATAGCCGCTGCCGATAATCTCCAGAAGATGTTCCGGATGATTGGACAGAGTAATCAGATAGTACCCCGGGATGAACTTCCCGTGATTCAGTCTGTAAATCGTACGGCGCACATTTTTTTTTGCAGATTCACTCAAATATAATTTCGGATACCAGTTCAAATTCTTCCCTCTCTGATAAATCTTGCCCTTCTGGCAGAATTCTAAACAAAAGATGCAGAGAAACGCACCTGCGGCACATCCCTCTGCATGTCACCTGCAGCCTGCGAAGAAGAAGCTGCTTTCCTGACTCAGTAGTATTTCCTTCTCGCCCACAAATTTGCCTTTTTCAGTTCCAGATACTCATGATAAGCCTTCTCCACAATCTGCTTCTCATTTGCAAAACGCAGCAGATGATAGACTTCATGGAATTTATAGTAACCGGAATCCACAAAATATTCTTCCTTCTGCGGCCTGCTGTGATAATTCTCCGCAGACATCAGATACCAGTGGACTTCCTTACTCACCATGTCCTCGGGGACGGTAAAATTATACTGGCTGCTTCCAATATATTTTACGATCGATGCCCTTACCCCGGCTTCTTCCTTCACTTCCCGCAAAGCCGTCTGTTCATAGTCTTCCCCGGCCTCCACCGTGCCCTTGGGAAGCACCCATCCCTCGTAACGGTTCTTATAGGATTTATACAGCGCCAGGATCTTTCCACGATAAATCACCACACCGCCGCAGCTCGTCGCTTCAATCATTAGGCAGTTCCTCCTGCGTGTGTTTTTGATACTGCTATTAGTATAACTCTTTTCAAAGTCTCTGGCAACTCAATAATAGTAGGCGTCAAAAATCTGTCCTGCGATGGGTACCGCCGCTTCACTTCCGGTGCCTCCGCCTTCCACAATCACACTGACCACGATATCCGGATCTGCCACATTGCTGTAACCCACGAACCAGGAATGGCTGTCACCCGCCTCATTGTACTCTGCGGAACCTGTCTTTCCAGCCACGGTGTATCCTCTTCCGTTCAGCGCCTGCGCGGTTCCGGAAGTCACCACACCTGCCATGAGATCAGAGAGCAGGTTGGCCTCTGTATTGCTCATCAGAGTCCGGTAAGCCTCCGGCTCAGTGGTATCCACTTCCTCGCCGGCATAATTCTCCACACGGTCAATCAGGTACGGCTGCATCAACACGCCCTGATTGGCTATGGCTGAAGTAATCAGCGCCATATGCATAGGGGATACCAGTGTGTTTCCCTGTCCGATGGATGTCTGCATAGTCAGAGGAGAACCTGACTGATCATTCAGTGAGAACGAGCTCTTCCGGTAAGACATACTCAGAGGAAGGGAACGGTTGAACAGGAGATCTTCACTGGTCTCCTCCAGCAGATCCCCTCCCAGATCCAGGCCGATCTGGGCGAAAGCACAGTTACAGGAATTTGCGAAAGCTGAGTACAGATCCTCCTGCCCGTGCACTGCTCCTCCGTAGCAGGGAATGGTGTGTCCGTCCACGGTGATGCTTCCCTGGCAGAGGTAACTGAAATTCTGAAGGGTACCGTTCTTTCGGTAATAAGCCAGGGCGTCCACGATCTTGAATACAGATCCCGGCGGATACTGTCCCGAAGTGGCCCGGTTCAAAAGCTGGCTGTCACTGGAATCATTCACCAGATAATCCCAGTCCGCATCAATGGTGTTGGGGTCAAAGTCCGGCTTTGAGACCATGGCCAGAATCTTTCCTGTGTCCGGCTCCATCACCACAACCGCTCCTCGGCGGTCTCCCAGAGCATCATAAGCTGTCTGCTGCAGTGTGGCATTGAGCGTGGTAATCACATTGTCCCCCTGGTTCTTCTGCCCCTGGAACTGATTGCGCAGTTGTTCCAGAAAAAACGCATGGGAAGTCAGAAGCTCAAAGTTCGCCTCGGTCTCCAGACCGCTTTTTCCCTGAGTGGCATATCCCACCACATGGGAGAAGACATTGCCATAAGGGTACACGCGGGTCTCATTCCCCTCTGCGTCCACATCGGTTCTCGCCAGCACCTGTCCGTCCGCAGACAGAATCTGTCCCCGGATTACCTGATCTGCGAAACTGTCCTGACGCGTGTTGTAAGGACTGTTGATAAAATCTTCACTTCGAAATGCCGTGAAATAGACCAGATACCCGATCAGGGATACGAAAATCGCCACAAAGAAATAGGAGATAATTGTAAATTCCCGGTTCTTGGAGTGCCTTCTCTTTTGCTTACCCTGGATATCTTGGGTTTCGCGGAACGCGTGCGTCTCTCCCGCCTGGAAATCTCTCTGCCTGCGCTTGTCGTTTTTGTCTTCTTTCCTCAATTTCCTCATCTTCATCTTCCCTCAATATATAAAGTCCCTGGATAATTGCCAGCATGATAATCGTGCTCATTGCGGAACTGCCTCCGTAGCTGACCAGAGGAAGCGTAATTCCCGTCATAGGAATAAACTTCGTGGCGCCGCCGATGGTCAGAAATACCTGGAAGGCATATTCTGTTCCCAGCCCCAGGGCAATCAATTTATAAAAATTATTCTTGATCTGAAGAGATATATTTACCACCATCAGAAAAAAGCTCATACAGACCAGTATCAGGCAGATGGCAAATAAAATTCCCAACTCCTCACAGATGGCCGCGAACACAAAGTCTTCCTCCACCACCGGCAGAACTCCTTTGGATGCTCCCTGGCACAGTCCCATGCCGAACCAGCCTCCGGTTCCGATGGCAAACAAAGACTGAACAATCTGGTATCCTTCCTGGTCATAGACAGACATGGGATCTCTCCAGGCCACCACTCTCTGGCGTACATGTCCAAACAGAAAGTAAGCCGCCACAGAAGCCAGGCTGCCTCCGGCCAGTCCAAGAGCCAGATACCCTGGATTCCTCGTCGCCACATACACCATCACCAGATAAGCGACGAAAAAGACCAGCGCGCTTCCCAGGTCCCGGGACAGAACCAGAATCAATACATGCGCCCCTGCCACCACTGTGGCGATGACCACGTCTCTGAAAGAGGTTCCCCTCTGAAAAAACGCCGCCATGAAAAAGACGAAAGTAATCTTCACAATCTCAGAGGGCTGAACTCCGAAAATCGACAGCCGTGCGCCATAAGTGGTCACACCCAAAACCAATACCACTGCCAGCAGACAGATTCCGATTCCTGCATAAAACCAGGTAAGCTTCCGCAGGAATTTCATCTTCCGGATCAAAACCGGAAGAATCAGTCCGATGACGGATCCGGCAGCCACAATGACGAACTGTCTGACCGCCTTCTCCATATCCAGCCTGCACAGAATAATAAAGCCAACACTCAGAAGCATACACATATTGTTGACCAGAAGAAGAGACGCTGTCTTATAGATCAGCCGGTACAGAATCTGCAGCGTGGCGATGTATACCGTGATGGCCAGATAATATTCGACCACCCGGAAATTCATCGTGTTAAGATAAATGACTGTAAAAGCCACCAGATCCAGGAAAAAAAGCAGCATCACCTGCTTTGCCAGCAGGTGCCGGCGTTTGTCTCCGTCTTTGATCCGGAACATGTTAAAACACTGCAGTGTGTACAAAATCATTAAAATCAGTATTAAATATTTTGATAACTCTACAATTACGTTAATCACGATGTCACCTACTCTACTCCTCTTTTCAAATGTCCTTTGGTCAGTTTACCCGCGGACATCTTTTTGCCGTCCCGGTACAGTCCTGTAAATTTTCTCAGAACCTCCTCCGTCTGAGCTCCGTCCTCCACAGTGAAAGACAGGCGGACAGCAGATACACCCAGCTTCTCCACCTGAGCAGCCCCCTCTGTCAGACCGTAAGGAAGACTGTTATAAATCACATTATAACAGCTGCCGCAGTAGCACTGCACTGGAAATACCTTTCCGTAACGGTCTTTCAGATACAGCCGCCCATTGTCTTTTCGGCATCTATCAAGATTCTTGCGGACACACTGGGCCGACACCATCAAAGGCAGGTATCCGTAGATCAGCAGTTCGCTCTCCTCGTTGCTGCGGTGGGCGATCTCGCCTTCGTTCAGCTCCAAAGGAACGGTGTCCCGCAGGATCTTCCTCTCCCTCCAGAATTCCTGGGAAAAACGATTCCAGGTGTAAATAGAGCTGTCCAGCACACACCGGGACGCAAATCCCATCTCCTCCAGCCTGCAAAAACTCTCCAGGCTGCGCACCAGAAATCCGGCGAGGCCCTCCTGAACCAGGCTCTCGCACAACTGCCGTGTATAAAACTCCCGGTCCGCCATCCGTTCCACATGGGGAAACATCAGATACAACTCTTTTTTCCGGGGATTTCCCCTCTTCAGACAATCGGCGACTTCCCGATACGGACCGTAAATACCTTTGATCAAGGGATTCTTCTCACAGGCCGCAAACTGCTCCTTCGTCTCGCAGGAAGCATAAAAGGCAAGGGAAGACTTCACATCCGCCCCATGAAGCTTTTCTCTTTTCTTCGGTCCTTGGCGGGAAAACTCCGGTTTCACCGCCGGCCTTCTTCGGTATTGATCCGCCAGCTTCTCTTCCAGCCTCGCAAGACCTTCCCGGCGAAGCTCATTTAAGGCACTCATCGGAACAAAAATCTCTCCGCCCATGGCAAGCTGGAGAGGATCCAGCTCATAAGGGGTGTTCCCGCTCTTTCTCATCTGTGTGAGAATCCTCTCTCTGGTCACCGGCTGGCTGATCGCCTTCTGCACACAGCCGTGACGGACCTGAATCCTGCATCCTTGATATTCCAGTTCCAGTATAGCAGGATCCCCTGGAAAGAGTATTAAATTGCCCTTAACTTTTTCTTTATTTTTTATAATCTGAATCCTGGTGTCCTGAATCTTCTTCTCATTGGAAAAAGCCATCATATGCCGTCCGTTATGACTGCGGTAATATCCGTCGCAGGACCCGCCCCGGTTGAACACCGCCAGCAAGGTTTCCCTGTCCTTGGGATCCACCTGGTATCCAGACGGATTCTCCAGATACTGATCCAGATATTTCCGGTAGATGGACACCACCCCTTGGGTATATTCTTTCTTCTTCATGCGCCCTTCGATTTTCAGGGAAGTCACCCCCGCCTCAAGAATCTGCAGAAGAATATCCAGTGTACAGATATCCTTCAGGCTGAGCGGGCACAGATCCTTCCTGGATCCTCGAAGCTTCTGCCTTTCATCGGACACCTGGTAGGGAAGGCGGCAGGGCTGGGCGCATCTGCCCCGATTTCCGCTCCTTCCTCCCAGTATGCTGCTGAACAGACACTGTCCGGAATAACTGTAACACAAAGCCCCATGGATAAAAGTCTCAATATCAAGGCTTCCCGCCTCCCTCATGGCCCGCAGCTCTTCCAGAGACAGCTCCCTGGCAGGCACAATCCGGTCCACCGGCCCGAGCTTCTCAAAAAAGCGCATGCAGGCCGGCCCCGTCACCGTCATCTGTGTGCTGATGTGAATCGGAAGCCCTGGAAAATAATTCTGAATAAATCGAAGCACACCGAAATCCTGGACAATCACCGCGTCCAGCCCTGCCTCATAGTAAGGCGACAGATAATCAAAAAAATCCCGCTCCATCTCCCGGTTCTTCATGAGTGTATTCACTGTCAGGTACAGCTTCTTCCCACGGCTGTGGGCATGGCGGATTGCCTGGATCAATTCTTCCTGAGTAAAATTCTGTGCATATGCCCTCGCCCCGAAACGGCTCCCTCCGGCATAGACTGCGTCCGCGCCGGCGTCCAGAGCCGCATAAAAGCTCTCCAGGGAACCGGCAGGTGCCAATAATTCGATCATAGTATCTCCCGTCCGTAAAATTCTAATGAATGAAAAAAGGATTACCGAAGCAATCCCCCCTTCAATTATTCATTTAACAACTCGTTCAATTCTTTCTCAAGCTCGGCAATCTTTCCCTCCAGCCGGGCTTTCTCCTCATCCATATTTCCCTCTTCTTTTTTACTGTTTTCAATCTGAACCTGAAGGGAAATCAATTCATGTTTCAGATCATACATTTCCTTATCTTTCTGCTGAAGATCCTGTTCATAGATCTCCGCCTGTTTCTTTGCCTTGAAGTAGTCATCGGCAATGTTCAAAGAGAGCAGAGTGTGTTTTGTCTCCATCGGCTGATGAGAATATCCTGGAATCTCACTCAGCTCTGCCAGCTTATTATTCATATAAGTAGCCACTTTCTGCAGATACTCCTCTGTCTCGTAACCGCTCAATGTGATAATTTTACCGCCGATCAGCACTTGCGCCGTATTTTTTGTTGCCATAGTACAAGCCTCCTGTGGTTCTTTCTTCTTTTGACAAGGAAGCATCCCTCCATTGCCAGGCCTTCTTCTTTATTATAATCGAAATTTGTCAAAAAACAACAGTTATTTCTCCAGCCCCAGATGTTTGTACGCCAGTTCCGTGGCCATTCTTCCCCTCGGTGTCCGGCTGAGAAATCCATTTTGCAGAAGATAAGGCTCGTAGACATCCTCCACAGTCCCAGCATCTTCTCCCACTGACGCCGCCAGACTCTCAATTCCCACCGGGCCGCCATTGAAATTGACAATCAAGGTTCTCAAAATTCTCCGGTCCACCTGGTCAAGCCCGTACTGATCCACCTCCAGAAGATCCAGGGCAAATCCAGCCACCTTCGGTGTGATCTTGCCGTCATATTTCACCTGGGCGAAATCTCTCACCCTCTTCAGAAGCCGGTTGGCCAGACGGGGGGTACCCCTTGAACGCCGCGCGATCTCCTTGGCGCCCTTGGCATCAATCTCCACATCCAGCACCTGTGCTGATCTTAAAATAATCGTTGTCAGCTCCGGCACCGTGTAGAATTCCAGATGATGCATCACTCCGAAACGGTCACGCAGGGGAGCCGTCAGAAGTCCTGCCCTTGTCGTGGCGCCCACTAAGGTGAACTTAGGCAGATCCAGACGGATCGATCTGGCGGACGCGCCTTTTCCAATCATGATATCAATCGCATAATCTTCCATGGCCGGGTAGAGTACTTCCTCCACCTGCCTGTTCAGGCGGTGAATCTCATCCACAAACAGAACATCCCCCTCCTGGAGATTGTTCAAAATGGCTGCCATCTCCCCGGGACGCTCAATGGCAGGCCCGGATGTCACCTTCAGGTTCACACCCATCTCATTGGCGATAATCCCGGCAAGGGTTGTCTTTCCCAGTCCGGGCGGTCCGTAAAAAAGAACGTGATCCAGCACATCTCCTCTCTGGCGGGCTGCCTGTATATAAATTTTCAACGTCTTCTTAATCTTCTCCTGTCCCACATATTCATCCAGGGACTGAGGTCTTAAGCTTCCCTCCAGCCGGAGGTCCTCCTCAATCACATCTGTTGTTATGATTCTCTTTTCCATCTGTCATCCCATCACATATTCTTCAACGCTGCTTTCAGCAGAGTCTCCACATCCATATTCTCCCAGCCATCCACTTTGCGGACAGCTCTCAGTGCCTCCGTGCTTCCGTATCCGAGAGCAGTCAGCGCCTCCGCCGCCTCCTTGCGTGCATCGGCGCAAGCTGCCTCTTCGGTCTTCGCTCCCCGCTCCAGTTTCTTCTCAAAGGCATCTGAAAGGCTCACCTTATCCCGAAGTTCCAAAATCATCTTCTGCGCTGTCTTTCTGCCGATCCCCGGAGCCTTCGCGATGGTCTTCACATCCTCAGACAGAACAGCAAATCTCAGTTCATCTGCCGTGACCGCCGTCAGAATTCCCAGGGCAACCTTCGGCCCTACGCCATTCACTCCGAGAAGCAGCCGGAACATTTCCAGATCATCCTTTTCCAGAAATCCATAGAGCTGAAGAAGATCCTCCCGCACATGGAGATAGGTATACAGCTTCAATTCCTGTCCTTCACAGAGGCTCTCCATCCGTTCGTTCATCGGAGTGAAAATCTCATATCCGATTCCGTCTCTCTCCAGAACAACTCCGGACTCATCCATATCTGCCAAAATTCCCTTGATAAACGCTATCATTGACGAAACACCATTCCTATTCTATGTAATACTTGCCGACAGACAATCCCGATCAGAAAGCCCGTCACCACACCCGATACCAGGAGCACCGGCAGATAGTACATCAGGCTTAAATTCTCTACAATTGCCATGGCGACCAAAAGCTGACCGATGTTGTGGCTGACACCTCCTGCGATACTGACACCCACCACACTGAATCCGTCCACCCGGCGGCAGAGCACCATCACCAGCATGCTGAGGGCAGCTCCGGCCAGACTGTAGGCAATCCCAAAAAGATTGCCGAACAAAAATCCAATCACAAAAATACGCACCACGGATATGGCTGCTGCCTCTTTCCAGCTGTAGATCTCCAGAACAAAGACCACCGCCAGGTTCGCCAGTCCCAGCTTCACGCCAGGTACTCCCACAAAGAGGGGGAAAAAAGTCTCCACATAGCCCAGTATAATCGCAAGCGCCGCGAATAAACCCATAAACGCCGACTTTCTCACCATATCGCACTCACCATAATATCCACATCATCCTTTCCTCCCACGGCTTCAATGACCACTCGATTGGGAAGACAGGTAATGGTCCCTCCGTTTTTATCCACGGGATTCTGCTTCATACAGAGATGATCCGGACAGTCTGCCTGAATCATCCGGGCAGTTCCATTCTCAATTCTGCATGTATTGGTATCGTTGATTCTGATCGTCTGATCCTCATCCAGAGAGTAAGTTCCATAAATCTCTCCGTCCACAGTAATACGGATTTGATGGTGCTCCCCGGAAAAGACGCCCCGCAGCAAAAATGCCGCACAGGCAATCACCAGGATTCCGGCGATCAGCAAAAAATCTCTCTTCTTCATTCTTAGCTCCTTGGCCCGTAATTGGAATTATCATAGCATACACCGTCTGAAAATGCAAACATCTATTCGAACCCTTGTCACCCTTCCTTCCACTTGTATCCGAACCCGAACACCGTTCCGATATACATAGGGTTTCTGGGATCTTTCTCAATCTTCTCTCTGAGTCTTCGCACATTGACATTCAAAGTCTTCTCATCCACAAAATTTTCATAATGATCCCACACTTTCTCCAGAATCTGCTCCCGGGTCAGAACCTGTCCCCGGTTCCGCAGAAAATACTCCAAAAGCCTGGTCTCTGTGGCTGTGAGCTTCACCGGCTCTCCTGAGATTGTCAGAACTTTCCCTCCAAAATCATAGACCAGATCTCCCTGGTAATACAATTCGCTGTTCTGGCTGTGCGTCCGCCTCAGAAGACTCTGAATCTTACGCAACAGCACAGGAATGGAGAAAGGCTTGGTGATGTAATCGTCGCATCCGGCGTCATATCCGGCGAGCATATCCTTCTCACTGTCCCGGGCTGTGAGAAAAATCACCGGAACCGGATTCTTCGCCCGCAGCTCTCTTAAGAATTTCCGCCCGTCTCCGTCCGGCAGATTGATATCCAGAAGAATCAGGGAGGGAACCTCGTTCACACCCATCCAGGCCTGTTCCAGGGAGTAGGCTTCATATACCAGGTATCCTTCTTTTTTCAGGGCATAGGCAATCCCCTGATTCAGCATCACATCATCTTCAATGAGTAAAATACGTGTCATCTTTCGCTCCTCCTGTCCTGTCCGTCACCGGTTCATTTCTCAAAAACACAGAGAACGTAAGGCTTCCCGGGGGATGAAGGCTGGTTTTCAGATAGCCGTTTTGCTGTCTGACAATCTCTCTTACCAGGTACAGTCCAAGTCCCACGCCTTCTCTTCCCTGGGAGGAAGCTCCCCGGTAAAAGCGTTGAAACAATCGGGGAATCTCCTCTTTCCCCGGAAGATTTCCCTGCGTTGTCACGGAAATTTTCACATGCATCTCATACTTTTCCACCTGGATCAGGATCGGTGTCCCCGGGCTGCTGTATTTTGTGCCGTTGTCCAGAAGATTAAAGAACACCTCCTCCGTCCATTTGGGATCCATCCAGGCCTCCAGGTGCTGGTCTGCCTGAAGCTGAATCTCATTTCCGTTCTGCAAAGCTTTCGGCGTCACCTCATCAATGGCAGACAGAAGCGGTCCGATCACCGGCTGCATCGCCGGATGAAGCTGAATGATTCCCTGTTCCAGCCGGGAAAGCTTCCCGAATCCCTCTCCCAGCCATTCCAGCTTCCTCGCCTGGCTGAGAATGTTTTTTCCAAAGAGAATTCTCTCCTCCTCTCCCAAATCTGGCTGGTTCAGAAATTCCGCATAGATTTTCAGGTTGGAGATGGGGGTGTTGATCTGGTGAACCAGATCACTGATGGACTGCTCCATCTGCTCTCTTCGAAGCCGCTCCCTCTCCTCGTAGGAGAGGAGGATCTGATGCAGCTTGATGATCTGACTTTGAAACTTTCCCAGAAGACTGTCTTCATTCTCAGGAAAATGACTGCACTCGTGATGGAGAATCAACTGCTCAATGGTGTCATCCACCAGTTCCATAACATGATTCACCTGGTTACGGACTCTGCGAAATCCCAGCATTGTCGTCCCAAGAACAGACACCAGAAAAACCAGAAGGAACAGCGGTGCCCCTCCCGGAAACTTCCACACAAGGCAAAAGGCCCCTCCTCCAAGAAGGACCTCTGCCAGACAGATATAGAAAACCGTTTTCTCAATTTTATTTTGCATATTACTGACTCCGGCTCAATCAAAATTTCACTTTCGTGATATCACTCACCTGAGATTTTACTCAATTTCCCGCAATCTTTCAACCACTGATTTCTGATTCAGCACATGCACCAGAATGGAGATCAGAACCATACACAGCCCAACCACCGCCAGTACCAAAAGCGTAGTGCTGAACAGATAGACCCGAAGGCTGAATCCAGTGAATATCGGATTCTGGGCAAGATAGTAGGCGAGCACACTGCCCACAGGGAGCATGATGACCACAGAGAGCATGCTGAACCGCAAAGCCTGAACAAATAACATCCACCAGAGTTGTTTTTTCGTCATTCCAATGGACTGCATGGCTGCCAGTTCTATTTTTCTCGAAAAGATATCCGAAGTGATGGTGTTCACCATATTGGAGATTCCAATGATCCCAAAGAGGGATGCCAGGAACATGCCCACCAAAGACATGGTCTGCTTCTGACTGCCAAAGCTCTCTCTTGTGGAAGCACGATCCTGCGCCTGAAGCTGCGTGGAGTGCTCCTGTTCATAGATGGCTGTGATCTGTTTTGACTCTTCTGGTGTAATTTCCCCATCCGTCTGAATCTGTATCTTGCTGATCATAGTCTCATAGTCGGGAAAAAGCTCCTGGAAGGTCTTTGTGGACACTGCCATATCTGAGGAACTCAAATCATTCACCCCGAACATGTCCACATCCTCAGCCACCGCAAGTATCGTCAAATCTTTGGTATGCCAGGTGTCTCTTTTTTCATCATAAACCGACACCGGGAGGGTATCTCCCGCATGAATTCCCACCTCATCTGCCGTCTGTCCTGACTGAAGTACCCAGACCAGATAGTCTCCCGTGGCAAACTTTTCCTCATCGAATTTCCCCTCTCGAATGGCCATGTAGGGAATCTGTCTCATCAAGCGTTCTGCCGAGAGTCCCCGGATATGCATTTTCACGGAATTTCTCTCGCTGTTAAAAGAATCATCCAAAAGATATCCGCTTTTTTTCAAATTTCGTGAGATTTTCCCCATGGATCCGTCCATTTTAAACTCTGCCAGGGATTCCTCATACTGGACTCCTCCGTTAAAAGAAATCTCATAATCCATACTTCTGCCCATATAGATCAAATCCACGGATTTCACAAAGGGGAGCTTTGAAATTTCTTTTACTGTCCGGGTCTGAATCGGCTGATAAGGCTCTTCCTGCCACCAGTAGGATGCCTTGTGCATGATCGTCATGTCATCCATATTGTAGCGATCCACCATGCGTTCCACAGAATACCCAAGGGTCACATTCGCCGCTGCCATAAACATGATTCCGCTTAAGGCAAAGGAAATAATGGTAAAAAGATTCTTTCGTTTCTTCGGTGTGTAATTTGCCGCCTCCACCGGGGAGATCTTGGACGCCAGTTTCAGAGAGCGGTGTGCACTGATATACACGGTAATCCAGGAAAACAGCGCTCCCAGGATGAAGATCAGAATCATATTCGGCGCTTTGTAGAACTGGCCGTAGATGGTATCTGCCATGATTCCCGGCGCCAGATAATTTCCCACCACATAGCCGACGCACACACCGATACAGATTCCCCAGACAGACAGTCTGCGGATCTGGCTCATCAGAATCTTTTTCAGCTGTCCAGCCGTGGTCCCCAAAGTTTTTAACATTCCAAACCAACGGATATCATTGGTGATGGACAGATAGAACACATTATAAATCAGGAAATAGCCGCTCAGGATGATGAAGAGCACAAAAAATCCTGCCGGAATGATACCGAACAATAAGTCTCCCATGGTGGAAGTATACTTGGTTCCAAATCCCTCTCCCACCGCATCTGCAATCTGTGCCAGTTTTTCTGTCACATCCGTTTTCAGAAGGAACGGATTCAGATCATCCACACTCACATAGATCTGCTGGCTGCTCCCTTCCAGTTCCGGATTGTAGGTGGGAATGAAATCCATACTGGTATAGATCTCATCATAGATATCCTCGATGGCGATCAGCGGATTTTTAAAATAGCCGCAGACCGTGAAGGTAAATTCCCTCTCCACAGTCTCTCCTCCCTCCAGAATCGCCATCTGCAAGGTCACCTGCTGTCCGATCACAGGTTCTTTCAGTCCTAGCTTCTCAATCATATTATCCGACAGGATAACCTCCTGGGGATTCTCGGGGAAATGCCCCTCCTCCAGGGTCACATAATTGTGATCATAATAGCTTTGCTCCGCCGCCATCAGATAGACACTCATCCCCGAGAATTCCTGATTGCGAAGAGGCGCACTGCTGCACTTTTCAATATAGTCCGCGTGTACCACATGGGGGAGTCTGCGAATCTGATCCCTGGTTTCTTCTGTTCCGGTGATGCTTCCGATGCTTCCCGGTCCGGGGGCCGATTCTCCATAGTTCAGGATTGTGGAAGTCACACTGATTCCCACAGTGAGCACGGCCGTGATCAGGATCGTGGTCAGGATGACTGCCAAAATTGCCAGCCGGTTACGCATCTTGTGGGAACGGTAATTGTCCTGACTCAGCTCTCTTAGCACATCTTTGTTGGAATTCTCAAACATCACTGGTCACCTCCCACGATATGCCCATCCTCTATATGAATAATCCGGTCTGCCATCTGGGCAATCTCCTCGTTGTGCGTGATGATGATAATCGTCTGATGAAATTCCCGGCTGCTCATCTGCAGAAGCCCTATGACTTCCTGGCTGGTCCGGCTGTCCAGGTTTCCCGTGGGCTCATCAGCCAGAACGATGGCCGGTTTGGATGCCAGTGCCCTGGCAATGGCCACTCTCTGCTGCTGTCCGCCGGAGAGCTGGTTGGGTCTTCTCTCTTCCTTTCCCTTCAGTCCCAGCACATCCAGCACCCTCTTTACAAATTCCTGGTCCGGCTTGTTGCCGTCCAGCCGGATGGGAAGCGTCACATTTTTGTAGACATTGAGCATGGAAATCAGATTATAGTTCTGAAAAATGAACCCGATCTTCCTGCGGCGAAAGACAGTCCTCTCCTCCTCATTCATATTCAGAAGAGACTGCCCATCCACAATCACTTCCCCGCTGTCCGCATAGTCCAGACCGCCCATCAGATTGAGAAGGGTAGTCTTTCCCGATCCGGAAGTCCCCACTATGGCGACGAATTCTCCTTTCTCCACTTGAAGTGTGATATCATCCACGGCCTTTACCTGATTTTCACCTGTGCCGTAATATTTTTTTAAATGTTTGGTCTCCAGAATTTTCATTTTTGCCTCCTTTAATTTCCTGTCCTCTTTCGATGGCCTCAGTATAGCAAGCACTTATTACAATCTGGTAACAATATTACAAATTCGAGCAAAATTTTTATAGAAAAAAGTAGAAAACCGCACAAAAAAAATATATAATGATAGGTGACAATATAAAAGGGAGGGCTCGCTATGAAACAAAATAATATGTTAGCGATGATTTTGGCTGGTGGTCGGGGAACTCGTTTACATGATCTCACTAAGAAAGTGGCCAAGCCTGCCGTATCTTATGGTGGAAAATATCGAATCATCGATTTTCCCCTCAGTAACTGCGCAAACAGCGGAATTGATGTTGTGGGTGTTTTGACACAATATGAATCCGTTCTTTTGAACAGCTATGTGGCTGCCGGAAGACGCTGGGGCCTGGATGCCAAGGACAGTGGTGTCTACGTACTTCCGCCCAGAGAAAAAGCTGACGCCAATCTGGGAATCTACCGCGGCACGGCAGACGCGATCTCTCAGAACATTGACTTCATTGACAGCTATTCTCCGGAATACATTCTGATTCTTTCCGGTGACCACATTTATAAAATGAATTATGCGAAAATGCTTGCTTATCACAATGAGAACCAGGCTGACGCAACCATCGCTGTAATTGAAGTACCGATCAAAGAGGCAAGCCGTTTCGGTATCATGAACACGGATGAGTCTCTGAGAATCCTTGAATTTGAGGAGAAACCGGAGCATCCAAAGAGCAATCTGGCTTCCATGGGTATCTATATCTTCAACTGGAAACTTCTTCGCAAGATGCTTCTCGCGGATATGAAGAATCCGGATTCTTCCCATGACTTCGGCAAAGACATCATTCCGGAACTCTTGAACGACGGCAAACGTCTCTTCGCTTACCGTTTCAAAGGCTACTGGAAAGACGTGGGAACCATCGATTCACTCTGGGAGGCTAATATGGATCTTCTGGACAAGAACAATGAGCTGGACCTGAGCGATCCCAGCTGGAAGATCTATACCGAGGATACCAACACCTTGCCGCATTACATCGGACCGGATGCTGTGATCAAGAAAGCCTTTATCACACAGGGCTGTGAGATCCGCGGCGAAGTGAAGAATTCCGTTCTGTTCACCGGTGCCAAGATCGGCGAGGGCGCGAAAGTCATTGACAGCGTTCTGATGCCTGGCGCGGAAGTAGAAGACGGCGCAATCGTACAGCGCGCGCTTGTGGCCGACAACGTGAAGATCGGCAAGGAAGCAGTTGTGGGAAGTGCCGACAGTGAACACATCGAGCTTGTTGCGAAACGCGTGAAGGGGGTAGAATAATATGAGCAAAGCATTTGGTATTGTCAATTTCGCCGGAAGAAATGTGAACGTGGAAGGTATGCAGATGTACCGTCCTTTAGGTGCATTTTCTTTTCTTGGAAGATATCGTGTGGTTGACTTCCCTATCTCCAATATGACCAACAGCGGAATCGATCACATTCAGGTGTACATCCGCAGAAAGCCCCGTTCTCTGGTAGAGCATCTGGGAACCGGACGTCATTACAACATTAATTCCAAACGCGGACGTCTGCAAGTATTATTCTCGGAAACCGGTGTGGACAATTCTCTTTATAACAATGATATCGCTGCCTTCCAGGAGAACATTGAATGTATCGAGAAAGTTCCGTATCCCTATGTAGTCATTGCCCCAAGTTACATGATCTATACCATGGATTACAGCACACTGCTCCAAGAACATATTGATTCCGGCGCGGATATCACTTTGCTGTATCACTCCGTGGACAATGCGAAGGAAGCTTTCCTGAATTGCTACACCCTGAATCTGAACCGCCAGAAAGGCGTTCTCTCCATCGAGGAGAACCATGGAAATGCTAAGAACAAAAATATCTTCATGGATACTTATGTGATGAAGAAAGAACTGTTCCTGGAGCTGATCCACAAAGCAAAAAGTCTCTCCTCCATGTACACACTGGTGGACGTGGTGAACAGCCAGTGCACAGAACTGAATGTACGTGCACATTCTCATCGAGGCTATTTTGCTTCCATCACTGATTTTAAGAGCTACTACAATGCGAATATCTCTCTGATTGATTATAAAGTCGCTGACACCTTATTCACAGATAACTGGCCTATCTACACCAGAACCAACGACTCCTGTCCGACCCAGTATTACGAGAGCGCAAACGTGAGAAAATCTGTGATCTCCAATGGATGCCAGATCGAGGGCACCGTTGAGAGCTCCGTAATCGGACGTGGCTGCACCATCAAGGAGGGCGCTGTCGTGAAGAACAGTGTCATTCTCCCCGGTGTTGAGATCGGCAAGGATGTCCATGTGGAAAACCAGGTTGTAGACAAAAATGCCCGGTTAATCCGCATGAAGGAGATTGTCTCCGACCCGGACAATCCAGGATACGTCAAGAGAAGCGACATTCTCTGATAAATTGAATTCAAAACTCACTGCAATATAAAAAGAGATCCTCTCATAAAATCAAATTCCTGCGTTTTAAGCTGTGAATCTTTATGAGAGGATCTCTTTTATTCTGTCTTCTGGGAATGTACCGAAGTATTCGCGGCACTCTTCATCTGTTCATGTTCCCTGGCAATCTCCTGATAGAGCTGGTAGAAACTCCATCCTGCATTGGTGTCGGTGACAATCGCTTTCAAATCAATCTTCGGCTGTTTCGTTCTGCTCAGCCGGTACAGAAGTTCATTGATTCTCTGCTGCGTAAATCCTGCCAGAACCAGAACTTCCTGGTCGATCTCACCGGCAGGGCCTTCCAGCGCACACTCGTACCCCTCCATCCCAGCAAGTTCTCCCACACTCCTGGAAAAATGCTCCGGCAATATATTCCGGATCCGCACTCCCATCTGAACAAAAACCGCCTTTCTCTTCGCTCGGTGTCCGATATTTTCCGGACAGTAATACAAAACAGTCTCACTGCTTTTTGCCATCTTTTCTCTCCCTTCTTCACAAAAACCACCGTAAGGGCACTTTTCCTCACGGTGGTCTTCTGTTCACAAATTCATCTGTCAGAATATAATCTTTCTCGGGCAGACATCTTTACATGCGCCACAATTTGTACATTTCTCATAATCAATGTGAGCGCAGAAATTATCGACTTTGATTGCCTCATTCGGACAGGTCTTCTCGCACTTCCTACATCCGATACAGCCCACATCACAGTTCTCCGTCACAGCTTTTCCTTTCGCGTTGGAACTGCAGTGAACAAATACACTCTGATCGTAAGGAACCAGTTCAATCAAATGTTTCGGACATTTGTTCACACATTTGCCGCAGGCTTTACAAGCTTCCTTGTCCACCACGGCGATACCGTTCACAATGTGGATAGCGTCAAAAGGACATGCCTTTACACAGCTTCCGTAACCCAGACATCCATAGTCGCAGGATTTGGAACCGCCTCCCGGAACGAACGCCATCATCTCACAGTCTTCCACACCGGTGTATTTGAACGTGTCATGAGTTTTCTCGCAGTCGCCCGCACATTTCACGAAAGCCACCTTACGCACGCTCTCTACCACATCCTGTCCCATAATCGCGGCGATCTTCCTGCCTACCGCATCGCCTCCCACAGGACAAGCATTGACGGGTGCTTCGCCGTTTGCAATGGCAGCCGCCAGGCCGTCACAGCCAGGGTATCCACAGCCTCCACAGTTGTTTCCTGGGAGTTCCGCCCGGACTGCTTCTTCTTTTTCATTTACTTCCACTTCGAATTTCATACCGGCCACTCCCAGGAAAATTCCGATAAAGAGGCCGACACCTGCTACAACCACGGTAGCGATGATGATTGCTGTAATATTCATATCTTCCGCCTCCTTAAATTAATCCTGAGAATCCGAAAAACGCAATTGCCATCAGACCAGCGGTGATCAGAACAATGGGGAATCCCTGGAAGGATTTCGGGATATCATTGTACTGAATCTTTTCTCTCAGACTCGCCATCAGGACGATGGAGAGGGTGAAGCCCACTGCCGTGGCAAAACCATTGACAGTACCCTGCAGTACATTGTAGGATTCCTGAACATTCAGCAAAGCCACACCAAGCACTGCACAGTTGGTGGTGATCAGCGGAAGATACACACCAAGGCTCTGGTACAGAGAAGGCATCGATTTTTTCAGGAACATTTCCACGAACTGTACCAACGCCGCGATAACCAGAATGAACACGATTGTCTGAAGATACTCCAGGTTCGTCGGGACCAGAATAAACTCATAAATCAGACTGGTCACAAAGGAGGATAAGGTGATGACGAAGATAATCGCACCGCCCATACCTGCGGCTGTATTGATACTCTTGGAAACTCCAAAGAAAGGACAAAGTCCCAGGAACTGGCTGAGCACCACGTTATTGACAAGGGCTGAGCCGATCAGAATAATCAGTAATTCTTTCATGCCTTATCTCCTTTCTTGCCGGAACATGCCGTGTTGCCGCAGGCACTGCATCCCTCGCCGCAGCGGCAGCCTTCACTCGGATCAATATGTCTCTTCGCCGCACCCAGCTTGAATTTGTTCTGAATAGCAGCCAGAGCAGACAGAACAAAGAATGCTCCAGGAGCCAGCACAAAAATAGTAATCGGTTCATATCCGGCCACACCGTTGGCAGCATCCGCCAGCGGAAGAAGCTGGAATCCAAAAATCTGTCCGGCACCGATCAGCTCACGGATGGCACCGATACAGGTAATACTCAAGGTGAATCCAAGTCCCATTCCGATACCGTCGAACAGAGAGGCAACCGGTTTATGTTTGGACGCGTAAGCTTCCGCACGTCCAAGAATAATACAGTTTACAACGATCAGAGGAATGTAGATTCCAAGAGAAGCATACAGACTTGGAATATACGCCTCCAGAAGGAACTGTACAATTGTTACGAAAGAAGCAACAACCACGATATATGCGGGAATACGCACTTTATCCGGAATAAAATTACGAAGCATGGAAATCATCAGGTTTGACAGCGCCAGGATAGCAGTCGTGGTAAGTCCCATTCCGATACCGTTGATGGCCGAGGTGGTAACTGCCAGAGTCGGACACATTCCCAATACCAGCACAAAAGTGGGATTCTCTTTGATAATACCATTGACAAGTCTCTCTACAGGTGTATCTGCTTTCATGCCTCACTTCCCCCTTCCTCATAATACTGGAATGCACACAGACCGGCATTGACAGCATCTGTCACAGCGTTCGTGGTGATTGTCGCACCGCTGATTGCGTCAACCTGGTTATCCTGTGTCGCACCGCTTTTTGTATACTCAAATTTCTCTACCTGCTTGCCGGCATACTGATTTTTGAAATCATCTGTGTCAGCTTTCATTCCAAGACCTGCGGTCTCTGAGATGGACAGGAAAGAAATGCCATTCACTGTTCCGTCAGACTGAATTCCCATGGCAAGCTGAATATCTCCGCCATATCCCTGGGAAGAAGTGACTGTAAAGGCATAGCCAAGGGAATTTCCGCTTGCGTCCACAGCCTGCATCACTTCATCAATGTTATCCGCGGTATAGCCATTCTCATCCAGATAGCTCTCCAGCTCAGGCACCTGCGCATCCGCCACAACCTCGAAGCTGTCCGCATCCTGGAAAACAGCCTGGTAGGCTTCCGCCTTGCTTCTGGCCTGTTCTGCCGCAATGGGCTCTGCCGTAATGTTGTAGACCAGTCCCAGCAGCACACCGGCGATCAGGGTGATCAATGTCAGTGCAAAGGTATCTTTCACAATTGTATTATTTTTCATTCTTTTTCCCTCCTTTGCCAAATGCTGTGGGAAGTGTCACTTTCTCAATCAGCGGAACCAGAAGGTTGGAAATAATGATCGCGTAGGAGACACCTTCCGCGGATCCTCCGAAGAGACGGAAGATCGCCGTCAGGATTCCCAGAACGAATCCAAAGACCAGCTGTCCTTTCTGTGTGATGGGTGAGGTCACATAATCTGTCGCCATGAACCATGCTCCCAGCATCAGACCGCCGCCGCACAGATGAGCTGCCAGATAATTCCAGTCAAATCCCATGCCGCTTGCCACCATGTAGATGCACACGAAAACGGTAAAGGTACCGATGTACATCAGCGGGATCCGCAGATTGATCACTTTGAATGCCAGAAGAATCACAGCGCCGATGAGAATCGCGATCACAGAAGTCTCACCGATGGTACCCTGAATGTTACCGATGAACATCTGAGATACATGGATATCTCCCAGTCCGCCGTACTCTTTCATGGCTGCCAGCGGTGTCGCGCCGGACACAGAGTCAACCACTGCATGGGCACCTTTTGCCACACTGAAATCTGTCATGCTCCCCGCAAAGGAGATCAGCAGAAAACATCTCGCCGCCAGGGCCGGGTTCATAAAGTTCTGTCCCAGACCTCCGAACAGCTGTTTCACGACAATAATAGCAAACGCACTGCCCAGTACCGGCATCCACAGCGGAATCTCAGGAGGCATATTCAGCGCCAGCAAAAGGCCTGTCACCACCGCACTGAAATCCGTGATTGTATTGGATTTGTGCATGAAATGATCATATAACCACTCAAAAAAAACACTTGCTGCCACAGTGACCACCACGACCAGCAGTGCATGAATACCAAAATTCCAAATACCGAAAACAGTTGCAGGCAAAAGAGCAATGACCACAAGCTGCATCAGTCTGTTTGTGCTCATCTTATCTCTCACATGGGGATTTGATGACACATTATACATCTCGTTCATGTTTTATCCTCCCTCTATCCTCTCTTACGGCTTGCCAAAACCATTTTACGCATAGACTTGATGGACTGAGTCAGCGGACGTTTCGCAGGACAGATGTAACTGCAGCATCCACACTCACAGCACTCCATTCCATCGTACTGCTGGAATTTCTCCATATCACCGTGCTGGGCAAAGGTCGCCAGTCTCGCGGGGACAACATGTCCAGGACAGACGGTGACACATCTTCCGCAGTTGATACATGCAGTCTCATGGGCATTGGATACTTCATCCTTCAAAAAGCTGAGGATCGCAGAGGTCGTCTTGGTGCAGGGCACATCCAGCTGATACATGGAAAAGCCCATCATCGGACCTCCGGAGATAATCTTATCCGGTGTGCTCTTAAATCCTCCGGCAGCATCAACCAGCTCACGCATGTTCGTTCCGATACTTGCCATGAAGTTCTTCGGATGGCTGACGGCATCACCTGTCACAGTGACTGTCCTCTCCATGACTGGTTTGCCCAGCATCACCGCGCGGTAAATGGATGTCACTGTCTCCACATTGTCAACAATACATCCCACATCCGCCGGAAGCATGGAAGAATTGATCTCACGGCCGGTCGTCGCATAAATCAGTGTACGCTCACCGCCCTGCGGATATTTGGTCATCAGAGTCTTCACTTCAATTCTCGGGATGTCACGAACCAGATCTTCCATCTTCTTGATGCAGTCCGGCTTGTTATCCTCGATACAGATGTATCCCTTCGCCTTGTCGAACAGTGCGAGCATCACTTTCAGGCCTTCCACCACCTGCTCGCCATATTCCAGAAGCCGGCGGTAATCAGAAGTCAGATATGGTTCACACTCTGCTCCGTTCACCAGTATGTACTCAATGCTCTCCGGATTCTTCGGAGACAATTTTACATGAGTCGGGAATCCGGCGCCACCCATACCGACAACGCCCCCGTCCTGAATTCTCTTCAGAATCTCTTCCTTGCTTAGTTCTCCCAGAGAAGAAGCCGGATGATACTCCACCTCTTCATATTGCTGGTCGTTTTCCACGATGATGGCGTTCGCCATGGTTCCCGTGGCAGTCAGACGGGATTCGATTCCCTTGACTGTACCGGACACAGAAGAGTGGATCGGTGCTGACACAAAACCGCCAGCCTCGGCAATGACCTGACCTTTCAAAACCCGGTCGCCTTTCTTGACCAGTGGCTTCGCAGGTGCTCCGATGTGCTGTGACAGCGGAAAGACCATCTCTCCTTTTGGAGTGTAGGTCTCGATGGGCTGATCTTTGGACAATTCTTTTCCCTCATAAGGATGAATGCCGCCTTTAAAGGTTAAAAGTCCCATTTATTTATTCACCTTCCTTTGATATGATTATCCAATACCGATATTTTCGGCCGTCTGTTTTTTGAATTATCAGACGTTTTTTTATTTCCCTGGATATACTATACAACTTTTTTGCTATAAAATCACTATTTTTTTTAAGAATTTTGGTATATAATTAAGTACAATTTACAAAGGAGGCCATGACAATGATTGTTAAAAAATCCCCAATAAATCAAGGTTTTTGGCATTTTGATATTGTTAATTTATTCACTAAACGCAGTGATAAAGAGTACGTTTTTTTGGACATTGAGACGACCGGTTTTGCCCCGGCAAATTCTCAATTATATTTGATAGGATGTCTTTATTTTTCTGAAAATTCATGGATGCAGGCACAATGGCTTGCGGAGACTTTTGATGAGGAATTCCTGATTCTAGAGAGCTTTCTCGATGCTCTCCCGGAGAAATTCTGCCTTGTCACTTTCAATGGAAGTACTTTTGATATTCCCTACCTGAGGCACAAACAAGAGCAGTTTTCCCTGGATGGTTTTGAAAATCTTAATTTTTTCGACTTGTATAAAGTATTAAAACCTTATAAACAACTGCTAAATTTTTCACATTTTCGCCAACAGGACCTGGAAAAATTCGTCGATTTTCACAGGAAAGGGGATGTAAGTGCAAAAAAATGCATCACAATCTATCAGGAATTTCTGCGTACAGAGGACCCTTCCCTGCCTGAAATCCTTCTCCGGCACAATACCCAGGACCTTCAAGGGATGCTGAGCATCCTTCCCCTTCTGTCCTATACCCAGCTACCGAAAGGCCTGTTCCAGGTTCGCTCTTCTGAAATTCAGGATAATTCTCTGAATGTCCTTTGTACCCTGAATGCTCCTCTCCCGCATCCGGTGGAATTTGACAGCGATTTTCTGTCCGGCAGAGGATATCAGAATCAACTGACACTTTGCCTGCCCTTAACTGAGGGAAAACTCAGAAAATTCTATGCCGACTACAAGGACTATGACTATCTCCCCGGGGAAGACATGGCAATTCACCGGAGTCTCTCATCCTACATAGCCAGGGATAAGAAAAAAAGAGCCACAGCCGAGACCTGTTACACCTGGTTCGACTGCAGCTTAGTATTTGCGGAACACCCGGACCAGCTCAGGGACTGCCTGACAGAGTACCTCCAACTATTGATTTTTGGCCATCTTATCCCTCATTAACATGAAATTCACGGTCGCTGTGGCGATCGTCTTTCCGCTTGTCTCTGAGCGGCACGTGGTCGTGAGATTGACCAAGCGTTTCCCCAGATGGTCAATTTTGGCCGTCACAAGCATGGCATCCCCGTCCAGCGCAGGGAGCAGATAATTGATGCTGATATTAATTGTGGGGTTGATGTGGCATCCGGAGAACTGGCTGCTTGCCATTCCGCTGACTGTGTCCACTGCCGCCGCGATCAGCCCCCCGTGCATGCTTCCCATGTGATTCAGTTCCCACTTCAGAATGGGAAAGCGGACGGTGATGGATCTCTCCTCATAGCTCCAGCTGTGAAATTCCATCTGCATCTTTGGGTAGAGATGCTCCTGGGACTGCTGATTTTGAATATCCACGATGCTCTGCCGGATCGCTTTCTCCTTGTCCGCAATCTCCTCCGCCGTCAATTGTCTCTCTCTTTCCATATTACTTTTCCTCTCCTCTCTGTGAGGTCTTTCAGCAGACGTTTTCTCATTCAGACAACGCCAAACAGAGCGGGAGGATATCCCGCTCTGCTTCTCACGCTTTTACAGCAAACTCACATTTTATTATTCTTCTGAAGTCTCCTCGGAAGCCTCTTCCTGGGAAGCAGCTTCTTCTGCCTCAACTGCCGGTTTTGCGTTCTCCAGAGCCTTCATGCTCAGGCTGATCTTCTTCTCCTCGCCGTTAAAGTCCACAACCTTTGCCTCGATCTCCTGTCCAATGCTGAGAACATCAGATGGTTTATCCACATGTTCTCTGGAAATCTGAGACACGTGCAGCAGAGCATCCACGCCCGGTGCAAGCTCAACAAATGCGCCGAAATCGGTCATTCTTGCCACTCTTCCCTTAATCACGTTGCCCACAGCAAACTTCTCAGCTGCAGTCAGCCACGGATTCTCCTCCGGGAATTTCAGGCTCAGTGCAATCTTATCTCCGTTGATCTCTTTGATGAGAACTTTCACCTGATCGCCCACTTTGAAGACTTTCTTCGGATTCTCCACTCTGCCCCAGGACATCTCAGAGATGTGAAGCAGGCCGTCAGCGCCGCCCAGATCGATGAATGCGCCGAAATCAGTCACATTCTTCACAACACCGTCAATGCGGTCTCCCGGTGCGATTCTCGCCATCAGCTCTTTCTGTTTCTCTGCCTTCTCAGCCAGAAGCAGCTGCTTGCGGTTACCGATGATTCTTCTTCTCTTCGGGTTGAACTCTGTGATCAGGAATTCAATCTCCTGATCTGCGTATTTGGATAAATCTTTCTCATAAGTATCTGAAACCAGGCTGGCAGGAATAAAGACTCTCGCCTCATCCACGACTACACACAGACCGCCGTCCAGTACCTGAGTAACCGGTGCCTTCAGTACTTCCTGATTTTCAAATGCCTCTTCCAGACGTCTGTTGCCTTTCTCGGCAGCCAGTCTCTTGTAGGTCAGAACAACCTGGCCCTCTCCATCGTTCACTTTCAGAACTTTCGCCTCCATGCTGTCTCCCACATGTACCACGTCCTGAAGAACGATTGACTGATCGTTTGAGTACTCGTTTTTAGTGATAATACCGTCAGCTTTATATCCGATATTCAGAATAATCTCATCATCTTTTACATCGATGACGGTACCCTGGACAACTTCTCCGTTTCTAATCGTTTTTAATGACTCCTCCAACATCTGTTCAAAACTTAATTCTGACATGCTTTTGAACCTCCTCAATAATTTTGTTTGGGGTGGACGCCCCTGCTGTAATACCTACGCAACTACTGGATTGGAACATTTCAGAATCCAAGTCGACAGGTGACTGTATATAGTAAGTATTTCCACATTCATGTTTTGAAATTTCATACAACTTCTGTGTATTCGAACTATGCTTGCCGCCGATCACCAGCATGGTGTCCGCTTCTCTCGCGAGCTCTTTTGTTTCCCTCTGCCGGTCTTCTGTAGCATTGCATATGGTATTTAAAACATTATTATCATACCTCTTTTTTTCAAGAATTTCAACTAATTCTTTAAATTTGTTGTAATTAAATGTCGTCTGTGAGACAATACACAGGCCGTTGTCATTTTCCGGGCAGTAAGCTTCTGCCTCCTCGGAAGTCTCGATCACCGCAGGGGTAGTCAATGACCATCCGCAGATTCCCACCACCTCGGGGTGTCTGGCATTGCCGATAATGACAATATTTTTTCCCTTTTTGCTCTCACGCTCCACGATCCTGTGAATTTTCAACACATTCGGGCAGGTGACATCCACATAGGCAATCTGCTGTTCCTCCAGCTTCTGATATACACTCTTTCCCACTCCGTGGGAGCGGATGACCACAATGCCGTCTCCGACCTTCTCAAACTCTTCCGGGCCCTGGAGTACCTGGACACCCTTAGCCTCCAGATCTTCCACAACGGATTCGTTGTGGATAATCGGCCCCAGAGTAAAGATCTTCTTGTCCTGTGTTTCAATCAACTCATAGACCTTATCGACTGCACGTCTCACACCGAAACAAAAACCGGCATGTTCGGCAACCTTCACTATCATTGAACTTCACTCCTTGTGCTGTAAATTCTCAGGATCTCGCTGACCACATCCTCAATCTTCATCTCTGAGGTATCCACCAGCACTGCATCTTCTGCCTGACGAAGCGGTGATACCGCACGGTTCATATCCCGCTCGTCTCGTTTTTTAATATCTTCTTCTATTTCATCCAGATCACACGGAATCCCTTTTTCACTCAGTTCCCCATATCGTCTGAGAGCCCTCACACGGGCACTGGCAGTCAGATAAATTTTCAGGTCTGCGTCCGGCAACACTTTCGTGCCGATATCCCTTCCGTCCATCACCACATCTGCGGTCTTTGCCAGTTTTCGCTGCAGCTGCACCAGCTTCTCGCGGATTTTCTCATTAGGGGAACTGACAGAAGCCATATTTCCCACTTCCTCTGTGCGAAGCTGATCCGTCACATTCTCTCCATTTAGAATCACCTGCTGCTCCCCATTCTCATAGACAATGGAGATATCCGCATTCTGACAGGCTTCCTCCATCTGCTCCCGGTCCTGTACCGGAATCTGATTTTTCAGCAGATAGAGAGCCATCGCGCGGTACATCGCGCCGGTATCCACATAGATGTAAGACAGCTCCCGCGCTATCCTGCGGGCAATGGTACTCTTACCGGCTCCTGCCGGTCCGTCAATCGCAATACTTGCCACGTCTTCTTGATTCCTCCTTATATTTATTCCAAAGCCTGAGCGGCCAGATAAGCGGTGCTCCAGGCAATCTGAAGATTGTAGCCGCCTGTGAGAGCGTCCAGATCCAGAACCTCCCCCGCGAAATACAGCCCTTTTATCTTCTTCGATTCCATCGTTCCCGGATTGATCTCTCTGACCGAGACTCCTCCGCGGGTGATTACCGCCTCACGGAAATCTCCTCTCCCCACAATGGTAAATGGCAGCGCTTTAATCAATCTGCCGAAATCCTGCCTCTCCTGCCTGGAAATATCATGGACTTTCTTCTCCGGATCAATCTGACTCAGCTCAATCATAACCGGAGTCAGAGAGGACGGAAACAGCCCTGTAACCGCGTTTTTGAACTGACGGTTCAGATTCTCCCCAAAATCCCGCAAAATCCGCTGATCCAGCTGTTCCGGGGACAGAGCCGGCTTCAGATCAAGACTGGCATTCAGCTCTCCCTTATCCAGACAGTTCCCGACCCGGCTGCTGGCACTTAAGATCATCGGTCCTGTCACACCTTTTCCGGTGAACATCATCTCACCGAAGTCCTCAAAAATCTTCCTGTGATTCTGGAAAATGGACAGTGTCACATTCCTCAGCGACAGCCCCTGCAGTCTGGGAATATACGCTTCCTTTGTCAGCAGAGGCACCAGGGAAGGTGTCTGCCTGGTGACAGTATGGCCGCAAGCGCGGGCAAACTCATAACCATCCCCCGTAGATCCTGTGGTGGGATAGGACAGACCTCCCGTCGCCACCAGGACATCATCTGCCAAAATTTCCTGTCCATCCTTTTTCACAATTCCTCTCACCTGCTGATTCTTTGTGAGAATCCCTGAAATCTCTGCGTGAAGATGAACCTGCACGCCGGCTTTTTTCATCTCCCGTTCCAGTGCACGGATAATATCTGAGGAATGATCCGACTGGGGAAAAACTCTCCCGCCTCTCTCGGTCTTCAGATGAACACCTGACTGCTCGAAAAAATCCATGACTGACTGACTGGGAAAGGTATAAAACGCACTGTACAGAAATTTCGGATTGGTCACCACATTGAGGAGCAAATCCTCCACCGTACAGTCATTTGTGAGATTACACCGTCCCTTTCCGGTGATATAAAGTTTCTTGCCCAGTTTCTCATTTTTTTCATACAGATGTACCTCATGTCCTCTTCTTGCAGCCTGCACACCTGCCATCATCCCGGCCGCGCCGCCGCCGATAATCAAAAGCTTTGCCATGGTATTTTTTCCTTTCTTGATTCACATACAGAATTCATTATAGCAGAACAACTCCGGCAAGTCCACAGCTTTGGCAAAGCTTTTTCACACTTGTCCCTAAACGCAGGACAGACATGATAAACTTTCATTTATCATGTCTGTCTCCATCGCCAGATTATACCGGATATGCTCCGTTTTCCGTATCTGCTTTTTTCGGATCCACCTTGGTCTGCTGTGCTTCTCTGTACTTAAAGAAGTCTGTCGCCACCTGCGGGAACAGGGCATAAGACAGAACATCTTCGTCCTGCTCTTTGTACTGAGCCATCTCTCCTTCCAGAGTCTCCAGCTCATTGTCCAGCAAGTCTGCCGGACGGCAGGTAATCGGTTTTTCATCACCGATACATTTCTTCACAACCTCCGGATTGAAAGGCTTCACAGTCGCGCCGTACTGTCCGCTCAGGATGCCCTTGGTCTCCTTGGTCACCATCTTATAACGCTCTCCCATCAGCACGTTGAACACTGCCTGGGTACCCACAATCTGGGAAGAAGGAGTGACAAGAGGCGGCTCTCCCAGGTCTTTTCGAACACGGGGAACTTCTTCCAGAACCTCGTAGAATTTATCCTCCGCATGCTGCTCTTTCAGCTGAGAAGTCAGGTTTGAGAGCATTCCGCCCGGTACCTGATACAACAGTGTCTTGATATCAACACCCATATTCTTCGGATTGAGAAGACCGCTCTCCAGCGCCTCATCACGGATCGGACGGAAGTGATCCGCAATCTCTGCCAGAAGATTCTGATCGAATCCTGTATCATAAGGTGTGCCGCGGAAGGTCTCCACCATAACCTCTGTCGCCGGCTGTGAAGTGCCAAGAGCGAAAGGTGACATGGCTGTGTCAATGATATCAACTCCGGCTTCCACTGCTTTCAGGTAAGTCATAGATGCCACACCGGAAGTGTAATGTGTGTGCAGATCGATCGGAATTTTCACAGTCTCTTTCAAAGCTTTCACAAGCTCCGTCGCTTTGTAGGGAAGCAGCAGACCTGCCATATCTTTGATACACAGGGAATCTGCTCCCATCTCTTCCACCTGTTTTGCCTTCTCGGTCCAGTACTCCAATGTATAGGCATCTCCCAGGGTATAGGACAGAGCTACCTGCGCATGTGCTTTTTCCTTGTTTGCCGCGGTGACTGCTGTCTGAAGGTTTCTCAGATCGTTCAGACAGTCGAAGATACGGATGATATCAATTCCGTTGGCAACTGATTTCTGTACAAAATACTCTACCACGTCATCCGCATAGGGGCGGTATCCCAGAATATTCTGTCCACGGAACAGCATCTGCAGCTTTGTATGTTTAAAGCCGTCACGGAGTTTACGCAGTCTCTCCCACGGATCTTCCTTGAGGAAACGCAGGCAGGCGTCAAACGTCGCTCCGCCCCAGCATTCCACTGCATGATAGCCAACCTGATCCATTTTATCTATAATCGGAAGCATCTGCTCCGTCGTCATTCTGGTTGCGATTAAAGACTGATGTGCGTCACGCAGAATCGTCTCCATAATTTTTATAGGTTTTTTTTCAATTTCGGACATCTTCATTCCTCCTAAATTTTTCTACCGTTGCTCATCATACACCAAAAATTGCCATGAAAGTTCCCGCTGCCACAGCAGTTCCGATTACACCGGCCACATTCGGTCCCATAGCATGCATGAGCAGGAAGTTGGTGGGATCTGCCTCCGAGCCCACTTTCTGAGATACACGGGCTGCCATCGGCACCGCGGACACACCGGCGGAACCGATCAGCGGATTGATCTTTCCGCCAGAGACTTTACACAACAATTTTCCGAGCATAACCCCGCCAAAGGTACCAAAAGCAAAAGCAACCAAACCGAGAACGACAATTTTAATGGTGTCCATGTTCAGGAATGCCTCTGCGCTTGTGGTGGCTCCGACAGAGGTACCCAGCAGAATAACCACAATGTACATCATGGCATTGGAAGCAGTCTCTGTCAACTGTTTTACCACACCGCTCTCACGGAAGAGGTTTCCTAACATCAGCATACCTACCAGAGGAGCTGTTGTCGGGAGAATCAGACATACAACAATGGTGATAATAATCGGGAACAGGATTGCTTCCAGCTTAGACACCGGTCTTAACTGTTCCATCTTGATCTTACGTTCCTGCTCCGTCGTGCACAATTTCATGATCGGCGGCTGGATAATCGGCACCAGAGACATATAGGAGTATGCCGCCACGGCAATCGGTCCCAGCAATGTCGTCTGTCCCAGTTTTCCGGCTAGGAAGATGGAAGTCGGACCATCCGCCCCGCCGATGATGGAGATGGCTGCCGCAGCCTTTCCGTTGAATCCCATAAAAATGGCCAGGAAATACGCCACATAGATACCCAGCTGTGCAGCTGCGCCCATCAGGAAACTGATCGGATTCGCGATCAGCGGTCTGAAGTCGGTCATCGCTCCGACACCCAGGAAAATCAGGGAAGGCAGAATACTCCACTCATCCAGCAGATAGAAGAAGTGCAGCAATCCCGCCGTTCCTCCGGATGACTCCTCTGCTGACAGGATGATATCCGGATAAATATTTACCAGCAGCATACCGAAAGCAATCGGTACCAGCAGCAGTGGTTCATACTCTTTTTTGATTGCCAGATACAGGAAAATACAGGCCACAAGAATCATAATATAATTCCCCACTGTCAGATTGAAAAATGCGGTCTGACTCACCAGATTTGACAATGCATTACTTATATAAGACATTTGTCTACCTCCTGATGTATATTAATTCATCGTTGCCAAAATATCTCCAGTTTCCACGGATGCGCCATCCTTGGTATCGATACTTGCAACGGTACCATCCTGGGGTGCGACAACCGGAATCTCCATCTTCATTGACTCCAGAATTACAATATTATCTCCGGCTTTTACTTTCTGTCCCACAGAAGCTTCCACACGCAGAACTTTTCCAGGAACCGATGCGGTCACTTTCACCTCTCCGGCTCCCACGGATGTAGACGCTTCTGCTTTCGGAGCAGGTGCCGGGGCCACAGGAGCTGCCTTGGGAGCTGCTGCCTGAACGACTCCGTTTGTGGTTCCCTCTTCTACTATTACGTTATATACGTTTCCATTCACTGTAATTGTATAATTTTTCATGGTTCATTCCTCCTGATTTTCCTACCATTTTTTTCTCTTAATTCTGCGCACAGAGCGAACTTGGAATCCATCCTGGCTGGTTCCCTCTGCCGCTGCGATTGCCGCCGCGATCACTGCGATCAGCTCTTCGTCGTCTGTCACTTCCTCGGATTCTTCTTCCTGACTCACCTGCGAAGCGGATGAACTAACCGCCGCAGACAGCTGCTCCGGCTCTTCGGTCTGTCCTTTTTTCTTCTTTCCAAAAGACTCCACAAAGCCCGGAACATATTTCAGCAAAGAGATCACAAAGCTTAAGAATATCAGCACGGCAAATACCACAACCAGACCCATGATGGTGTTCATGGCAGCCTGCTGCAGAGCAACTGACTTAGGATATTCCACTTCCACACTCAACGTGGACGGAGAACCGGTTCTGTCGAACTCAAACACGAAATTGGAGTCCGCATTCTCGAATTCCGCCGGAACTGTCACGGTATATACCTTGCTGGTCTCATCATACTCCGTTGACAGATCACTGTCCTTGATTTCCACAAGAGCACCCAGCTCTTCTCTGGCGCCATCCCAGGCCGCCATGGCATTTTCTGTGAACTCGTCACCGGAGATCATATAATTTTCTATGTCACTGTCAGACAGCTCAACAATTGTCTGCGCCAGTCCCACAGCATTTTGTTCTGCCTGGCTTTGTACATCCGCATTTTTCGTACTCTCCTTAGTGCTGCCGCACGCTGTCAGAGAGAAGATGCACAAAAGGCCGAGCAAAAGGCTGATTACTTTCTTTTTTGTCTGTTTCATCTGACTCACCTCGCTTAAACAGTCTCATGTTTTTTTGCAGGACGGTCTTCTCGCTTTGCAAATAACAGTTCAAACGCACTGATGAGATATTTTCTGGTATCCTGAGGATCGATGATGGTATCCACATAACCTCTGGCCGCAGCAGACTCCACACTGGACTGAAGCTTCGCATACTCAGATGCTTTCTCATTAATCGTCTTCATGTCAGAGCCATTGTACATAATCTTGGCTGCCAGCTTGGCATCCATCATGCCGATCTGCGCGTCTTTCCATGCATATACCAGATCTGCTCCCAGTGCCTTGCTGTTCATGGTCACATAAGCATTTCCGAATGCTTTTCCCACAATCACATTCACCTTCGGCACAGTTGCCTCCGCAAATGCGTAAGTCAGTTTCGCAACGGATTCTCCGATGGTTCTCTCAGAACACTTGCCGGCAGAGTATCCTGTCACATTGGTCAAAGTCAGAACCGGAATGGAAAACGCGTCACAGAAACGCACGAACTGAGCCGCTTTTCTGCATCCGCGGGAAGTCAGGCAGCCGTCGAATTCTTCCACTTTGTTTCCATCCATATCATAAACCTCACTGCGGTTTGCCACTGCGCCCACAGTGATTCCGTTCAGTTTGATAAAACCAGTCACCATGTCTTTCGCATAGTTCTCCTTCACCTGGAAAAATACATGGTTGTCTGAAATCTGTGCCAGAGCCAGCGCAGTATCCCCTGCACAACCTGCAAGATTCTCGCATACCCGATTCAGATCGTCTGTGCATTCTTCATAGGAAGCATCGTCCTCATTGTTAGCAGGAAGCATGCAGATCAGCTCTCGGATCTTCGCCAGTATCTGATCCTCATCTCCTGTCACATCCACCAGACCTGTCTGCTCACTCTGGTACTGAGCGCTGCTGGTATCACATTTTTCTTCATAATTTCCCTCAATGGCATTCGGGGAATTGACAAATAACTGTGCGTCTTTTGTGGACATAAAGGTAAAGTCTGTCATTGCACAGGAAACAGCCAGTCCGCCTCCACATACGCCGAAGACTCCTGTGATCTGGGGGATCACACCGGAAGCCATTGCCTGCTTCTGATAAATCTCTCCAAATGCATTCAATGCATCTGTCGCCTCCTGGAGACGGAAACCTACACAGTCCAAAAGACCGATCACCGGTGCCCCTGTCTTCATTGCCAGGTCATATAAATTGGCAATCTTTTTGGCATGCATCTCGCCGATTGTACCGTTTAAGACGGATACATCCTGGCTGTACACATACACAAGATTGCCATCGATCACGCCATATCCGGTAATCACACCGTCTGACGGCGTCGCTGTTTCAGCCATGTTAAAATCTGTATTTCTGGCTTTCACGCCTGCACCGATTTCAACAAAACTGTTTTCATCAAGCAAAGACATAATTCGTTTGCTTGCCAAACTGGTTGTTGTGTTGCTCATTTTTTTGCCCTCCATTTGCTATAATTATTATAAAAAATAACCAAAATTTTAGCCGATTATATTATAAACTGCTGAATACTTTTTTTCAATCTTTTTTCCATATCACTGTGCTAACTTTTAAATTGCTAAAGTGTAACAGAAAATTATTTAAAAATAATAAAAAAATCACCGCTTTTTCAGTGAAAAAAGCGGTGAAATATCTGATCGACACACCAGGCAAAACTGATTTTCTCGACGGTGTCCCTGGTAACCACCGGATATTGTCTGAAAAGTTTTCCGTCCAGATAAAAAGAAACTGTCCCCACCTGTGTCCCTGCCTTCACAGGAGCTTCCAACATGGCCGGCGTCCGGCAGCGTATCTGTATTTTCTCTTTGTCTCCCAGAAGAATTTGCTCGGTCTTATCTTCTTTTGGACATTCGCAGACCAGATCCACGCAGGCCTTCTCATAGAGTTCCCCGTCTTCGGGAATTCCGTCCTGGACAGTCACCGTGTGCAGATCTGGTTCTCTCCAGTAAGAAACCAGTTGATAATGTTCCTCTCCATATGTCAGAAGCTGTCTCGTATCCTGCCATTTGTAATTCTTATTATTCGGCCACCCGCAGCCCAAAAGGGCCACAATCAAAGTCCGTCCATCCTGCTGCCAGGCACAGACATAACAATACCCCGCGTCAGCAGTGAACCCGGTCTTGCCGGCAATCACCCCGTCCATCATATCCAGAAACGCATTGGTATTGATCACCACGAACTGTCTCTTGCCGCTGATATCCGAGAAGCTGTATTCCCGGGTCTGGGAGATTTTCAAAAAAGTGGGATTCGCGATGGCATAACGCATGATCAGAGCCAGATCCCTTGCCGTCGTGCTGTGAACGCCGCCCTCATCTGAGTCATCCAGGCCGTTGGGCGTCACAAAATGCGTGTTCTCACAGCCGATCTCTCTAGCCTTTTCATTCATCAGCTTCGCGAACTCTTCCACCGAACCGCCGATATGCTCCGCAATGGCTACCGCCGTATCGTTGTGGCTTCTGAGCATCAAAGAATAGAGCAAATCCTCCAGATAATAAGTTTCCCCTTCTCTTAAATTCAGCTGAACATCCGGCTGAGCCGCCGCTCTGGCTGAAATCTGCACTTTTTCATCACCCTCTCCCAGTTCCAGGGCAAGAATACAGGTCATCACCTTTGTCGTACTGGCATTTGGCCGGGCCGTCTCCTCCTCTTTCCCATAGAGAACCCTTCCGCTGTCCCCGTCCATCAATACTGCGCAGGTCGCATGAAGTTCTCCCAAAGATTCTTCCCGTTCCCCGGCCCGCGCCAGAGAACTCGTCCCTATGAAGAAAATGCTGACTGTCAGCAAGATTCCGATCCACTGCCTCATTCTTTTTTTCATAAGCACCCCCATATCCCATCTTATGCCAAATCTGTGCCCTTTATGCCTTTCAGGCAAAGGGCGGCGGTGCGTCCGCAAAAAAGATTGCAGTCTTAACTTTTTTCCTGTATGATATTGACTGAGGTGATAACGTGAAAAAGGAAACCGTTCCAAATTCCATACCAGATCCCAGAATTCTCCAGAATCTGGCAGATCTTTTCAAGATCTTCGGAGATCCCACGCGAATCCGCATCCTCTGTGCTCTCTCCGGCGGGGAGCTGTGCGTCTGTGACATCGCATCCATCCTGGACATGAGCCAGAGCGCCATCTCCCACCAGCTTAGCACTCTGAAACAGAGCCAGCTGGTCCGTTCCCGCCGGGAGGGAAAGACGGTCTATTACTCCCTGGCAGACTCTCATGTAGCTGCCATACTGAGTCAGGGGCTGGAGCATGTGCTGGAATAATCACTCATAATTCCGCGCGAATCGCTCAGGCAGAGCATCCTGTGTTTTGACCGCATGAATCACACTCTCCAGAAGAGCAGGCGCTTCTTCCCTTGCCTTCCAGAATAATTTCTTCAGCTCCAGCAGATAAGGATCCAGCGATGGATCTTTTTCTTTTTTCATAATATGATCCGCCAGCTTCTGCTGCCCTGCTGCCTTGAGCAGGAAGAGAATTCCTTTCTGCCCCAAGGAATCCCGATAGACCATCAGATTGGTGGTCCGCTTCATCATCACCAGAGACTGGTAGATCGTCTTCGTCTTAAGGGTGGGAAACATCCTCTGAATCGTCTGCGCTGCCGGCCGGCTTGGACGGATACAGCAGGACGGATAATAATGGAAAGGATCCTTCCCATTCTCCTCCATCAACACACGGTCCAATTCTTTCTCAATCAATGTATGTGTGACCTTGGACTCAATGGTGCCAATATAGGGATGACAGGTACTGTCCAAAAGAAAATGGCAGGCAAATCCAAGGAGATAGACCAGCAGCGCCTCGTCTTTGTTCTCCCTCACCAGGCGAATCCCTCTCTCAAAAAAAGGTTTCGCCGGTTCCTGGTGTATCTGAACTCCCAATTGATTGACTGGATTTTTATACAGGTGATAATAAAAAAGGATATCCGGCCCGTGCAGTCCGATTCTGTACAGGCTCCCGTTTCTTCGTATCATGTGTCTTATCTGTTCCGGAAGTTTTCGGTAAACTTCCTGTCCGAACAGATCGTGCGTAAATGTGGTAGGCATTTCCCTTCCTCCCTTTCTCTTACAGATCTAATTTCAACTGTACTTCTTCCTCGGCTTCCGCCTTGAAATCTTCTAATTTTACAGGATTCATCACCGGAAGCTCATCCAGATTTTCCACGCCGAAACATCTCAGGAATTCTTCCGTCGTTCCCAAGACAATCGGGCGCCCGGGGGCATCCAGTCTTCCCAGTTCCGTAACCAGATTATATTCGATCAGCTTGTTGACCGCATGATCACATTTCACTCCACGGATTTTCTCAATCTCCAGCTTGGTCACCGGCTGCTTATACGCAATGATGGAGAGGGTCTCCAGCATCACATCGGACAGAGCCGCTTTCTTAGGCTGCATGGCAATCCGGATCAGGTAATTATAATATTCTTTCTTGGTACACATCTGGTAAGAGTGGTCCAATTCTATAATCTGAATTCCCCGGTCTGCCTCCTGATATTTCAGCATCAGATTCCGAATAATTTTCTCTGTAGTCCTCACATCCTGTTCCAATGCCTTGGCAATCTGAGACACTTCCACAGCCTGTCCCATGGTGAACAGGATCGCCTCGATCGCCGCCTCCATTTCTTTCAAACCCATAGGTCATCCTCATTTCTCTATGTAATCTATCTGAATGTCATCGAAGAGTTCTTCCTGGCAGACCCGGATCTCTCCCAGTTTCATCAATTCCAGAACTGCCAGAAATGTGACAATCACCTGCATCTTTCCCGCCTGTCTCTCCAAAAGATCCCGAAAAGAAAAGCTTCTGTGATTCGCCGCGTAGGAACGGACATATTCCATCTTGTCCGGAAGATTCACCTCTTCTTTTTCTATTTTTCCAAATTTACTCCGGATGGGATCCATCTTATCTTCCCGCCTGCGGATCACAGAACGGTAGATGGCATTGAGCTTCTCCAAGGTGATCCCCTCCAGCAGTTTGGACGGTTCCACTGGTACCTGGTATTCCCGGACTTCTCTGGGAACATCCGGCTGCCGGTAAAAGACCTTGCCCGCATCTTCCATGCGGTCTCTCAGTTCATAGGACATGTATTTATACATCTTATATTCCAGCAGTTTCTCCACCAGCTCTGCCCTGGGATCTTCCTCCTCCCCTTCCTCATTGATTTCTTTGGGGAGAAGCATCCTGCATTTGATATCAAGGAGCGTGGCCGCCATCACCAGAAACTCGCTCATGACATTCAGGTTCTCCGCTTCCATCTGGTGAATGTATTCCATATACTGATCCGTAATCTCCGCGATCGGAATATCATAAATGTCGATTTTATTTTTGTCAATCAGGTGCAGCAGAAGATCCAGCGGTCCTTCAAACACCGGAAGCTTTACAGAAATCGCCATGATGTACCTCCCATTTTATCTTCCGCGCCGGCGGGGAACCAGCGTAATCATAATCAAAACCCGTGGATTATGGATCCGTATGGGAACTGTGTGCTCCCCGAGACCTGCGCTGACAATCATTCGTTGTTCTTTTCTCGCGAAATCTCCGCAGCAGTATCTGGGAAAAGGATGAAACTGCGGAGACACCAATCCGACTCTTCTTCCAAGCCGCATAAGCCCCCCATGGTAATGTCCCGAGAGAATGAGATCTGCTCCCCACTGAAAATAAGTCTTTCCATATCTGGGATTATGTGCCAGAAGAATTCGGTATTCTTCAAGAGAAGTTCCCCGGCTTCCCAAAAGTTGATCCATATACCCGCAGGTCAGAGGTTTTGACCTCGGTTTCCGATAATACTCTTCCTCCAGTTCCAGCCCGTAAACGCGAAAACGGCTTCCCCGTATCTGAAATTCTGCCTGATCGTTGTGCAGCAGGGTCACCCCCATCGCCTTCAATTTTTCCTCATACACCTGATATGCTGTTCCATAGCACTCTGTATTTTTCATCATCCGATACTCATGGTTGCCCAGAGCATACCAGACCGGATATTTGCTTCCAAGTCTTCTCATCAACTCCAAGGCCGGCTCCATGGAAGCTTCAGCCTCATACTTCTTGCCGATCACCATATCGCCGCCCACCAGGATTCCATCCGGAGAAAAAGAGGCAATCGCCCTGAAAAGTTTCTCATTATTTCGGCCGAACACCATGCCGTGGAGATCGCTGAGAAAACAAAAACGGATGTTTCCTGAATTCTGGCAGATTTTCCCGGACTCAATGGTATAGGGTTCCAGAAAAAATTCCGGTTTTTTCATTGGTATTTCCTCCTCACTTTTCCCATTATAACAAAGAGACTTCATTCCAGCCACATAAAATTTATCATATCATCTCCTCCAGAAGCCATTCCTGCCAGATCTGCCTTAGACGATCTGTGTACTGTGCTTCTTCCATCCCCTGACGTGCCACAATCTTTGCCTCCCCAATGGGCTCCTGGTCAAGATAATAGACCGTCTTTCCCAGGACATCCCCCTTTTTGACCGGTGCTTTCAGATTCTCGGACAGAACCGTTTTCTTCTTTACCTGATCCAGAGATTTTCCCGTGGTATCCACGTAGGTGAAACCTTTCTCGTACACGCCAGTCACCTGCTCTTCCTTTCCTCCCCGGACATTCACCGCGAATTCCCTGTCCGCGTCCTCGTCCTGGTACAGGCTGCATCTGGCAAACCCATAGTTGAGCATGGCAGCCGCGTCCTGAAAACGAATCTTGTAATTCTCAGCGCCCATCACCACGGCAATCAGCGTCATTTGATCCCGCACAGCCACCGCGCTGACACAATACTTCGCCAGGCTGGTGCTCCCTGTTTTCAGTCCTACACATCCCTCATAGCTGCGCACCAGTTTATTGGTGTTGGTCAATCCGAATTCGCTGGTTCCCTGCCTGGTCTTATGAGTGATGATATCCATCCAGATGGAAGAATAATTCAGAATTTCCGGATAGTGTGTCACCAGTTCCCGGGACATCAATGCCACATCGTAAGCAGTGGTGTAATGGTTCTCCGAGTCGGTAAGCCCGCAGCAGTCCTCAAAATGCGTGCTGGTCATTCCCAGACTCCTGGCTCTCTCATTCATCATTTTGACAAAGGCTTCCTCGCTGCCTGCGATATGCTCCGCCATGGCCACGCTGGCATCATTCCCGGAAGCAATCACGATACATTTGATCAGGGTCTCCACACTCTGCGTCTCCCCTTCTTCCAGATACACCTGAGAGCCTCCCATGGATTTGGCATGGGCACTTGTAGTCACCAGATCCTCCATCTGAAGTTTTCCCTCTTCCAGGGCATCAAAAATCAGTATCAGTGTCATAATCTTAGTGATGCTGGCAGGACTGCGCATGGTATCTTTCTCTTTTTCATAGATCACCTTCCCCGTGGATGCCTCCAGAAGCACTCCGCAGGGAGCCTCGATCAGACTCTCTTCCTGGGTCTCTTGCTCCGGGGATGTCTGCTTTGCCCGGACCGTATGTACCGGCATGAGAATAGACAAAAACATGGCCAGAACCATTGTGTATGCTGTGATCCTCTTTCCCATCAGTTCCACCCTTAAAAAACTTCTCCTTCTATTTTAGGGCAGATTGAATGGAAATATGCAAAGTCTTTTCCGGCCGCAAAAGAAAAAGGATGCCTTACACTCCTTTGATTTTAGAGTTTTAAGACATCCAAAAACTTTAAAGCATCGGCGCGCACAGTCTGAGCAGACTCTGTGTGATCCGCACAGGGAGCTTTCTCTGTGTACAGTACTCCATGGTGATCTGCTGGCAGTACTCCAGAGTCTCCACGAAATCTTCTTTTACATCCATGACCGCATGATTGCGGTACATCCACACACCATTCTCAAAATGCAGATACAGACTTCGGTAATCCATATTGATGGTTCCCACTACCGCCACCTCATCGTCACACACAAAAGATTTCGCATGGAGAAAGCCTGGCTGATACTCATAAATCTTCACGCCTGCCTCCAAAAGCTGTTCATAGTAAGAGCGGGTCAGAAGAAACACCATCTTTTTATCCGGAATTCCCGGTGTCATAATCCGGACGTCCACACCGCCTTTTGAGGCCAGACACAGAGCTGTCATCATCTCGTTGTCAATGATCAGATACGGCGTACAGATATAGACATAGCGCTTCGCCCGGTTGATGATATTCATGTACACATTCTCGCCCACGGTCTCATTATCCAGGGGAGAATCACAGTACGGCTGAACAAAACCGTCACTCTCAAAGGAAGCCGGATGGTAACGGTACGGAAGATAATTCTTGAAATTGCCTGTATCCTCCGTCTTGTTGACCGCATTCCACATATGGAGAAACATCGCTGTGAGATTCCAGACACCCTCTCCCTTCAGCATCACGCCTGTATCTTTCCAGTGTCCGAAACGTTCCCGCTGGTTGATATATTCATCAGCCAGATTGATGCCCCCGGTGAACCCGGTATGTCCGTCAATCACACAGATTTTTCTGTGATCCCGGTTATTCATGATGACATTCAAAAATGGCCGGAATGGATTGAAGACCTGGCATTTGATTCCTTTTGCCTGAAGCTCCTTGTAGTATTTATGGGGAAGCGTGGTCAGACAGCCAAAATCATCATAAATCAGCCGGACATCCACTCCTTCTTCTACCTTTTTCTCCAGAATATCCAGAATTGAACACCACATCACACCGTAGTTGATGATGAAATATTCCATGAAAATATAGTGTTTTGCGTTCTCCAATTCCTCAATCAGTGTGGGAAAAATATCATCTCCCACCTGAAAATATTCCACTGTTGTATTTTTATGGAGAGGGTAGCCGGAATAATTCTGGATGTATTGGGACTGAATCGCCATACTGGGATCCAGGCTGCGCAGCTCCTCCATCTCTGCCTCTCTCTCCTTGAGATAAGGCCAGCACTCATCCAGAGCCGAGTCAAAACGCTCAGACATCCCTGAATTCACTCTGGACTTTCCGAATAACAGATACAGAACCATTCCAAAGACCGGGATCACCAGAATCAGCGTCGTCCAAGCAAGTTTATAAGAAGGATTGATCTTCTTGTTCATAATCCAGAGGACACAGACGATACTGGCTGCGCTCAACGCCCAGGAGGCATATCTGGAATAATTATTCACCTGCCAAAAAAGTATAAAAATCCACCCAAGTTGTACAAGTAACGCTACCGTCACATAAAAAATGCGATTAAAAATTAATTGCAGTAATTTTTTCAGGGTTTTTATTAACACGGCTATTTCCTTCCGATTGTAATCTCTAAAAAATCCCTGCCGAATGACAGGGATTTTTTGCGCACATTAATTATATTTACGTTTTCTAGCAGCTTCAGATTTTTTCTTACGACGAACGCTTGGCTTCTCGTAATGCTCTCTTTTTCGAATCTCCTGCTGAATACCTGCTTTTGCGCAGCTGCGTTTGAATCTGCGAAGAGCGCTATCTAAAGTCTCGTTCTCTTTTACGATTACATTTGACATAGACTCACACCTAACCTCCCTCCAGTTGTAGATTGTGCTGAAATACAACTGTCTGGGTATTTGTATTGCACATCTGATATTATAGCAGATTCTGAAATTTCGTCAACTGGTTTTCAGGATTTTTGCAAAAAATTTGACTGAGAATCTCTATTTCAGCTGATTTTCCAGAATTTCCGGTATTTTTTCGATGGCCTCGTCCACTTTCTCCGGATTCTTGCCGCCGGCCTGTGCCATATTCGGACGTCCGCCGCCACCGCCGCCGACAATCGCTGCTGCGGCTTTAACCAGATTTCCGGCATGTGCCCCCTGTTTCATCGCTCCATCTGTCACCATCGCAAGCAGATTTACTTTTCCATTGTTCACCGCTGCCAGAACCACAACACCATCTGCGATCTTCTCTTTCAGCTGATCTCCCAGATCACGCATGCCATTCATGTCCACATCGGATAATTTCGCAGCCAAAAGCTTCACGCCCTTGACCTCCACCACATGGCTCATGATATCTCCCAGAGATCCCTGTGCCAGCTTGCTCTTCAAAGACTCATTCACACTGTGAAGGCTCTTGATCTCTCCCTGCATCTGAAGAATTTTCTCATCCAGCTCCGCAGGTGTCGTCTTCGCAGACTTCGCCGCCTGTTTCAGAGTCTGTTCCAGCTCTTTATAATAACGAATCACACCGTTTCCAGTCAGGGCCTCAATTCTTCGCACACCGGCAGCGATTCCAGACTCAGATACCAGCTTGAACAGTAAGATCTGGCTGGTGTTCCCCACATGCGTACCGCCGCAGAGTTCCTTGGAGAAATCGCCCATGGAAACCACGCGGACTTTCTCCTCGTATTTCTCTCCGAAAAGTGCCATGGCACCTGTCTTTTTCGCCTCTTCAATGTCCATGATATCTGTGCGGACCGGCAGAGCTGCCTGAATCTCCTGATTTACGAGATCTTCAACCTGATCCATCTCTTCCTGGGTCATTGCCTGGAAATGCGCGAAGTCAAAACGCAGACGGTCAGGAGTCACCAAAGATCCCTTCTGTTCCACATGGGATCCCAGTACAGTCTTCAATGCTTTCTGCAGAAGATGGGTTGCACTGTGGTTCTTCTCGGTGTCTCTTCGTCCCTGTACATTCACTTCCAATTTCACGATATCCTGATCACTGATCATACCAGATACCATATGTCCCACATGGCCGAATTTTCCGCCGCGCAGCTTGATCGTCTCTTCTACCTGGAAAGTACCGTTCGGTGTAGAAATGACACCGGTATCTCCTTCCTGGCCGCCCATGGTCGCATAGAAAGGAGTCTTCTCCACAAAAATGGTTCCCTTCTGTCCCTCCACAAGGGAAGACACCAGTTCAGTCTCTGTGGTCATCACCGTCACCGCAGACTCGAAGGAGAGATGGTCGTAACCCGCAAATTCTGTGGTCACAGCCGGGTCAATCTCATCATATACGGTGGCATCCGCACCCATATAATTGGAAACTTCCCGTGCGTCTCTTGCCTGTGTTCTCTGGATCTCCATGGATTTCTGGAAACCTTCCTCATCCACCTGGTATCCTTTTTCCTCAAGAATCTCTTTGGTCAGATCCAGCGGGAATCCATAAGTATCATAAAGTTTAAATGCATTTTCTCCGGACAGAGTCTTCTCTTTGGCTTCCCGCATCTTATTCTCCATCTCTGAGAGAATCTTCAGACCCTGATCGATGGTCTTGCTGAACTGATTTTCCTCATTATTCAGTACATTAAAGATAAATTCCTTCTTCTCTTCCAGCTCCGGATAACCGTCCTTGGAACCTTCGATCACTTCCTCACTCAGTTTCGCGAGGAAATTGCCCTTGATTCCCAGAAGGCGTCCGTGGCGGGCAGCACGGCGGATCAGACGGCGCAGAACATATCCTCTTCCCTCGTTGGTAGGCATGATGCCGTCAGAAATCATGAAGGTGGAACTCTTCACATGGTCTGTGATCAGCCGGATAGAGACGTCCGTCTTCTCATCCTTAAGATACTCCACGCCTGCGACCTCGCAGACCTTGTTTCTCAGAGCGCAGTTCGTGTCCACATCAAAGATGGAATCCACTTCCTGGACGATCGTCGCCAGACGCTCCAGTCCCATTCCGGTATCAATATTCTTCTGTTCCAGCTCTGTATAATGTCCCTCGCCATCATTCTCAAACTGAGTAAAGACGTTGTTCCAGATCTCAATGTAACGGTCGCAGTCGCAGCCCACTGTACAGTCCGGCTTTCCGCATCCGTATTTCTCCCCGCGGTCATAGTAAATCTCTGAACAGGGACCGCAGGGTCCTGCCCCGTGCTCCCAGAAATTATCTTCCTTGCCAAAACGGAAAATCCGCTCCGCCGGAATTCCAATCTCCTTGTTCCAGATCTCAAAAGCTTCCTCGTCATCCAGATAAATGGAAGGATAGAGACGGTTCGGATCCAGCCCGATCACCTCTGTGAGGAACTCCCAGGACCAGCGCAGAGACTCACTTTTGAAATAATCACCGAATGAAAAGTTTCCCAGCATCTCAAAAAAGGTTCCGTGGCGTGCTGTCTTTCCCACATTCTCGATGTCTCCGGTACGGATACATTTCTGACAGGTCGTCACTCTCTTTCTCGGCGGGATCTCAGCCCCTGTGAAATAAGGTTTCATCGGAGCCATTCCTGAGTTGATCAGAAGAAGGCTCTTGTCGTTCTGCGGTACGAGTGAAAAGCTTTTCAATGCCAAATGTCCCTTACTCTCAAAAAATTCCAGGAACATTTTACGAAGCTCATTTACTCCATATTTCTTCAATATTTTCTCCTCCTTGGCGGTTTGGCACACAGATGCTCTCGCAGGCGTCATAGGCCCAACCGGATTTAGTATCAAAATTGAGCAGGCCATCACACATGAGCATGTGTGTGGCCTGTTTCAGACTAAACCCTATCATATCATATTTGTCTATTTGACGCAAACCTTTTTGAAGCTCTTTTTGCCCTTTCCGAGAAGAATTCCATCTCCGGACAGTTTCTCCTTGTCAAGTTCGAATTTGATATCAGTTACTTTCTCACCGTCCACGGTGACGCATTTATCTTTCTCAACGGCACGTCTTCCTTCATTTCTGGTATTCACCAGCTCAGCCTTCACCAGAAGGGAAATCACATCGATGGATCCCTCTGCCAGATCTTCCTCTGTCAGCTCAACGGTAGGAATGTGTTCAGAATCTCCGCCGCCCATGAAGAGTGCTTTGGCACCGGCCTCAGCCTTCTTCGCCTCGTCTTCGCCGTGTACCAGAGAAGTCAGCTCATGGGCCAGAATCTCTTTTGCCTGATTCAGCTGGCTGCCTTCCCATTTGTCCATCTCATCGATCTGTTCCAGCGGAAGGAAGGTGAGAAGTCTCAGACAGTGAAGCACATCCGCGTCATCCACATTTCTCCAGTACTGGTAGAAATCGAAAGGTGTGGTCTTGTCCGGATCCAGCCATACGGCACCGGCCTGGGTCTTACCCATCTTCTTGCCCTCGGAATTCAGAAGAAGCGTCTGAGTCATCGCATATGCGTTTTTCTGAAGCTTCCGGCGGATCAGCTCTGTACCGGCCAGCATATTACTCCACTGGTCATCGCCACCGAACTGCATCTGACATCCGTAATCCAGGAACAGACGGTAGAAATCGTATGCCTGCATAATCATGTAGTTAAACTCGAAGAAGCTTAATCCCTCTTTCATACGCTGTTTGTAACACTCTGCCGCCAGCATACGGTTGACAGAGAAATGCGCACCCACTTCTCTTAGGAGGTCTACGTAATTCAATTTCAAAAGCCAGTCCGCATTGTTGACCATAATCGCCTTATCCTCACCAAACTCAATGAAACGGCTCATCTGCTTTTTGAAGCATTCGATGTTATGGTTGATGGTGTCAACTGTCATCATGGGGCGCATATCGGTTCTTCCGGAAGGATCCCCAACCATTCCGGTTCCGCCGCCCAGCAGAGCAATGGGACGGTTGCCTGCCATCTGCAGACGTTTCATCAGACACAAAGCCATAAAATGTCCCACATGAAGGCTGTCCGCCGTGGGATCAAAGCCAATGTAAAAAGTCGCCTTTCCCTCGTTCAGAAGATCCTTAATCTCTTCCTCATCTGTCACCTGGGCAATCAGCCCTCTGGCCTGCAATTCTTCAAAAATTTTCATAATGTTTCCTCCTTTAACTCTTTTCTTTCACCGGGACAAAACCGCTGATAGGCTTTTACACTTGAAAATCAAAAAGAATTTCCGTGTATAAAAAAACTCCCGTCCTTTCCAAAAGGACGAGAGAACTTCCCGTGTTACCACCTTCATTCACAGACTGCTCACACAGACTGCCTCCATGGGTACCAACATACCCGGACAGTGTAACGTCTGTCAACACGTCGCAGCCTACTGCTCTTACGGTTCAGTGCGAAGCTCAAAGATGTATTCATCCCAGTCTTCCCGTACGCCTCTCACCAACCGGCTGTTCTCTGTCCGCTATCCCTGAGATTACTCCTTCTTCTCAATGCTGATACATATGAAAGTAATTGACTGTAGTATAACGATAAAATCCCACATTTGTCAACCCTATTTTTAAAAAAATCTGAATTATTTCAAAATCTCCCAAATTCCACTCTTCTGGAATTGTTCTGCCTCCACCCGGGCGGCTTCCACTGTCTCCTTCCCGTATCCGGCCTTTTCCAGCAGAACCAGTGCGTTCCGGCTGGTGGAAGGCCCTTTTCGCAGTTTATAGCCAAAGCAGACATCTTCCCCCTCTACCGTCTCCTCAAAATGGTAATTCTCATAATAGTTTTTCAGGACCGCCGTCAGTTCCAGATCATGTGTCGCTGCCAGGCAGTACACAGACGGCCGCGCCAGGCTCCTCAGAATTCCGCTGGAAGCCGCAATACGTTCTATTGTGTTCGTCCCTTTAAGAACTTCATCAATCACGCACAGAAGGGGCACTCCTCCTTGCGCGAAATCCATAATCCGTTTCAGAGAGCGGATCTCTGCCATGAAATAGCTCTCACCGTCCTGAATGCTGTCTCTTAAAGCGATGGAAGAACAGATCTGGAAGCGAGGCGCCCGGTATCTTGCCGCTGTACAGGTGTCAATTGTCTGAGCCAGAATTCCATTCACGGCCACTGCCTTTAAGAAGGTAGATTTTCCGGAGGCATTGGAACCTGTCAGAAGAATATGTCCGGAAGTCTCCATTGTGTTGGGCACCGGATTCTTTAACAGAGGATGATACACTTCTTCCAATTCTATTTTTCCACTGGGACTGCTGTCAAATTCCGGCTCACAATACCAGGGAAGCCATTCCCTGAAAGAGGCGACGCAGATTGCGGCATCCATCTCTCCCACTGCTTCCAGAAGTTCCTGAAACTCTGACTGGTGCTTTTTTGCCTCAGCAAGAAGGCCAGGATATACAATCAGGTCAATGTGAAAGAACAGTTTCAGATAGTCCAGCAGCAAGCCTCCCAGACTTCCTCCCGCTCCCTGTCCGCCGGAAAACCAAAAAAGTCTCCTTCTGAATCTCCCCAGATCACGCCGGATCCGTGCCACCGCCTTGCAGTTGTTCTCAACCTGCGGCCAGGCCACCTTCTCCAGTCTGCCCCCCGCTTCCAAAATCCTTCCCAGACTGGCAAACAGATGAATGCAGGGCTCGGAGGCTTTCCGGTCTCTCCCCGTCTGATAGGTGAACGCATTCAAGACCAAAAGAGCAAAGGTGGCAAAAACCGCTGCCACCGGAAACACCGCCAAAAGAAGCAGAGAGACTGCCAAAGCTCCCGCCTGAACTAAATGAGGAAGATAAGAAATCCTGGCAGCATGCTCCAGATTCCTCACTGCAGCTTCTGTATTGTACCGGGTCTTCTTTCCGATATCGGCCAGAATCAGCTGCATCTCTTCCCTCGCCTTGTCATTTTGCTGAAAGAAATGGATCATCTGGCGAAAATGCCCTGATGTCTCCATAAGTTTAGGCAGGCGCAGCACCCGGTACAGGTATTCTTCACCCGGCGCGGACATGGTCCGGTTTATCTTCGAAAAGATCGTGTCCATCTCCAGATCGTTCCAGGTGATATCATCCAGATATCCCGGAATTTTACTGTCTTCTCTCCGGGAAAAAGCTGAGATTCTCTCCAATTCCTCTCCGGTACAGCTCCGTTCACAGACGGAACCGAATTGTTCCCTGATCTGCTTTAGCCGCTCTTTTTTCTGTCTTCGGTTTTCTGCGGTTATCAGCCAGGCTGCTGCCAGTAAAAACAGGCAGGCCCCTCCAATGACTGTCAAATAAGGATTCATAAAATTTCTCCGATTCTTCAGACTAATGCCGACATCTCTGTGCATGTCAGGCACAGGGTTCATTATACTCTTGTTCCTTTTTCACTGTCAAATTCTTCCCCTCTTTTCTGTCACCCATTCCCCGGCTGCGACATAAGATGGAGTGTAATCAAATTTTGGAGGATTCAACATGAGTGATTTAGCAGCAACCAACTGTGGATGCGGATGTGACAATGGATGCGATAACGGATGCGGAACAGGACTTTTCGGAGGCGGCAACAGCTGCAGCTGTATTCTGTGGATCATCGTACTGATGTATTTCTGCGGCGGCAGCAACTATAACAACAATGGCTGCGGATGCGGCGACAACAGCTGTCTGCTGCTGATCCTGCTTCTGCTCTGCTGCGGCGGCAATGGATTCGGCGGATGCTAACAGGCATACCGGCAGGGGACTTTTCTCAAGTCCCCTGTTTTTTCTTTTCTGTTTCCTCTTTGGAGGAATTCCCCTCTCTTTGCATTTGCTTTTTTCTCATGCACTCCAGGTCAATTTCGTAGACATCATTTCCATCAATCACAAATTTTTCTTTCTTTTCTTCCATGATCCCTCTCTCCTTGGCGCATCTTTCCTACAAACTTCTGCGCCATCTTTTTTTATTAGAATATGTCTGCCTTTTCATAATGGTCAGTCATAAGGACGAATTTTCCCTCATAGACTGTGTAAAAAAGGAAAAGATTATGAGTCAGGAACATTCGATTCCCATGACCACTCTGGACGAGATGGTCTGTGACGGAAGCCTTCAGATGCTCAAGGCCTCCCTTCCTTATCTGTCCGGAAACGGTCAGAGAATCTTATCTGTGTGTACAAAATTCCTGGAATTCAAGCATACGATGGATTTGTTCTCCCATCCGGGTGCCGATCTGTCTGCCTGCGAGATTCCTCCTGCGTCTTCTCTGGATCCTATGAGTATGCTGAATGACATCCGAAGATTCTGCGGTCCAAGAACCCAGGAAAATATTGATCAAATGATCAATCTTCTGGTGATGGTTCAGATGCTGGAAGTCTTCCATGCCGATCCGGAAGGGGAACCGTAATATTTTTTATAGAAAGACAGGTGATTCTATGTCACAAGACTGGATGAATGATCCCCGTCTGAACGGGGTAGACAAAAGCAAACTCGCTCTTCTTCAGAGTCTGGCCGATCAGGGAGGACAAAAAAATCCCTCTGAACTGATTCCTTTTCTGATGGCGGCCGCCAGTCAGGGAAAAAGCCAGGGGGTAAATTTCAATTCCGCGGAAATGGAGCTGATCATCGAAGTTTTAAAACAGGGACAGTCCCCCGCGGAAGCTGCCAAGATGGATAAGATCATCAACCTGATGAAAATGATCCGGTAGCTGCGAGTCTTGGCGCGGGATTCGGGTCGGTATCAACTGACATCATATTTCTCCGGATCCCTGCGCATCCTCGCGGAACATTTTTCTCTTATCGTTTCTCCACAATATGTTCTTTGTCTTTATAAATGTGTCCTGCCGGGACACAGCCTCTGATCGCCGACAGAGGATATACATTGGTGTGACGTCCGATCACCGTCCCCGGATTTAAGACAGAGCCGCATCCGATATCCGCCCAATCTCCTAAAATCGCGCCCACTTTTCTTCTCTGGGTGTTTATCTCCTCTTCTCCCGCACGGATCACCACAGACTGATTGTCTGCTTTTACATTGGAACAGATGGAGCCGGCCCCCATGTGCGCATGGAATCCCAGCACGGAATCTCCCACATAATTGTAATGAGGAACCTGTACTTTGTTAAATAGCACTACATTTTTCAGCTCTGTGGAATTTCCCACAACTGCGCCCTCTCCCACGATGGCATTGCCGCGGATGAATGCACAGTGACGGATCTCCGCCTCCTTGCCGATGATCGCCGGTCCATTGATATAAGCCGTCGGGGCAATTTTCGCGGACTTTGCAACCCACACATTCTCCCCTCTTTTTTCATATTCCTCAGGATCCAGGCTCTCGCCCAGCTTCAGAATGAAATCACCAATCTCGGACAACACTTCCCAGGGATACGTCTTTCCCTCAAACAAATCTTTAGCAATGGTCTCATTCAAATCCAACAGATTCTCAATTGTGTAATCTTTCATCTTATTTACTCCCTTTTTTCGTTTTTGACGATGGATAACAGGCAGCAGCAGCAGCATAAAATCTGCGCAGTGCATACTGGTAATTCGTCCCCATAACCTGGTCCGTTCTGGTTCGGATAAAGTTTTCCAGCTTATCCATATATTCCTGCGTGGTAATGCTTCCCTCTGCCACATAGGTCAGACCTTTTTCCCAGCTGGCTGTCAGATCCGGATTCAGAAGGGAACGGATGGAACAGTTCACCACATCATAGACCATCTCTCCCAAAAGCGTCGGCGTGATGATCTGCGTCTTCTGATTCAGCTTCAGATACTCAATATGAAACAGCTTCTTCAGGATCTCCGCCCTTGTGGCACTTGTCCCGATTCCGCTGCCTTTAATCTGGGCCCGAAGTTCTTCATCCTCTATGAGCTGCCCCGCATTCTCCATGGCCAGAATCATGGAACCGGAATTATATCGCTTCGGCGGAGAAGTCTCGCCCTCCTTCACCGTCAGCCGGTCTACTGGAAGTATAGCACTCTTGCGCAGTCCCTGCAATGCTTTCAAAAGAGCTTCGTCACAGGCTGTCTCCTGGCCTTCCTCCTCATCACCGTTTTTTCTCCCGGAAGAATTTGCGGCAATCTTTAAGTATCCCGGTTCCAGAAGCACCCGAAAAGAGCTGAAAAAAGACTCTGTCTGAATCTCTGTCACCAGACTGATTTTCTGATATACCGCCGGCGGATAAAAAATAGACAGAAAACGCCTCACGATAGTCTCATACACCCGCTGAGAGAGCGCTGGAAGCTTGCCGAGGACATGAAGCCCCTGCCCTGTGGGAATCAGCGCATAATGGTCTGTCACCTGTTTATCATTCACATAACGGCTTTTCAGGATCGTTTTGTGAGTTCCCTCTCTCAAGATTGACGCGGCAGCCTCCATGGCCGGCGGATATTTCTGAAGTCCGGCCAGATTTTTTCCAATCTCCTTGGCCGCAGCGGTGGAGAGTACCCTGGCGTCCGTTCTCGGATAGGTCACCAGCTTCTTCTCATACAAATCCTGCGCAATCCGCAGAGTCTCGTCCGGACTGATTTTGAACAACTTGGAACATACATTCTGCAGCTCCGCCAGGTTAAAGAGAAGCGGAGGGTTCTTTTTTTCTTTCTTTCTCTCGATTTTCTCCACAACTGCTGTGACTGGCTCCTTCGACAACTCCCTCACCAGTTGTTCCGCATCCTGCTTCCTGAGAAATCCATTCTCCTTATATAATTTCGGATACTGAAAATACCGGCTCTTCTGCGTGACCCGCCACTCCCCGTCAAATTTCTTTCCAGAGAGATCCATGGTACTGATCACCCGGTAAAAGGGGGTTTTCACAAAATTGCGGATCTCCCGCTCTCTTCGCACCACCATTCCCAGGACACAGGTCATCACACGTCCCACGGAGATCGGCTGATATTTTGTCTTCCGGTAGCTGGCGATACTGTTTCCATATTTCAGGGTGAGAAGGCGTGAGAAATTAATTCCCATGAGATAATCCTCTTTTGCCCGCAGATAAGCCGAGTCCGCCAGATGGTCATAGGCCGACAAATCCTTCGCCTCACGGATTCCCCTTAAAATCTCTTCCTCTGTCTGAGAGTCAATCCACACCCGCTTCTTTTCCTTCCCGCTGACGTGGGCCATCTGATCCACGAGACGGTAGATATACTCTCCCTCCCGCCCCGAGTCTGTACACACATAGATCGTGCCCACATCTTCACGATTCAGAAGGCGGCTCACAATCTCAAACTGTTTCTTTACAGAAGGGATCACTTCATATTTAAATTCACACGGCAAAAAAGGCAGGGTATCCAAACTCCACCTTTTGTATTTCTCATCATAAGCTTCCGGATAACTCATGGTGACCAGGTGCCCTACGCACCAGGTCACCACGTATTTCTCTGTCTCCAGATAGCCGTCATGACGTCCGCCGTTTACTTTTAAAACTTTTGCGAATTCCTGCGCCACACTGGGCTTCTCCGCAATAAACAAAGATTTTTTATTCATACTGAATTATTTTTTCTGGATGTAACCTTTCGCTTTCAGTGTCTCAGCACACAGGATCGCTCCGCCTGCCGCACCGCGAACAGTATTGTGAGAAAGTCCGATAAACTTGAAGTCATAAACGGTGTCCTCTCTGAGACGTCCGACAGAAACACCCATTCCATTCTCATAGTTCACATCTTCTGTAACCTGAGGACGGTTATCTTCCTCCAGATACTGGATAAATGGATTTGGAGCACTCGGAAGGTTCAGCTCCTGAGGAAGTCCCTTGAACTCTCTCATTGCCTGGATTAACTGCTCTTTGGTCGGTTTCTTTCTAAATTTCACAAATACGGATGCAGTATGTCCATTCAGTACCGGAACACGTACACACTGGCTGGTGATCACTGGCTCGGTTGCCGGAACGATCTCGCCGTTCTCAATCTTACCCCACAGCTTCAGAGGCTCTTTCTCGCTCTTCTCCTCTTCTCCGCCGATATACGGGATAATGTTGTGCTCCATCTCCGGCCAGTCTTTGAAGGTCTTTCCTGCACCAGAGATTGCCTGATATGTAGAAACCACAACCTCATAAGGCTCAAATTCTTTCCATGCGGTCAGTACCGGCGCGTAGCTCTGGATGGAACAGTTCGGTTTTACCGCGATAAATCCTCTGGTGGTTCCCAGACGTTTCTTCTGAGTCTCAATGATATCGAAATGCTCCGGGTTGATCTCCGGCACAACCATCGGAACGTCCGGTGTCCAGCGGTGTGCGCTGTTGTTGGATACAACCGGAGTCTCTGTCTTGGCATAAGCTTCCTCGATTGCACGGATCTCCTCTTTGGACATGTCCACAGCAGAGAATACAAAATCTACAGTAGCCGCAACTTTCTCAACTTCGTTGACATTCATCACAACAATCTTCTTCACAGCTTCCGGCATCGGATTATCCATTTTCCAACGTCCGCCCACTGCTTCCTCATAAGTCTTACCTGCGCTTCTTGCACTGGCAGCCAGAGTCACTACCTCAAACCATGGATGTCCGTCCAGAAGAGAGATGAATCTCTGTCCCACCATTCCCGTTGCACCTAAGATACCAACTTTTAATTTTTCACTCATATTCTTCTTACTCCTACTCTACTATTTATGCGTCTTTGCATTGCGCACATTTGTCTTTCTGTTACATAATACTATAACAACTTGCATAAAAATGCAACACTTTTTTTAGTTTTTTTTCAAATACTCCTCTTCCCTGGCAATCACCTGCTCCATCACTTCCGGCCCCGGAGCTCCCAGGGTCATTCTCTTTTCCACACAGGTCTTCATACTGATCGCCTCATAGATATCTTCCTCAAAGACCGGACTGATCTTCTGATATTCAGAAAGAGGAAGTTCATCCAGAGAAATTCCCTTTTCAATACAAACCAGCACCAGCTGTCCCACGATTCCGTGTGCGTCACGGAAAGGCACTCCATGATTGACCAGATAGTCTGCCGCGTCTGTCGCGTTGGTAAAACCATTCTTGGCACTTCTCTCCATGTTGTCCTTCTTGAACTCCATGGTGGAAATCATGCCCTGGAACAGAGCCAGACAGCCCTTCACCGTATCGATGGCATCAAAGGTCAGCTCCTTGTCTTCCTGCATGTCTTTGTTGTAAGCCAGAGGAATCCCCTTCATCGTGGTCAAAAGACTCATCAAAGCTGCGTACACCCGTCCTGTTTTCCCGCGAACCAGCTCTGCGATATCCGGATTTTTCTTCTGAGGCATGATGCTGCTTCCAGTACTGTAGGCGTCATCGATCTCCACGAACTGATATTCATTGGAATTCCACAGGATAATCTCCTCGCTGAAGCGGCTTAAGTGCATCATGATGGTGGACATGGCACTGAGCAGCTCAATCACATAATCCCGGTCAGAGACCGAATCCATGCTGTTCCAGGTCGGCCCGTCAAAACCGAGAAGCTGTGCTGTGTACTCCCTGTCCAGCGGATAGGTAGTTCCCGCCAGAGCACCTGCGCCCAGCGGACAGGTATTCATCCTGACACGGATGTCACAGAGACGTCCCCTATCCCTTTTGAACATCTCAAAATAAGCGCCCACATGATGAGCCAGTGTCACCGGCTGTGCTTTCTGAAGATGGGTAAATCCAGGCATGTATGTATGTACATTCTCTTTCATGATCTTCAGCAGAGATTCCATGAGACTCTTCACCAGATGATCCATCTCGTCAATCTCATCTCTCACATACAGCTTCATATCCAGAGCCACTTGATCATTCCGGCTTCTTCCCGTGTGAAGCTTCTTTCCGGCATCTCCGATTCGGTCGATCAGATTCGCCTCCACAAAACTGTGAATATCTTCATATTCACTGGTAATTTCCAGTCTTCCGGATCTCACATCATCCAGAATTCCCTGCAGGCCGTCCAGAATCTGCTGCTTCTCCTCCTCCGTGAGAATCTGCTGCTTTGCCAGCATCTTCACATGAGCCATACTTCCACGGATATCCTGCTCATAAAATTTCTGATCAAACGATATCGATGCATTAAAGTTGTATACCAGCTGGTCCGTCTCCTTTGTGAAACGGCCTCCCCATAACTGTGCCATATTTCTTCCTCTTTTCCTCATATTCTCATTTTCATATACGATGCGCACAAAATTCCAGCTATTACTGCCAGACCCTCCTGCGCACAGCAACGTTAACGGTAGTGTAACATGAAATAAGAGCACAGTCAAAGGCTGACTGTGCTCCCCCATTCGATTTACCCGTAATAAATATAAAATTTTGAATAATAATCTGCCGGCGACTTATAAGTTGTACTTCCCACTCTTCTGTTGGCAACTACATACATGTAATAAGATTTTCCAATCTTCATTCCTGTCTTGGTATATGTAGTTCCTGTGGTAGTCTTCACCTTCTTATATCCGGAATTCGGACTTGTCGACACATAAACCGAATAATTCGTGGCTCCGGCCACTTTGTTCCACCGCACGGTCATTGTAGATTTCGTAGCAGATTTTTTATAAATTTTAGGCTGCTGAGCCAAATAAATGGTTCGTTTTGCGCTGTATACTTTCTTTCCATTCAGCGTAATATAGCCATTGACCTCCACTTTGTAATAAGCACTGTATTTGAGCGGAAGATAGCAATAACTCAAGTTCGATGTAGTCAGTGTCTTATTTCCCTTCGTCTTCACATTGGTATACTTGACCCGGTATCCTTCCACTGCGGCATTTGACGGTGTCTTAAAATACAGGGTCATTTTTCCCGTTGAATGGTTTGTGGATTTTCCCCGGAATCCAGGCTGTCCCGGCAGAGTCTTGCAGGTAAACGTCCCCGTACTTGCCAGCAAAGTTCCCTTGGAAGTGTACGCCTTCACGCTCACATAGTATTTGGAATTAGCGGAAAGGTGATTGACCACAACCGACGGACTGTACATCATGAGTGAATCGGTCGTACTGCTGGTCGATTTACGGTAATAAATGTTATAATATTTCGCATTTGTGATCTTACCCCAGGACAAAGTAAAACTGGAAGTCGTTGCCTTCGTCTGAACCACTGTCGATGATGAAGCAGATGCAAAAGCCTCACCACGGTTCTCAAACTGTGCCGCTGGTTCCAGATTCTCTTCCAGGTCTGCCGCCATAACAGCTGCGGCGCTCCCAAGCAGCAAAAGCATCCCTGCAATCAAGCCTAAAAATCCTTTTTTCACTCTCCTTCTCATTTTATCCCTCCTCATGCAGTTATCGTTGAGCAATTCTTAAATTTACTCTCTACAAAAATAAGATATCATAAAACAACCGAAAACCGCAATAATTTTTTTACAATTTCAGCTATTTTTATCTATTCTCTGCCTCCCGTTTTGAAAAAACGCAGCCGCAATAATTCTGACGGTACAGATTGTACTCTCTAGACAGTTCCACAGAACGCTTGTACCCATTTTTCTTCTTAAAATCCGATGGAAGATGGCGTACCTGATAAATCTCCTGAAGCTCCTCTCCGATTTCATTAATTTTTTCTGCATTCTTCAGCGGGCTGATGCTCAAAGTGGTCGTAAAATAGTCATAATCTCCTTCCGCCGCCAGTCTCGCCGCCTCCTCCAGGCGCAGACGGTAACAGGCAAAACACCTCTCACCCCCTTCTGGAATATCCTCCATTCCTCTGGCCATATCGTAAAAACGCTGCGGCTCATATTTCCCCTCCACAAACTTAACCGGGTGAAGGTGGGGCTGCTCCTCAATCAACTTCTGGATCTCTGCCACCCGCTTTTGATACTCCGACTCCGGAGAAATATTAGGGTTATAAAAAAAGACGGTAATTGCGAAATACCTGGACAGATATTCCAGCACATAACTGCTGCAGGGAGCACAGCAGCTGTGTAAAAATAAAGTCGGAACCCTGTCTTCTTTTGAAATTTCCTGGATCAGCTGATCTAATTTTTTCTGATAATTGATTTTATTCATATTGAAAACCTTCTTCCTCTCTTGCTCAGCGTCAGTATAGCACAAGATTTCAAAAAAGTCATATATTACTATATACCAAAAGGGAGGTTACCAAATGGAAACACTGTTAGATGTAAGAAATGTAAGTTTGTCCTATCACACGGCCGAAGGTGAGACACAGGCCCTTTCCAATATATCCTTCCAGGTAAAAAAAGGTGAATTTCTGGCGATCGTAGGGCCCAGCGGCTGTGGAAAATCCACCCTTCTGGACCTGATCTGCGGTCTTTTGACACCGGAAAGCGGCTCTATTATCCTAAGTGGTTTTCAAAAAGGAAAAGATCGTGCCGAAATCGGCTATATGCTCCAGAAAGACCATCTGCTGGAATGGCGTACCGTCTACCAGAATGTCATCCTGGGACTGGAAATCCGCCATCAGCTGACACAGGAACGAAAAGCGTATGTGAATCATCTGCTCGCCCTCTACGGTTTGGACAAATTCCGAAAATCCCACCCCTCACAGCTTTCCGGAGGAATGCGCCAAAGAGCCGCTCTGATCCGGACACTGGCCCTGCAGCCGGATCTGCTCCTCCTGGATGAGCCTTTTTCTGCCCTGGATTACCAGACACGCCTCAACGTGAGCGATGACATTGGAAAAATTATTAAAAGAGAAGCCAAAACAGCCATCCTGGTGACCCATGACATTTCCGAGGCAATCAGTATGGCAGACCGGGTCCTGATCCTGTCCAAGAGACCTGCCGTAGTAAAAGATCTTGTGAACATTCATTTTAGCCTGACAAACCGGACGCCTCTGGAATCCAGAAATGCTCCGGAATTTAAAAATTATTTCAATCTTATCTGGAAGGAGCTGAACGATCATGACACATCCCTCGAAGGAACAAATCCTGTTTCTGAAAAAGAGAAAGCATGAAAAAATTCTGATCACCGTCTGCCGCATCCTGATCTTCGTGCTTTTCCTCTCACTTTGGGAAATCAGCGCAACAAAAGGCTGGATTGATTCCTTTATCTTCTGTTCTCCGGGAATCATCACCCAGACTTTCTGTGATATGTGTAAAGACCAAAGCCTCTTCACCCATATCGGCATCACACTTTGGGAGACCATCGCCAGTTTTTTCCTGGTGGTCGTCCTGGGGCTTGGCACTGCGGTCGTTCTATGGATTTTTCCGAAACTCTCCAAAATTCTGGAACCTTATCTCGTGGTTCTGAACAGTCTTCCAAAGTCCGCGCTGGCTCCCCTTCTGATCGTATGGCTTGGCGCCAATCAGAAAACCATCATCGTGGCAGGGATCTCCGTGGCGATCTTCGGTTCCATCATCAACCTTTACACTGGTTTTCACGAAGTCGACAAAGACAAACTGAAACTGATCGCAACCCTGCGCGGCACAAAACTGGATGCCCTGTTCAAGGTGATCCTGCCATCTTCCGTTCCGCTGATTTTCAGCGTCATGAAAGTAAACGTCGGCCTGTGCCTGGTGGGAGTCATCATCGGCGAATTCATCGGTGCCAGACAGGGACTTGGCTATCTGATCATCTATGGAAGCCAGGTCTTCAAACTTTCCTGGGTTCTGATGTCCATCGTCATCCTGTGCGTCATCGCCATGGTGCTGTACAGTCTGATCAATCTGGCAGAAAAGCTGTACCTCTCAAAGAGAGTCTCACATCCGTAGAAAATTAAGAAAGAGAAGTCTCCGAAAAGATATTCCTCGAAGACTTCTCTTCCTTATTTTCCGCGAACTGCCGCAATCATAAACATGGGGGTAGACTGATAATTCAGCCTTTCTTCCTCACTCCAGACCTGCTTCCAGATCTGAGTGTCTGTCTTGATCTGTTCGAATCCGATCTCCCTAAGTACTTTCACATCCCATTGCGGTCTTGAAGCCGCTGACAGCGGTACCTGGTAAGCAATCTTCTCCATACGGTCAATATCCGTACATAGATAATGGTCGTCCAGATTCTGCTCCTCCACATTCTGCCGGTCCTGCTCATAAGCTTTTCTCTGTTCTTCATCGTAGAGATAAGAATACCAGTTGGCATCAAAATTTAAAAGCTTTCCACCCTTGTCCAGTACCCGGTACCACTCTTCATAGGCTCTTCGGGGATCCGGAAGATTCCAGGTCAGATTTCTGGAAATCACCACATCAAAACTTTGGTCTGGAAAATCCAGATTCTGAGCATCCATCTGGAAAAATGTGATGAACTCTTCCAGTCCTTTTGTGTTCTCCCTGGCTTTCTCAAGCATCTCATAGGTATAATCCACCGCCGTCACATGATATCCCTGCTCGGCCAGAATTCTTGGAAAGAATCCCGGACCGGTTCCAATATCCAAAATCCGAAGCTGATCTTTTTCGCATGACGGGAACTGTTCCTCCAGAACCTTTAACCAGGCCCCTCTTTGCATCCCCTCCAGCTCTTTTTGATTCACTTCTGAGTACCCTTCCGTCCGGGTACTCCAGTATGCCTGTATTTCTTTTAATAAATCCATAACAACCTCGTCTTGCATTTTTTCTATTTTTGACAATCTAGATTATACCTTATTTTTAAAGATCTGTATACCAAATTCCCCCGAACTGTTTTTTATTCCTCTTTTGGCGGATACTGAGCAACAGCCGGCTGATAGGACACAATGTTTCTCATCATACCGCTATCCGCCACCAGACATTCCCCAGTAATTCCATCGGCCATCTTCGTACACATGCCATAGATCGCAATGGCCACACTGTCTGCAGTGGGAACTTCATCCACGGCAGCAACCATCAGCTCTCTCCCCATCTCTTTTTGCTTTTCCGCAGACAGCGTTCTCACCGGCCCGTTCGTCATTGCGCCAGGTGTTTTCATACCGCCTGGAGCCACTGTGTTAACCATAATTCCAAACCGTTTTAATTCTTTTGCCAGCTCCTGTGTCATAGCGATAACTCCGCCCTTGGATGCCGCATAGTGAGCATATCCGCCGAATACCGGCTGAGAAACATACGCACAGTTCGAGGAGACAAAGACAATCTTGCCCTTGACCTGATGCTCCACCATGTATTTGCTCACCTGTTTCGCACAGCGGAAAGCACCTGTCAGATTAATATCGACCGTCTTCATAAACTCTTCTTCCGGAAGATCATAAACATGAGCGAAACTCCAGGAGCCTCCGCTGGTCACCAGAATATCCACGGATCCATACGTTTCCACCGTAAAATCAACCAAATGTTTCACAGACTCTTCACTTCTGACATCTGCCTGGCAGAACGTCACCTCATAATTTTTCTCTTTCAAAAGATCAATCGCTGCTTTCCCTTTCTTCTCTGTTGTTCCTGCAATCACCACTTTTGCTCCGCCCTGACAGAGTCTTTGTGCCACACAGAACCCAAGACCAGAAGTTCCTCCTGTAACAATAGCTACTTTGCCTTTTACATAAATCATATCTTCCAGAGGAAGTGTATCATTAATATAACTTTTCATTATCATGGCAGACATTGCCGCCGGATCAAAATTCATGTTTTCCATATCTTTTTCCCTCTTCTTTATAAAAAATATTTCTCTGTCACTACTGCGTCAAATCCATGGAGTTTGATATGATCTCCAGGTTTGAGTACGCCTTTTTTGACCAGAATATAGCCAATATTCGTGTCTTTCACATAACCATAAACCAGCTTCACCACACGTCCGATATCCTCTCCATCCACAATCACATGTTCACCCGGTCCTCCCAGATGACGGCTCTGAATATAGATATCCGCTTCATCCACTGTGAAGCCCAGCATTTCCCGCGCTGGACCCTGTTCTCTTACCTGCAGCAATGCTTCTTTTCCAATAAACTCTTTATCCCAGTCAATTCCCTTGTCCAGTCCCACTTCCAACGGATTGGCATGACGCAGATCTCTCATGTAATAAAATCCAGCCTCCGTAGGCAATGTCCATGCCATGACCTGAAATTCTGTCACTTCCACAGCTCCGAAGGGCTCTCCGGCTGCTCTTAATTTTTCTTCCATAGTATCTGCCTGATCGGCCGCCACATAAATCTCGTATCCCAGCTTTTCTCCTGTAAATCCAGCCCGGTTCACCATCACTTTCAGATCCCCGGCCTTATTTTCCTCAAAAGAGAAGAATTTCAAGTCATCCACTGGTTTTTCCACCAGAGCATTTACCATATCTCTGGATTTTGGCCCTTGAACAGCATACATATGATACTGAGGTGTAATATTTTCATATACAACCCGGTAATCTCCCCTATGCTTCTCCATCCACGCCTGCATATATGTGGCAAATAAAGTAGAAATCCAATACTTTTGCTCTCCCATGCGAAATACCACAACATCATCAATAATTTCGCCTTTTTCGTCCAGCATGGTAGTATATCTTTCTTTTCCTACTTTGATAGTGGCAATCGGTTTGGTAAATAATTCATCCAGAAACGCAGATGCGTCATCGCCGGTCACCTCTATCAACTGATGTGTCCACAGATACCATCCCACATTTTCTCTCACGGCCATATGCTCTTTGCGCTTCATCTCATCATATTTATATACATTTTTATACATATGTACGTTCCTCTCTTTCCCTGACTATTAACAGAATTTGTCGATTTTCCTTGCGATTTTAATGCGAAGTTTATCCTCCGAAACTTTCTCTTTTTCTTCCCACAAGAACCACTGTGCATTTACCAGAGTTCTGGTCATGCCATACCAGTATGCCACATAAGCATCTCCCATTTTAGCTGCATGACAGGTGAGTTTTCCCCGGTCGATTACATAGATAACTTCTTCGCTGTTAAAAGCTTCCGTCTCATAGGGAACGCCAAATGCCTGGAGGAACATCTCAATATGTCCTCCCATCAAACGACCGTCTTCCAGACCGGCCGGTACCCCCAGCCATGCACGCTGCGCTTCTTTCGCATAATACTCTCCGAAAGCTGCCTTTCCGGCTGCTTCACAGACGCATCGTAAGACATGATCTACAGTCTTTTCCTCTAATTTCCCCTGCCGGAGAAGATAATCAATAGTCGGGAAAATATACAAGCAGGCCGCATTAGAATGACTCATCATTTCTGAGACACTGCTGTCATCCTGCTCCATATTGGTTCCATTGGAGAATGTATAGTCACATTCTTCACGAAACACCATAGATTCTTTCACCGTATCCTCTTCCTGCGTGTATTTAATCTGATCTTCTGTCGCAACAGGTCCGAAACATTCCCACTGCTCATGGGCTGGCATTGGATATTTATCCCGGCTTTCTGCCACAATACGGCAATGACGGTCACCGCATCCCCTTGCCTCTACCATATGGAATTCCAGTTTCGTTCCCGGGCGCAGTTTCTCAGACCAGGCTGTACTGCTCGCTTCCAAAGACTGGGTTGTGGCACGGCACAGCTCAGATCCTACGATGTCCCAGTCACAGACATCCAATTCTTTTTCTGCCCGGTAAGTTCCAAAATCCTGAACCCGTCCGCACATCAGCAGGCCTTCATCCCCGGCATCTCCAGTAAGGGCTCCCACAAAGCTTCCCCGGCAGAAAGGATGAACATTGTGCTGATCCATTGCATAGGCTCCATAGTTTGTCTGGATATAGTAAAGTCTCTGATAAGCCGCTTCACACATATACTGGGCACGCTCCTTATAGTCTGGAACCAGAATTCGCAATGCCTGCATACAGGCCGCACTCAGCACAGAATTATAACGAGAGACATAATGCATGGCATCTTTGTAGCTGATCAGTTTATCCCAGGGAGAACGTATCGCCGCATAGCTTTCCCGCACTTTCTTCCCCGTGTCTTTTGGCAGACGTTCATCAATTTTTTTACTCATATGGTGATTCTCCTTTCTTTGCCGCACATTTTCACGAAATCTATTGTGCCGCTCATTTGCTTTTTGTATAAAAAATTATATCAATTTTTATATTTTTTAAACAGACTGCATAAATACGAAACTTAGTAAAGGTCTTATCACCTGTTTGTATCCCGTTTTTATGCATAAATTTATGCAAAATGCACAATAATTAATCTTTATCTCTTATTTTTCTTTTCTGGGCATCAAATTTGCGATTTTTCTGTCTCAAAAATCAACAAAATGTAGACTCTTTTTTTATCTTCTTCTTTTTTATGGTTTTTTTCCATCTGGCATTTTATAATGAAAAACAGAGAAAGAACTTTATACGAATTCACGTCGTTATGCGAAATGAGGTGTTTTATGAAACTGAATTTAGACATTATTTTTGATCATCTTCCCGATACTTTTCAGAAAAAAAGGCTGGGGAAATCCGTCGATTCCTTGCATCTTTTGCGGCCTTTGCTGTGTGATACATCCACTTTCATCCAAAATGGTTCTCTGTACATACTTCGGGCTGAGATACTGAACCAAATGTCTGTTCAAAAAAACGCCTCTTTTATCGTATTAGGCAAATATATTAAACAAGAATGGATTTTAAACCATGTGGATCTTCTTCTGATTGAGGAACCTCAGGATTTTTTGACCGTTTTTAACGAAATCAGTAAAATTTATGATACCTTTGACAACTGGGAAATAGATCTTAGAAATGAATTAGAAAAAGACATTGATTTTGATATCAAAAATGTGTTGGTACTAGGAGCAAAAATGCTTAAGAATGCCATTATGGTCACAGATCACACTCTTCAACTCATTCTTCAGGCAAACTATCAATTTGACTCAAAAAACTCTGAACAAACATCGATTACTGTCACTGACACACGCACCCCTATGGATCTTCAGCTTTGCTCCCAGTTGAAAAACGTCTACCTTACAGAGCGCAACATCACAAAACCTTATCTCTCGTCTTTTGAGCAAAGTAATGTCCGTTCTTACTGCAATAATCTCTATCCTCAGGAACATTTTGCAGGATGTATCGCAGTCTCCGAAATGGATCACCCTTTCTTAAAAGGTGATTTTTCCCTAATGGATTATTATTTTTCGTATTTTCAAAAAGCTTTTTTTAAGTATCTGCAAAGTTTCAATCCCTTGGAGTCTTCGACAATCCAGGCCCTTTTTCATTTGCTGAACCAGGAACCTCTGTCCCCGGAAGAGTCCTCCTGTTTCACCTTAAAAGAAGGGGAACACTGGGCCTGTTTTAAACTCAAGGAACTGCCCAACAGCCGATATATGCCCAAAGAATACATGTACGCCACATTAAATACCTTACTTCCCCAGAAAGCCTACTCTGTGATATATCGCGGTGAAATCGTTGGTTTGCTAAAGCTGGCCAAATCACCGGAAGAAACGATAACTCTGTTTCAAGAACTTCTGCACCGTATGAATTACACCGCCGGCCTCAGCAATAAGTTCACAGATCTCACCCATGTTTCTCTGTACTTCCTGCAGGCTTCTTATGCGTCACAGAACAACCGGCAAGATTCTCTCCTTTATTCTTTCTCCCAGTGTATTCTTCCGTACGTACTATACGAATGTACAAACAATATGCCGGCTTCTTTGCTCTGCACGGACGGTCTGACTGCAATTATGGAATACGATCAGAAACGAAATACGGATTATCTGCATACGCTGGATGTATACCTTCAACACGAGATGAGCATCACCAAAACATCCGAAAAACTCTTCATTCACCGAAGCAGCCTTATGAAGCGGCTGAATAAAATCAAACAATTACTTCCGGAAACTGAAAGCCTGGATGATCCGGATACAAGACTATTTTACCGGTTCTTTTTTGCATTAAGCAAGCAAAATAAATGATCCAGGAAACCTACCCATCGGATAAAAAGAAATGGCACAGACAGATAACAGACTCTCTCTGGGAGCAGTTTAGGATATGTCCGTGCCATTTCTTTCATTTGCTTAAATACCTCTGATAAAGATCGAAAATTCTCTGATTAAAGCAACACATAATGATCTTGATCTCATAGTCCGTATGTTCTTTCAGCCACTTTTTCACTGTGTCCGCCGCAATCGGCACCGCCTCTTCCGGCGGGTATCCATAGACCCCGGTAGAAATAGCAGAAAAGGCAATACTGTGAAGATCATATTTTCTGGCCAGCTCCAAAGAGTTCCAATAACAATTGGCGAGATCTTGACGATCCCTATCTCTTCCCGAATAGACCGGCCCCACTGTATGAATCACATATCTTGATTTCAGACGATATCCTTTCGTGATTTTCGCCTCCCCGGTCTCACAGCCATGGAGAGTCCGACACTCCTTCAAAAGATCCGGACCGGCTGCCCGATGGATTGCTCCGTCCACGCCGCCTCCGCCGAGGAGACTTTTGTTCGCCGCATTCACAATACAGTCACAATCCAGTTTTGTGATATCTCCCAATTTCACAAATATATTCTGCAATATTCTTCACCTCCGATGTTCGTGTTTTCATTTTAACACAGCTTCCCTGCGCAGAGTATAGATTTTTTCACATTCCAGTGGTATAATCGACTGGATTTTGAATTCAAAACAAACAATGGGAGATGATAAGTATGATTACCTTTCTTTTGATCCAACAGCTGCTGGTGCTGTTTCTGATCATGGGATGCGGCTACTTTCTGGTTAAGATTCATCTGGTTCAGTCTCAGGAGAGTCAGACCCTCTCCGTACTCACCCTCTATCTGATCATGCCCTGTGTCATCATCAATGCTTTTCAAATTGAATATTCCGATGAGATACGGGATGGTTTTCTGCTGGCTCTTCTCGCAGCAATATCCATCCATATCCTCTTATTTCTTCTCACCTGGATACTGGATCGCTTTTTCCATTTTCAGGCCGTGGAGAAAGCCTCCATTATCTACTCCAATGCAGGCAATCTGATCATCCCTCTGGTGGCAGGAGTCCTGGGAGCAGAGTGGGAGATTTACGCCAGCGCCTTCATGTGTGTGCAGATGATCGTTCTGTGGACCCACGGACAATCCCTGATGCAGGGAACTTCCTCTGTGAACTGGAAGAAAATTCTATGCAACGTCAATCTGATCGCCATCATCGTGGGGGCATTTCTGTTTTTTGCCAAGATTTCCCTCCCGGCTGTCCTGGCGGATACCTTAAATTCTCTGGCTTCCACCATAGGACCAATCAGCATGCTGGTTCTGGGAATGCTCCTGGCGGATGTCTCGTGGCGAAACGTCTTTTTGGGCAAGCGGATCTACCTGATCACCCTGCTGAAAATGATTGTTCTTCCCGGAATGATTCTTCTGTTTCTGCGCTTTTTGAGCCATACAGTACCCACCGCTCACGCCCGCACAATCCTGCTCATCAGTCTTCTGGCTGTTATCACCCCTTCTGCCACCACCGTCACGCAGATGGCCCAGATCTACAGCCAGGATGCCCCTTACGCAAGCACCATCAATGTCATGACTACGATTCTGTGCATTGTGACAATGCCGCTGATGGTAACCCTCTATCTGCTGTGAAAGCCCTATGCAGGAAAAGCATTTGTGTTATAGGAAATTTTTTCCTGTAACACAAAAAGAGGACACCGTTCGTGTCCTCCCATCATATGCTTTCGAATCTATTATTCTTCTTTTTCCTTTTTCAGACCAGGTACTACCTGCTCCTGTGCTTTAATTGTGTATCCACATTTCGGACAAACAGAGTCTTCTACCACTCTTCCATTTGATGTATATACATCCATCTCAGTTCCACACTGAGGACATTCTCTCTCGTCCAAAGCCCATGTCTTGTTGCCGCCTTCACAGCCATCCATTACTGCCATTGTCAAAACCTCCTTATTTTCTTAATTAAAACATCATTCAAATCTTTCATTTACAGAGCCATTATAACATGTTTTTTTCAGAATGTCATTCATATTTTTAAAAATCGTATAAACAAATCTTTGAGGAGCATCAAGGAAAAGAAGTTGATTTATCGATCATTTTAAGATATAATGTACAAATCTGCAACTGGAAAACTGACGCAATTACACGCCGCAGTCTTTCGCGGCATAAGACCGAATTATGAATTATACCTGGATGGAGCTGCTCTGGCTTCTCTTCATCTACTCTTTTTTGGGATGGGTGTGTGAAACCATTGTCAGCACAATTAAAAAGAAAAAATTTATCAACCGCGGCTTCTCCAACGGTCCCTTCTGTCTTGTCTACGGAGTTGCTGCTGTCCTGATCGCTCTGACTATGGATGATCTGATTGACAATCCTGTCTTTCTCTTCCTAGGATGCGGTTCTTTGTGTACTCTGATCGAATGGGTCACCGGGAAAACTCTGGAACGGATGAATCAGCACAAATGGTGGGACTATTCCAAAAAACGCTGGAATTTTGACGGATACATCTGTCTCCAATATTCACTCCTGTGGGCGGTGCTGGGCGTTATCAGTATTCTCTATGGAAACCAGCTCTGTCTGACTATCTACCATGCAATCCCGCGTCTGATCAGAACGATTCTGCTCTGGGCCTTCCTCGTTGTCATCCTTCTTGACATCGTGGCATCATCAGCAGCCGTCTTTCACATTCAGAAGCAGGTACCGTCTGTCATCCGCTGGAATCGGAAGATCGCCATCTATTCCTACCGTTTTCTCCTTAAAATCATCCGCCTTGTGGAGCACCGTATGGCAAAAGCTTATCCGGCCATCCTGGAGAAGACAGAAAAAGTCGGAGGAAAAGCCGGCAAATTCGCAGAAGGCTGCGGTTTTTACAAACTGTTCTGGCTCTTTGTCATCGGCTCTTTTGTGGGAGATCTCGTCGAGACTGTATTTTGCCGGTTTTCCATGGGAAAATGGATGGTTCGAAGCAGTCTGGTATGGGGAGATTTCAGTGTTGTCTGGGGAATGGCCCTGGCACTGGCCACAGCTCTCCTTCACAAAGATATGAATAAACCAGACCGCTATATCTTTATGATTGGCACAATCTCCGGCGGTGTCTATGAATATGTGCTCAGCGTGCTCTCACAGCTGGTCTTTGGACAGGTATTCTGGGACTACACTCAGATCCCCTTCAATCTGGGAGGAAGAATCAATCTTCTGTTCTGTCTTTTCTGGGGAATCGCCGCTGTTGTCTGGATCAAGTTCTTATATCCGAAACTATCCGGACTGATTGAAAAAGTTCCAAAACTCACCGGTTACATACTCACCTGGGTTATGGTAGTTTTCATGTCCGTGAATATCCTGGTCTCAGCCCTGGCACTGATCCGCTATGACGTAAGAGCCGGCGGACCTCCCGCTGCTGACGGCTGGGAACATGTCATAGATGTTCATTTTGACGATGAGCTTATGCAGCACCGTTATCCAAGCTCCAAACCTGAGTTAAACGGCATCAAGCCATCCACTTTAGAATAAAAAGGTGAGCAAAACATAGGGCAGAAAATTTCTGTCCTGTTTTTTTCAGATATATGCTTTTCTCAAAATTAGTTTATTGATATTTCCTTGTGAATTCGTTATACTTTTTATATATTTATTCGTTCTAATGGCAAAATAAAATAGAATGGGGATTAAAATATGAAAGAAAACCTAACAGATCGTATGAAAAAAGCAAATCTTACACCAAAAGAAAGAAAAGCTATCGAACTATTAACCGCAGATTTAGGAAAAACTGTCTTTCTAAGTGGTGCCCAAATGGCAGAATTATGTGGCATTTCCGCTGCTTCTATGACACGGCTAGTTCGTAAACTAGGTTACGAAAAGCTAACTGATTTTCGTGATGATCTCAGTCTTATTTACAAGAGGTTAGTATCTCCTCATAAAATGATAGAAAATTACTTGGAAACGGATCATAAAACCGAGGTAATGAAAAAATCTCTCAATAAAGATCTCCAAAATATTGAAACAATGGAAAAAATGTTAAACACAGATATTTTACATAAAATTGTACAAATTTTAGAAAAAACTAGAAAAGTATATGTAGTTGGAATGTTTTCTAGCGAAATTGCTGTAAGAGCGCTTTGCCACTATCTCTGGAGATTGGGAATTTCCTACAAAGGTATCATTGGAATTGGTCTATCGAAAAAAGTAGAGTACAGTGACCTATGTGAAGGAGACGTACTGATTGCAATCAGCAGTCAACGAATTTTTAAAGAAGTTTTAAGTGCTACAGAAATCGCAAAATCACATGGAATGATCACCATTGCCATTACAGACAGCCATACCAATCCTCTGGCCTGTAACTGTCAATATGTTCTCACAGCCCCTGTGAGAGGACTTGTTCTAGACTGTACTCAAACTGCCACCTTATCTCTTATCAATCTGATTGTTAATCTAATCGCCGCTGATATTCCTGAAACCGTTGCCAAAAACTTAGAACAAGAAGCAAGTAAATGTGACCAAAAAGATTTATTCTGTATTTAAAAAGATATTATAATACCTGAAACCATCCCAATGATCGTTTCAGGTATTTTTTATAACGTTTTTTTTCGTTCCTGAAAAGTCTCTATCGCCTCTTCCAGACTGCTGTAAGCCTGCTGATAAAACTCTGTATCGGTTTTTCCCGGTTTTTTCATAAATTCCAGAGTAACCTCAGAAGGATCGTTCGTAGAAAAATATAATTTCAATCCCAAAGAAGATACATAATATTTCTTTTTCCCGTTCCGTTCGTATGCCTCTATTGCGGGGATTCTTTTTCCATCAAACGTTCCTCCGCCCTGCAGTTTTCCATTTTCATAGATTTCATATCGGACCGCCTCAGAAATTTTCTGTTTTTTCACAATTTTCGGCTCACCTTTTACCAACAAAGGAATGGCAAACTCTGTGTCACTGAACCAAAGATAGTGGTCAATCTTTTTGTTCGGCTGGAACGGCAGTTCCGGCAGAGAAGACGCCAATTCATATTTCGATTGATTCACATGGAATCGGGCAAAAAGACTAGCCGCGCCCAATGCAAGTGCAAATAAGATAATAAGTTCCATACTAATCTCCATTCCGCCGCCTTTCAGTTGGCGGCACTATCCTCCTATTATGTTACAAAAATGGAGCTGCCAAAGGCAACTCCATTTTCGAGCATACTCAAAAGTCCTGTTTTACCATCGGCACACGATTTTGTTTATCTCCCGCACTGACTGCAAACATGATCACCATACTCACTGCGTAGGCAATAAATAAGCCCCAGTCTGCTTTCAGCGGTACAATGCCAAGACCGCCCAAAAAGGCTACCACACCAATGATGCCACCGCCGATCATTGCACAATAACAACCTTTCGCCGTAGAATTTTTGGATAAAAGAGAAGCATAAAGCGGAACCAGCATACTTCCCATATATGGATAGTTGAACAAAATAATGGCATCCAGAATATTCGTAAGCTTAAAAGAAATAAATGTTCCGATAATACAGGCAAGAATGATGGTAACTCTCGCGATGGTTTTTGCCTGCGGAAGTTCTTCCATTTTTTTGTCCGGATGAAGCAGTCCATTGTAAAAGTCTTTTGAGAAAGAAGCTCCCAGACCAACCAACAAACCATTTCCGGAAGACATCGCTGCCGCAAGAACCGCGATGATTGCAAATGCTGAAAGAATTGGTCCTGTTGTATTCGCAATCGTGTAAGCAAAGATACTGTCTGACGATGCGTCCGGAAACAGCATTCCGCCGGCTACGCCAATGGCAGATGCAAAGGTACCGATGATAATCGTGACAATACCGCCGATAATACATCCCCATTTCGCGGTACGGAAATCCTTGGAAGACTGATATCTCATGAAAGAATCATAGGACACGCCAATCGATACCAGCATCGGAGATACCAGATATACGAACTGTCCTAACGTCCCGGCAGGAATAAACGGCGTCCCGAAAACAGCTCCCACATCACCAACCTGTCCAATCGCAATAAACGCACAAATTGGAATACAGACAATGATAATGATAATCTGCACAAAGTCACCAATTGCAACCGACCACATTCCTCCAAGAGAACTATAGATCAGAATAACGGCAGCACAAACCAACGCACCTGCAGTGTAAGAAATACCAAATGCCGCAAAAATACTTCCGCAGGCAAGAATCTGAGCCACAAACACACCCAGCAGACTGGGAACATTAGACAGCCATGCCCAGAATCTTGTAATTCTTTTCTTTCCGTAGCGTGCCTCAAAATAGTCCATTGGCACAACGGCTTCCGCAGCTCTCATTTTTCCTGCGATAAAACATCCTGATACAATACATCCCAAGCCACATGACAACGCATAATACATTCCAGGCCAGACACCAGAATCCATTCCTGTTGTCGCGCCGCCGACAATAACACCCGAACCAATCTGAGTCGCAGCTATGGTCGCGGAAGTCATGAGAATTCCCAGATTTCTTCCACAAAGCAGGTAATCTGTTGCTTTTTCAGCCTTTTCTTTCCAACAAAACCGATCAAAATCATAACCAACATGTAAATGCCAGCAATTACCAAAATATAACTTTTACTCTCCATATTACTACCTCTCATAAAGCTGACTGTAACACCTTTATTACAGAATTAGCGTGTTCCCTCTTGCAGAAAAAAGCACAAACATTGGAATTCATCCAGAGGGCATTATGTATCTGCTTCTCTTCTGCACATTACATGTTTGCGGTTACACTAAAATTTTGCATCAGGATCCGGCTCATGTCCTGCAAATACTTCCTTGACCGCTTTAGCCAATCCAGAAATTTTGCCTGTCGGAACTGCACTGATTGCAAAACGAAGACCATCATTTAATGGTATGGTATAAATCTTCCTCTCAATCAGTTTCTGCGAAAGGCCAACCGTATCTTTGGCAGGAACGGTAATAAAAAATCCTGCTTTATAAGGCAGAATCCGAAGTTCAACCTCTTTGGCCTCTTCCAGGAAAATCTGAGCCCTTTTCTCAATCAGAGATTTATAATACTCTCTTTCTTTATCAATCGCTGCCTTCAGCTGCGAATCTGCCATAGTCATCGCCAGAAGCTTCTGCGCACCTCTGGAACCGTTGGACCAGGTGGCACGGTTGGAAAACGCATTCATAGTTTTAAACTCATCCACCACTTCAGGAACGGTTGACACACAGATCAGCGCACCTGATCTCATTCCATAAATCAGGAAAGATTTTGACATACTGAATGCAACCAGAAGCAGCATATTTTCCGGCATATCATCGAAATATTTCAGAAAATCCCGAACCTCATCTTTATCACCGGCATAATCCGTATAAGCCATGTCCCAAAGTACGATAATTCTTTTGCTTTTATCTTCCGCACAGTCACGGAAAAAATCTGTAATCTCTTTCCAGTCTTCATTGGACATGGTATAACCGGACGGATTGTGTGCAGGCGTATTGAAAATGGTCAGAAGATTCTTTTGTGTCTTCAAAGCCTCTTACGCCTTTTCTTTCAAATCCTCAAGGGAAAACTGATTATCCGGACCAAACATATGATAGCGTTCTGCCACATCTCCCATCTCAATCCCCATTTCCGTATAGGGATCCCAATGCAGATAAGGAATCAGAAACTTATCCCCTTTATCTACGTAATTGTAGATTACATGATGAATTGCCCCTGTCCCGCCAGGTGTCGCAATCGCAGCGGTCTGCGTCCCTTTTGGCTGGTGTCCCTGGAAGACAAAATCCACTGCACCGCTTAAGAAATCATCCAGTCCGGAGATCGGCGCATAGTCCATTAATTCATTGCCCGGCATATTACGGTAACATTTTTCCACCGTTGGAAGTGTCGCGAAATCCGCTTCCTCGTTTTTTACAACGCCCAGCGTCGCATCCACAATGTTATCCTTTCCAAACTGAACCAGTGCCGTCCTGGCTTCCGTCGCAGCACTGAAATTCACATCAGAATGTCCCTTTCCGGCCGAATGTGCCGCCGCCATGCTTTTGATACTCATTCTCTTTCCCCTCCTTTGAAATTTATGAATGATTATATTGAACGATCAGCGCATCCACTGCGCAGACGCCCTGTCCTTTTGGATACACAAATACAGGATTTAGATCCATCTCTTTTAAATGATCTTTGTGTTCTGCCGCGTATTGTGATATTTTCACAATCATATCTTCCAATGCGTCAAGATCACACGGTGCAGTTCCCCGGTAACCGGTTAACAGTTTATATGCCTTCAACTCTCTCAGCATCTGTCCTGCTTCTTTTTTATTCACTGGCGCCGGATACAGGGAGATATCCTGAAAGATTTCCACATAAATTCCACCCAGTCCCACCAAAAGCATGGGACCGAACTGCCGGTCATTAGTAATGCCAATGATCATTTCTACTCCAGGGTCTGCCATCTCCTGTACCAAAATTCCGTCTGTAGCAGCATTGGGAACTTTTTTCTTTACATTGGAAAGAATCTCTTCATATGCGGCCGCTGCCTCAGTTATGCTTTGAATATTCAGCTTCACTCCGCCAGCTTCTGTTTTGTGAAGAATCTCATCCGAATTAATTTTCAATACCACAGGGAATCGCATATTCAAAAGAACCTTCTCCAACTCTTTCTCCGATCGTACGATTGCCTGCACCGGAACCGGAACGCCATATCGTTTTAACTCGTTTTTGCTGTCATACTCAGATAAAGCAGTTGCTGAACATCCTGTCTGCACCGGAATGCATGCCGTCAACATTCTCTCGGCACTTTGATATTCGCCAAATTCTTTTATTTTTCTCAGACAACGGAAAGCCGTCTCCATAGAAGACATCAGCGGAACGCCCGCCTCTTCCAGAATTTCCCTGGTCTCCTGATGACGATAATTTTCCAGAGAAGGAATCGCAAAAATCGGTTTCGTCACTACTCCTTCTTTTACAGCTTTTGCCATAGCATCACACAAGGTTTTCATGGTTGGGTTCATCTTATATTTTACGTTAGCACCAACGGTAATTGCGCAAACTCCCGGATCATCATTAAATGCTTTTAAAAGACCGATGGTTCTCTCTTCATCACCAAACAATGCAGTGGTGGCGTCCAGAGGATTTTTTACAGACGCAAAGGCAGGAATAAAATTCTTTACTGCCTTTTGCGTCTCTTCTGTCAGATCTGCCAATGCCACCCCCGATTCAATGGCAAGATCTGCGCTCTGTGTACTTTCTCCTCCAGAAAGACTGATCATACCATAGCCTCCCTTTCCTGGATAATTTCCTTTTAAAACACACAGAGCCTGTGTCATGCAGACAAATTCTTCAAACGTAGTGGTCTCGATAACTCCATATTTCCGGAAAATGCTGGCAAAAGTTTTGCTGGAACCTGCCATACTCCCCGTATGGGAAGCTGCTGCTGCAGCTCCTTTCTCTGTCCTTCCTGTTTTCATTACAACAACTGGTTTGTGTTTCTTTGCTGCTTTTTTTATGGAATACAGAAAATTCGCCGGGTTTCTCACGCCTTCCAGATAGAGAGCAACAACCGACACCTCTTCATCCTCAACCATAAAATCCAGGAAATCCTCCAGCGTACAGATATTCCCATTACCAGAAGAAACCGCATAGGAAATCGAGAAATATCCGGTCGACAGAATCTCAGAACAGACAAACCCGCTTTGAGCAACAATTCCGATTCCTGAGAAAGAATTCTGTGATAAACTCACATTACCGCCCCACATATTTACTCTTTGCCGATTATTGATAATCCCCATACAGTTGGGACCAAGCACGGCCATGTCATATTGGTCTGCAATCGCTTTTATTTCCGCTTCCAGTGCTTTCCCTTCCTCGGTTCCTTCTTCCGCAAAACCGCTGGCATAGATAACAGCCGCTTGGATTCCTTTTTCGCCGGCTTCTCTGAGAAGTCCCGCGATGGTCTTCGCCGGCGTACACAAAACAACACAATCCACACAATCCGGTATTGCAGTAATAGATGGATAACATTTTTTTCTGTTTAATTCACTTCTTCTGGTATGGACAAAATACACATTATCTGAAATGCTGCTCTCCAACGCACCGTTCGCAGCACAGCGGCCAAATCCCCTGTCGCTCACACCGACAACCGCTATACTTTCTGGTTTTAACAGTTTTTTCAGATCCATATTTCACCTCCATTTTCAGACTGCGTTCCATCCTGCCATAAGAGCCGCTTCATTGCCTGCGGCATATTTTTCTTTTCCCTTTGACGCAAATATTTCATAAAGAACTTTTTTCGATAAATCACAGGAAAACAGTTCACATTTATGGATCATTGCTCCAATAGCGACAATAGTAGTTCCCTTATTATTGTTAACATTCAGCGCCATCTCCAGACAAGGCAGTTTGACAACATGATATTTGCTGTCAATCTCCACATCCTCTGGGATGTTATCGGTATTTACAATAACCGTTCCTCCATCCTTCAGGAAACTGGTATATTCAAGGGAAGGCTCATTCATGGCAACCAGAATATCGATATCTTCCATATCCGGACATCCGATTTCATCATCACTGTATTTCACCACACTGTATGCTTTCCCACCTCTCATTGTTGGTCCATATGCCGGCATCCATGTTACATTTTTTCCTTCTTCCAGAGCCATTTCTGACACGATCAGACCAGCTGTCAGTACACCCTGTCCTCCAAATCCTGCAAAAACAATTTCCATACCTATCTCGGACTCCTTTCTCTCAATTCTCCCAACTTGAAATACGGAACCACTTCCTCTTCCATCCACTGAATGGATTTCTTTACATCCAGCTTCCAGTTTGTCGGACATGGGGCTAAAATCTCCACCATAGAATAACCCTCGCCGTTTATCTGTGCTTCAATCGCATTTCTAATATACTTTTTCAGTCGATGAATCTCCTTTACGCTATGTACAGATCCTCTGGCCACATAGGCCACACCCTCAAACCCTGCGATAATCTCCGGTACTTTAATCGGAAACCCGGTTTTCTTCGGATCTCTCCCCTGCGGACTGGTTGCCGTAACCTGACCTGGCATAGTGGTCCAGGACATCTGTCCGCCGGTCATAGCAAAATTATTATTGTTGACAATGAATACCGTTATCGGTGTATTGCGATAGGCAGCATTGAGTGTCTCAGCAAGCCCAATTACATAGGCGTCTCCGTCACCCTGATAGGAAATGGACAAAAGCTCCGGCTTTGCAACTTTCACTCCCGTTGCGCTTGCTGCAGCTCTTCCGTGTGCCGTCTGAAGGACATCACAGCTCCAGTTATCATTCATGTTACAGGAGCATCCCACTCCCAGCGTCAAAACCATTTTTTTCTGATATCCAAACTCTTCAATTACTTCAGCAATCAAGCGGTTAATGATACCGTGACCGCATCCTGGACAAAATACATGAGGACGACTGACTAATTCTGGAATCATTCTAACTGCCATATCAGAATACCTCCTTTTCTGTTCCGTCCTTTACTTTTTCGTAGAACTCTATCACTTCTTTCGATTTTGGGATATGCTGTCCTGAGAACAATCCATAAACCGGAAGCATTCCTAATTTTGCTTTTTTTGCTGCAATCACGACATCTTCCACCAGCTGCCCGGCATCTGTAGATTCCACAGAGATAAAGCCTTTTAAATTGGGAGAAGCTGCCGCTGCCTGTTCAAACGCTTTATACGGGAATGGCCATACGGAAATCGGGCGGATCAACCCTACCTTTTCTCCCCGTGCTCTCATCTGTTTTATTGCGTTCTTGGCAGATCTGGATGGCAGGCCAAAAGCAACGATAATGTATTCCGCATCTTCTGTCTGAAAACTTTCCCAGCGCTGTTCATTTTCCGTCATCAATGCGATTTTGGCTTTGGTAGCTGCCGGTTTTGCAGAACTTTCCAGTTTCTTATGATCTCTCCCTGTTCCATCCCAGGTCCATCCCAGGTCTTCTTCTCTTGTTTTAAATTCCGGAAATTCCACCGCCTCCATCATCTGTCCCAAAGAACCTTCCGACAAAATCTCTACAGGATTTCTGTATTTTTCAGCCAAATCCCAGGCATTATATATCAGATCAATCGTTTCCTGAATGCTGTTGGGAGCAAGAACAATCACACGGTAGTCTCCGTTTCCTCCGCCTCTGGTATCTCGAAGATAGTCTGTCTGGGAGGAATCCAGAGATCCAAGTCCCGGCCCCCATCTCTGAACATTTACCAGTACGGCTGGAAGATTATTCGCACATAAATAGCCGATTCCTTCTTGTTTCAGGGAAAATCCCGGGCCGGATGAACTGGTCATGGATCTCATTCCGCATGCATACGCTCCAAAAATCATATACACTGCGGACATCTCATTCTCTGCCTGAAGAAATGTTCTTCCTAATTCCGGCATCCTTGCAGATAAATACTCTCCTACTTCTGTCTGGGGTGTAATCGGATATCCTGCATAGAAGAGACATCCTGCTCTCATGGCCGCTTCTGCAATCGCATGATTGCCTTTCCACATTTTTTTCATTTTGATCCCTCCTGTTCATTTATAATTTCAAATACCATGTCCGGGCAAACGGTATAGCAAATACCGCATTTCACACATTTGCTGTCATCGCATTCCACATAATCATATCCGGCTTTATTCAGATTCCCTGACAATTTCAGGGCTTTTTGTGGACATGAAATCACACAATAACTGCAGCTTTTACATTTCTCCACATACATCCGTAACTTTTCCAAGAAAATCCCTCCTTTGATTTGAAATATATTATTTTGAAATATATTATTTTGAGATATAATATTTTACTTATATTATTTTTGCGAAATTATTTTTTCATACATATCGTAACATCAACTTTCCACTGCGTCAATACTTTTTTGAAATTTGAATTTCTTTTTATCGAATTTCCAAAAATTAAATTTCTTTTTTGATATTGACGAATCAATTAATAGGTGATACCATTTTGCTGAAATTATTTTTTCATTTTTGTTTTGTATAGAAATTATTGTACCATTTCATATTTGCTATTTGGGGAAAGGAGAGAAAATGAAAGAAAAGATCATACCAAAACTTGCACAAAAACCACACTCTTTTTGTCCTGGGTGCGGTCATGGAATTATTAATCGACTTATCGCTGAAACGTTAGAGGAAATCGGATACGAAAAAAAGACTATCTTAACTCTGGGCGTGGGATGTTCCTGGAATATGTCCAGATACTGGAGCGGTGATATGCTTCAGGCAGCCCACGGAAGAGGATCTGCCTGCGCAACCGGCGTGAAAGTTGCCCGCCCTGATCTGCTTTCGATCTCTTATCAGGGTGACGGAGACGCCTATGTGATTGGGCTTGCCGAGACCCTCAATGCTGCCTACCGCAATACACCGATTACTGTATTTGTGGTAAATAACAACAATTTTGCCATGACCGGCGGACAGATGTCCTGGACCACTATGCCAGGTCAGATTACCACCACAAGCCCTCAGGGCCGTGATCCGAAGAAAACCGGATTTCCCATCAAAGTTCCAGAAATCGTTTCCACATTTGAAAATGTGGCTTATGTGGCAAGGGGATCCGTTCATAATGCCAAAGCAATTCGTCAGCTTCAGAAATACATCAAACGTGCTATTGAAACACAGCTCTTTGGAGAAGGCTATTCTCTTGTCGAAATTCTGGCACCCTGTCCTACAAACTGGAAAAAAAATGTGTTAAGCTCATCTCAATGGATGAACGATGAAATCGTTCCTTATTTTCCTTTGGGAGAATTGAAAAATAAAAAAGGAAGTGAAAACGAATGCAGTTAAAAAAGTTAACCCAACCCAAAAGTATTGCAGTGGTCGGAGTCAGTGACAAACACGGATTCGGAAAGAGCGCCGCAGAAGGCACGTTAAACAGCAAAATTCGTGATCATGTTTACTTTGTACATCCTAGAAGGACCGAGTTCGAAGGGAAAAAATGTTATCCGACAATTACGGACCTCCCGGAAGTTGTTGACTGTGTAGTTTTGTGTACCCCGGCGAAGACTATTGCGGGACTGCTCAGAGAAGCCGGTGAAAAAGGAATCGGTGCCGCCATTGTCTATGCCAGCGGTTTCTCCGAAGAAGGCACCTTGGAAGGCCGACAGCTGGAACAGGAATTAAAAGAAATCGCTCACCAGTATGACATTGCTGTATTAGGCCCCAATGGTATGGGTTTTATCAACAACGTGGACAAAATCAATATGTGGGGCTGCCACACCTACTGGGATCTGGACGATCCTGCCCACGGCATCGCGATTATCGCACAAAGCGGTTTCGTATCCGCTCAGATTCTGAATACCGATTTCTTTACGATCTCCTATGCAGTTTCCTCAGGAAATGGAAATATCTGCACACTGGAAGATTTCCTGAGCCTGATGATAGACGACGAGGAAGTATCTGTCATCGCACTTTATCTGGAAGGCGTAAGAAATCCCAAAAGCTTCCTCGCATCTCTTGAGAGGGCAGCTAAGATTCACAAACCGATTGTAATTTTAAAATCTGGCAAATCCGAACGGGGCGCTGCTGCTGCCGCATCACACACAGGAAGTATGGCCGGCTCCAGCAAAGCTTTTGACAGTATTTTCGAAAAATACGGTGTGATTGTGGCAGAATCTTTTGAAGAATTCATGTGCTTGTCCCAGGCCCTTTGTGTTCTCCGAGGAAATTTCCCGAAACACAACAGCTATGGCGTCATCAGCTTCTCCGGCGGCGAGAGTACTGTAAGCGCGGATGTGGCCGAAGCCATGGGCGCCAATCTTGCGGAACTCTCTGACGAGACAAAGAAAAACATTCAAAAATTTATTCCCGCTTTTGCCACGGCGAAAAATCCTCTAGACGCCACAACCGCTCTGTTCCGAGATGAACCCAGAACCATCGGACTTCTGAAAGCTTTCAATGACGACCCTGCTGTGGCCGGGATCACAGTGGGCGCAAACATTGAACGGAAGAAAGATGAAACCAACTATGAACTGTGTCTGGCCATGGCCAAAGCGGTACGGGAAGGAATCGTCACAAAACCGGTCTTTGCCATACCTTCTCTGGAGGACTACCGCCACAGAGCCAGCCGAAGAGTCCTGGAAGACGCCGGTATCCCCATGATGTCCTCCATGGAAACAGCATTCCGCTGTCTTCGAAAAATCGCGGAATTCGGCGAATATCAATATACACTGAAAAGCTTTGCGGACTGTGTCCCCAAAAACCACAGCTCTGATGAAACCGCCTATGCGCTGTCTGAATTCGACAGTAAAAATGAACTAATCCAATATGGAATTCCGGTTCCGGCACAGGCTGTCGTAAGATCCAAAGAAGAATTGCAGACTGCCCTGAGTGGTATGAAATACCCGGTAGTACTGAAAATCAATTCCAACGAAATTCTTCACAAAACAGAAGCCGGTGGAGTGAAGCTGAATATTCAAAACATAACGGAGGCAGCAGCTGCATATGAAGAGATTCTCTCCAATGTAAAGAAAAAATTACCAAATGCTGCTACGGATGGGATTTTAGTTCAGGAGATGGTTCCTTCTGGTGTGGAAATGATCATCGGAATTACCAACGACAAACAATTCGGACCGATGCTTCTTGTAGGACTGGGTGGCATCTATGTGGAAATCTTCAAAGATGTCTCCCTCTATCCCATCCCAGTAAATCGGCAGGAAGCCGGAACCATGCTAGAAAAACTCCGTGCTTATCCTTTGCTGGCCGGATACCGCGGCTCTTCCCTCTGTGACCTGGAAGCCCTGAAAAATCTTATGGTAAAAATATCGGATTACGCAGCGGAACACAAAGATGAGATTAAAGAAATGGATCTGAATCCAGTCTTTGTATACCCAAAAGGACAGGGAGTCTGTGCCGTGGACGCACTGATTGTAAAATATCAAAAAGAAAAGGAAAAGAATGATGACTGATAAAAAAGAAACGAAAATTTTCTACGGATGGCTGTTGCTGATTTCCGCGTGGCTGCTCACTGCATGCTCCACAGGAATGTTCATCAATTCCATGACACAATTTCAGAAACCAGTCTGTGAAGCGATGAATATTACACGAGGGCAGTTTTCGCTGTCCACCTCTTTCATCTCCCTTGCAGTCATGGCATTATCACCATTTGTGGGAAGCATTTTTGAAAAATTCAAGCCAAAGCGTGTGGTAACACTGGGCGGCATCCTTATGCTAATTGGTTGGCTTGGTTTTTCCTTTGTGCCTAATATTCAACTGTTCTACGTTATGGCTATTTTGATTGGTATCGGTTCTTCTGTCGCCGGAGCCGTTGTAGTCAATATTATCTTAAACAACTGGTTTCACGCAAAAAAAGGCTTCGCTATGGGATTTGCCTCCACCGGATCCGGATTCGGAAGTATGGTTTTCAATCCGCTGGGCAGTGTCTTAATTCTTCATTTCGGATATCAGACTGCTTTTCGCGGCTTATGGATCTGCGCATTGCTCTGCATCCTTCCGATTCTAATTCTCTTTGTCTACAAACCGGAAGAAAAAGGCCTCCTTCCCTATGGAGATGAGAAGAAAGCCTCAAATGAGGAATCAACAAAAGCAGATTTAGCAGCTGTTCAGACAGAAGGATACACCCGTACCCAAGCCCTGCATACCCCCGCTTTCTGGGGCGTATGCTTTATTTCCTTCGGTCTCTCAGCCGGAGCGATTGGTATTTTCTCCCAGATGGCTTCTTATCTGACAGATATCGGCCACAGCCCAGCCCTAGCGGCAACGCTGGTCAGCCTGATCAGTCTGAGCATGGCAGTCTCGAAAATCTTCTTCGGCTGGCTGAATGATAAACTGGGAACATACCGAAATTTTCTGATTATCGCTGCGATCGGAATCTTTGGGATTTTCTCACTTTTCACGGCAAAAAACGTGGTCTGTGCCTATGTATCTGCTGTTTTATTCGGCATCAGCTTCTCCGCCACCAATGTAATGGCGCCGCTGATTACGGTTTACGCCATGGGAAGCAAGGATTTCGCGAATATTTTCGGTTTGGTATCTTTTGCGATATATATCGGGCCCATCGTTGCCTCGCCGTTCTCCGCTACCATTTACGATCTCAATGGCTCCTACAACCTGGCATTTCTCTGCTATGGGATCCTGTACATAGCCGTATTCCTTGTAGGACTCGTAATATTGAAAAAAGGATTTGCAGAGAAAATGAATTCCTAGCTAACCTTCACCACCTTATAATAGTAGAGAGAGGTGCGGCTAATTGCGCGCTCCTCTCCTCTACACTTATTTGAATAGCCCATATTCTATTCTCAAAAAGAGAGCCTCTCTGCCAGAAAATAGCGGATAGATACCCCTTAATCATCTATCCCTATAATACAAGGTAAGGCTCTTGGTACTTTCACAGTATCTTAGAACTCCCCGGTGGCTTCCTGATATTCCCAAGATCCGCCTTCCTCCCAGCTTGTCTTTCCACTGGCAATCACCTTGCCGGTATCGTAGACATAAGCATAAGTATCCAGCATCTTGGCTTCCATAGGCGACCAGCTGCCATCTGCCGCCTTTTCACAAAGGTATGCCACATACAGTCCGCACTGTCCATTCTCTGATTCCCGATCATAAGCCAGATAGCGGATCTGTGTCTTATCTTCCTCCAAAATAATCCGCAAATTTCCTTTGGCATCACTGCTCTTTGTATACGTATCTCCTCTTCCCGCGAAAACTGCGTCATAAACCGCCTGAAATCCCTCTTCTATTCTCAACTGCCTCATATGGATTTCCGACTGGTTTTTCGAAAAAATATCTGTCTCATCTTTTTGATTCCCCGGTGACTGTAAATTTTCTTCCGTGGAAGCCCCTTTAGATTCTCCACTGTTCCCTACAGCTTCCCCCTCCTGTGTGGAAAGAGATTCGCTTTCTGATTTTCCATCGTAAAACAGCCGCACCTGAACATCGTACTGCTCCTCCCCAAAGAGCTGTACTTCCACGTACTCCTCTTCCCAGGAGACCTGCCAACTCTCCGGCCGGATCACTTTTCCGTCATCATAGAGGGTAAATCGGTACAAAGAGACTTTTTTCCCATCCTCCTCAAGGAGCAGGCGTCCATTTGAGGGACCGAAAAAAAACGGAGTCCCCACTGACTGTAAAAATAACGTATACGCTCCATCAAGAGATTCTGATTGATCCTTCGTTTCAATTTTATATCGGAGCACATAGATCAGAAGCCCGAAAAAAATTGCCACTATAAGCACCAGCAAAAGAATGATCAGCGCTGCTATTTTAAGAATCTTTTTGATCATTTCCATATAAACTCACTTTTCCACTATCTGATAAAAGCCCATACCCTTCCAAAAAGAAAAAGTATGAGCTTTTTTTCATACATAACAAAAATCTATCTTGTCAAATTAAGCTAATGACTCTGATTTATGCCATGCTTGACGCTTTCTTTTGGCGCCTGGCGGACACTGCCTCAAACTCCTTTAATTTCTGACGCTCCTCTGCGCTTAGATTTCTTGGTACTTGAATCTGAACGACAGCATACAAATCTCCATACACCGACGGATTCTTCATAGAGACAATTCCTTTTCCACGCAGACGAATCTTCGTTCCCGACTGTGTCCCTTCTTTGATCTTGCACACTACCTGCCCATTCAAAGTACGAACCACAGCCTCACCGCCGAAAACAGCTGTCGTAAACGGAATATTCACAGTCGTATATACATCAAGACCTTCCCTCCGGAAACCAGGTTTCTCAGCCACATGCACCCGCAGCATCAGATCACCATTCTCTCCGCCTCCGGTTCCTGGCATTCCCTTACCACGTAAGCGGACACTCTTTCCATCCTCCATACCGGCTGGAATATGCACCTGGAGAGATTGAACCCGGCCATCAGTACCTTTTAGGCTAATAACCTTTTCACACCCGAAGGCTGCTTCATCGAAAGTCACATTCACATCTGCAGTCAAATCGGATCCCTTCTGACGGAAGGCCCCACTGCCATAACTGTTTCCATAGAAATGATTGCGGAAGTCATCTCCCTGAAAACCGCTTTGATGGAAATGATAACTTTTTGAGCCGCTTTTGCCGGCATTTTTGAACATGCCTCCAAATAGATTTTCAAAAATATCATCCATATTGCCGCCTTCAAAATGAAATTCCTGATAGCCTCCCTTATTTCCGTCGAAACCGCCGTAAGCTGAGTTCGCTGCACCTTCATCAAACGCCGCATGACCAAACTGATCATACATTTTCTTCTTCTGCGGATCTGTCAAAATGGTGTAAGCCTCTGTGACTTCCTTAAATTTCTGTTCTGCCTGTTTATCCCCCGGATTTGTGTCCGGATGATATTTCTTCGCCAGTTTTCTATATGCTCTTTTTATCGTCTTCTCATCTGCGTTTCGGTCAACACCGAGAACTTCATAGTAATCTCTCTTTCCTGTCATGTCAATCACCCTCAATCTATAAATTCCAGGACTGCCGATCAGAAAACCGTCCCTTTTGCAAACCCACGCAGCGCAGCCTTCCTCAAAAGAAAATCCCCCGGTCTGCTCCGGGGGAAAGAATTCATCGCCAGCCCTAATCGTCATATTCCTAGAGCAGAATCTCTCATGTTCTATATGTACTATAACAAACATCCACTATCTTGTCAAGCTGAAATATGAAGATTATACGGTACGAATTGAAATATTTTCTTGTTCATAGCAACGAAGGATGTCCACAGCAAGTTCTTCGCCTGTAATGAACAAATCAATTTCACTCAGACGGCACACCCGCCAGCTTGCCATTGATTCAAATTTAGAATGATCCGCAATCATCACTGATTTTTTTGAATGAGAGATCATTTGCCGTTTAATTAATACTTCATCATTATTAGTAATAGAGCATCCAAACTTACGATCTATGGCATCAATACTGATAAATGCAATATCCACATATAAATTTGATAAAAACTGTTCTGTTTCAGATCCTTTAATGGTAAAATAACCTCGCCGAATATCGCCGCCTGGCACAGTTACTTTTATGTTCGCATTTGTGGAAAGATTCGTTGCAATCCAAATATCATTAGTAACTACATGAACATCCTGCATTTCCGACAAAAATGGAATCATTTCTCTCGCTGTGACACCAGTATCAAGAAATATTGTCTGCCCCTCTTGAATCAAAGCAGACGCAAACTGACATATTCGTACTTTTTCTTCACGATTACGACTCAGTTTTTCTGAATATTTCAATTCTTTTTCCACATCGCCCTTTTTTCTTGCCCCGCCACGCAAAAGACATATCATTCCCTGTTCACCAAGAATATCTAAATCTCTACGTACCGTTGCTTTTGATACATGAAATTGTTCCACAAGCTCATCGACACTCACATATTGATGAGCATTAATATAAGCTTCCATCTTATTTAAACGTTCATCTCTTATCATCGCCTGTATACTCTCCACAAAACATTGATAATCTTCATTATTTGGAATAAATTACCAATTTATTCTTACGATTATACTATTATAGTAAAGAATCCGTAAACAGACAATACTCTTTACGGATTCTTTCTTAAAAACCTAATTAATGAAATTTAATTTCTGATGCTCTTTACTTTATCCATAAATTGCTTCACTCTGCTCTGATCCACATGGTTTTCAAACACACCATCATACTTAAATGTCGTTCCGACCACCGCTCCGTCTGCAACAGCTAATTGTTGCTCTACATTCTCATAACGAACTCCAGTGTTTGCCAAAACAACCGTATCTGGCACTACATCTTTTACCCTTTTGAGAATCTGAGCATCTGTAATTGCTCCAGCAGTTAACCCTGAAACGCAAAGTGCATCTGGCCGATTATTAAATACTGTAGACTTTGCGACCTCTTCAATATCTCTGTCTGCTAAATAACGAGCAGCTTCCGGAAGAATATTAAACAGTAACTTAACATTCTGAGCACCTATTTCATGCTGATGCCTGATCGTTTTTCCCACATTGGTATTCCACATACCAAAATCACTTGCATACACCCCAGTAAATATTTCACGGACAAATCTAGCTCCTGTTGCCACTGCCAGATCCAGCGATCTGTTCGCATCCCAAAGTACATTGACTCCAAATGGAACCTCAATATCATTTTTTAATTCTCCAATAATTCTGGCCATGCAGGCAACCGTAACAGGTTCCACATTTGTCAGATATGGCAGACTGAATTCATTTGAAAACATTACTGCATCCACGCCTCCATCCTGCAGAGCTTTTAAATCTTTTCTTGCCCACTCAATTACCTGTTCCATACTGTCTTCTCCATTTTTAAAATATGGATCCCCTGGCAACGGCATTAAATGACACATAGCAATAATCGCTTTTTCCGTTCCTATTACTTCTTTTAACCAACTCATCTCTTTTCCTCCTAATTATTGTGTATTATTTTTTGAAATCTTAATAAAAATGAAAGCGATCGGTGCAATGACCAACACCAACAGATAGGACATTGCAGATGCACTGCCAATCTCAAGATTTCGGAATGCTTCCTGATAAATATGATAACTGATCACTTCCGTTTCAACTCCTGGTCCACCTTTGGTAAGAACATAAATTAAATCATACGTTTTCAAAGCTGTAATCGCCCTCATTAACAGCACAACCATAAAAGTAGGAACCATCATCGGCAATGTCAAATAGCGAAATCTTTGTAATCCTGATGCACCATCCACTCTGGCAGCTTCGTAAGGTTCTCCTGGCAAAGATACTAATCCAGCCAAAATTACCAAAACCATGTAGGGAACATTCTGCCACACATCAATGAACATAACCGTCTTCAATGCCAGGGAAGAATCTGCCAGCCAGGCCTGCCCTGAAATTCCGATCTGTTCAAGCAAATAATTGACAATTCCAAGTTCTGAATGAAGTAAAAGCCGCCAAATCAGTCCTACCGCTACCGGAGTAATCATCATAGGAACCAGAATAATAGAAAAATAAATATTTTTTCCAGTTACATTGCTATTTAAAAGCAATGCGAATCCAATCCAACGGCAAATTCCACACAGACAACACCCACAGTAAAAATAAAAGTTGTTCCCATGGATCCAAGAAAATAACTGTCCGTCAATGCTGAAAGGTAATTTTGAAGTCCCACGAAATTTCCCAATCCAGACGATTTTAAATTCGTATCAAAAAAGCTGACAACTAATGAATAAATTAGAGGAACTGCAAGTACAACAATCAAAATTAATACGGAAGGAAGCATAAAGATAGCAAAATTACGTTTTCTGTTTTTCAGCATTTTTCTCCTCCTCGCTCAAATAAAAGTCAGCTCATATCCTTCATTTCTTCCGCAACAGTATCTAAAGCTTCCTGGCTGGATTTATCCCCCGTTACTGTCAGCGATATTTCCCTTCCAAGTACTTCTACCAGTTGCGTTGCATCTTCCATAATCGGAATCATTTTTGCAGTTTTCATAATATCATACACAGTTCCCAAGTACGGATAAGCTTCCAATACCTCTTCATCCTGCATAACATCTTCTCTAGTTGGGGACCCACCCTCTAAAGCTCTCGTTTTCGTCATTTCTGCTGATTCTATCCAAGAAATAAATTTCCAAGCAGCATCCTTGTTAGCTGCATTGGCGGGAATTCCCCAGCCCCATCCGGCATTTAACGAAATGCCATCTGGTATCGGCACAATATCCACCAAGCCAGATACAGAGGATTCATCCGCATTGTTTAATCTCGGGATCATCCAATTATATGTTATATAAGAAAAAGCATCTCCCTGGGCAAATACATTAAACGCTTCGTCAAAACCAAAGCTTTTTGATCCTTCCGGGGCAGCATTGATCATATTATCCACATAAAGATCCAAAGCTTTTACTGCCTTCTCACTATTAATTACGATTTCACCATTTTCATCATAAAAATCTCCACCACAAGAGAAAAGATAATTACACCACTCTACCACCGTTGGATCTGGTCTTGCTCCTTGCATAACTACGCCAGAAATTTCTGTCTGTTGAGAGGTAATCCATTTACACAGTTCTACATATTCTTCCAAATTCGCAGGCATTTCAAATGGTTTTCCAAATTCATTCTCATATGCTGTCTGCATCTCCTCGTTTTCAAAAATATCTGTACGATAAATCAAAGACATCATATAATTATAAAATGGAATCATATATGTCGTTCCATCAACTTCCCCTACCATATTCATCATAGAATCCAGATATGGACTGGTATCAAATTCGCTTTCTTCAATATACGGTCCCAGGTCTTCAAGCCATCCTGCTTCCGTAAATTCACCTACCCAATAGCAGTCTACAACCACAACATCGTATGCGTTCGTATTACTGATCATTTGAGTCAAAAGTTTTTCATGCATGGACGAATATCCTATTGTCTCAATATTTACATGTATTCCCGTTTCTTCTTCAAATTCATCAATATGTTTTTGAACAATCTGTGTATCCGCTACGTCTTCCATTAAAATATTGATCGTATCACTGCTACTTGCCTCTTGCTGTTGGTCATTATTCCCTCCGCATCCTGCAAAAAGGCTCATTGTCATCGTCCCAACCAAAGTCATCGCAACTATTTTCTTTTTCATTTTTGAAATACCTCCTTCCAAAATAAATTTCTTATTTGACAGAACCAAAAGTCAATCCGCTCACCAAATACTTTTTAATGAATAACGACAAAATAATAATCGGAATAATTCCAATCAACACACTGGCACATAACTCTGCAATCTGTACTCCCTGAGAAGTATCCATATTAGCAATTGCAACAGGAACTGTTCTCGCATTTAGACCTGTCAAATTCAAAGCATACATAAATTCATTCCAGGATACAATAAAACTATAGACAGCTGTGGCCATAATACCCGGCATTGCAAGCGGCAATACAATCCGAAAATACGTCTGCAAACTATTACATCCATCAATTTTGGCTGCCTCATCTAAATCTTTTGGTACACCTTCAAAAAAACCGACTAACATCCACATCACATATGGGAGTGTGAATGACAAATATGTAATAATCAGAGAAATCCAGGTATCACTCAAACGCATCTGACTGATAATCATTGAAAATGGAATAATCAGCACAACAGGCGGGATCATTTGAATGAGCAAAACAGAAATTTTAATCGCATTTACCTTTATTGCAAATCTCGCAATCCAGTAAGATGCCATTGCTCCAAATATAACCGCAATCACTGTTGTAATGATTGAAATTCCAAAACTGTTGAAAAAGTACTGTAAATAACTGTTCCCATTTAAAACATTTATATAATTTTCCAATGTGAATGAAGCTGACCAATTGGGAGGTATCTGATAAGCTTCTACTTTCGATATCAGAGAAGTACGCAGAATCCAAAGTAACGGAAGAAGAAAAAATAATGATGTAATAATTAATCCTATATGTATAAAAACTCTTCCAATTATGTATTTTTTATGCATGGGATCACCTTCCTTCCCTGATAGTGATACAGTCCAAATCTTCTATGATTTCATCCGCTACTCCCATCATTTTGTTTCTCATCTCTTCATGTTCTGGAATTCCAATTCCTATCGCTCCAGCATATTTTGCCATCTGAACATCCACCAGAGAATCTCCTACCATAGCTATATTTTCCATAGGAATTTGAGTGAAAGCTTGTATCCATTGAAGCATATCCGGACTTGGCTTTCCTTTTTCCACATCTTCTATGGTGACAACAAATTTCACCTTTGAATAATCATCAAAGATTTCTAAAGATTGTCTCACCCTTTCTTTAGTATCAGATGTAGCAATTCCATAAGGAATACCTGCCTTATTCAGCCTTTGTAAAATATCCGGGAATCCTTTTCTTGGTATCAGAGCTTGGTCCAATCTAAAAAAAGCATCACTGAAATCAAAAATATTCTCAGCTACTTTTCTTGCTTCTATCCAATTCATATTTAAATGTTCCGCAAAAAAAGCTGCCGCTGCTGTCGTTTCTTCAGGAACCGAAGCAACAGCAAATATTCCCATCGGATCCATATCCTTTACCTTTAAAGTTCCATCTTCCCATTCACACTTTGCGCCAACAAACTGCATCCATTTTTCTGCAAATATTTTTGCAATATCAGGGTATTCCTTTGTCATAGCATCAATTCTGGACTGAGCCAATGCAATCCAAAAAGGCTTACTTTGAAACATTAATCCATCTTTGTCAAAAACAAACAGCCGAATATCATAAGATTTTCCATTTAATATTATGCGCCTCATACAATATTGGCCCCACCTGCAACATTTACTGCTTCGCCAGTCACAAAACTTGCCTGCGGTGATACAAGAAAACCTACTACGTCAGCGACATCTTCAGGAAAACACATACGTCCCAAAGGAGTACGATTAATATAATCTTGTCTTACTTCATCAGGAGTCATTCCTCTCAAATTACCTTCCCAAACAACCTCCCGATCCTGCATGCTTGTCTTGACAAATCCAGGGCACACGCAATTCACTGTAATTTTATACTGTGAAAATTCGATGGCTGCTGCCTGAGTAAAACCGACCACAGCAAATTTAGAAGCCGTATAGTGTGCTAGCAGAGGATCCGCTTTTTTCGCCGCCATCGACGCTGTATTTACAATCCTTCCGCCTTTTTCTTTCATCAAAGGAACTAAGGCTTGGGTAACTAAAAACATCCCTTTAATATTCACATTAAAATTAAAGTCCCATTCCTCCTCTGTAATATCTTCAATTCTTTTCATTGAAGATACACCCGCATTATTCATTAAAATGTCAATTGTTCCATATTTTTCTTTGACTACATCAGCAACTCGCCATACATCTGCTTTTTTAGTTACATCCAATGCCATAGCTTCATGTACCTGTTTTCCTGTGGGGTTTTCAAGCATAGATACAGTTTCTTCCGCTGTATCTAAATTTAGATCTGTAACAATCACTGTAGCTCCTAATTTTGCAAAACATTTTGCGATCGCACGTCCAATTCCACTGCCAGCACCTGTAATAAATGCAATTTGTCCTTCATTTGGTAATTTCATAATTCTCTCCTCCTACTATTTTTTATACAATTTAGTGATGTCCATAAAACATGGTTTAAGCTGTTTATATAAGCGACGGTAAATACGATATGATTTATTGTATATTTCCACTGCATCTGGATTTGGAGTGAATTCCCGATAATCCTTCAAGAATTTCTGTATATCCTCCCAATTTTGATACATTCCGATACTCATACCTGCAAGAAAAGCTACCCCTAATGCCGAACCTGGATGAGATGGATAAGAACGAATCGGCTGTCCTAATACATCGGCAGCAATCTGACACCAGAACTTACTCTTGGCTCCGCCATTAGTCGCCATAATTCTTCTTGGCTTATATCCCATATCACTCAACACTTCCACATGATGTCTGAATCCATAGATAACAGATTCCAATATTGCCCTAAAAATGTGACCATTCGTGTGAGACAACGTCAGTCCAAACAAAACTCCTCTTGCATTGGGATCGAAAATAGGCGTTTTTTCACCAAGAAAATATGGAAGAATGATTAATCCTTCTGAAGCAGGCGGTACTTTTAAAGCTTGTTCATCTAATTTTTGAAACACATCCGGAGAATCTTGATGAATAATGTCTTTTGTAAACCACTTCACCAGTGAACCACTCGCAGCCATACATCCATTCAACAGGTATTTCTCCGGAACAATGTGATAGTCAAAGAATAACTTTTCATTTGTCACAATTTCGTTCACGCAATATAAAATATCTCCTGCTCCACCGAATTTGATCAACAAATCCCCCTGATTAACAATACCCGCAGCCAAAGTTGACGCAACATGATCTGCACTTCCAGCTATTACCGGAGTTCCAGCAGGAATTCCAAGTATTTCTTCCCACGTACTCTGTGTTCTTCCCACCACATCCATAGATAAATTAATTTTCGGAAATAAACTTTCAGAAATTCCAAATTGTTCTAAATCATCAGACATCCACTTTCGAGTTCGAATGTCCATGGCGCCACTTTCTACAGCCCAGTTAATCTCAAGACTTTTTTCTCCCGTTAACTTATAGACAATCCAGTCATAAGATCCCATAACTGTAACTGTCTGATCCCAGATATCTGGTTCGTGATTTTTGACCCAAAGAAGTCTCGGCAAAATATGCTGCTGATTAGTCCTTCCTCCTGTCATTTGATACAATTTTTCCTGATCAATAACTTCTGATACTTTCTGGATTTCCTCTACTGCGCGAGCATCATTCTGCTGGATTGTATTTCTAAGCGGTCTTCCCTCCCTATCCAAAAGCACAATTGCAGGAACCATTCCGCTACAGCCGATAACTTTTATATCTTTCATTTCTGAAGGATGTTTTTCATTCATATATCTCAAAGCTGTTTTTGTATTATTCCACCAAATATCTGCATCTTCCTCTGCCCAATTCGGATGTAAAGAAATTAGATCATGCGGAACACTTGTCTCATCAAATATTTCACCATTATCCGAAATCATAATCACTTTTACTGACGTAGTACCCACATCAATCCCGAGTGCATAATTCATCTTTTTCCTCCTTTCATGATACATTTTGAAATATTACGATTTATTTTGATTTATTTTGTGTTTTTATGATAAACATATATATTATTTATGTCAATACTTTTATCATGAATCCAATTAATATTGTGAATATTTTACAAATATCTTCTTAAATTTTCTACGAATCCTTTTAATAATCTTAATATTTTTTAATTTTTATGTAGAATTATATTTTTTCTATTTACATCATTTTTGTACAAATAATCGCAAAAAAAGAAGTACAAAATACTTTTGTATTTCGATACTTCTTTCCAATTCATAATGAACAAATCCATTTCTAATTGCATAGGGTATTACACATGGTTTTATCCAAACAAATCTCTTTCCTGCTAAAAAATATGTCCATAAAGGAGCCTTTCTATGCGATTATCTCAACTCTCTCCTGGCCAGTCTGGCATAATCCTGGCTTTGAGTAAAAATCTGAACATTCAAAGAAGACTTCTGGATCTTGGATTTGTTCAAGGCACCAGAATTAAATGTCTCTTTAGAAGTCCACTGGGAGACCCCACCGCTTATCTAATCCGCGGGACTGTCATCGCTCTGCGGAGAGAGGACGCCAGCAAAATTCTCATCACTCCGAAGAAGGCTTCCCCATCCCATCAAGAGCAATATTCATAAAATCTGGAGGTGTCTATGCATAAAACAGTGGCTTTGGCCGGGAATCCCAACGTAGGAAAAAGTACCTTATTCAATGCCTTAACTGGCATGAACCAACATACTGGAAATTGGCCTGGAAAAACGGTTTCCTGTGCGCAGGGAATTTGCCGGCACGGTGAGGATACCTATACTCTGGTCGACCTGCCCGGCTGCTATTCTCTGATGGCTCACTCAGAAGAGGAGGAAATTGCCAGAGATTTCATCTGTGCAGGACATCCAGATGCGGTGATCGCGGTCTGCGATGCCACTTGTCTGGAACGCAACCTGAATCTGGTATTGCAGATTCTGTCCACAGAAGTTCCGGTTATTCTCTGTGTCAATCTTTTGGATGAAGCCAAAAAGAAAAAGATCTCGGTCAATCTCAAACTTCTCTCCCAGGAACTGAAAATTCCTGTGATCGGTATCTGTGCCCGCCAGAGGAGTGGACTGAATCAGATATTTCCTGCTGTCCAGCAAGCCCTTGACACTCACAGGAATGCTTCACCTGACCAGTATTCCGCGAAATTCCTTCAGGACACACAGACTGCTGCCTTTATCCATCGCTGTGAAGCAATCTGCCGCAAGGCAGTCCGGTTTGAAAATCCACATTACGACCGCTTTGACCGCAGGCTGGATCATATTTTTACCAGCAGAAAAACAGGATTTTCCATCTTATTTCTTCTACTTTTATTTCTCTTTTGGATCACCATCAGCGGGGCAAGCCTGCCCTCCTCTCTCTTGTATGACGGACTGTTCTGGGTTCTGGAACAATTAGAAAAACTTGCGATAAACCTCCAAATTCCCGAAATCTTATACGCTCCTGTGCTGTCCGGGATTCTGCGGGTACTCGCCTGGGTTGTCTCTGTCATGCTTCCACCCATGGCAATTTTCTTTCCGCTTTTTACTTTGCTGGAAGATTTTGGATATTTGCCTAGAATTGCTTTTTGTCTGGATCGTTGTTTTCAGAAATGTCACGCCTGCGGCAAGCAGGCTCTCACGGTCTGTATGGGGCTTGGCTGTAACGCTGTCGGTGTGACTGGATGCCGTATCATCGATTCTCCCAGAGAGCGGATGATCGCCGTCCTCACCAACAGTCTGACCCCGTGCAATGGGCGGTTTCCAGTCATTCTCACGGTCTCCTCCCTCTTTTTCTTCACAGGGAATACCGGCATATCAGCTTCTCTGGGGGCAGCTTTCGTCTTGACACTGGTAATTCTGTTCAGTATCTCCATGACTTTGCTAGCCTCCTGGATCTTATCAAAAACGCTGCTAAGAGGACTTCCCTCCTCTTTTACTCTGGAACTGCCGCCATACCGCAGACCGCAATTTTTCAAAGTATTTCTCCGTTCTGTCCTTGACCGCACGGTTTTTGTTCTCGGCCGTGCTGTACTGATTGCCGCTCCCGCAGGACTCCTGATCTGGATTCTGGCAAATATACAGCTCGGTGACACCACCATTCTGCGCCACTGTGTCAGCTTCCTGGATCCTTTCGCAAGACTTCTCGGGCTGGACGGCGTAATTCTCATGTCATTCCTTCTGGGAATGCCGGCCAACGAAATCGTCATTCCCATTATGCTGATGACCTATCTGGCCCAGGGAAGCATTCTGCAAGTCGAAGATCTTGCTTTCATTGGACAGTTACTCGCCGACAACGGCTGGACCTGGATCACCGCCGTGTGTGTGCTCCTATTTTCTCTCATGCACTGGCCCTGCGGCACCACCATTCTTACCATTCACCGGGAAACCGGAAGTCTGAAATGGACGCTTGCCGCCATTTTACTCCCCACTCTAATGGGGATGACTGCCTGTTTTTTGTTTTCCTCCTGCGCACAGTTATTCTCCTTTTTTCTGTCGCCGTAAAATCAACATCATGTAGAGAATCCAGCATACTGCGTCCTATATAATTCATAATATTTTCCTTTTTTCCTTAAAAGCTCCTCGTGTGTTCCTGCCTCTGCCATCTCTCCGTGATCCATTACCACAATCATGTCTGCCTCACGGATGGTGGAGAGACGATGTGCAATGACAATGCTGGTACGGTTTTTCATAACATTTTGCATCGCATCCTGGATGGCTTTCTCCGTTCGGGTGTCCACATTGGAGGTTGCCTCATCAAAGATCAGAATCTTGGGATCTGCGGCAAATGCCCGGGCAATGGTCAAAAGCTGTCTCTGCCCCTGGCTGAGTCTCTCTCCCTGTCCGGCCAGAACTGTGCTGTATCCCTCTGGCAGCCTCTCAATCATATCCTCACAACAGCTCATACGGGCCGCTTTTTGGATCTGCTGCACTGTGGCATTCTCATTGGCATACTTCAGATTATTCTCCACTGTATCGGAAAACAGTGCCGCATCCTGCAAAACAATTGCGACATTTTTCCGAAGACTTTCCCTCGATAGATCAGAAAGGTTTTGCTGATTCACTCGAATCTGGCCACTGTCAATATCATAGAAACGCATCAGCAAATTCACTAAAGTTGTCTTTCCGCTTCCTGTAGCTCCCACGAAAGCTACTTTCTTGCCGGAAGGCACATGCAAGGTAAAATTCCGGATCACTGGCTGTCCTTTCTGATAAGAAAAACAGACATTCTCAAAAGAAATCTCTGCTGTACCGTGATCGTCAAAGAGAGTTCCTCTTTTCTCCTCTTCTCCTTCATCGAGAACCTTAAATACCCGCTCTGCGCCTGCCAGGGCTGTCTGCAGCTGCCCGTAAATCTGAGCAATCTCATTCACGGGACGACTGAATTGCTTAGCATACACAATAAAGGCAGAGATCACCCCCACAGAAATCAGTCCTTTCACCGCAAAGTAGCCGCCGAAAACTGCAATCAACACAAAACCAATATTGCCGATCCCGTTCATCACCGGTCCCATCACGCCGCTGAAAATATCTGTTCGGATTCCGGCTTTTGTCAAGGCGTCTGAGACCTTGCAAAACTGTTCAATAGATGCTTTTTGATGATTGTAAGCGGCCACAGTGTGATAGCCCGTGATCATTTCCTCTGCCGCCGCATTGAGTTTCCCCAGATATGCCTGCCTTTTTCTGGAGAACTTGCGGACTTTGCCCGACAAGAACTTTGTGACAAAAACAGTCCTTGCGAATCCCGTTGCCGATATTCTGACAAGAAAGATGCACAAAAATGTTATTCATCGATCCACAGAAAATTCCCAGAAAAGCCAGAGAAATCATCTGCAGTCCCAGTTTTTTGATGATCTGTAGGTCACTGCCCCCTGCCCGTAAAATCCCCTCGTCCACAATCCGGCTCATCAGTCCTGGCTGGAGCAGATCCATCCACACTTCCCCCAGCATAAAATCGGCGGCCAATATGGCAAAAGGCAAATATTTTCCGATATACTTCCACATAAACCCCTTCCCCCTGCCTTTCTCCCAAATCTGTCACCTATCTACGGTGTTTTTTCCGATAACGTTCTTCCCAGTCAGCGTCCAGTTTCTCTAAGATCAACAGAAAATTTTCTTTTTCCTGCTCTGTCAGACAGGAAAACATTTTCTGGTGGCTCCGGCTTCGTCTAAGAACCGCCTCTTCTGCTTCCTTTCTTCCCTTCTCAGTCAGACATACTTCCTGCGTTCTCCGATCCGTCTGACTGGGTGTCCTGCGAATCATTCCCAGATTCTCCAGCTTTCCGATCACCTCGCTGGCTGACCCTGGCTGAATTCCCAGCTTCTCAGTCAGCACCTTCTGTGTGATGCATCCTGTCTTATTCAAGATAATCAAAACACGTTTCTGGCTGCTCCTTCCCTCATCCAATGCTTCGATTGTGCGGGTAATATGTCTCAGGCTCTGAATTAATTTATCATTTTGATCCATTGTCGGCTCCTTTCAAACTTTTTTAAGATTCTGTAAAACCCTGGAATTCAAAGCTCTCCAGAAAGTCTTTCCGTTTAATAAATTAAGGTACCTTAACATTATACGGCTGTCCACCGTTTTCTGTCAAGGTACCTTAATTTTTAATCATCATGATATTTCATAGTTTTCTCTGCGCTTTTGCATAATCTGCCAATTCAATCAATTCACGGCAGAATCTGTGTCTTTCCTCCAGATTAACAGGGCAGACCACCTGTCTGCACCGGTCAATCCACTTCTTCGACTGTTCTACCCGTCCTGGATCGATTTCACAAAAAGCTCTCTCCCAGATCACTTCCACTGCCAGCGCCCTGGCAGACGGATAATCCAAATCATTCTCCCAGAGAATTCCTGTGACAAATGGAATTCCCTTTCTTTGCAATCTCCGGTACACAGCTGTTCCCATTCCATTTCCCCCGATCACAAAAATTTCCGGTTTTCCCAATATGGGGGTTAATTCCAGACTTCCCGTCAGTTCATTGTAGGAACCTGTCGTCATCTGATACAGTTCCGGTATATAACCTAAAGTAAAAATTTCCTCTGGTGTCCCGAAACGGTCAATTTTATCCTCTCTCACACAGGCAATTTTATCAGAAATTCTTCCAGCAAGATCTAATTCATGAAGCGACATAAGCACGGTGAGGTTCCTGGTCCTGGACATCTTTTGAATAATGGACAGAAATTCCAGTTTATACCGGATATCCAGAAAAGACGTAGGTTCATCCAATACAAGAATGTCCGGCTGCTGACACAGTGCCCTGGCCAGCATGACTCTTTGCTTTTGCCCATCACTAATCTCAGAAAAGGCCCGGTTCTTGAATTCCTGAATATGAACCAATTCCATAGAATCTTCCACGATCTTCCAATCTTCTTCAGAAAGAATACCAAACCTTCCCGTATAAGGATATCTCCCGGTCGCCACCACATCCTTGCAGGTCATCATCTCCGGCCGGACACGCTGTGTTAATACCACAGACATTTTTCTGGCCAGTTCTGTCCCACTCATCTTCTGAATCTTTTCCCCGTCCAGCCAGACCACACCGCAGATGGGAGTAAGTTGGCGGATAATACTTTTAAGAATCGTTGTCTTTCCCGCACCATTTGGTCCAATCAGAGTCAGAATCTCGCCCTTTTTTATCTCCATCTCAATATTTTTAATCAGAGGAACCCCGTGATAACCAACGGTCAGCCCTTCTGTGCGGAAATAATATTTCTCCATCGTTCTACTCCATCTTCTCCTTTTTCTGACGTATCATAATGTAGATCACCACCGGTGCGCCAAACATGGCTGTCACCGTGCTGATGGACAATTCCGTAGGGGCAAACATGGTTCGCGCGAGCAGATCACAGAACAGGCAAAAAGCTGCTCCGCCTAGAAAGCAGGCAGGCACCATGAAAATAGGCTGCGCCGTTCCAAAAAGACTTTTCACCAGATGAGGGACCGCAATTCCCACAAAAGATACGGGACCTGCAAATGCCGTGACACATGCAGATAAAATACTGGATAAAACAACCAACGCAATTCGAAAGAGCGGAACATTCAACCCCATATTCTGTGCATAAGCTTCTCCCATCTGATAAGCGCTGATTGGCTTCGATAATAAGAAGACACAGATTCCTGTTATCACAACCACAACCACCATGATTGCCACATTATCCCAGTTAATTCCTGAAAAACTTCCCTGGGACCAGTTATGAAGATTGACAATATCAGAATCATCCGCAAAGGTAACCACAAAATCTGTGACTGCTGAACAGATATAGCCAATCATCACACCACTGACAATGAGCATAGACATCTGATTAATCACTTTGGACATCAAAACCACAAACCCCATGCAGATCATCGCTCCGATAAAAGCAGCAAAAATCAAAAGCCAGGAGCTGATCTGTATCGAGTAACTAAGGGAAGCTACCATAACAAGAGCCACAACCAACTTCGCTCCAGATGAGATGCCCAGAGTAAACGGGCTGGCAATAGGATTATGGAAGAACGTCTGCAAAAGATATCCAGATAATGCCAAAGCTCCTCCCAGCAAAACCGCCGCCACGGCTCTCGGAGCCCGGATTTCTCTGACAATATCTCCATAAGTCGCATCGGCTCCCTCTCCCCACAGAATCTTGGGAATTTCTGATATGGGGATATTTACGCTTCCTATACATAGATTCAAGATAAGGAAAATAACCACAAGTACAATCACAACGATGAATGCTGCGCAATATCTTTTTTGTTTCATTCTTATCACTCCAGCTTATAAATATAGGTCAGATCTTCTTCGTTGTCATGCAGCATGCCATGGATGTCCCTGATAATAGTTCCCAACTCCATCGTCGACTGATATAAATTCTTCGTGGTACAGTAGACATTTTCCTCCTGTACCGCTTTGAAATTTTTCAGAAGCTGGCTCTTCCCGAGTAATTCTTCAATTGTCCTAATCTCCCCGTCTATGGTACTGTTGTAGATAATATAATCCGCATCCTTCGCCTGGGCATAAAATTCTTCCATCTGCATTGTTATGGTAGAAGAAGTACTGTCCTCATCTCCTGTATCCTGAATCACATACTCACCTCCGGCCATCTCAATCATCTTTGAAAGATAATCTTCCGGTCTGCGCACATTTGCCTCACCATTCGCAGTGATATAGAAAAACGCCACCGTCTTGCCAGTCTGCTCGGAATCACTCACAGTCTCAAAAGCCTCTTTTTCCGATGCAAAAGCTTCCTCTGCCTCCTTCTCATGTCCCGTGAGCAGTCCATAGAGCTTCACCCACTCTGTTCTTCCCAGAGGGTTTTCCTCATAACTGGAATAATCTACCAGAACAGGAATCCCGAACTTTTCCAACTGCTCTTGAACTTCCGGTGTATGATAAATCATGGTGTTCTCAATGGCAAGGTCACACCCTTCTTCCCGAATTTTCTCATAATCCGGTGCAGAATATTTTCCAGCATATAAAATATCCTCGGACTGCATCGCCTTTCGGGCATCTTCGATGTACCATCCATTTTCCTGAAGTCCACTGAACCGAATACTGTCCAGACTGTCCAGTGAGACAAACATATCCATGACCGCAGAAGCCACAAGATAAATGTTTTCCACGGGTTTTTGAAGAACCACAATTTCTTCACTCAAATCAGAAGGCTCCGTCTCTCCTTCAGGGATCACAAGATATTGACTGCCATCAGAAATCGTAATCAGAGCATAATCCTTCTCATAGTAATCCACTGCAAATTCCCGGGCATAAGATAATTCCATACTATGATCAAAATTTAATTCTTCACTGATATCTGTATTTCTTTGATCCAATGAGAAAGCCTCACGCGCTTTGCCGCACCCAGACAGAACGAATAACAAAATCATACTGAACAATACTATGAACCATTTCCTATTCATTCTTCTTACCATTCTTTCGTTTAATTTGAACGATTGCAATGCCTATGGCCACAATTCCGATCACAACTCCCGGAAGCATCTTTCCGGCAGATACTTTCCCTCCTCCTGAAGATATCGAATTTTCATCAAAAGTTAATGTATATTCTACCTCATGGGGTACACTCATCGCCGTTGTATCACCAATCACTGTCATAGGCTCCCCGAATACGGTGATCGGAATCTCAAATGTTGAATTTCCTTCTTCATTGATAGGGAGATATTTCTCATTCTCCACCTTCATATAATCATAGCTTGAACTGTCCCACTGGATCTGCGCATAGGCATATCCATCTCTCACAATCAGAACAGCCGGTGTCACAATCTGTGCCCGTCCGGAGCCTCCTTCCATTTTTACTTCGATCGAATACTCTCCGTCTTCCAGATCTGTCTGCACTGCTTCTCCTGAAGCTCCCATACAGATCATCGAAGTCAACAGCAAAGATATCAGAACCATACAAAGATACGTAATGGCTTTTCTTTCTACTCCAGCTCTTTGTACTTTTTTCATTTCATTTCCTCAGCTACTGGATTTGACACACTGACTTTATGATCATACCAGGTGCCCTTAGTTCCTACCAAAGCCAGATCAAACTCCTCATCTAAGGACGGAACCGGAACATCAAAGCCATAGACTTCTTCTGTTATACCATCACTGTAGGTCACGGTATCCACGGTAGGCTCCAAAATTTCCGCACCTTTTTTCTGAGCGTCCTCAGCTAATCCCGGATAAAGATTTACAATATTTTTCGATGCCAGAGAAATATGAATCGTCATTTTTCCATTCTCCACCGTGAGAGTTCCTTTTCCATCACAGGCTTCATTTACATGAAACATGCTGCTGTCCGTATCAAAATCCGCCGAATAGACTCCATCCTCCAATACATTTCCGTCTTCTTTTGTTTCTGTCTCTCCCATTGCAGCACCTGCATGGGCAACATAAAGATCCTGAATGGCCTCAATGGATCCCAGTCCTTCAATCTGTGTCTTCACACTTTCAAACTTCCCGGAAGCCTCAAACATAGTTTTCCAGGAGTCGTCATCGTCACCAGCCATGTCATTATTCGCATGGTCGCCAGCTACAACCATCAATGGACGAAGAATTACTTTCGTATATCCTGCCTCCGAGACACTGTCAATCACTGCTTCACAGGAAGTCTCCGTTGGCTCCCCTTCTACCGTTCCAATGAATACATTCTCATATCCAAGCTCATCCATCTGAGTCTGCATCTGACTGTAGGAAACTTTCGCTGTGTGGGAAGTTCCATGTCCCATAAACACAAAGGCCACTCCATCTTTTTTTGCCGCATCCAGACTGTCATAACCTGCATCTGCCACGGCTTTTTCGGTAATAGCTTCTGCCACAGCCTTCTTATCCTCATTTACAACAGTGGCATCATTTCCCACTTCCCCCAGGAGCGGCTCTGCGATTTTCACGGAATCAAATTGATCGGCATAGGCTTCCACTGCTTCTGTCAACTCATCATATTCTGCTCCGTGCATCAGATGCGTGGGCTGAACTACCAGGTTTTTCACACCATTGTCCACTGCACGCTCCAATGCCTGCTGCATATTGTCAATCTTCTCTCCGTCTCTGGCCTGGATATGATTGATGATAATCTGAGCAGTAAAAGCTCTTCTCACTGAATAATCCGGATAGGCTTCCTGCAGCTTGTCTTCAATGGATTTAATGTCTTCCACACGACTGTCATTAAAGGAAGTACCAAAACTTACTACTAACAGCTCATTCTCTCCAATCTCATCCCCGTTGCGCGGATCATCTTTCGATGCATCTCCAGTATCTCTGCCAAAATAGTCAGGATCTGCAAATTCTCCGGACACCAATTCTTTCTGTGTATCGGTCAGAGCGTCCCAGGCTGCTTTGGCTTCCTCGCACTGTGCATCCGTCTGATCGGTTCTCTCCTGAACATAAATCCCGTCAATCAGGTCTGCCACGTGATCTGCCGCCTCCTGATCTGAAGTTTTCCCGGAGGAATCGGAAGACGCCTCTTCCTCCTGTGTGGTTTCTTCCACGGCAGAATCACTGCTGCTCTGCGTACTGCCTCCGGCACATCCAGCCGCCAAAGAGCAGGATACGGCCACTGCGCACAACAAAATAGCTACTTTTCTGTTTCTCATTTTTTTCTCTCCTTTTTTCTTAGATTTGCAGTTTATCTGAAATCAAATAAAAAACGATACGAAAAAAATAAATCCAACGCATAGACGCAGTTGGATTGTCGAAAACAGTTTTTTCGGTACAATCAAACCTCGTGATCTGGAATTTAAAATCCCCGTACCACAGCTGGCAGGTCTCCTGGCTCACAGATTAAAACACGTATCGCAGCCTTCCCAATTTCTCAGTGACATATTTTGCGATACATTCCTGTATACAGTGACGAGATCGCACAGGCTTCTCACCTGTTTCCCTATTCTCCGCAAGCCGTAGCCTGCGGCACCAACTGTTTATTTAATTTTCAAATAATTTGCTGGTTCAAGTATAACATTGCGTTTTTTCTTTTTCAAGTCAAAATTTTCTTCTCTTCATTTATTTCATTTATTATTTTTTGAATATTTTCCAATATCATAAAGAGGCATTTGTCTTTCCACCGACAAATGCCTCTCTTCTTTTCATTACATCACTTCATAAGTTTTTTACTGATTATTTCCATATTTCCACTCGGATTTTCTCATCTCTTCAATAGCATCAGATACCAAGCCCACAAGAATATCCAACATCTGGTTTCCTTTTTCAATGGTAGCCTTAGTGGGATCACCGGTTGCTCCAGTCTTGGTGATCTCTTTGATATCCCAGATAATATCTGTGGTCTTATTCACATCAATCACTTTTTCCGGAACCTGACTCTCAGCATATTCCAGATTCACCAGATCCGGACGTACTGCCATCATAATGGAAGTCTCACCTTCTCCGCCATGTCCCAAACCATTCCACACTTCAAACCGGTCACCCATGATCGGACCGACTTTGTTCCACCATGCAGGCATGTACAGGAATCTTGCGTCTTTGTGGCGATCTTTTACATTGTGCGCTGCAATCTCCAGAGCCGGAATATTCCCATCATGTCCATTCAGAATATAGATATGCTTGATTCCATTGTTAATCAGGCTCTCAAAGATATCTTCCGCGATCGCAATCTCCGTATCGTAGCGAAGAGTCACAGACATGGGGTACTGGTTGTAGTGAATCGAGGTTCCAAAAGGTACACTGGGAACGACCACTACTTTATCCAATTTCTCGGCAACTCTTTTTGCTACCTCTGTGGGAACAAAATAGTCTGGTCCCAGACAGCAGTGCCATCCATGGCTTTCGCAAGAACCAAAACAGGTGATTGCCGTCCACTGGTCTGCTTCTTCCAGCATGGCTTTTACTTCCAATGCGCTGAATTCATTCAAAAATACTTTTTTCATTTTGATCCGCTCCTTTACCGCTTTTTATATTTCTATCATAATGTGTTCATTAGTTTGGCATCTTCCTTTTTATCCGGAAGGATCTGATAAAGAACATAATAGATGAAAATCGAAATAATCATTGCCACCAAACCTGCCGGAAGATTAAAAGGCAGAGGCATTACGTACTGGAAAATATATCCAAGGATTGCTCCGATAATAAAGGTAAGTACACCTGCCAGACGCCATTTCGGCTGTGTATGTAAAAGCTTGTTGTCATATTTTTTACGCCCGATCAGATAATAATCTGCCAGAATCGGCGCACAAAGAGGCGGCGCCATAGCACCTAAGATATTGATAAAGTCAGCAAAAAAGATCTGGTAAAAACCAATCGCGCCGAGAATCGTCCCCAGAATACCACAGACCACAACAATCGGCTTTCTGCCTACCTTCATACCAAGGGAATCAAAAATTGGACCCATATACAAAGAATTGCAGTATAATTCGCTATTGTCTGTGGTCCAAAGTGATGTTGTCCAAGTGAATACTGCCACCAATGCCAAAATTACACTGAATCCCATCATCCATGCTACATAATTGTATTGTTCCACTGTCACGCTTCCAATATATCCTACAAAATTGAGCAGCGGATTGGTAAATACAAAACAGGCTGCTGCGCACCACCAGACTGCCTTACGACTCTTGTTAAAACGAAACATATCTACGCCCATCACAGCTCCGGCTACCCAGCTTCCGACAATCGCATTGATGCCCGTTCCAATTCCAAGGCCACCAAGTTTTCCTGCTTTTTGTGCGAAAACACCGACACCTCCGCCATCCATGATCATTCCCACACCGGCAATCAAAGCCACAATCAGAATAATCGGACAGACCACATTCGCAATCTTCTCAATGGCAGACATTCCGCGTGCCGCACTGACTGTGAACACGACACCCCAGAATATCACAGCGATCAACACTTCCAATGTAATGTCCGCAACACCTGTATAACCCCAATCTGACGGGCTGAATACAGTGATTCCTGTGGGATTTCCTAGAAATCCACCCCAGATATCCGCCACCATACCCACGATATTGGCAAACCATCCAAACGTTAGTATCGCCATCACTGCCATAGGAATGATGAATCCTTTACTTCCGTAGGAATAACGCGAAATCAAAGATAGATTCAGACCTGTCTTCTGAGCGGCAATACCAAGAAATGCCGTCATAATTAACAGCGATCCCTCTCCGATGATAATCGCCAAAATCGCATCCATCAGATTCAGACCAGGTGCGCCTCCATAACCAGCCAACGTACCTCCGACAAAAAGTCCTGTCGCACAGTAACCAAATCCTACCCACACCATAATCTGGCTATAAGTAGATCGACGTTTGTTCTGCGGCACTGCCTCCAGCATATACTCTTCATCCACTGCCTCTTCTGTAACCATATTTTTCTCATGCTTCTGCATAAAAGACCTCCCTCCCGGTATCTTTCCTTTAATTTTTGTGCCAGAATATCTCGACACTTTATTGATTTTCCAGCGTTACTTCGCCGGCATAATCCGTCTTAAAAATTTCTCTTACCTTCTGCGGATCCTCTGTCTGTCCCAGTGCCCACATCAGTTTGGTCACAATAGCCTCCGTCGTCATATCCCTTCCCGGAATAATTCCGCATTCCAGAAGTTTTCTTCCCACCTCATAGAGGGAAAAATCGCTCTTCTCATAGAGACACTGGCTGCACGCCACGATACTAATTCCGCTCTCAACCAATTCCCTCAGTTTGGGAATCAGATTTCTTCTCTCAAAATGCGTACCCCCTGCGCCAAAGGCTTCAATCACAATTCCCCGGTACTTCATTTCCTTTAGTCTGTCAAAAATCTGCGGATTTGTTCCGGGGATTAATTTCAGCAAAAAAACATCTGCGCACAATTCTTTTTTCAGGCAAAATGGTTCTCTTGTATCTTTTGTCTGCCGATGATAAATGTGCAGACCATCTGCGCTCACCTCGCCGATATAAGGGGCACTGATACTCTCAAAAGCATTAAATCCCATCGTACGCACTTTCACTGCCCGGCAGCCATTGATAATTTTGTCATCGAAAGCAATCGTCACACCTTTAATCCCTTGATCTACCGCCGCAAAAGCTGTCTGCAGATTTCTCTTGGCATCAGTAAACATTCTCTCAATAGGGATCTGCGCCCCGGTCAAAACCACCGGTTTTTGAAGGTTCTGCAGCATATAGCTGAGAGCTGACGCAGTATAAGCCATCGTGTCGGTTCCATGAGTGATGATAATTCCATCATAATATGGAAGTTTTTCTGCGACAATCTGGGCGATATACTGCCACTCTTCCGGCTGAATATTCGAACTATCCAGGTTCAAAATATCCTGACTGTCAATCTGAAAATAATCTTTTAACTCCGGCAGCATATGCAAAAGATCTTCGCAGTGAATTCCTGGAGTGAGACCCTGTCCGCTCTCTCTGGCTGCGATGGTGCCCCCAGTAGTCAACAGTAATACTTTTTTCATAACACCGTCTCTCATCTCTCCCTCTTAAAGTATAATCGATATTCTACGCCTTCCAGTTCTTCTTCCACATACTCCTGCGCCCGTTCCACATTTCGCTCAATCAAGGCATCCACCAACTTTAAGTGAGCTTCCATCAGACTCTTAGCCTTAGAACTTTTCCAATCCTTCACCAGAACACGCCGAAGCTTATTAAGAGTTCCTTCAAGGGCTGACATCAAATAAGAATTCCTTGAGAGATAGGCTACGGACATGTGAAACTGCATATTCATTGCACTATATTCCTGATAGGAATTCCCTTCCATCATGCTGACCTGTTGTTTCGCAAAATCCCGCAGACTTTTAAGTTCCTCATCTGTGGCGTACTGAATAGCCAACTGCGCTGACGCTTTCTCAAGAATTCCACGAAATTGAATGAGGCTTTGCAGTTCCGTGACAGAGATTCCTTTCACCAGATACCCTTTGTTTGGTATCTTCTCCAAAAATCCTTCCACACACAGATAATTCAGGGCTTCTCTGGATGGAGTCTTGCTCACGCCAAATTTCTTGGAAATTTCAGCTTCCGTGATTACGTCATTCTCTTCATAGTTCCAATTAATGATGTCATTTCTCAAAGCTTCCAGCACACATTCCGTCATCGATTGCCGCTTTGCCATCCTCTGCCCTCCTTCCACTCGTTTACACGTAAATAACTAATAATATACTAGTAATATATCACTAGTACATTTCCCATACATCATACTTCTTATTTTCTGTCTTGTCA
>DXIX01000022.1 GCA_019112635.1 Candidatus Blautia intestinigallinarum | reverse complement strand
GAAGAGACAGAGCAGAAGAGGGAAGAAGGTTCTCTGGGAACGTGCCGGAACCTTTTTGGTGCCGGCAAAGAGATAGCGGTAACGTCTGAAAGCTGCCCATCGGAGCCAAATAATTGTTATTATTTGGACTTGATTTTTCCCGCTGTCTCCACTCTCCCACTGCTCTTCTGCTGCTTCTTGACAAATTTAGTATAATTAACCATCCCCATGCGCTGAAGAAAACCCCCTCTCGGGGATTTTCTTTCCACTCACGTGAATGAGTTTCTTCCTATTATAGTGAATGTGAATCTATCTTCGAGACCGCCGGTTCTCACGCTGCACCGCTTCGTCTCAGGACGATGAATACAGTCTTCAGAAGAATTTTTACATCCAGGTAAAAAGACCAGTTCAGGATATATTTGATATCCAGATTGACGACTTCTTCAAAGTCTGTGATATCACTGCGCCCGCTGACCTGCCACATACCGGTCATTCCCGGCTTCACCGCCAGACGCTTTCTGTGGCGGGGCTGGTACTGTTCCCACTCGTCCACCGTGGGAGGACGGGTACCCACAAGACTCATATCGCCTTTGAGCACATTCCAGAACTGGGGAAGCTCATCAATGGATGTCCTGCGGATGAATCTGCCAATGCCCTTAATGATTCTGGGATCGTTCTCCAGCTTGAACATCAGGCCGCTCATCTCATTTTGTTCCATCAACTCGCTCTTTCGCTCCTCCGCATCCAGATACATGCTTCGGAACTTGTAAATCTCGAACACTTTACCATTCTTTCCAACCCGGGTCTGTCTAAAGAAAATCGGACCGGGGGATCTCAGGTAAATAAACGGTCCCACACAGACGGCTGCGGCTGCTGCAATCATGCATCCTGCCAGACCGCCGCAGATATCCAGAATCCGCTTGAGAACCGGTTGCCGGATTACTTCCATTCGAATGTCATTCACGGAGAGTACCGTATATCCTGCCAGATGCTCCACCGACTGATAGTGCGGCTTCAAATTCATTCCTGCCAGGTTCTGATGCACGGTAATTCCCATCTCCAGACAACGTTCGGCAATCTCACTGGTCTCCCGGTGATTAACCGGTGTATCCAAAAACACCTCATCTACCCAGTTTCTGCGAATCCATTCCAGAATGTTATCTCTGGAAGAGATCACCGGTATTCCGTGAATCCTCTCATCGCGCCAGTCCCCATCTAAAATGGCGACTCCAGTCAGGCGCCAGGTTCCATGCCTGTGCCCCTTGAGGCTTCGCACCATCTGTTCTGCCCGCTTGCCGGTGGTCAGAAGAATCAGTGAGTGGCCTCCTGTGCCGGACGCCAGCTTTTTCTTCACCGCCGTCTTGCAGACAACGCGAAACAGGTAGGTCAGGCAGATCTGTATTCCCCACATGAGCAGCAGAACTGCTCTGGAATCTTCTGCCGAGTTTTGTGTCAGGAAAAGGTACATGAAGAGCAAACCGGCAATATAGGTGACGTGCCGCGCGCAGGCCAGGAATTCCAGTCCATATCCTCTTTGAAAGATATCTTGGTGATTTCGGGTGAGCCAGACTGTGGTCAGATACAGCAATGAGAGCATAATGGCTACATTGCGGTAAAAAGGATCTGCGTATGGCAGCCCCGACCCCTGACGGATCCTATATGCCAGAAAAAAAGACAAATGCATGCTCACAAAATCCAGAACTAGGAAGTCAACTTGCCATCTTTCTGGTCTTCTCTTGTACATCCGTACCCCCTTGCAAATGTGTTCAATTGTCTAACTATTTCTTTGAATTTCTATGAACTTTCAAAAAAATATCTTCTTTCATTAACCGCAATCATTATATCATACCCTTTTTAAAGCGCAAGCGTTTTGGTTTAATTGGTACGTTTTTGGTATAAATAGACCGAATAATGTAAATTTTATAACGGAATTGGAGAGTGCTTCCAGCGGTTTTTCCGTGTTTTTTCCTGTTTATCCAGAGCGTTTGTGCCACAATTTGTCGAAATGTATTCTGCTCTTTTTCTTGTTTTTCCACTTTAAAATTTTGAGAATTATTAGAGACTTCTGTGATATAATACAAGCCAGTGAGCGTGGAGATTTGAAAGCACTTTCTTCTCCATGGCTTTTCTGTGAACAGAATTGGGGATTTGAAAGAGGTGTTTATATGCGTATTTTACTTGTGGAAGATGATGAAAATCTCTGTCAGACATTAAAATATCAGCTGGAACAGCAGGGGTTTCAGGTGGATACCTGTATGGACGGAGAGGATTCTCTTTTTTATATCCGGGAGCGTGTACATGATTTGATTCTCCTGGACCGGATGTTGCCTTCCATGGATGGCATTACCGTTTTGAAAACATTACGAAAAGAAAAGATTTCCACTCCTGTCCTGCTTCTGACCGCCCTGGGTGAACTCCAGGACAAGGTCACGGGGCTGGACTGCGGAGCCGACGACTACATGGTCAAGCCTTTTGCCTTTGCGGAGCTGATGGCACGGATCCGCTGTCTCCAGAGGCGTCCCCGGAAATGGGAGAGCGCGGCTCTTCTCTCCCTGGGAGATGTGACCTATGACATAGACCAGAAGAAGTTATCCGCCCATGGAAAAGAATGTTCTCTCTCCAAACGGGAGGGGGATTTGATGGAAATCTTTCTGCGCAATCCAGGACAGATTCTTCCCCGTCAGACTCTGCTCTCCCGTGTCTGGGGACCGGAGACGGAAGTGGAGGATGGAAATCTGGATAATTACATTTATTTTCTCCGCAGAAGACTCCGCTCTGTGGAAAGTCAATTGGAGCTGAAAGCTGTCCGCGGCGTAGGGTACCAGCTGGAAGTCTATCGGTAAAATTTGCTTTTTTTAATCGTAACAAAAAAGAGGCGATCTCTTTCATCCATGCTTTTTCATGAGCTGTGGATCTGTGAGATCGTCTCTTTCTATTTTTCCTTCTTTCAGGAATATTGTTTATTCGAAGGATGTTCTGCTGCTTTTTCTCTATGTGCCATTCTTATTCCGCCAGATACAAATTGACTTTCTGGATTACCGCGGATATAGCACTGTCCAGATCACTCTCTCCTTTTGCGTAAGAGTCCAGTTCCTTCCGGACAGCCTCAACCACATTGTCATCCAGTTGAGACGAAGTGGTCAGGCTTTTTCCCATCTCCTGGATTTGCTGGATTTGCTCTGCGGTGGGCTTGTGCACATCCAGATAAACCTGTTTTTCTGTTCCGGTCTCATCAACAATCGTGTACCCCACAGTGGTGCCTTCCCCAGTTGTCCAGTAATCTTCAAAGTCATACACGGTCTCATTGACGGGAAGTCCGTATCCCATGGATACTTCCTGCGCTTTCTGGCTATAGAGAAATTTCAGAAATTCTTTCGCGTCTTCCTGGTTCTTGCTCTTGCTGTTGATTCCCATAATCATGGACGGTGAAAAACATCCCGCTTTTTGCCCATTCCAGAGGGCAAAGCCCATATTTTCTCCGTCCTCTGCCTGCTCGGAAGAGGTAAGCTGGGAATAACCGGACGCGGAAGACAGGTTTCCCACAACCACGGAGCCTTCGCCGCCGTAGACTTGCAATGTCATTCCATCGATGAAGGACATCTGCTGGTGAGAATAAGTTCCATAGACCATATTTTCTTCTGCCTCTGCCGCCTCGCCATTATGGTCATCTGCATCATAGATCTCTTTGATTGCCTGGAAAAATTCCCGCAGGGCTTTCTCGTCTAAAGTTCCATCTTTCTGAATCCAGGCTGGATAAGTGGAATCCATCAAAGTTTCTGCCAGCATGGAAGGTGTGGTTTCCACATAGAACCGTTTGCCGGAACCGTCTGCGGCACTGTCTTTGGCAGCCTGAGCCATTCCGGATAAAGTCTGCAGCTGCTGAATCTGATCCTTCGGTCCAAAGACCAGCGGGATGGAAAATCTTCCCGGGAACTCATAGACAGCTCCGTCCCGGTCATAAGCTTTCTGAAGGTTATCCAGGATTCCTTCTTTCTCGTCCACTTCCTGGATGACGTCGCTGATGTCTGCCAGAATTCCCCTCTCCTCATAAGTGGCGATCGGCATTCCATCCAGAACCAAAAGGTCCGGTCCTTTTCCTGCCATGATCTCCGTGTTCAAGGTCTTCAGTGCGTCTGTGAGAGTGACGGAACTGTCCTCACTCAGCGCAGTCTCCAGTGACACATAATAGTCCGGATTTTCTTTCTGGAACATGGAGATGGCCTGCTGCAGTTCCAGGTTTTCCTGCAAGGTATAGACCTTAATCTCTTTCGACGGCACAGACGGCGTATCCTCAGAATACACATAACGCAGAAGTTTCACTCCTTCTTCTGTGCTCACTCCAAGATAGAGGGTGGTGTTATCCTCTCCCATAAACATCTTGATCAGGCCGGTACTTGGATCTCCGATGGAGGTCAGTTTCCCATCTACGATCTGTTCCATGGCATTTCCACCGATCACGTGGGAATAAATCCCGGTGGAGTCACAGTAGAGCATCTGGCCGTCCTGGCCTGCCTGACAGATCAGCATGGGAAAAGTATTATAGCTGGTAAGGTTCTCATTGGATCCGCTGCTCTTGATTTGATCGCTGAGTACCGTGTCTTCCTCCTCCAGATCCCCTGTCTCCACATTGTAGTAATCAATGGAGTCCGGGGATGCCAGGATCAGGTGATTTTCTACCAATCCGTAGCTGACTACTCTTCCCTCATCCTCCACATACTGACGTATGACACTGCCGTCACTCACATTCATCTGATAGAGTCCCACGACGGAATCCTGCAGAAGAATTTCATCATCCGATACCCATTGAACACGAATTCCCTGGGTATAATCCTCCGGCAGCTGCAGGTTCACTTCTGTGTAGCTTCCATCCGGAGACCTTAACTGGTAGGATTCTTTGTATTCTATATCGTCGGGAGATTCTGCCCCCTCAGCGGATACATACTCCCCAATCTGACACAGAACCGTTCCATCTTCACGGATCGCCCCCATTGTCACAGTTTTGGAAGAATCCTCTCCATCTTCCAGTCCCAGTTCCTGAGGTATATCGCCTTGCTCCTCCCAGGTCTCTCCTCCGTCAGAAGACAGCCAGTACCGGGCCATGTATTGCTCATCACATCCCAGGAGCGCCATTGTCCCATCGGACAGATATCCCGCATCGATGATCTCCGAAAGACCTTCCGGCAGAGGGATCTCTTCTTCCAGGTATCGGCCCATGGCCGTCTCTTTGTCTTGGGCGTCCTGCGTCCCCGACTTGCAGCCAGCCATCCCCAGCAAGAGGCTGCCGGCCAGAATTCCGGCCAGGAGACGTCGGACATTTTCTTTCCATTTTGTTTTCATCAATTTACTTTCCTCCCCTGAATTTTTTTGTAAGCATACCATGGCTTTCTCTATTTTTTCTCTAGTAAAATTTAGAGACAAAATAAAGATTTCTACGTATAATAGAAGTTACCTATTTATATAACTTTTCATAATTTTGAGGGAGGCTCTTATGTTTCACAAACTTCATATAAAACTTACCTTATTCTTCACCATGGGCACTGGTCTGATTCTGATTCTCATGACAGGCATCTGTCTGTACCTGTCCCAGTCCAGCCTGTCCAGAAATCAATATAACGCTTTTTCCACTTCAGTCAGCTCTACCCTTTCTTATCTGGAAGCGCAGAATGTCATCCCCCATACCTGGCTGCTGGAGCAGGAACATAACAATCACTTCTCCATCCGGATTCTGGACAACCAAAATCCCCTGTTTTTCTCCAAACTTGAGGAAGATTCGTCCTTGGCCGCTCTCTATGATCAGGCGCTTGAGACGGCACAGAAAGATTATTCCATCTCCATGGATTTTTATTCCGAGGAAAACATTTTGGCACAGCATGTGGAATTTCAGATGAAAGCAGGCAAAAAAGATTATTATGCCAGTGTGGCCTTGATCCCCCGGGAACAGGGATCTCTCACCGTCATCATTTTGTCCTCCCTGGATCTTCTGGAGTCCCAGATTCTTTCTCTGCGTCTTCTGTTTCTGGCTGCTGACCTGGCAGGACTTCTGTGCCTGGCTGCTTTTTCCTGGTATTTCACCAAAAAGCTGCTAAAGCCCCTGGAAGAAAACCGCAGACAGCAGACGCAGTTTATCGCCTCGGCCTCCCATGAGCTTCGCACGCCGCTGGCGGTGATCCGCTCCTGTCTCTCCGCCCTTCGCAGCTGTTCTCCTGGGGAATCCGCCCATTTCTGCGAGATCATGGAACAGGAATCCCAGCGGATGACCGGGCTGATTCAGGACATGCTCTCTCTGGCCAATGCGGATAATCATTCCTGGACCCTTCATATGACCTCCACGGAGATGGATACTCTCCTTTTGAATCTTTTTGAACATTATGAGAAACTAGCGGAAGAACGCGAGCACAATCTTCGAATCCAGCTGCCGGATACCTTATGTCCTCCCTGCAACTGTGATCCGGACCGGATTTCTCAGGTTCTATCCATCTTCATTGACAACGCACTGTCCTATACTCCAAAAGGGAGCACCATCACCCTTTCCCTGGAAGTTCTGCCCTGGCAGGTTTGTCTGTCTGTGGCAGACAATGGACCTGGCATTCCGAATGAGGAAAAGCAGGCCGTCTTCCGCCGTTTTTACCGCTCGGATCAGTCCCGCCACACCAAAGGGCATTACGGACTGGGGCTCTCCATTGCCTGGGAGATTGTCCGCCTGCACAATGGCAGCCTGAAAATCGAGGACGCCCCTGGCGGCGGCGCTGTCTTTCTGCTTAGCCTGCCATATACAAAGTAAAGAGACCTTCCAGACCGGCAAAATGAGAAAGCTCACGGCAAAGCCGTCTGCCGGTCCTGTCACGTAAAAAAAAGAGGCGTACTGGAAAATGTACGCCCCTTGTCTGTCTTTTTCTCTACTCGCTGCGCAGTGCGTCGATGGGATTTAAGTTGGCCGCCTTCACTGACGGCATCAGTCCGAAGACCACGCCGATCACCATGGAAAACAGTACTGCCACCAGAATGGATGGCACACTGATGGCGGTGGGTGTACCGGACACTTTGGACACCACCTGGGATAACACCAGACCTGCCAGAACCCCCAGCACGCCGCCGATACTGGTGAGAACTGCTGCCTCTGTCAAAAACTGAATCAGGATAGAGCGTTTTCTGGCTCCGATAGCCTTCTTCAGACCGATTTCACTGGTTCTCTCTGTCACAGACACCAGCATAATATTCATGACGCCAATGCCGCCCACCAGCAGGGAAATGCTGGCAATCCACAGCATCTGGCTGTTGGTGCTCTGACTTAACTCCTGAAGATTTCTGGCCGTCTCCATCACATCGTTGGCACGGTACTGCATCTTGGTCGTCTCACTGTTCAGATTCTCGTTCAGAATATCTTCTGCCTTCTTTCCCACACTGCTCATGGCATCGGTACTGGAGGCTTTCAAAACCACATTCTGGGGTTCGTCATATTTGTAGACGATGGGCCAGGATGTGCTGGGAATCAGTACCATTCCCGTGCTCGACTGTTCATAGGTATAATACTCGTCAATGTTATTGATCACCGGCTCAAAGTCATCCGACTGCTGAATGATTCCCACCACCACGAAGGGCTCGCTTTTGATCTCCACAGTCTTTCCCAGCGGTTTTCCATCGGGAAACAAGGTGGCTGCCGCCACATCGTCCAGGACAGCGACTTTCCTGTTGCCGTCGTAGTCTTTTTCCACAAATCCCCGTCCTGACTGAACCAGATACCCGCAGGTATCCAGGTAGTGGAGATCCACGCCCAGAACTTTTCCTCCCTGGAGGGTGGAATTTTCATAATAAATGCTGTCGGCGTAGGCTCTGCTGTAGTAAAAGGACGCATCCTCCACATCCTCCAGATCCTGGATATCTTCTTTCTGCTGATCTGTGAGAATGGGAGTGGCAGCTCCGGTGCTTCCAAAGTCCGCGTCGTATTCCATATCTCCCTCATAGAGACTGACGGTCACCGCATTGTTGCCGGCGCCGATAAGGTTCTCTTTAATCTGTTCGCTGGTTCCCTTGATGGTGGACACGATGGAGATAATGGACGCAATTCCGATGATGATTCCCAACATGGTCAGAAAAGAACGCATCTTATGGGACCAGATACCCTGAAAAGACAATCTTATATTCTCAAGCATATGTGACTTCTCCTTTCAAGCATACATCAGGCTCAATATCCATAGATATCGTCCAGGGTTCCCTCCTGGGTCTTTGCCCCTTCTTTTACACCTTTTCCATAGGGAAAGGCAATCTTATCTTCCATGGACAGTCCGCTTTTCACCGGGATGCTGTATCCGTCTGTACTGACGCCCACGGCCACATATTGTTTCTTCAGCTTTCCGTTGTCATCGATCATCACATAGTTCTGTCCGTTCTCAGACCGCACAAAAGCTTTGATGATACTGATGCTGTTGCCCGCATTATCCTGTTCGAAGGAGAGACTGATGTATTCATCCGCATCCAGATCCACATCGCCTTCCACCTCTGCGGTAAACGGATAATAAGAGACATTGGGATTGCCGTAGCTGTACTGGGCTCCATCGATGGGGTAGTCTGCCACCTCAGTCACCTTCGCCTCGAAGAAATCTCCTGTCTCATAGGAAGTTCCATTCAGAATCATTCCTTCCTTGAAATCATCCAATAAAAGTTCACTGACCGCTCCTGTCACAAACAATCCCTGGTCGCTCACCACTTCCATGAAAGCATCTCCTGTGTAGGAGCCGGTCTTGGGATCTCCCATCTTCGTCACCGTGCCGTTGACTTTACTGGTCACGGTGCGGTTGTCCAGTTTCTTCTGTAGTTTCGATATATTGATATCGCTCTCCCGGATATCCAGCTTCAGATTCCGGATGTCGCTTTCTTTGTTCTCAATGGCCTCATCCCTGGACAGGGAAGGGGTTCCCGGATCCTCCTGGGCATCATCATCGTAATATCCGGCATCCGCCTCGTAGTCATCATAATAATCACTGTCATCGGCGTTATCCAAGGCGCTGTCCAGCGCACTGTTCAGATCTTCCAGGTCATCAGCAGATCCTGCCTGTCCGTCACTGGCCTTATGCGTCACATCGGGGTCCTTAGAGTTCTGTGTCAGCGGAAAATCAATATTTTGATAAGCCTCCTGCGGGTTGATCTGAAGAACCTTCAAGGAGCCATCCACATAGAAAATCAACTGGAAATAATACGGTTCCACCTGTTCATACCGGATCGTCCCGTCAGGGCTGTAGCCCATCATCAGATTCAAGAAACCTTTGGTGGCTTTCACCTGGCTGGTCCCCATCTCGCAGATATAGGTAAAAGGATCCTCTTCGCTTCCGTCTCCGGAAAAGGCGATGGTGGACGCCGTCAGTTTTGTGACCATCTTCGCTTTCTGTGGGTCTACCTGCGGCACCACAATGCCGATGAGATCAGAACCTTCCGAGTCTGAGCCATCTGTGATATCTTCATTTCCCAGATCCTCAGAGGGAAGTTCCTCCGGCTCGGAGGGAGTCTCCTGCGATGGAGATTCCTCGTCTTCCAGCGGGGCCGCCGAGGGGGTCGCCTCCGCCGATGCGGACGGATCGGAATCTTCTTTCCCGTTTTGCTTGGTATCTGTCTGCGCTTCTGTCACCGCCGCTGTCAGAAAAACCGGCACCTGGAAATTCCAGGAAGCGGTCATCACAGAAAAATCTGTTTTCTGCGCGCTGGTCTCCTCGATCACTTCCGCGTCCTCATCAATCACATCCGAATCTGTACTGTTATCTGTATCGGCGCCCTTGTAAGGGGTCTCATCCTCATCCTCGATCGGGCCTCCGTTTTTCAGACTTTCCAGTCTCTCCTGCGCTTTTTCCAGCTGCAGCTGCTGGCTTTTCTTTGTCAGCTGAGCAATGGACAGTTCCAGCTCTGTCAATGTCATATCAAATGTGAGCAGATTGTCTCCTTTGTGAACCTGATCTCCTTCTTTGACATACACCTCCTGGATGGAAGTGTCATCGGAAATCTTGACTTTCTGTGTGGCGGATGTGGACACATTTCCCTCCACATTGGTGGTCTGAGCATAGCTCTCCATAAAAATACTGTCCACAGGCACCACTGTGACTGTTTTGGCGTTGACTCGCTGTACCGCCACAGCAATGGTTCCGGTCAGAAGACAGATCACCAAAAGGATGCACAAGATTGCGATTCCTTTCTTTTTTCTTGTCATCCAACCACTCCTTTCTCGCTGATTTCTCCGTCCCGGATGGTCACAATCCTTCTGGCATGGGAGGCAATCTCCGGGTCATGGGTAATCATCAGTACTGTCACTCCTTCCTCATTCAGGCTCTGGAACAATTCCATCACCTGACTGCCGGACTTCGTGTCCAGCGCTCCTGTGGGTTCGTCTGCCAGAAGAAGCTTAGGCTGGTTAACTATGGCTCTGGCGATAGCCACCCTCTGCATCTGCCCTCCGGAGAGCTGGTTAGGTCTGAAACCAACCCGGTCGGCAAGCCCCACCCTCTCCAGGGCACGCAGGGCTTTCTCCCTTCTTTCCTTCCGGGGAACATGGGCATAAGTCAGCGGCATCTCCACGTTTTCCAGGGCTGTCTGCTTGGGAAGCAAATGAAAGCTCTGAAATACGAAGCCGATTTTATGAAGGCGGATATCTGACATCTCGTTTTCAGAACACTGGTTAATATTCTGGCCATCCAGGAAAAACTCCCCGGAGGTGGCTTTGTCCAGACATCCGATGATGTTCATCATTGTGGTTTTCCCGGATCCGGATGGTCCCATAAGGGCCGTGTACTCTCCCTCTTCCATGGAGAAATTCACATGTTTCAGCACCGGCACCACCAGCTTTCCCTGGTGATATTCCTTATAGATCTCTTTTAATTCCAGTATCATGGATCATTCTCCTTCCGTCGGCGGACCTTCCACTTCTTCCAGAATCTGTCCTTCCTGCAGTTCTTCTCCATAGTCACTGTCTGAGTAACCGTCACCGGCTGCAGAGCCATCCTCTGTGATGACATCCCCGCCGCTCACATCGGTGCTGCCTGCGCTGTCATCCGTCATCTGTGAGCTGGTTCCCGTACTGTCATCGATCACTTCCGTTCCCATATCCTCACTGATCACATCCTCTGCGGGCTCCTCAGAGGAATCAGACTCCTGATTGGACGGATTCACATTTTCTTCCAGAATCACAGGATCTTCGGATTCTCCCGTCCCGGATGTACTGCCGTTTTCACCTGTCGGAATCTGTGCGTCTTCGTTAATCGCTGTCCGCATCCCCTCTTTTAGCTCGTCCGTCGGGAAGGCAATGCAGTCATTCTCGGTGAGTCCTTCCAGAATCTGGTATTTTCCCGTCTCTTCCTGGTATTCTCCCAGCTTCACACTGCGTTTTTCCAGCCGGTCATTTTTGTCTGCCGCCCACACATAGGGAGAACCTTTTGGATCTACAATATAGTACTCATCCAGCCACAGGCCGTCTTTCATATCGTCCTGGCCGTAATCCATCTCAATATAAACGTGCTGCCCCAGCATCAATCCCTCGCTGCTCTCCATGTCCACATAGAAAGGATAGCTGGAGGAGGTGGTCTGGGAAGTGGAGCTTCCTGTGCTGTCTGCCATCACCGAGGAAGTGGACTGCACGGGATTCTTGGTATCCACGCTGCCCATGGTTCCCTTCCAGGTCTGTTCTTCGTCCACTCGGGAACGGATAATCACCGGAGAACCTTCCACGATGCTCTGTACATTCTGCTCGTTGACCGTTCCTTTCACCCGGTAAGAGCCGGTGCTCAGGATTGTGATAAATGCTTTGGAATCCGAAGAACCGTCCGAGCCGGATTCCGCTGCGGCGGACTCTCCCGAACTGTTGTCAATCTGACTGGTATCAATGTTGCTGATGATGCCGTCAATCTCACTGGTCACCTGAGTGTTGGTGGAAGCTTTCTGGAGTCTCTCAATCTCAGCCTGCTTACTCTTCTGACTGTACTCGTTCTTTTTCAGATTCATCTTCGCAGTCTGAATCTGAATGTTATAAGAGAGCTGGCTTTGCTCCTCCTGGGCATTATCCAGTTCCTTCTGGTAGGTCTCCATCTGCTCCTGAAGGCTGAGCGCTTCATTCTGCAGCCTCTCCAGTTCCAACTGAGCCTCTGCCAGCTTGTCCTGATTGCTGCTCAGATCATATTCGAACAGCACATCGCCGGCTTTCACGCTCTGTCCTTCCTGCACTTTCACATCCTTGACCGTGCTGTTGCCGTCCAGGCGGACATTGACTGTCTTCTGCGGTTCCACCACCCCTGCATAACGGTTCTCCACCCCGGATGATACCTCTGTGAGAGAACTGACGGTGGTCACATAGACTTGTGCATTTTCCGAGGAGCCGGACTGTCTGGTGAAGGCATAGATTCCGCCTCCCGCCAGCAGACACACTGCCGCGGCAATCCCTGCCACTGCCGCGATCTTCTTTTTATTCATATATAAGTCCCTCCTGATCCTTCTACAATCTATTTTCCCTTCAAGACTCACTCGTAAGCCCTGGCGTGGGATTCAGAGTCGGCATCCGCCGACATCATAAGTGTCTATTTTAACCATTCTGATACTAGCTTATCATACCAGATTTCCACCTAAAGATCAAACTTGAGGTGCAGAATTCACACAATATTGACATTCTCTTCCCTTATCTGGTAAACTAGCATTATCTATGTATATTGGAAAGGACGTACATCTATGAAATCAAGAAAATACCTTCCGGTCCTTCTCTTTTTCTTCGTCGTTCTTCTGGCCGGCTGCGCCACTTCCACCAAGGCAGAAGTCAAGAAAGCCGTCTCAGAGGAATTGGATCTGCTGAAGAATCTGGACCCGGACACCACACAGAAATACATCTCCTACGAAGATCTCTTCTCAGATGCCAGTCAGTCTTCTTCCATCTCACCGGAAATCGAGGAAGTTTTCTCCCTGTTTTTCAAAAACTTTAATTATAAAATCATGGAAGTCAACGTGGACAAGGATTCCAAGGAGGCCGACGCTTCTGTCCGGCTGACCACCATCGACGCAAAATCTCTTGCCCATGATTTCGCATCTGCTCACCTGAGAGAAGAAATCTTGAAAAACGCCAGTACCGGTACGGACTCGAATGCTTCCGCCCAGGAGCACTATCTTCTGCTGGGCAAGCTGCTGAAAAAAGGCGATTATGAAAAAGTAGAGTCCAACTGTACCATCCATCTGGTCTGTCAAGATGACAGCTGGGTGATTCTCAAAGACGCTACACTGGAAAATGATCTGGTGGGCGGTCTTCTCACGTATCTGTCTGATCCTGGTATTCTTTCCCCTTCTGAAACCGTGTCTGTGTATATGAAAACACTGAAAGATATGGACGCAGAACAGATGAATACTTTTCTCAACCTGGACTCTGTCCTGAATTCCGAGGACGAGACAGAGAAATCAATTGCCACTGCCCTTGTGGAGCAGGTCCATAAATGTTTTAATTATAAGGTCACCAATGAGACGGATCTTGGGTACACTGCCCAGGTGACGTTATCCATCACTTCTTTTGACAGTGATGCCATCCTGTCTGCCTACCAGAAACAGCTGGATCAATATCTTGCCACTGCCGAGGCGGTCATTGAGGGAAGCGAGGGACGTCTTGCAAAATCTCAGGAATTTCTCCTGGACGCCATCAACTCCAACGAGGGCACTGCCACCTCTGAGGTCACCCTGAATCTCACCAATGACGGCGTGGACTGGAATGTGGAACTTGGCAGCGAGATCGGCAAAGCTTTGTTTGGAAATCTGAGTACGGATACGGCCAGTACGGTCAATGAGGATTCTGGGTATACAGAGGACGAAGAATACTGCGAAGATGAAGATTACGGGGAAGAGTACTCAGAAGACGAGGATGAAGAAGATTACGATGAAGAGTACTATGATGAAGGAGACTACTACGGAGAAGAGTACTGATCTTTTATCAGACAGGCTTACCGCACAAAAAACAGGATATGTGATACCCTCCACTTTCCGGAGGATATTCACATATCCTGTTCTTTTACTCTCTATTATTCTTTATGACGAATTTCCAGATCCAGTTCTTCCAGCTGTGCCTCGCTTACCTCGCTTGGTGCCTCGGACATCAGACAGGAAGCATCCTTCACCTTCGGGAAGGCGATCACTTCACGGATGGAATCCGCACCTGCCATGAGCATCACCAGACGGTCCAGGCCGTAGGCAAGTCCTGCGTGAGGCGGAACTCCATATTTAAACGCATTCAAGAGGAAACCGAACTGTTTGTAGGCAGCTTCTTTTGTGAAGCCCAGTACCTCGAACATCTTCTCCTGGATGTCATTCTGGAAAATTCTGACACTTCCGCCGCCGATCTCGTTGCCGTTCAGCACAATGTCATAGGCTTTCGCGCGGACTTTTCCAGGATCTGTGTCAAGAAGTGGAAGATCCTCCTCCATCAGCATGGTGAATGGATGGTGCATTGCGGTGTAACGCTCTTCCTCCTCAGACCACTCAAGAAGCGGGAACTCTGTCACCCACACGAAGCGGAACTCATTCTTGTCCATCAGCTCCAGCTGTTTTCCAAGCTCCAGACGAAGACCGCCCAGTACATCATACACAAGCTTGGTCTTATCTGCCGCAAATAACAGGAGATCTCCAGGTTCTCCTTCCATAGCTTTCACAAGTCCGCTCAGCTCTTCCTCCGTCATAAATTTCGCAAAGGAAGATTTATAACTGCCGTCCTCATTCACTGCCAGGTAAGCCAGACCCTTGGCTCCGTAACCTTTTGCGAATTCCACCAGCTTGTCAATCTTCTTTCTGGGCATGCCTGCCTGTCCCTTCACGTTGATACCGCGGACACTTCCGCCCTGCTCCACAGCACCTTTGAACACGGCAAATCCACAGTCTTTCACCACATCTGTCACATCGTGAAGCTCCATACCGAATCTCATATCCGGCTTGTCGGAACCGAAGCGGTCCATGGCTTCCTGCCAGGTGATTCTCTGAATCGGAAGGGAAACCTCCGCTCCCAATGCCTCTTTGAACAGATACGCAAGAAATCTCTCATTCACATCAATCACATCGTCCACGTCCACGAAGGACAGCTCCATGTCGATCTGGGTGAATTCCGGCTGGCGGTCCGCACGCAGGTCTTCGTCACGGAAGCATCTCGCGATCTGAATATAGCGGTCATATCCGGCACACATCAGAAGCTGTTTGAAAATCTGCGGAGACTGGGGCAGTGCGTAGAAACTGCCCGGATGAACACGGCTGGGAACCAGATAGTCTCTTGCCCCCTCCGGTGTACTCTTGGTCAGCATTGGAGTTTCAATCTCCAGAAATCCCTCCTGGGCAAAGAACTGACGGGTCAGAGTTGCCACGCGGCTGCGCAGCATCAGATTTCTCTGCAGGTCCGGACGTCTCAGATCCAGGTAACGGTATTTCAGACGAACCTCATCTTTTGTCTTACTGTTCTCCTCGATAGGGAATGGCGGTGTCTCTGCCTCAGAGAGAATCCTAAGTTCTCTCACACGGATCTCAATCTCTCCGGTAGCCATATTCGGGTTTACCGCGCCGGAACGGGCTTCCACCTTACCCACGACAGCGATCACAAACTCACTGCGCAGCTTGCCGGCTTTCTCAAATCCTGCCTCGTCAATACTGCCGTTCTCAAAAATCAACTGAATCAGACCGGAACGGTCTCTTAAATCCACAAAGACGATTCCGCCTTTGTTACGGCTCTTCTGTACCCATCCCATCAGGGTTACTTCATTTCCGATCATCTCTTTTGTCACTTCCGCACAGCGATGACTTCTGTGCAGACCTCGCATACTCTCAGCCATATTTTCTCCTCTTCTTTCTATACTCACTTCCGCCAGCTTCCAGCTCTCTTGAAGCCTTATTTCAAAGCCGTGCGATAGAACTCTTCGAATTCTTCATATCCTTCTTTTTGCAGCTGCTCTTTCTGGAATTTCTTGTTCTTCTTCATGATCGACAGATTCACCTGAACGCCCTGTGCTCTCTCGGCCTCTGCCTTCTTCAGAATCTCCAGAAGCTGATCGGCAGGCATATTTTTCTCGATCAGATAAGCTTTCTTTCCAGCCGCTGAGGGAACTGTGTAGCCTCTCTCCAGAAGCAGCATGACAATTCGCTCAAAACCGATGGAGAAGCCGCAGGCCGCCACATTGTTGCCTGTGAATTTTCCGATCATCTCATCGTAACGGCCGCCGCCGCCCACAGATCCGCCGTACTCGTCCATGGCAATCTCAAAAATCGGTCCGGTGTAATAGGACATTCCTCTTACCAGAGTGGGATCGAATTCCATCTTGAAATTGGCGGTCTTCACAGCGTCCACACTGGAGATAATCGTCTCCAGATCCTCCGCAGCCTTCGGATCCATCACGTCTTTGAGTTTTTCTTTACAATAGCGGACGCCATTCACATCCTTGGTGATCTCCTGGAACAGTCCCAGGTAAGTATCAATGCTCTCCTTAGCAAAGCCTTCCTTCTCCAGTTCTTTTGCCACGCCGTCCAGCCCGATCTTGTCCATCTTGTCCAGAATAATGAAGACGGTGTCATAGCTCTCCTTCGGGAAGCCGCTGTACTGTGCCATAGCTTTTAAAATCTTCCGGTCATTGACACGGATGGTAAAATTCTCAAAATCCAGCTTGCCCAGCAAGGTGGTGGTGGCAAGGATCAGTTCAATCTCCGCCAGATAGGTGGATTCTCCCAGAATATCAATGTCACACTGCATGAACTGACGGAAACGTCCTCTTTGGGGACGGTCTGCCCTCCACACATTTCCCATCTGCAGCGCCTTGAACGGTGACGGCAGCTCATTGGCATTGTTGGAATAATAACGGCACAGAGGCACGGTCAGGTCATAGCGCAGCCCGCTGTCCACCAGATCACTCTCGCTTTGGGCCTGATCCAGTTTCAGCTTCTCGCCTCTTTTTAAAATCTTAAAGATCAGCTTCTCATTCTCTCCCCCCTGTTTGCTGCACAGATTTTCAATGTGCTCCACGCAAGGAGTCTCAATGGATGAGAATCCAAATGTCTTATAAGTCTCGCGTATCATATTCATGACATAATTTCGTATCTCCATCTCCCTGGGCAGAATATCCTTCATACCCGTGGTCGGTTTCTTTTTTAATGCCATAACTGCCTCCTTTTATTCATTTATGTATCACTCTTTGAAATGCCAGAAATACCCGCATATCAAAGTTTTTAATCTCTTCAATCATCAAATCCATTATCGAATCCTCATCCAGAGCTTTCCGGTAGGCCCGGTCCGAGTGCAGTGCCGCATAGACATCGCATACTCTCAAAATCCGCGCGCCAAGGGGGATCTCTTCTCCTCTCAGATTCGAAGGGCAACCGCTTCCATCATAATTCTCATGATGATACAGAACACTTTCCAGCACCAGTTTTGAATATCCCTGATCTTTCAGGACCAGATATCCCAGACTGGAATGCATTCGGACATATCTCAGTTCCTCGATGGCCATCATGTCATCCTCAGACCCTTCAATGTACCTCATCAGTTTCAGTTTTCCGATGTCATGCACCATCCCGGCAATTGCCATCTGGTAACAGACATCCTCGGAAAGCTTCAGCTCTTTTGACACATCGTAAGCCAGGTTGCTGACCACGATTCCATGTTTCAGCTCTGCGGCCAGATTGATATTTAAGAAGCGGTCAGGAAGATCGTCTCTTTGTGTTCTCACTGTTGTCTGCTCCTTATAGGTAACTGGTAATTCCGATTCTCTTTCTCTCGATCATCTCATCAATCCGGCTGATGTAGTTCGTGACATCTTTGACGTTTTCCACTCTCTCGATCCTCTGTCCGTGATCGAAGACCAGCTTGGTGGAACCGCCGGCTCCCAGTGCGATGATCGGCTGTTTTTCTTCCATAATAAGTATATTGTAAATTCCCGCTTTGTCAACCTTTGCGTAGCCCACATTCTCAAAATTTCCCGCCATATTTTTCTGGCGGTACAGATAATAGGGGCCCATCCCCATATCGTAGGCACACCAGGTGGTCATATCCATAATCTCCTGGTTATTTTCAAAAGTCATCTCCTGATACTGATCCCGGAACATATTCAGCCGGGCAGCTCTCTTAATCGCCAGGGAATGGACAGTCAGACTGTCCGGATCCAGCTTGCGGATCTCTTCCAGGGTGTGGGATACCTCATCCTTTCCCTCGCCGGGAAGCCCCACGATCAAATCCATATTGATATTGTCAAATCCGCACTCTCTCGCCAGATAGAAGGCATTCACCGTGTCCTCCACTGTGTGGCGCCGGCCGATGATCTCCAGGGTCTTCTGATTCATGGTCTGGGGGTTCACGGAAATTCTGGTAACCGGATGCTTTCGTATGGCCAGAAGCTTCTCCCTGGTAAAACTGTCCGGTCTTCCCGCCTCCACCGTATACTCATGCAGCCCGTCACACGGAAAATGTTCCTCGATGCAGGTCAGCACTTCATCCAGGTACTCTGGCGGAAGTGTGGTGGGAGTTCCCCCGCCCAGATAGACAGTATCCAATGTCCTGCCCTTCATCATCTTCGAGACTTCACAGATCTCATGCTTCAGGGCGTCCACATACTCTCCCACTCTCTTCTCCCACTGTCTGTAGGGATAAGAACTGAAAGAACAGTACAGACAGATGCTGGGACAGAATGGAATGCCCACATACAGGCTGTAGCCGTTCTCATAATCAATCTCTTTTAAAATCTCTCTCTCCCGGTTCGCAATGGTAATTCCAAGGGCCGCCTTCTGGGGGCTCACATAATATTCCTCCCACATAAACTGTGCGATCTGCGGGTTGGTCATACCAGACTCTATCATACCCATGACCAGCTTGGTGGGACGGATTCCGGTGAGTGTTCCCCAGGGAAGCTCCTTGCCCGTCAGCCGGCGCAGAAGCTGATAAACTCCCTGTTTCAACCGGTCCTTCGTCATCTTCCGGTCCCAGGTATGAATAAGGGCAATCTCTTCCTGATCCTGAGACTGCCCCTCTTTGCGATATGCAACGTGGATACGATCCTTCTGATATTCTACGACGAATTCCTCCGGGAAAGATTTCTTCTCTTCCTCATAACAGATGTGCACCTCTCTCCCTGGATAGAATGCTTTCACCAGAGAGTACACATCATACTCAAAATTCTTCTCGTTAAAGCGAACACCTATACTACACAAAGGGATTATACCTCTTTTCATGTTCTATTGTCGTGGCTCCCCCGTGTCCCGGGAAAACCTCTGTCTCATCCGGCAAGGACTGCAGAAGTCTGTGGAGACTGCGGATCGTGTCAGTTCCGTTTCCTGTGGGCAGATCCGAACGCCCTACTGACTCGCAGAACAGAGTATCTCCACTCATGAGCACATCCTCATCCTTGAAGTAATAGCAGCAGCTGCCCTTCGTGTGTCCCGGCGTGTGGATCATCTGAACGGAAAATCCCGCTGCCTCAAAAACTTCCAGGTCCTCAAGCAGCACATCTGCCTTCACCACGTAGCTGGGATCCTCATAGATGGTCATGCTCAGCTGGGGATTCATAAGGACCTCTTCCTCTGCCTGACAGGCATAGATTTTCGCCCCGAATTTCTCACGAACCGCGTTGGCTGCCAGAATATGGTCATAGTGTCCATGGGTGAGCAAAATGGCCACCGGCTTTCCTTCCATGCGAAGCACCGCCTGCTCAATCTGCTCCGGACTGTCTGCCGGATCCACGATGACCATCTCTTTCGTCTCTTTATTCATCAAAAAATAACAGTTGGTAAATACGGATCCTAATACCTTTGAATTAATCTCTAAATTCTTCATCCTTCTCTCCTTAACCGGTGGTACGTTCCACATCTAATACGCTCTCCACCTGACGGATCTTTCCGATCAGAGCGTTCAATTCTTCTTTGCTTCCGATGTCAAATGACATGGCGATGGATGCCTTCTCTCTCTTGCTGGTGCGGCTGTTGATGCTGCGAAGGTCGATCTTGCGTTCTGTGAAAATCTTGGAGATGTCTGCCAAAAGCCCGGTCCGGTTGTTGGCATAGATCACAATCTCTGCCAGGTATTTCTCCGGCTCGCTGGTGGGGCCTGCCGGCTGCTGCCATTCCGCCTCGATCAGTCTGGCCCGGTCTGCTTCAGACATATTCAAAACATTCACACAGTCCGTTCTGTGGATGGAGACTCCCCGTCCCCGGGTTACAAATCCCACGATCTCGTCCCCGGGAATAGGACTGCAGCATTTGGAAAAACGTACCGCCACGTCGTGGATTCCTTTCACCACAATGCCGCTCTTCGTCTTGTGATGTCTCTCCCACTCATGGCTGGAATTGACCTCCTCCAGAACCTGCTCATCGGTAATCTGCTGCACGTGATCCTTCTCATAGGCCTCGCGCAGCTTGTTCATCACCTGGCCCTCTTTCAGGCCTCCGTGTCCCACTGCCGCCAGCACAGAATCCCAGTCACGGAATCCGTATTTGCGCATCACAGCTTCCATGTATTTTGACTTTGTATATTCACTGAGATGATAACCCTTGGTCTTCGCATACTGCTGAAGCATCTCTTTTCCACGCAGAATGTTGTCTTCCTTCAGCTCCTGCTTGAACCACTGGTTAATCTTATTCTTCGCCTGGGTGCTCTTGACAATCTTCAGCCAGTCCCGGCTGGGGCCCTGGGAATTCTGGGAGGTGATAATCTCCACCCGGTCCCCGTTCTTAATCACATATTCGATGGGAACCAGCTTGCCATTCACCCTGGCTCCTACCATGTTATTGCCCACCGCACTGTGGACACTGTAAGCGAAATCGATGGGAGTGGATCCGTTCGGCAGGGCCTTCACCTCTCCCTGCGGGGTAAAACAGTAGACATTGTCCGAGAACAGATCCAGGTCGTTCTTCAGAAGGCTTAAGAACTCCTTGTTGTCCGACATGTCTTTTTGCCACTCCAGAATCTGACGCAGCCAGTTCAGCTTCTCCTCCTCGCGGACGCCCACAGGCTTCTTGCCGTCGGAGGATTCCTTGTATTTCCAATGGGCTGCAATTCCGTACTCTGCTGTCTTGTGCATCTCGAAGGTACGGATCTGAATCTCAAAAGGCTGTCCCTTCGGGCCGATCAATGTCGTGTGAAGAGACTGATACATATTCGGCTTCGGCATGGCGATGTAATCTTTGAACCTTCCCGGAATCGGTTTGTACATTTCATGGATCACACCCAGCGCCGCGTAACAGTCTTTCACCGTGTCCACGATGATCCTCACTGCGAACAGGTCATAAATCTGATCAATCGTCTTATCCTGGTTGACCATCTTCCGGTAAATGCTGAAGAAATGCTTGATTCTTCCATCCACCTGTGCCTTTATTCCCGCGTCCTCCATGTGATGCTTCACCTGGTTGACAATCGTGTCCACGTATTCCTGCCGCTCACTCTTCTTCAGATTGATCTTCTCCACCAGATCGTAATAGATCTCCGGCTTGAGATATTTCAGCGACAGATCATCCAACTCTACCTTGACCTTGGAGATACCAAGTCTCTGGGCGATGGGAGCATAGATATCCATCGTCTCCTTCGCTTTCTCTTTTTGCTTCTCCGGCTTCATGTACTGCAGAGTACGCATATTGTGGAGCCGGTCCGCAAGCTTGATCAGAATAACCCGAATATCCTTTGCCATGGCCAGAAACATTTTTCTCAGATTCTCCGCCTGCAGTTCCACCTTGTCTCCGGTGTAGGACAGCTGCCCCAGTTTGGTCACTCCGTCCACCAGAAGGGCAACCTCTGAGCCAAATTCTTCCTCAATCTCCTCCGTGGTCATAATGGTGTCTTCCACCGCGTCATGGAGGAGACCTGCCGCAATCGTCTCTTTATCCAGCTCCAGATCCGCCAGTATGATTGCCACGCACAGGGGATGAATGATATACGGCTCCCCTGATTTTCTCAGCTGCCCCTCGTGGGCGTTCTTCGCAATCCGATATGCCTTCTCAATCATAGTCAGATCGGCTGACGGATGATATTTCTTCACACAGGAAATCAATTCTTTGTATAAATCCTCTGGACTGGTAAAGTCGCTCATTGTCTTCACATTGGCATCCGCTTTTTTTACACTCTCAATTTTTTCCTGATCAATGGTCAGTTTTTTCTCCCCCATGAACGATTCACCTTCCTTTTTTATTTTCCTTCATACCGTATGACAGATTCCACATCGTAATTCTTCAGCCGGTCTCTGCCATGCAGTCCTGCAAGTTCCATCAGAAATACTACTTTTACCACTTCACCGCCTAATTTCTCAATCATTTTAATCGCCGCTTCCACAGTTCCCCCCGTGGCAATCAGGTCATCCACCACTGCCACCTTCTGGCCTGGACGGATGGAATCTTTGTGCATCTCGATCACTGCACTTCCATACTCCAGATCGTACTCCTGGGAGATGGTCTCACAGGGAAGCTTTCCTTTCTTTCTCACCGGCACGAAAGGCTTGTGAAGATTATAGGCAATGGGGACACCGAAAATGAAGCCTCTGGACTCCGTCCCCACAATCACATCCACATCTGTGCCTTCCAGACATTTCTGCATGGAGTCAATGGCAAGAGCTAGCCCGTCTGCGTCCTGCAGAACACTGGTGATATCTCTGAATATAATTCCCTCTTCCGGAAAATCCGGAATACTTCTCACATAATCCTCTAATTTTTTCATTACCATTCCTCCATTTTGTCGATTTTTGCAATATTTATAGTATAGCATCTTTTCCCTGTATAATCAATGAAAACCACGAAATCAGCGGTCTTTCGTTGTGTAAAATTACTAAATTATTACCTGTAATTCTGTATAACTACTTGAAGATTTTCTCTTCCCTGATACCGGTTCACCGTGGGGTAATAGGTCACGGACAGAGCCGGTTCTTGGGATGCTCTCTCGAGGAATGGAGCGGACTCACCAAAATAGACTCCCTCCATAGTATACCCATCTTCTGTCATCAGCTGCATCTTCACCACATTTTTATTGGCTCCAAAGACGCGGCTGTGCAAAACCCGCACCCCCTTCTGGGCAAAAATGGGCTTGGTATTCCCTTTCCCAAAGGGTTCCAGAAGTTCCAGCTGCTCGATCAGATCCTTGCGGATGTAAGCAAAGGGCATGGCCACATCAATGGTCACCTTGGGGCAGAGATCCTCCTCCGTCAGGGTACAACGCTCATTCAGCTTCTTTCTCAGGCGCGGCACGTTTTCTTCCTCGATGGAGAGGCCTGCCGCCATAGGGTGTCCCCCGAACTGAATCATCAGTTCTTTGCACTCGCTCAAAGCCTCGAACATGGAATAAGCCTCAACGGAACGGCCGGAGCCCTTCACCGAGTGTTCTCCCTTTGTCAGGACCAGGACCGGCCGGTAATATTTCTCCCGAAGCCTTCCCGCAATGATACCTGCCAGGCTCTCGTGACAGTCTGGCAGGTAGACCACCAGCACCCGGTCGTCTTTGAGTGATGTGGTCTCTACCATCTCCACTGCCTGCTCGACTCCCTGAGCCGTCAGCCCTTTCCGGCTCTGGTTGATGGCCACCAGATCTCCCGCCAGCTTTGCTGCCTGGGCAGCATCTTCCGCTTTCAGAAGTTCCAAGGAGCGCTGTGCCGTGTCCAGGCGGCCACTGGCATTCAGACAGGGGCCAATCACAAATCCAATGTGATAAGCGGTGATTTTCTTATCCTCCAGTCCATTGGCCCGGATCAGTTCCTGAAGCCCCAGATTCCAGGTATGAGGAAGTCTTCGCAGCCCTTCCTTCACCAAAATCCGGTTCTCTCCCTGCAGATCCATCACATCTCCCACGGTGGCGATAGCCGCCAGTTCGATATATTCTTCCTGTTCCTCTTTGGACAAGCCATAACGTTCATACAGGGCCTGAATCAACTTGTAGGCAACCGCCGCCCCGCAGAGAATCTTGTTCGGATAAGGACAATCCTTCTGCTTCGGGTTAATCACTGCGTCTGCCGGTGGGAGAATCTCTTTTTTCTCCTCTCCCTCCAACTCAAAGGGTACTTCGTGATGGTCTGTGACAATCACAGTCATTCCCTGGGATTTGGCATAGGCAATCTCCTCTCTCGCCGCAATCCCGTTGTCACAAGTGAGAACCGTGTCAATTCCGTCTTCCAGTGCCTTCTCAATCAGAGGCAGATGGATTCCATATCCGTCCGCGATCCGGTCCGGTATGTAAGTGTCCACCCTGGCGCCCAGACGGGTCAGCCCTCTCAAAAGGATATAAGTGGAAACCACACCGTCAATGTCGTAATCTCCGATAATGCGAATCGGCTTGCCCTGGCGGATTTTCAGAGTCAGAAGTTCCACCGCCCGCTCCATGTCCTTGAACAGCCAGGGGGATGGGAGAGCTTCGATGCTGCCATTTAAGTATTCATCAATCTCTTTGTCATCCACCACATCCCGGTTACGGATCAGCCTGGCAATCACGGGATCAATTCCATACTTCTTCGCAATCCCCTGAAAATCCGCCCTTTTCGCCGCAATCATCCATTTTTCTTCTCTCATATTCTGCTCCTTTATGTAGAAGAAGGGCACCGTACAAACGTGCGGTACCCCTCGTTTTTTTTATTTCTTTTTCTTAGATTTTGATTTTTTCTTGCCGCTTGCTTTCACCGGCACCGGCTGTACTTTCTTCTTCCCAAGACGGGTCTTCATCACATACCACAGCGGACCTGTGATGCATACGGAGGAATATGCTCCGCAGACAATACCCACGATCAGAGGAAGAGCGAATTCCTTAATGGAGGTCACACCCATCACATACAGAACTGCTACCATGACAAAGGTCGTGAAAGAAGTGTAAATACTTCTGGTCAAGGTCTGTGTGATACTTGCGTTGATCACATCTTTCAGATCGTCCGTCTTCTTCATGCTGCGCATGTTCTCACGGATACGGTCGAAGATAACGATCGTCGCATTGATGGAATAACCCACAATCGTCAGCATACAGGCGATGAAGGTGCTGCCTGCTGAGAGTCTGGAAATCGCATAAAACGCCAGTACCACCAGAACATCGTGAACCAGTGCCAGAACCGCACTGCTCGCAAACCGAATGTCCTTGAAACGGAACCAGATATACAGAAGCATACAAATGGTAGCGGCAACCACTGCCATAAATGCATCCATTCTCATCTCGGAACTGATGGTAGAAGAAATACTCTCGGAAGTAATGGATTTTTCATCCACACCAAATTCATCCACCAGTTTCTTGTTCAGTTCCTCTCTCTCATTCAGATCCAGCGCTCTGGTCTTAATAACTACCTGATTGGTTCCCACAACTTTGGTCGGCTGTACATTACTGTCCCCGGTCACCTCTTCCACCAGAGGAGTCACTTTCGCATCAATGGTCTCAATGTCCATGTCCTCGTTGAAGGTCACCGTTGTGGAAGTACCGCCGGAGAACTCCAGACTGTAATTCAGTGCCTGTCCGTCTGTCTGTGAATGAATTCCCATAAAAATCGGTCCGCACAGAATCATCAGAATGGACAGAGTGAAAAAGATCCTTCTCTTGCCGACGAAATCAACCACTTTACGGTTTTTGGCACGGCCATAGAATTTCTCGTCACGGATTCCCACCGCGTAAAGCGCCTGCACAATGTATTTGGACACCACTAAAGCGGTGAACATGGATACCACAATACCCAGTGCCAATGTGTAGGCAAATCCTTTGACCGTTCCAGAACCCATCCACATCAGGATGAAGGCCGCAATCAAGGTCGTAATGTTTCCATCGAAAATTGCGGAGAACGCCTTGTGAAATCCGTTCTGGATGGCGCTTCGCACCGAGACTCCGGCGGCGATCTCCTCCCGTATTCGGGCATATATGATGACATTGGCATCCACAGCCATACCGATACCCAGAATGATACCTGCGATACCAGTCAAAGTCAAAGTAATGTCAAAGGCGTTGATAATGATCAGCGTCAATGCGGTGTAGATCACCAGGGCGATGCTGGCCACAAATCCAGGCACACGGTACATCAGAATCATGAAGATCATCACGATCGCCATACCGATGGCTCCGGCTACCACACTGGTGGAAATTGCCTGCTCACCGAGCTGGGCAGCCACGACATTGGAACGCAGCTCATTCAGCTCTAGTTTCAGTCCTCCGATTCGGATTGTGGACGCCAGCTCCTGGGCCTCCTGGGCATCCGCCATACCGGAGATCTGAGCATTTCCGTCTGTGATCTCTGCCTGCACATTCGGGACACTGACAAAGGCTCCGTCGTAATAGATACCAATACTGTCCTGGCTGTTCTCATAGGCTTCCTTTGTCGCCTCGGCAAACTTCTCGGTTCCCTCGTCTGTCAAAGTCAGATCCACCACATTCTCTTTGGACTGCATACTGTCCTGGGCGATCACAGCCTTCGCTGTCTGCACATCCGTACCCGTCAGAACAATGGATCCGTCCTCTTCCAGCTCATCAATGGTCTTGTTCAGAACATAGGTGCCCTGAGTACTGTCAAAACTATAGTTTTCATTTCCCTCGCTGTCCAGATGAGCGATGAAATACAGGGAACCAGGACGGCCCAGTTCCTCCAGAATGGTATTCGCGTCTGTCACACCCGGGATTTCCACCGTAATTCGGTTATCTCCCTCCTGGTAAACCTGTGACTCCGTGCTGTACTGTTCCACACGCTGCTGCAGCTTGTAGATGGTGTCCGCCATATCCTCGCTGCTTGGATTCTTCTCTGTCGTCTCGTAGGTAATGCTGACACCGCCAGCCAGATCCAGACCTGTGTTAATATTCTTCGCGGCACCTGTGCCGGTAGGTCCAATACCCACAGCTGAGACGAAAACCAAAAATGCTGTGATAATCACCGTCAGTATGATGACGGCTATTCCTCTGTTTTTTCTCATCTCTGCCTCCTAAATGCTTATTCGTCTGCCAGCGCAGCCTTCAGCATAATCGCGCACTCGATACGTTTTCTCTGCAGTTCGCAGCCGATATCATATGCGTCCTGAATAGTCCCATGGAAATTGTAAGAATTCGCCGCGCATCCGCCGCTGCAGTAAAATCTCGCAAAACAATCCTGACATTTTTTCTTCGTATACACATTGCAGTGCGCAAACTCTTCCCGGATATCTGTTCTTTGAATTCCGTGGAATACGTCACCCATCTTGAACTGCTCTTCTCCCACAAACTGATGACATGGGTACAGATCTCCCCACGGTGTCACCGCCAGATATTCCGTGCCGGAACCGCATCCGGACAATCTCTTATAGACACAGGGACCGCCGGTCAGATCGATCATAAAGTGGAAGAAATTAAAACCTCTGCCTTCCTTCTCCCGAACGATCATCTCCTTGGCAAGCTTGTCATATTCCTCGAAGATCTGCGGAAGATCTTCCTTGCGGATCGCGTAATCTGCTTCCTCGGGCGCCACAACCGGCTCCACGGAAATCTGCTTAAAGCCCAAATCAGCCAGATGCAGCACATCTTTTGAGAAATCCAGGTTATGCCGGGTAAACGTTCCCCTCACATAATATTTATCCTGATTTCGGCTCTCGGCAAATTTCTGAAACTTGGGAAGTATCAGATCATAGCTTCCAGCTCCCTTCGGGAAGGGCCGCATATAGTCATGCACTTCCTTACGTCCGTCAATACTCAGCACCACATTGCCCATCTCACGGTTGCAGAATTCCATCACTTCGTCATTCAGGGCAACTCCATTGGTTGTCAGGGTGAAACGGAAATTCTTGTTGTGGATCTTCTCCTGTTCTCTTCCGTAACGCACCAGATCTTTGACAACCTTCCAGTTCATCAAAGGCTCACCGCCGAAGAAATCCACCTCCAGATTCCTCCTGGAACCGGAATTCGCGATCAGAAAATCCAGCGCCTGTTTTCCCACTTCGTAGGACATCAGTTCCCGGTGGCCGTGGTACTCCCCTTCTTCCGCGAAACAGTACCGGCAGGCCAGATTACAGTCATGGGCGATGTGGAGGCACAGTGCCTTCACCACAGTATCATGATGCCCTGTGAAATTCTCAATCGCTTCCTTATAGATATCCTCGGTAAAAAGCATTCCGTTTTCTTTCAGCTCTTCACACTCCTGGAGAGCGGTCCGAATATCTTCCTGTGAAAACTGGCCTGCCAGACTCTCCTCGATTTCCTTTGGGGTCTTCCCCTCGTCCAGCATTCCCACAGTTTCATAGACCACGTCATCCACCACATGGATACAACCGCTGTTCACATCCAGAACAATATTATACCCATTATTTTTATACCGATGAATCAATCCCATAAATCTTCTGTAGTCCTTTCCCATCAAATCGAAAAAATGCTCCTGCGCACGAATAAGCAGCGGCTTTTATACCGCTGCTCGTCGCTGTCTGCACAGCTCTTATTTATGCTCGCAACTCTGATTTCCCACGGTGCAGGAAGTCTTGCATGCAGACTGGCAAGAAGTCTGGCACTCGCCGCATCCGCCTTTTTTGATTGTGTTCTGCAGGTTTTTCGTATTTAATGTCTTGATATGTTTCATTTATGTATCCTCCTTATTTCCCATGATTTTTAAGATAACATGGTAAGTATATCACACCTTCCTGCTTTTTCAAAGTACTTTTTTAGGAAATCATACCTCCCAGCGTTCCCCCTGCCAGGCACATGCACAGCGTTGTCAGTATATGCTGCATGGACATATCCAATTGTCTCAGGGACAGCCAGGAGACAGCAATCAGAAGGAGAAAATAGACTGCTCCCACTGCCATCCCCCACAGATACTTTCTGGTTCTGGCATATTTTCCCGCAAGGATGCCTCCCAGGAAACAGGACAGAATATAGACCAGTACAATTCCCATGGACACCATATTCTCTTTCAGATCAAAACGAAAGAGCAGGAAAGCCAGAAGGAGCAGCATGATTCCTGTCAGTCCGTAGGCCAGCAGAAGACCTCTTAGCATACCTTTTACTTTCATATAAAGCAACCCTCCCATATCACATTATATGGGAGGGTTGTACGTTGTATGTATTCTTTTATTTTCTTCTCTTGTTGTTCAAAACCAGGATTATGATGATAATCGCTGCGACTACCACCAGTCCCACAACGGCCATGATAATGAATGACATAATCTCTGTGGTATCTCCGGTCTGAACTGCTTTGACCGTCTTATTCTGATAAGTCACTGTTCTCTCCACGCTGCTGCTGTTGGAACTTGTGCTGCCGGAGTAAGAAGAACGGTCTGTGCTGTTGTCAGAACCTGAAGTCTGTGTACGGTTGCTGTTGGAAGAATTCACATTGCTGTCCGACTTCACCGCGGAGGAGCTGGAGGAAGGTCTGCTGGTCGGTGTCGGCGTAGGTGTTGCCTCGCTGTATCCTCCTGCCGCGATCTCATCTCCCACCAGAGGCTTGCTTCCCGCAATCCCGAACGGACTGAAGGAATCCACGGAAAAGATCATCGTTGAACCATATACAGTCGGAATAATCGTCTCGGAACCGCCGTTATCGAGCAGATGTTCAATCGTATACTCATATCCTTCTTTCACAGGAACTGTAACCGTCACATATTTGCCTGCCGGAATCTCATAGGGCTTGTCCTCCAGAAGATCCCACAGTTCAAATTCATAAGACTGGAAAATATTCGCTTCGTCCTCATTGCTGAACTCATAGCTGTCTGTGCTGGAAGCACGGAACTGTACATACCATGGAAGGAAATCCGCTGAGACACTGATGCCTCCGCAGGTGTGATTCTTTGCTGCCGCCTGAGCCTGATCCTGAGGCACAGCCTCCGGGTCTGCAGTCTGAGGCTGTTCGGAAACTGCCTCCTCAAGTTCGTCTGCTGTGATATCATTGATGCCGGTGTCAGAATCCTCGTCCCCGCTGTCTGCATTCTCTTCCTTACTGTCCTCATCCTCAGTATTCTCACTGTCAGAAGGCTTCTCCTGGCTGTCTTCCTTGTCGGCATCTTTGTCCGCGTCAGGCTTCTCAGTCTCTTCTTCCTTCTGCGTATCCTCGGAATCCTCTTTCTCTGCCTGGTCAGTGTCGTCCTTCACGCTGTCCTTATCTTCCGATGAAACGGTGTCATCAGAGGCATTGTCTTTATCAACGTCTTCTTTATCTTCTTTCTGTGTATCTTCGTCCTGTGTATCTTCGTCCTGTGTATCTTCGTCCTGTGTATCTTGATCCTCGGATTTTTCCCCGTCCTCCGATACGTCTTCTTTCTGGTCGGAGCTTTCCTCTTTCTGGTCAGTGTCCTCGGACTCCTCATCCTTGGATGGCTCTTCTGGCTTGTCCGCGTCATCCTTGCCGTCCTTGGAGTCCTCCTCACTGTTGTTCTTGGAATCTTCTTCGCTCTTATCCGCATCCGGTGTCGGTGTCTCTGTCTGCGTCACTTCCGGTGTGGGTGTTCCCGTGGAAGCAGGAGCCAGGCTCTTGACCACAACCGTCACGGTGCCTTTCAATGTTCCGCTTCCGGTGTCATATCCGGAGATTCCTGACAGATCCACACTTCCGTTGCTCTTAAAGATAACGGAGTAATTACTCTGGTAGGAGCTTGGAACCGCAGAGCCGTTCTCCCATGCCAGAGAACCGTATTTGCTCTGAGGCAGTGAAATCTTAGACAACGCTGTCGGCTCTGAAATCACCACTGAGGAAGGTATCAGCATATCCTTGCTGACCTTTTCCGGTCCATCCGCCATGATCCTCTGCAGACTCATCGTAGTCAGCATCAGACACAGCGCAAGACAAACGCTCAGAATCTGGAACAGTCTTCGGGTTCCGGAGTACTCACGTACCATTTTTTTCATAATAATCTCACCTCATATAAAATATCGTTTTCTAACACGATGTAAATATTTCTAATTTGCTCCTGTATTATAGCACAATTTTCCCGTTTTCGACACCCCCTATTCGAATTTTTTTGAAACTTGCTTTTTTCCTCAAAATCGAGTATATTGTACCTATATTCTTAATACCAAAGGAGTGAAATTCATTGGACTCAGCCGTCCCTTTACAATTAGTTATTCTTATTTTACTGATCTTGCTCTCTGCATTTTTTTCTTCTGCAGAGACAGCTCTGACTACAGTCAACAAGCTTCGCGTTCAGACTCTGATTGAACAGGAGAATAAAACAGCGAAAACTCTCTCCAAAGTGATCGAAGATTCCGGAAAGCTGCTCAGCACCATATTAATCGGAAATAACATTGTCAATATGTCGGCTTCTTCCCTGACCACTGTCATGGTCACCAATCTGTTTGGAAGCACTGCTGTCGGTATCGGAACAGGTGTAATCACTTTGCTGATTCTTATTTTCGGAGAAATCACCCCGAAGACTCTTGCCGCCACCCATGCGGAACCTATCGCCCTGGCTTACGCACGTATTATCTACGGTCTGATGAAGATTATGACACCTATCATCTTTGTCGTCAGCAATCTGGCCAACGGCGTGATGTTTCTTCTGCGTATTGACCCCAATGCCAAGAATAACACACTCACCGAACATGAACTGCGCACGATCGTCAATGTGAGCCAGGAAAACGGCGTCATCGAAAATGAAGAAAAGCAGATGATCTATAATGTGTTTGATTTCGGTGATTCGGTGGCAAAAGACGTGATGGTTCCCCGCATCGATATGACTTTCGTGGATGTGGAGAGCACTTATGAGGAACTGATTGAAATCTTCAAAGTACACAAACACACCCGCTTCCCTGTGTATGAGGATAACACGGACAATATCATCGGCATCATCAATGTCAAAGACTTGATTCTGCTCTCCCCCGGGGAAGATTTTTCCATCCGGAATATCCTGCGCAGTCCTTATTTTACATACGAATATAAGACGACAGCTTCCCTGATGGTGGATATGAGAAAGGCCTCTGTGAACCTGGCCATCGTTCTGGATGAGTACGGTGCCACCGCAGGTCTGATTACTCTGGAAAATCTTCTGGAGGAAATTGTGGGCGAGATCCGGGATGAATACGATGAGGATGAGGAAGAGGATATCAAAGAAATCCTCCCCGGAAAAGAATATCAGGTTCTGGGCTCTGCCAAATTAAATGACATCAACGAACAGCTGAACCTGAAGCTGGATTCCGAAGACTACGACTCCATCGGCGGTTATATCATTGAACAGCTGGACAAACTTCCTGTACAAGGCCAGTCTGTCACACTGCCAAGCGGCCTTCGCCTGGTGGTGGAGAAGACTTCCAAGAACCGTGTGGAACTGGTGCACCTGTACCTGCCCGAGCCGGAGGAACTTGACGAAGAGGAAGAATAAATAAGATAAGGGAGTTATTGCAAGATAGATGTGTAATCATCGATCGAGCAATACTCCCTTTTTTTACCGGCCTCATCTGACCTATGAGTCCTTCTCCAACAGCGAGAACTGATAGATAATTCTTGAGACTTCTCCAGTCACCGCCTTGACTCCTTCTTCTGTCTGCTTCCAGTTTTCCCTGGTAATTCCATCTGCGCAGACTGGAATCACTTGAATCTCCGTGTCCGGGAAATGTTTTTTGTAATAGAGAAAAGCTCTTCGCGCATGGTAGTTTTTACAGCAAAGCAAGGCTTTTTTCACAGAAATCTTCTGTTCTTTGATCACCTTTCTGGAATAATACGCGTTTTCCTCCGTGTAGGTGGCCTGATCTTCCCGCAAAATGGCACTTTCAGCCACTCCGTTTTTGAGAAGAACCTCCCTTAGAAACTCCCATTCTGTGGAGAAATCCCCTGGATATTTCTCTCTCTCATCCAGAACCCCTGCGAATTTTCCCACCGTCTTGCTGTATTTTCCGCTGGGAAGAATATACGGGGCATATCCCTCTCTCCACAGTCCGGCAGCTTTTTCCGCCATCTGGGGATAGCCATTTCCCGGCACAAAGATAATATCTGATTTTTGCGCTTTTCCTTCCATAAATATATAATCCGCAATCTCCTCAATAAATGGTAAATACATGTTTTTTCCCTTTTCTCATCCTACAATCACTGTACTGTATCCTGCCCTGCGAAGCTTTTGCTCCATGGAAATGGCATTTTCCATATCCCGGTATCCGCCCACCTGCACCCGGTAATATCCATCCTGTTCCAGGATAAACGCCGGATACCCCTGATTCTGCAGTTCATACAACATCCGGTCCGCATTCTCCCGTTTTTCGAAAGCTCCTGTCTGAACCCGGTAATTTCTTTCCTGAGCCAGGTTTTCTTCTCTGTCTGTCTCCTGACCAGTCTCGAAAGTCCCTTCATGGAGGGTTCCGACAATGGCATCCGCAATCTTCTCCACCATCTGTTCAAACTGTGCGTCGAAAAGCTCATTATCCTCATCTGAATTGATGAATCCGGCTTCCACCAGAAGGGCGGGCATCCTCGTCTTGCGAAGAACCACCAGTCCTGGACGTTCTTTCACGCCGATTTCCTGGAATCCCACCTCCCCCATGGCTCCCACAATATTCTCAGCCATGTCGAGTTTCTTTCCCGTTTTGTCGTACACCAACACTTCCACACCGCTGTACTGATTCTCTTCTGGACTGGAATTGCGGTGAAAAGAAACGAAGAAATCTGCTCCGGAATTGTTCGCGATGGAAGCTTTCTCAAAGGGTGTCTGGTAGACATCCTCCGTCCGGGTATAGTCCACAGGGATTCCCCTCCTCTGAAGTTCCTCCCCCACGGCAAGCGCCAGACGCAGATTGTCATCCTTCTCCTGCCGTCCTTGGAACACAGCTCCAGGATCCGTCCCGCCGTGACCGGCATCCAATATCACTCTTGGCTCTGCCAATATGAAGTCTCCTTACTGAAAAGCTTTTCGTAATTATCATATGCAAAGCTTCAAGGATGGTTCCTATTTGTCCAGCTTAATTCCCGCCAGTGCCTGGGCAAACGCATTGTTCACCGGCTCCTGGGCCTCTTTTTTCTGCTGCTTCAAATATCTTTGGACATCCTTTTTGGAGACTCCGGCTCCCTCTTTCGCTCTTCGAGCCTGGAAAGAAGACAATTTCTCCTTGTATCCGCAGACGCAGACGAAGGTCTCTTCTTTTCCCTTCATATAGAGTTCCATCCGCTTATGGCACTTGGGACACCGTGCGTTGGTCGTCCGCGATACAGTCTCCCGGTATCCGCACTCCCGGTCCTGACAGACCAGCATCTTACAGTTCTTGCCATTCACCGCCAGCATCTTCTTGCCGCAGTTGGGGCAGACCTTGTTGGTCAGGTTATCGTGGCGGAAGGTTCCCTCTCCACTCTTGATCTCCGACACAATGTCCTGGGTATAGCTGCGGATATTTTTCAGAAAGACTTCTTTTTTCAATTTTCCTTTGGCAATGTGAGATAATTTCATCTCCCAGTCCGCTGTCAGCTCCGGCTTTTTCAGATCCTCCGGCACCAGCTCCAGCAGCTGACGAGCCTTGGAAGTCAGATAAATCTCCTGGCCCCTCTTCTCCATCATAAAGGAATGGAAAAGTTTCTCGATGATGTCTGCCCGGGTGGCCACGGTGCCCAGTCCTCCGGTCTCTCCCAGTGTCTTGACTGCCTGGGCATCCTTCGTCTGCATATACCTCACCGGATTTTCCATGGCTGCTAGGAGGGTAGCCTCATTGAACCTTGCCGGCGGCTTCGTCTTTCCCTGGGTTCTCTCCACCCGGTCCATTGTCAGGGTCTCTCCCACATTTCTCTGGGGCAGAACCTGATCTGCCGGCTCATCTCCTGAGGTCTCCTCCTCGAATTCTTCCTCATAGGCAGTCTTCCAGCCCTGAGCTTTCACAACTTTTCCTTTTGCCAGAAAACAATGTCCGGCGGCCTCTGCCTCCATGGTCACCTGTTCGTATTCAAACGGCGGACACAGTACACTCAGAAAACGGCGCACCACCATATCATAAATTTTCCGCTCCTCACTGGTCATGTGATCCAGCTGCACAAACTGCTCAGTGGGGATGATCGCATGGTGGTCACTAACCTTTTTATCGTCCACAAAGCTTCCGTTCACATGAATCGGCTTCATGGAAAGGCTTCCCGCCAGCTTGCGGTACGGTCCCACGGCACACGCCTGCAGCCGCTCCTTGATGGTGGGAACAATGTCCTTTCCTATATATCTGGAATCTGTTCTTGGATAAGTAAGCACTTTATGATTTTCATAGAGCCGCTGCATAATATTCAGCGTCTCTTTCGCAGAAAAGCCATATCTCTGGTTGGCCTCCCGCTGCAGTGTGGTCAGATCATAGAGTCCAGGAGCATGAGATTTCTTTGCTTTTTTGTCCACCTTGCGGATTGTGAGAGATTTTCCGTTGATCTCTTTTTCGATCTGGTCCATTCTCTCCTTATGAAAGGTCCGAAAACTCTTATTTTTCTGATCCTGCCAGTTCCATCTCACTTTTCCCGCATGAACCACCAGACCATAATACTCCTGGGGTTTAAAATTCCGGATCTCTTCCTCCCTCGCCGCAATCATAGCCAAGGTCGGAGTCTGCACACGGCCGCAGGAAAGCTGCGCATTATACTTGCAGGTGAGCGCTCTGGTCCCGTTGATGCCCACCAGCCAGTCGGCCTCAGCTCTGGCTTGTGCCGCCCCGTACAAAGGCAGATAATCCCTTCCATCGCGAAGATGGGCAAATCCTTCCCGGATTGCCTTGTCTGTCACAGAGGAAATCCAAAGTCTCTTTAACGGCTTGTGACATCCTGCTTTTTCCAGAATCCACCTGGCCACCAGTTCTCCTTCTCTCCCTGCATCTGTGGCGATGATGACATCCTGAATATCTTTTCGGTACAATTGGTTTTTCACCGTCTGATACTGCTTTCCGGTCTGCCGTATCACCACCAATTTCATATGCTCCGGCATGATGGGAAGGGAGGACATCTCCCATTTGGTATATTTTTTATCGTACTCTTCCGGATCTGCCAGGGTCACCAGATGCCCCAGGGCCCAGGTAACAACATATTTACTGCCCTCCAGAAATCCATTTCCCTTCTGTCCACAGTGCAGCACTCTGGCAATATCACGTCCAACGGAGGGTTTCTCCGCAATCACCAATGATTTCATTTTTCCATTCTCCTGACTGTCTATTCTATTCTTTTCTTATCCTACCGATTATAAAATACTTTCCCCTCAAAAGCAACTTGTTGATTTTTGAGCCCGCCGACCTTATAATAATTCACAAAATCCAACCGTTTGCGAGGACTGTTGTCTATGTATTATTTTATTGTCAATCCCAATTCCAAATCTGGATATGGGAAGAAAATCTGGCGGACTGTTCAAAGTGAGCTGCGAAAAAAGAAGATTCCCTACAAGGCCTGTCTGACAAAATATACGGGACACGCCAAAAAATTATGCCGGTTTCTCCTGGAAACTTCCGATGAATCTATCGATCTGATTGTCGTGGGCGGGGACGGAACCTTAAATGAAGTATTGGACGGCATCACAGATCCCGGCCGAATCCGCCTGTACTATATTCCCACCGGCTCCGGGAACGACTTTGCACGGGGAATGCAGCTTCCCGGCAGTCCTCTCAAAGCCTGCCAGCTTCTCCTTGGCTCCGCCAGGGAGATTTCCATGGATATCGGTTCTGTCACCACCCAGGGAACCGGCCACCGCTTCGGAGTCAGCACAGGAATCGGCTTCGACGCTGCCATCTGCCATGAAGCACTCAAATCACCGCTGAAAACCTTCCTGAACCATCTGCATCTTGGAAAACTCACCTATGTGTTCATCGCGGTGAAGCAATTCATCCTGTGTAAGCCGGCAGATTTTCAGGTTCTTCTCGATGGGAAAACCAAAAGATTGTTCCGGAAGGCTTATTTCGCCGCAATCATGAATCTTCCCTACGAAGGAGGCGGAATCCGCTTCTGTCCAGACGCCAGCCCCAACGACCGGCTGCTGGATGTGTGCTGTATCTGTGGCGTCGGCAAACTTCGGTTTCTTTTTCTTTTGCTTGCCTGTGTTCTGGGAGTACACAAAAGATGCCAAAATGTACATATTTTCCGATGCAAATCCATAAATATTAAGAGCAGTATCCCTCTGCCCGTTCACCGGGACGGAGAATCCGGAGGCATACAAAGTGAAATTTTTGTGAAATTAGAAAAAGAGCCTTTTCATGTAATTTTACCTATGTTATAATCCAACTGACTGAGGGGAGAATGTGAAGACTTTCAAGGAAGGTGAAAATTTGAGGTTTCTAAGAAAATACCAGCACGGCCTGGTGATCACAATTTACGCACTGATTTATTTTCTCCTGTTTCAATATATAGAACAGCGGCCGATTTATCAATACCACGTGATTCACGCGGTTTTTGACGACTATATTCCATTTTGTGAGTATTTTATTATCCCATACCTGTTGTGGTTCCCTTATATGTTCGGCGCCGTTGCTTACTTTATCTTTTGGAACGACAACAAACAGGAATATTATCAGCTGACCAAGAACCTGATCATGGGGATGACAATCTTTCTCATCGTGTCTTTTGTCTATCCAAACGGACACCTGCTAAGACCTACATCCTTCGCCCATGACAACATCTTCGTCCATGCAGTGCAGTGGCTCTACGCCGCAGATACACCTACTAATATTTTACCCAGTATTCATGTTTTTAATTCACTGGCAGTGCACAAAGCGATTACTTCCTGCCAGCGTCTGAAGAAGCATCGTCTCATTCAGGCAGCTTCCTGGGTTTTGACAATCTTAATCATCCTGTCCACCATGTT
>DXIX01000021.1 GCA_019112635.1 Candidatus Blautia intestinigallinarum | reverse complement strand
GGAGGGCGCTGCCATGATAATGCACGCTGCGAGAGTATGTGGGCAAGAATGAAGACGGAACTCCTTTATGACCGTTATGACACAAAGCAGATGAAAGTAGAAGAACTAAAGGTACTTATCTGGAGATACTTCCTCAGCTACTGGAATAACCGGAGGATCTGCTCTGCCAATGGCGGCCTTCCTCCCATGGTAAAACGCAGGCAGTATTATGAGACTTTGGAGATAGCTGCATAGTCAGTGATATCCTTGAGAAAAATGTGTCAACTAATCTTGACAATATCAAAATGTTTCCGCATGTACGTCTGCCTTTTCTACTGGATGTAACGTTGATTCCATTTAAAGATGTGATTATATCAGATGGATTGGTCAGTGCATATAATTTTGTCTTGGGGAAAAATATGGTTCAAAATGTTCAAAATATTTATAGGGAGGCAAAGGAAGCAGGCAGGATCCATAAAACACTTTGAAACAACAAAATTTACAGAGAATTTATAACGAGAAGAAAGTGTCGCCTGGTCATTATAAATGGCTGGGCGGCACTTTGTTGTGTGGCGGTTATACGGAATTGATAAAATTTCTTCCATTATATTTTTCCAGAATTTCTTTTTTCCTGGTGATGGAGATTTCGGTGTAGATCTGGGTGGTGGCGATGCTGTTGTGCCCCATCAGTTCCTGAACATCTCGGATGTTTGCTCCGTTGTTGAGCAGCTGGGTGGCGAAGCTGTGGCGCAGATAGTGGGGTGTGGAGTGGGGATTGATTCCGGACAGCTGCCGGTATTTGTAAAAGATTTTTTCAATTCCGTAGATTCCCAGGCGGTCGCCACGGTGATTGACGAAGATGGCATTGTCTTTGGGCTGCAGTTCGTCCCGGGTGCGGATCCACAGTTTCATTTTCTGACAGACGACGGGAGAGGAGATAAATAACATGCGTTCTTTGTTGCCTTTTCCGTGGATGAGCAAGGTGTTTTCATCCCGGTTGTAATCGCAAAGATCCAGGGCTGAGATCTCGCCAATGCGAAGGCCCAGACAGAATAAGAGCTCGATGATGCACATATTTCGGATGGAGAGGCGGCGTTTGTAATCTGTAGAGACGGATTGAAATTCCATGGAGGTGGCAGAGATCAGATTTTTGATTTCTTCCATGGACAAGGTTTTTGGAAGAGTGCGGGGCAGTTGGAATTTTCTGGCGGTGAAGGAGAAAAAGGTTTCATTGAGGTTCAGAGTATTTTTGATATATTGGCAATACTGTTGAATGGAGACGTATTTTCTGCGGATGGATCTGGCGGACAGTTCAATTTCGTTTTGGAGATAGAAGAAGTAGTCCTGGATGCCTTTTGCGTTGAATTGACTGTATTTGCGCATGCGGAACCAGTTGGACATGCCAAGCAGGTCATTTTTGTATGCGTACAGAGTGTTGGGGGATAAATTTCTCTGAATCAGGAGTGTGTTGATAAACTCATTGATGAGTAATTCCTGCTGTTCTTTTTGATATCTCATAGTTTTGCCTTCCCTTCTTTTGTATTTGATGAAAAAACAGCAATTAATTGGGGAGTTTGCAGAATATTGTCGGAACAATCCGGTCTTATCTGCTATCTTACTGGAAATAGATCAGGGTTTCAACTGCTATTTGGAGCGGGAAAAGAGGAAAATTCGACGAAGAATGATGTGTGAACTACAGCGGGTGTTCTGCGGGGTGCAATGGGGTGTCCTGCGGGGTGCTGTGGGGTGTCCTGCAGCGTGCATTGGCGGGTGTCTTGCGGGGTGCATACTTGTTGTCAATAGTGTTGAGGTGGGTGCAGTGGTTGTGTTACAATTGTTATGGTAGGAAGAATTGTTTGTCATAGAAGTTTGACTTCGAATACAGGATGGCAGGAAGGAGGGGTGTCTTAAGATGCAGAGTCATTTCAATAAAATATTCTGCTGATCCAGATGAGGTATTGCCGGAGGCGGGAACACTGGAAACAGGAAAATCCTACCGGGAGAAAAAAGCAAAGTCGTTGATCAAAAAGATTGTAACGGTACTGCGGTCGGTATACTGGGCTTATCTAGATCTTTCCAGAAGATTTAACAATGTGCAAAGATCATACGAAAGGGCGTGGAGTAAGGTTAATTCTTTTACGGCTCGTGTGAACTTTGGAATGAAAATAGGATGTTGAGGGAGAGTTTGAAAGATTATGAACGTATGAAAAGAGTGCTGTGGCATACTGTTGCGACAATAGTTCAGGCGGAGAGACAGAGAGAACAGGCGCTTAAGGAGCAGAAACGGAAGATGGACAAAGAAGCGTGAACGGAAATAAATGCAGCAGTCAAGAACGAAGGGCAGATGGGTTTTGTGTAAACATAAAGAACGGAATACCTATGAAGTACCAGGAGGACATAGGGAGAAAAACGAAACAATTTTAGAAACTGCCCAAAGAGAATTTAATGAGGAAACTAGAGCAGTTGATTTTTCGTTATTTCCAATTTGCGTTTATTCAGTAAAAGGAAAAACAAGGGTAAATGAGAATAGTGGAGATGAAGCAAGACGAAGAGGGGTTCTATAAATTTGAATTGGAAAAGATACTGTTATTGCATTGGCAACGGTAGAAAAAGGAGTATCTTTTGTGTGCGATGTTAATGTCTATTATGAGAATAGTGCATTTTAGATTATAACATATGCATTTTTAAATAAAATGAAGCATGTATTGGAAACAAATAGAAATTAGCGAAGGAGATGAAAGAATATGCCTAATATTTTACCAGTATCTGATTTGAGAAATTATAATGAAGTCCTGAAAAAATGTTGCAAAGGTGAACCGGTATATCTTACCAAGAATGGCAGAGGGCGGTTTGTTGTGCTTGATATAGAAGATTATGAGCGTGAGCTTGCAGAGAAAAAGCTCTTAATGAAATTGCAGGAGGCAGAGGAGGTAGTCAAAGGCGGTGAAGGTTGGCTGAGTTTGGACGAATTAAAAGCACTTGTGGGGGAGTAAATTATGCTGAAATTATGAATTAATCCATTAGTTGCAACGGATTTGAAAGAAATTCGTGATTATATTGCCGAGGATAATGCAGAATATGCTGCAAAGACGATTAAAGAAATTTATGGTAAATTTGAGAATATCCAAATGTTTCCGGGGATAGTTGCAGATCTCTCCAAAAAGAGTCAGCTTCCGAACAAATTACAAGTATGCGATTTGGGAGAATTATGTGATCATTTACAAAGTGGGAGAAGAATATGCAGAGATTTACCGTGTAGTAAATCGGTATAGGGATATTACGAGGATTTTTGATTGATTACAAAGAGGTGGAGATAATTATGGTAAAGATAATAGAGTTATTTAATTATGGAGTTAGTAAAACCACTACAATATTTCATTTCAAATGAACGTTCAAACATATATAGGTGGTGTGATGATTGATTTGCAAATCTGAGCGTTCTTTTTGATAGAAGCTGTCGTATAAAACATATGTGTTTTCTTAAATTCAGAAATAAATAAACTTCGAATAATAAAAACAGCCGGGCAGGAGGTGTTTTGATTCACTTCCTGTCCGGCCTGTTTTTCTGTGGAGCTGCCGGCTGTGTCTGGGGTGTCACGCAGCCCGGTCTGCGAAGAAGAAGCAGACGAAACCGATCAGAAACATGATGGACAGGGCGCCCACGCCCAGGTTCACGCTGCCGGTGAACTGGCTGATGGCGGATACCAGGGTGGTTCCCGCAAAAGAGGCGCCCTTGCCGCAGATGTCGTAGATGCCGAAGTATTCCCCGGATTTGTCTGGGGGAATGATCTTGGCAAAATAGGAGCGGGACAGGGACTGGACGGCTCCCTGGAAAATACCCACACAGACGGCCAGGATCCAGAATTGGTACTGTTCTTTTAAGCTGACGCCATAGAGGGCGATCAGAAAATAGGCGAAGACACAGATCAGGATCAGTCTGGATGTGGCCGTAAGACGGGAGAGTTTCCCGAATATCAGGGCGGCGGGAAAGGCCACAATCTGCGTAAGAAGCAGAGCCAAAAGAAGTCCTGTGGTGTCAAGGCCTAAGGCAGTTCCGTAGGCGGTGGCCATGTCAATGATTGTGTAGACGCCATCAATATAGAAGAAAAATGCGACGAGAAACAGCAGGATTTTTCGTTCTCTGCGAAGGTCGGAAAGGATCCGTCCCAGTCTTCGCATGCAGGAGCGGACGGGCTGATGGGTGCTCTCCTGATAGTGTTTCTGCTCATAGGAGCGAAACAGAGGCACGGACATGACAACCCACCAGATGGCCACCAGCAAAAAGGCGATTCCCATGGCAGTCTCCATGGTGATTCCCAGGCTCTCATAGAAGAGGACAAGCATCAGACTGATGAGGAAAGGGATGCAGCTTCCGATGTATCCCCAGGCATATCCACGGGCGGAGACCTCGTCCATGCGGCCTTCGTCCGTGATGTCTGTGAGCATGGAATCATAGATTACAAGGCTTGTGGAGTAGGCGGATTTTGCCAGGATAAACAATAGCAAAAACCAGATCCAGGACTGAGTAAATCCAAGAAATGTACATCCCACAGCGCCGATCAGCAAGGTAATCAGAAAGATTTTTTTCTTCCATCCTTTGGTGTCGGAGGCGGTTCCCAGAACCGGTCCCAAGAATGCCACCAGGATGGTGGAGAGGGAGGTGGCGTAGCCCCAGTAGGCCAGATAATTCACATCGGAGATTCCCGCAGTCTGGGCCAGATAGTTGAAATAAATGGGCATGATGGTGGAGACAAGCAAGGTAAAAGCAGAGTTTCCCACATCGTAGAGCACCCATTTTTTCTCCAAAGTATTCATTTTGAATTTCATAGTGAAGTTCCTCCTTGAAGGAATAGAATGATAATTCACGTAAAAAATTGCCATTCCTATCTTAGAGAATCCGTAAAGGTTTGTCAATCCTTGTTTTTGCCGGGCAAGCGCCGTCTTCTGATTTCCTGCGCCAGAGGATCCTGAAGGAGGAAAAGGGCGGCCAGGTAGGTGAGAAAAAAGAGCAGGGCGGAGAGTGCCAGTGCAAAAAAAGCGGGAAGATGAAGCAGTTTTACCGGAGCGCAGACGAAAGTGGCGGCCAGGGTTCCCAGAAGCGGCGGGCGAAAAGATCCCCGGCGAAGGATGGGGGTGAGGGAGTTTTGGAGAATGTGGGTTTGAATCAGCAGAACCGCGGATTCGGCGGCCAGTGTGCCTATGGCTGCTCCTGTGCAGGCGAAGCGGGGGATCAGGAGCAGGTTCAGAACCAAGTTGACGAGGGCGCCTGCTGTTACCGAGTACAGAACTGATTTTTCCTTCCCGGAGGGAACCAGCATCTGCATTCCCATGAGGTTTGTCAAACCGATGAGCAGCAATGTGGGCATGAGAATCCGCATGGGTGTCACGGCCGGAATGTAGGCGGGGCCGGAGAGAAAGATGATTCCCTCCGGGGCGAACAGAAGAAAATAGGAGGTCAGGGGCAGGGCAAGCAGAAGGATCAGGTGAAAAGCCTTTCCCAGAAGGCGGTGTAGGGACGGGCGCAGACCATTTTGGGTGTAGTAGGAGGCCCTGGGCAAAAGGACAGCTCCCAGGGAGGTGATGATGCCAACCAGGATGGTTTTGATCTTGACGGCAGCGGTATAGTAGCCCACCTGTGTCTCGGAGGAGAGAAACCCCAGCATCACGGTATCCAGGTTGGTGTACACTGTGGTGGCGCAGGACATGGCGAAGAAAACCAGGGCGGATTTCAGATGTTCTTTGATCCGGGACAGGCTTCTCACCGGGGAGAAGCCCCCGGGAGGGGGAAGTGGAAGCAGGCGTGGCAGATTCAGAAAATTTAATAGATTCGAGGCGGAGGCGGCGAAGATGGAGATTCCTCCGTAGAGGAGAACGTCGTCAGAGCTGTGAATCAGAAGAAAGGTGGCGATAAGGGCCAAGAGCTTGAAGAGCAGGGAGCGCAGGGTGATATAGGTATATTGTTCCAGTGCCTTGTACAGCCATTCCATGCCCAGTGTGCCAAGAAAAATATTCAGGCTGAGCAGCAAAAGGAGGGGCTTTTCCTGGTGCAGTCTGGGGGTGGCTAGAAGGGCTGTGAAAAAGGCGAGATAGGCGGTGGCGGTGGCAGCCAGGTTCAGCCAGAAGATGTCCCGGACGGTCCGGCAAAGCAGGGCGGGATTGTCCCTCACACCGGCACAGGCGCGGATTCCATAGACGGGAATTCCCAGCTGGGCGAGCATGGTGAAGTAAGAAATCACGGAGGCGGCAAAGGAGATTCTTCCGTAGCCGGCGGGGAGGAGGATCCGGGAGACATAGGGAAAGGTGATCAGGGGAAAGAGAAGGGAAGAGACGGTGAGGAGCATGTTCATGAGGAAGCTGCGCCTCAGAGAGCCAGGGTGTGAATGTGTGTGAAAAAATGATGACATGGATGGTTCCTCCTATGTGATTAAAATATGAAATAAGTTCTGTGGGGGTGAGAATTCCAGCGATGTTTCACATAGACTGCGGCGGTGGCGATGGCAGTCTTGCACAGGGCAATTGCAGCGGGAATGCGCCAGCCGGTAAAGCAGAGAGTATCGGTGAGAAAGGCGTGTACCAGATACCAGGGAAACAGCCGCAGTTCCAGCAGATGGGCGCAGAGAATCAGCAGAGTTTCGCTTCCCATCCACTGGAGGTAGCCGGACAGGAGACGGGTCCGGCGGTAGAGGAAGAAGGAGAGCAGCAGGAAGGTGAAAATGCCGCTTGTGGAGCTTAGAAGGTTCAGGATGATGTGGGGAAATACATTTCCTGCCAGTATGATTTCGCCGCCCAGGAGGGCCGGGAAAAACCATAGAATCAGGAGAAGTAAGGGGAGAGTCCGGTGTTTTCGCAGGGCCTCCAGAAGTTTTCGCTGTCTGGTCTGGTAGCCCATAAAGAGGTACAGGGTGGCAGTCATGGCTGGCTGGAAGGAGAAGGGAAGCCAGAAAAAAGGTGAGGTGCAAAGTCCCAGAACAAACAGTAGGATCAAAAGAGGGAGAGGGCGGGGAAGCAGGAGGAGAGTATTCAGCAAAAGGAACCCCCAAAACAGGGCAAGAAGAAACCAGATGGCCCCGATTTGAGGGATGAAAAAGGGGGTGTGGACATCCAGTCCGCTTCCGTAGAGACTGGCAAAGAAAAGTTTCGTAGTGTTGCCTGGAATCTCTTCCAACCGGCCTTTGAGAAAAAGGAAAAGAGAGGAAAAAAGCACCAGAAGGAGGGAAGTAAAAGCATAGGGGAGGAGAAGCTGGCGGGCTTTTTTTCGAATGAGTGAAGGAAAACGCAGGGGTTTAAAAAAGTATCCGCTCAGAAAGAAAAACAAAGGCATATGAAAACTGTACAGGAGGGTTTTGAGGGTTCCTGCGGGAAGGGTGTGGCCCAGAATCACCGTGAGAATGGTGAAGCCTTTTGCCACATCCAGATAGGCGATACGTTTCATGGCGAACTCCTTTTTTGTGTGTCTGCGGGGAAAGCAGTCTCTGCTTTGGATATGTGTCCGTATATTCTGCGGGGAAGGCGGGCAGGGCGTCGGACAGCTGTGAGAGTCAGAAGCAGAAGCGGGTTGATTTCCAGAAGCAGCAGATAGTTGTTGAAGATGTTCAGGAACATAAACAGTCCAAGCCAGCCGTAGAGAAGAACTTCTTTTTGGCGGTACAGATACTGGAAGATCCAGGTGTAGCAGAGGAGTAAAAGCAGGGTAAACAAAATGCCATAGGCGAGCAGAGTGTAGAGATAACCGCTGTCAATGTAATCGGACTGTGCGGAGACATTTCCATAGACCCGTTCTGCGTTTCCGTACATGATGACTTCCGTGCCGAACAGGTGGATTCCATAGGCAGAAAGTCCCTGGCTGCCAAGCTGAAGACGCCCTGAGAGGGCGGCATTGAGGGCGGCCCACAGAGGATGGGAACTCTCATAAAAAGTATAAAGAGCCAGAGATCCCAGGAAGCAAAGGAGGTGTCCCCACCGTGCCAGATAGAGAAAAAGGCGGCTTTTCAGGGAGATTAGGGAAAATTTGCAGGCCAGAATCAGGTACACTTCAAAAGCTGTGACGGCCCAAAGATAGATCCGGGTGGTGTAGATCTGGGCTGCCAGAGCGTTGAGGAGGAACACGAAAAGCAGGGAGAACCAGGAGGTTTTCTTTCCTTTGAGAACCAGGTAAATCACACTGCTGGTGAACAGGATCATGGTGGGATAGGCGTAGTAGTTAAAGCCGAGTGTCTGGGCGGTAACTCCCAGAGCCGGGCGGGGATAAGTACGGTTTTCGATGAGTCCGGCCAGACAGGAGAGGGTCACTAACAACCAGCCTCCTAGGAGTGTCCACAGGTTCACTTTGAGCAGGCGCCAAAAGTCCAGGGAGCCTGCGGCCAGAAGGAACAGCAGCAAGAGCAGCAGGGAAAATCCCCGGCGGCTGTAAATGGCGGCGAGAATTCCAAGACCTGTCAAAAAAGCATCGGTCAAAAGCTCCTGCACAGAGAGTCTGCCCTGCAAAAGAAGGGCAGACAATAAGAGCACAGCGGCCGTAAGTTTCAGAAACCAGAAGAGTGTATCAGGAAGCAGGCTCACGTAGAGAGAGTAGCTTAGGACCTGATGCAGGATGTACACGGCAAATGCGGTTAAATAGGCAGTCTCATGCCTGCCGGCTTTCAGATAACGTTTCATGGGATGCTCCTTAAATCTTTTTCAGGATGACTTTTAATTGATAGAGAATCCAAAGGCCTCCCATCCAGTGAAGACGCAGAAGAGATACCATCTTCCGCTGACTGGAGGTGAGCTTTCGCTTTTCCACGGTTCGAAGTGCTGTGAAATACGGTTTGGTGCGGATGGTTTTTCGCAGCAGAGCCAGGCGTGTGGACCGTGGCATCTCATTAGATGGGTGGAAGAAGTACAGACGCAGGCTTTCTTCCAAGCGGCGGATTACCATAGCCTGATAAGCCTGTTCCCAGCGTTTGTTTGGCGCGTGGGAGTGGATGAAGCTGGAGAAAGCCTGGAAAATCCGGTGGTTGACGGCAAGGGTGTCGGGCCGGTAGCTGCGGGTGACGGAAGAGGGGTTCAGGACGTAGTTGTACACAGGCCTTTGTACATAGGCCACGCCGGAGGCATTGGCATACAGAAAGGCGGTGTACAGGATGTCATCAAAAATTCCCCCCAGTTTCGTGTCAAACCGGATTTCATGATCCAGGAGAAATTGCCGCCGTACTGCTTTGTTCCAGGGACCGCCGTATCCGATGGAAGGAGTGGAGGGAGGCAGGGGACAGTATGCCTGGTAGATGTCCGCTGCCACAAGGTCATCCAGTCTGCGCCGGGAACGCCAGACGAATTCCTCGGCAAAAAACTGATTGTAAATTTTGCGCTCTTTCTGGATCAGATGGATATCGCCCAGAACCACATCCACATGTTTTTCTGTGCCCGTTTGGCAGAGCAGCTCGCAGGCGTAGGGTTCCATCCAGTCATCAGAATCACAGAAGATGACCCATTCCCCGCGGGCGGCCAAAAGACCGTCGTTGCGGGCGGCGCTGACTCCTTCGTTGGGTTTGTGAATAACCTGGATGCGGGGATCTTCTGCCTCATAGTGATCACAGATGGACGGACTTTGGTCTGTGCTTCCGTCATCCACAAGAATGATTTCGATATCGGAGAGAGTCTGCCGAAGCAGGCTTTTTATGCAGCGGTCCAGGGAGGATTGGGCCTGATAGACCGGCACAATAATACTGAATTTCGTCATATTTTCAACCTCTTTGCTTGAATCTGATAGAGAAAATTTCTGCGGTAGACGCCGGACAGAAAAGCTGCCTGAGTCTGAAGACAGAGTCTTTTTGCGGGGGAGGATTTCCAGGAGTTCTGCAGAAGATACGTGGCTTTGTCGAAACGGTTCTGTGACCGGCATCGGTGGTAACCGTGACGGCGCAGATATGCTGCGTAAGCGTCCGGGAAGGGCAGTTCGGTGCGGGTTTTGTACTCCTTTCGAAAGGCTTCTCTTAGATAGTTCAGCGTCAGTGCCTGGAGATATCGCCGCTGTCCGGTGGTGCTTTTTCCGCGGATCCGGTAGGAGAAGAGGACTTCCTGATGCATCGCCATCTTCACTTGCATTTGCCTGAGACGAAGCCAGAGATCATAGTCCTGGGCACAGGGATAGGGACGGTATCCCCCGGCCTGAAAGAAAAGTTCTTTTTGCATGAGTACCGTGGGATGGTGGATGACATTTCGGAAGGGCAGCAGGGCCTGAAGCTGCCGGGAGGTATAGTATGGACTTTCCTGTGAGAGAATTTGGCCTCCCTCATCGATGGTCTGAAAGCGGCAGCAGACCAGTCCGCAGTCTTCCCGGATGAGCAGGGCAAGTTCTTCTTCCAGACGCCGCGGCGCGCTGATATCGTCTGCGTCCATGCGGGCGAGATAGCGTCCCTGGGCCGCGGCAGCGGCCCGGTTCATGGAGCGGGCAAGTCCCAGATTTTTGGGGTTGGCGAGAAAACGGATACGGGGATCTGTCAGAGCCAGAGAGGCCAGAAGTTCTTCCAGTTCTTGGCGGCCGGGATGGTCATTGACCAGGATCAGCTCCCAGTCTGTGAAGGTCTGTCCTTGAATGGAGCGGACGGCTTGGAAGATCTCTTGGGGAGTCTCATTGTAGATGCTGGTCAGTACGCTGATGGTAGGCATGGTGTGAATTCCTTCTTTCCAGTTTCATTCTTCGAAGCCGGGAAATCATTCCCACTCCGTGATAAAAAAGCCAGGGGCTGAGAAGATAGAGCCTGGCAGTGAGCCGAAGGGGCCTGCTGCGGGCGGTTTCGGCCAGTTGTCTCATATAAGGGCGAAGATGGTAGCGCTGACAAAAGAGCTGGTACATGGACCATTTTCTTCCCAGGGCGAAGGTCTTGGCTACAGTCCACATGGACCGGGGCAGCATGTAGGAGGAGAAAGAATCAGCGAAAGTTGGATGCTGTTTTCGCAGATATTGGCCGGTGCGCAGCATGGCGTCGGCCAGGTCTGTCTTATTCCAACGTACCTGGTGGACGGCGGAAGCAGGGTGATTTTCATAGCCGTACAGGCGGGCATGGACCAGGCAGGCATTGGTGCAGTGGGCCAGGTATTTCCAGACAAATTCCAGGTCTTCGCCGTAGCAGACTCCGGAGCGAAAACGGATCGCGTGCCGGGTCAGGATTTCTCTGGAATACAGAAAACCAGTGAAATGAATCTGTTCTTTGTGATACATGAAATACTCCATGGCTTCATCGATGGCGAGACGGTGAAAACAATCTGCAGGGACAGACCGGACATCCGAAAAGACTGCGTCCACGTCCCGGGATGTCAGGCAGAAAGCAGTGTCGCATCCGTGTCCGACTCCATGATAGAGGCAGCGGATCAAGTCCGGGTGATAGACGTCGTCTGCGTCCAGAAACATCAGGTAGGGTGTTGTACAGTCTTCCATGCCCAGATTGCGGGCAGCGGCGGCACCGGCATGTCTCTGAGAGAGGCAGAGGAGCTTTAACGGAGAATGGGCAGCGTACTGTGTGATGATTTTCCAGGTGTCATCGGTGGATTCGTCATCCACCAGTATAGCCTCAAAGCCCTGAAAACTCTGTTGATGCAGGGAATCCAGCGCCCGGCAGATGGTCCTGGCACAGTTGTGGCAGGGGATTACAATTCGGATTGCGGGATCCATAAAGCCTCCTTTCCAGATGGCGGAAGACGAAACTCTTCCAGAAGTCTGACAGATACAAGATTATGAGAGATCCAGGCCACGGAGGGGAAGCAGATACATGGCTCGTTTTCCCTCGTGGACAGAATCGATGCAGATGGTATCTCCTCTGCGGTTCCAACGGGGATGGAGATCGCAGCGGCAGTCGTTGTCATAGCGGAACGGGGAATACACCTGGGCGATTCTCTGACTTTTGTCCTCATGCTCCTGGCAGAGATATACCGAGGCCAGACGCTTCCGGTCAGGATAGGTGTCGGTGATGACCAGCTTACCGTCAGGAGAGTAACTGCAGTGGCCGTCCCGGGTCAGGTCAGGCCAGAGCATCCGGTAGACAGAAGACTGATCCCGCAGGAGGCAGTAGTGGTCTCCAGTGGCTTTTTTGCGGAGAAATGACAGGATTTCTTCGTTGTTCTTCCAGAAACAATGGGAGACAAAGACATCATCGCTTAAGTTGCAAAGATTCTGACCGTCACAGTCTGCGGTGACCAGCCGGGTGTGCTTCTTGCCGTTTTTGATCCAGCGGTGGAGAAGCATAAAACGTTTTCCATCCGGCCGGATCATCAGGTGGTTGACTTTATGCTCGGCGCCTTCCATGGAAGGGGAAGGCATAAAGGAAGCCAGATCGGTGTACCGGAGAAGTTCGGTGACCTTTCCGGTCTGAAGATCCATCCGCCAGATGCAGGCGGAATCCGGACAGAGCTGCCCGGCGGTCGTATCCGGCAGATTGGAATAACCATATCCGGGACGGAGACGGTGAAGCCGGGAGAAATCCAGGCTCAGGGCGAAATGACCGTCCCGGGAGACATCGTAGACGGGCAGGGGCAGCACCTTTTCTTCCGTGCGGTCTTTGACCTGAAGGATGACGGAACAGTAACGGCCGTTCCGGAAATCGTTGTAGATGATCCGGCTGTGATTGTCGGGCCCCAGCCATTGGGCCATGCAGCCTTGCTGAACATTCCAGGCACGGGTGACAGCGAGGCGGCGGACTTTATCCGGGTTTTCCATGTCCAGGAGAACCAGGACTGCGCTCTGGCCGGGAGCGGGCTGGCGCCAGGTACACCGGGCCCTCAGAGCCAGCAGATAACGGTCGGTGGCGTCCCACGGTGACTTATCATAATATCCATAGAAATATTCCCAGGAATCTTTTGGCGTGATTCGAAAGAGATGTCCCCGGGAACGGATATGTTCCCGGGAGAAGAGACGTCCTGCCAGGTGATAAACTCTCTTTAAGATTCTGCGGGTGCGGGGATACCGTTCAAACAGTTGTTTTCCCGCTGCTTCTATCTGGCTGAAATCCATGTTCTTCCCTCCCAGTTCTCCTGTATAAATGTGTCAATCTGACGGACAATGGCCAGGGGATCTTTGTTCTCCCAGGGCCTTAAGTGGTCTTTCTTTTCATAGATTTTCTGAAAACAATCTCCGAGATTCTGAAGCTCCAGATCGGCCATCAGCACATAGCCATTCTGGGAAAATGCTTCGTTCGTCTGAATCTGATGATCGTTGATATGTTCTTTGTACTTGGCCAGCCTTGTGACGGCAATGACTTTTTTGCCGTGGTGCAGGGCCCTCATGATGGAGCCGGACGCTCCGTGGCTTACCACAATATGAGCTTTTCGTATCTTCCGGTCAAACTCTTCTGCGAAGAGGAAATCCTGAAAGCGGTAATGCCTGGGATGGTAAGTGGAAGTCCCGGTCTGGGCGAAGATTTCCTCGGTGATGATTCCCTGTTCACAGAGCTCATCCAGCCGGCGAAACAGCCGGTCAAAGGGATAATTCCGGGATCCCACAGTCACAAAAATCAATATAGACACCCCCTGTAGATGGCGTTTGGATAAAATCGTTTCTGACTTTCCCACTGGACAAAGAAAAGATCCGCATGTTTTTGCATTTTCTGTCCTGCCACTGTGGGCAGATTTGCCCGGGCAAAAGTCTCGATAAAGATAAATTTCTTATGAAACAGTACCGAAAGAAGGTAAAAAGGATAGGCCACCATGGTTCCTGTGGTGATGACCAGATCCGGCTTTTCCCGCATCCAGATGTAGAGGGCGTAGAGGGAATTCCAGATCATTTTGGCGGGCATCAGGGGATCTTTGCCATCTGTCTGCAGCATCCGATAAGTATCCTTTGGGACTGGAAAACGGGTGCGCTCAGTCACAAAAAAACCAGGATATTTGGCTGTGAGAGGTTTTAGCTTCTGCAGTTGTTCCCAGTGTCCGCCAGAGGAGGAGACCAGGCAGAGCTTGGGAGAACGGAGGGGCTTTTTCTTCCTGTTTTTCATAAGATACCGCCCCGATACCGTTTATACCAGAAGGCAAAAGTCCGAAGGCCCTCCCGCAGGCTGGTGTGCGGACGAAAGTTAAAATCACGTATCAGATCATCAATGTCCGCATAGGTCTCCTCCACGTCCCCAGGCTGCATGGGAACCAGCTGGGTGTGGGCCTGGAAATCATAATTCCGGGGAAGAACCTGTGCATGGATCAGTTCCTGTTTCAGAATTTCCAGGAAATCCAGAAGATTCTCCGGGTGATGATTTCCAATGTTATAAATCTTGTAAGGCACCGTTTCTTCCCCGCTCGTTGGCGGCTTTTTCATCACCTGGATGACACCCTCGATGATGTCATCAATGTAGGTGAAATCCCGTTTGCAGTTTCCATAGTTGAAGATTTGAATGGTCTTTCCTTGTACCAGTTGATCGGTGAATCGAAAGTAGGCCATATCCGGCCGCCCGGCAGGGCCATAGACGGTAAAAAAGCGCAGACCGGTGCTGGGAATTTCATAGAGTTTGCTGTAAGCGTGCGCCATGAGTTCGTTGGATTTCTTGGTGGCTGCATAGAGACTCACCGGGTGGTCCACCGGATCTCCCACAGAATAGGGAAGCTTCCGGTTGTTGCCGTATACGGAGGAACTGGATGCATAGACCAGGTGCTCCACGGGGTGTCCGGCAGTCTCTTTTAAGTGGCGGCAGCCTTCCAGAATGTGAAAAAAGCCTACCAGGTTGGAGGAAATGTAGGCGTCCGGGTTGACCAGGCTGTAGCGGACTCCTGCCTGTGCTGCCAGGTGGACCACAAGCTGCGGGGAATACTGGGTGAAGACTTTTTCCACAAAAGACTTATCCGCCAGATCACCCTTGAGAAAGACAAAATTCGGGTAGAGACGAAGCTTAACCAGACGGCTCTCTTTTAATTTCACGTCATAGTAATCATTCAGGTTATCGATGCCGATAATCTTCACGGCAGATATGGTTGACAGCAGCTGTTTTGCCAGACAGGAGCCTATGAAACCAGCCACGCCTGTGATCAGAATGGTTTTCTGCTCCAGTTTCAGTCGCATATGAATCACCTCATTTGAGGGTAGTATGAGCAAATGAAAAAGATTTATTCGGAATTTGAAAAAGAAAAGTTTTTCAAAAGAAAGAGAAAGTGCCGCAGGAGGACAAAACCGCCTGTCGGCACTTCTCTTTATGGAGACACAAAATAAATTTATGAGACAAACTGCCAAAGACAGATTGACTCCGATTACAGAAAGCCTGCCTGTAAAGGCTGCTTCGGTCATCAGGGAAAAGGCGCGGGTCAGTTACCGGCGACCTGGGCCAGAAGTTCTTTTGCGTGTTCCACGGTGGCCATGTCAGGAACCATCACATAGACACGGGAGCTCATGGAATAAGGTACCTGGTTGTCTCCTGTTCCATCGACACTGTAGGTGGTGACGTTCCAGGTGGTTTTCCGTGAGAGCTGCTGGCGTACCAGCTCCGCCATCAGATCATAAGGGATATTGGTATCGATACAGTTCTGTACACCTTCCAGAATGGAAGTGTAGTCAGTCAGAATAGCAGGGCTGGCTGCTTTCTGGATGATCCCTTTGATTACGGCCATCTGGTTGCGGCCTCTCTGCCGGTCTCCGCTGCTGAAGGAGTAACGTTCCCGGCAAAAGGCCAGGGCGGCGTCTCCGTCCAGCACATTGGTGCCTGCGGTAAAATGATATCCGCCAGCGTCAAATTCATAGTCAGACTGAACTTCAATGTTCCCCAGAGCGTTGATGATATCCACGAATCCGGTGAAATTCACCTTGAAATAGTAATCGATGGAAATGTCATAGAGCATGGAGAGGGTATCCATACTCACCTGAACACCATAGATTCCCGCATGGGTCAGCTTGTCCGGCACTCCGCCGGAGATGGACAGAGGTATGTAATAGTCTCTTGGCGTGGACAGAAGAAGCACCTCTCCGGTATCTGTGTTGACACTGGCGATGATGTTCACATCGCTGCGGGTCAGGCTGGTGAGCGTATTGTCCCGGGTATCGCTTCCACTGATGTAGATGTTGATCACAGAATCGGAAGAATCCTCCTGGGAAAGCACATTTTCCACCACCTGTTCCACCTGCTGGGTGGAGAGAATGCGGATTTCTTCTGGAAATGTCTCGTATCCCTCCAGTTCTTCATAGAGATCCAGATAAGCCTGGTTCAGAACCATGCCCTGAATCTGGCCGTCCCGGACAGCGTCAGCCAGCTGCGTCAGTCCGTCAAATTCCAGGGTCTGTAAGGTGAGATTCTGCTCGGCGCTGACCTGGTTCAGGGTTTCATCGGTATTGCTCCGGTCCTGGGTCTTTAAGATGCCAAAGGTGTAATCGGCAGCATCCGAAAGGTTTTCGGCGGGATCTTCCTGTTTCACATAGAAAGAGATGATGGAATTCTGTACACGGGGAGAGGAAACTTTCTGGAGGGTATCCTGAGTCTGGCGGACATAGTAACCGGCGAACAGACATAGGACCAGACAGAGAAGACTCCAGACTACACCCAGAACAAATCGAATTCTGTGCCGTAGATCCCTGGTGAGAAAATAAGTGAGAAGCAAGGAAATCAGACATCCCGCACAGACGATGGCCAACAGAGCGGCCGGCAGCATCTGAGTGGAAAAGACAACGGATACGAAAAAGATCAGAATAAAAAACATAAATACGACGAGAAGAATTCCAGGAATCCGGATTTTCTTCTCATGGTGATTTTTCTGCTGACTCGACATAAAAAGCCTCCAAAATTCATGCTGTTTTCGATTTCACTATAGCGTGAATTTCCGGAAAAGTCCATAGAGTCAGGGAAAAATGGGACAACTGGTAAAAAAATGGGATAAGTGGCAAAAGTACCAAAAATAGAAAAAAATGATATGAAAATATATTTTTAATAAGATATTGCTTTATAGTATTACTAAGAAACTGGATTCATACACAGTGAGGGATAACTGGTAACGAATTGGGATAACTGGTACTGGAAGGAAAAAAATGGCACATATATAATGATAAAGAGGTAAATTATGAGAATTGCAGTGTGTGATGATAATAAAAATGACCGCATAGAATTGTGTGAATTGTTGAAAATTGTCTGGCCGGGTACGGAGTTCTTTTTATTCGATGACGGGCAGGATTTGTTGGCTCAGATCGACGTCGGTGAGACCTATGATCTGGTGTTTTTGGATATTTTTATGCAGAAAATAGGAGGCATTGAGGCAGGAAAGAAAATACGGGAGTTCCACCCGGAGATGGAGATTGTCCTTGTCAGTATCAGCAGAGAGTTTGGGCCGGAAGCATTCGAGTTGAATGCTTTTTATTATCTGGTTAAGCCTTATCAGAAAGAACTGCTTTGGAAAATAAAGGAACGTTTTCAGAAAAAAGTAGTTTCCAAATTGACGATTTATGATGTAAGCAGCAAGCAGGAACAGGAGGTTCCTTACCAGAAGATTACTTATATAGAAAGCATGCACAATTATCTGTACATCCACATGGCGACGGGAGCTGTAATTAAGGTTCGGGAAAGCCTCCAGATGTTTATGACAAATCTGGATGACCGCTTTTTGCGCATCAACCGTGGTGTGATTGTGAATATGGAGGCTGTGGAGCGGATGAACACAGATTCCTGTGAAGTGGAGGGGATGGTATTTATGCTCAGTCGGAGGCAGCGGGCAGAGAACCGACGGAAATATAATGACTATATTTTCAAACATTATATGGAGGAATAAAAGTTGACCGATGAATGAGCAAGTTGTGTGTACATATGTACTGATTCAATTTTGCGGCTATATGCTTCAGAGTTTTCCAATGATCTTTCTGGCATACCTGCCGCTTCAGCCGGATTCTTTGCGCTATGAGAAGAGACGGTTTCTGATTCTCCTGTGTGCAGCTGTGGCTGCCTTTTATGCCGGAGGTTCCTGCTATCTGGGAATCCTGCGCAGCCAGGGAGTCAGCTGGGGAGAACTGATGAATCTGGGAAATCTGATCTTCGCCGCCGGACTGGCAGGTATGACTCTTGTCTATTTTCTGAGGCTGCAGAAAGGAACCCGAGGGCAGACTCTTTTGTATATGCTGGTTGTCCAGTATGGGATCTTAATCTATATCGCGAACAAGATTACGGTGAAATTCATGAGGCCTATGCCAATAGGAATGTTCTCGCCTTATTCGGTCAGAGATCTTGTGACTTATACAATTGTGATACTTTTGAGCTTTCCGTGGATTTACCGTTTCCTGCGGTACGGAAATGTCCAGGAGCTTGTCCAGGGAAATAAGAAAACGCTGAATTTTATTACTTCTTGTTCTGTGGCGATTCTGGGGTTGATCATTATCGCCATGCAGATGGAAGCGAATCTGTCGATGCAAGTTTCCACAATCAGTTCCAAGATCTATCTGAGTGTCTGGATGATCTGCTTTATCGTATGCGATCTTCTGGCGTATTTTATCTATTTTGTCTGCCTGATTTTGGAAAAAGAAAAAGAGGATATGCGTTCCAGATTAAGTTCCTATGAACAGCAGTATAAGTGGGTGTGTGACGGCATCGAAAAGGAAAAACGCAGCCGGCACAATCTGCGTCTTCATCTGCGGACTATGAACACTCTCGCTCAGGATGGAGAGGTGAAAAAGCTGCAGGATTATATTGGAAATTATCTCTATGAGACAGAAGAAATGGAGAAAAAGAAGATCTGCGGCAATCCCTGTCTGGATGGGATACTCCGGTATTATGTGATTCAGGCGGAGAACAATGGAATTCATACCAAGTGCAGTATTCAGGTCAAAGAGACCTATCCTTTTGATATGGTGGATATGACTGTTCTCTTTGGCAATGCCATGGAGAATGCGCTGAATGCCTGCGGAAAGTGCAGCGGATCCAGCCCGGTGATCCGGGTGATTGTGAGGCAGTTTAAGAAAAGTATCCTGATAAAAATAGAGAACAGTATTCCAGCCGGGACATTGAGAAAGATTGTCAAAAGCTATGGAATGGAAAGCATTGAGATGATTGCGAGAAAGTACCAGGGAAGTGTGGAAGCATGGAGTGAAGAAGAAAAATTCATTCTGCGCGTGGTACTGAATATGGAGGAGGAAGGAACATGAAATTAAAAGACGGACTGATGCTAAGAGAAGTCGCAGGACAATATGTGATCGTCCCTACGGGAAAGCGGGTCCGGGAAGTGACTTCCATCGTCTACATATCGTCTTCCGCGGCTTATCTGTGGGAGTATATGAAGGATCATGAGTTTGAGAAAGAAGACTTGGTGGAGAGAATTCTGGAGCATTATGAAGGAGTGACCAGGGAGAAAGCGGCAGCGGATATTGAAAAATTCCTGAAGACGCTGGCCGATAACAATATCTTAGATGACGGTGTTGTCCGGGGGAAAGTCTTCGTCCGGATGCCCGAGAAAAGGTGACAGCCATGAGTTATGAATTTGAGCCGGCCTGCCGGCGGATGGAATGGCTGGATCCCTTCTATAAGTCAGTCTGGGAGAAAGCATATCAGGATGCCATTCCCATCTCAGGAACTTTCGAACTGACGCCCCGCTGTAATTTCAACTGCCGTATGTGCTATGTGCACCTTGATGAGAAGCAGATCCCCTGGTACGGCAGGGAGATGACCGGGAAGGAATGGATCCAGACGGCCCATGCGGCGAAAGAGGCGGGAACTGTCTGGCTGTGTGTTACCGGCGGCGAACCTCTGGTTCATCCGGATTTTCCGGAAATCTGGAAGGAACTGACACAGATGGGATTTTTTATCACGCTTCAGACAAACGCTTCTCTGATCCAGGGGGACATGGCTGATCTTCTGGCCGAGTACCCACCCAGGGCTGTGAAGATCACCCTCTATGGATCAAATGATGAGGTGTATGAGCAGGTGTGCCGTGTCAAAGACGGATTTTCCAGAGTGGATAGAGGAATCCGGACACTGAGAGAGCTTAAAATTCCTGTTCAGCTTATCAGCACGGTGATCCGCCAGAATCTGGAGGATGTGCCGAGGATGGCCTATTACGCATATCAGAACCGGCTTCCCTGGATGGCCACTGGCGGCGTGAAAGCCACTGTGCGGAATCCGGACAGCCAGGCGAGGATGGTTCGGGTGGAAGAGAAACTGGAACAACAGAAGAAAGAAGAGATCCGGTACCGTCTTGAGAAGGTGCCGGTGAATATAGAACGAAAGCCCTGTACCTACTGTAAGGACTACCGTCTGGGGTACTGGGTGACCTGGAACGGGATGATGCGGTTCTGCAGCTTTATGAATGAGCCGGATCTCTCCGTCCGTGACCGGGCGTTTTCACAGGCCTGGCAGGAGCTGATTCAGTATGAGGAGGCTTTGGACTGGCCTGAGGAATGTAAGACCTGTAAAGTACAGAAGGCGTGTATGAAATGCGCCGGAACTCTGGCCGCCGAGTGCGGCAGCCCCCACCGGGTGACAGAGGAGTTTTGCAACAAAGTGAAGAAATATTATGACGATGAGAAAGGGGAATGGAATATATGGGAGGATATTATGTAGAGAATCGATATGCTTATGAAGAAGTAAGTGCATATTCCGTTTCTACATTTAGTAATGAGATTCCCTCGGGAGCTTCTATTGTTCGAGGAATTTATTATATGTGGAATGAAAGCGGATTTTCCGGTCGAGGGTGGATGCATGAGATAGAGGGAAGTCCGACTAATATGTATCCGGAGTTTGATTCGAATGATGATGTGGCTGACTATGTAGCAGAAAATGGAAATCTCAATGATGTGTTTTCTCATTGGGCACAAAATTATACATTAGTGGGATGGGACAATTTTTACAACGCAGTCGGAGTAGATAGTGGATGTATGGATGTTGATCATTCAGAGGCATGATGAGTGTTTATAAGGTTGCAAATTATAATATAAAAATAGAAAATAATTTATTGCTGGGATATTGTTGGGAAAAATATCAAGTATATAAGACGCAGGTTCCCCCTCTTTTTTCTGCGTATGCCAGTTTCAATGCCCCTGTTTTTTATGGTACAGCATTCGTACAACTTGATGGTATTAATTTTCAATTACTAATAAACCATTTGAGCATTTTTGCTGTTAACAAAGAATGGACAGAAGGCAGGCTGATTATATCCGAGAAAGGGGAGGAAGCAGATAACTTTCTTCTAGATATGTTTTGTACTCATGTAACAAAGAAAAAAGGAATAATTTTTCACAGTTCCCTAATCGAACATAAAGGCTGTGGTCTCATGTTCCTCGGCCCTTCCGGCATTGGCAAGACTACCCAGGCGGAACTTTGGAACAAATACCGGGATGCGTTGATCATCAACGGTGATATTGTGTTTGTCCAGGAAACGGAAGAGAACTTCCTTGGCTGGGGAACTCCCTGGCATGGTTCTTCTCCCTACTGTGAGAATACCAGTGTGCCCGTTCATGCCATGATTGTCCTGAAGCAGGAATCGGAGAATTCCATCCGGGAGCTGACTGGCTTTGAGAAGGTGACGGCGGTATCCAACAACGTGTTTTATCCCCAGTGGCTGGAAAATGGCATGGAGTTGTGTCTGGAGACCTTAGACCATCTGCTGAGCGCCATCCCAGTCTATGAATTATCCTGCCGTCCAGATGAGGAGGCAGTGCGCTTGACGGAGGAAACTTTATTTGGCAATTAAAAATTTCATTCCCGCGTCTGGGGATAGGACGGGCGTAGGAATGAAATTTTTTTGAAAAAAGATAGTTTTGAGTACTACTGTTTTAGCAGACGAAAGACTTGGCGGGCATGTATGTGCCTGTGAGGAGCGGCATGAAGAAACTGAAGCATATCCTCACCCGAATTCGTGAGGGAAGGTTAAAACAATTGATTTCTGAGATGCTCTGGATGTACATATATGTCCGGCGGTTCTGGCTGATGATTGTCATCTATGTGCTTCTGGGGGCGTCGGGTTCTATCCTGGGGCTGGGCACTTCCATGGTGAGCCGGGATCTGGTGGATGCAGTGACGGGGGTAAGTTCCAGCGGAATTCTCCAGGTGGCAGCCACTTACGTGGGCGTGGGTGTGGGGCAGATTTTTGTCAACGCGGTGAAGATGAGGATCTCCTTTCGGGTCCGCCAGAAGGTGACCAATGAGATCCGGGCAGATATCTATGAGCAGGTACTGCACACGGATTGGGAGGCTCTGGCGGGATACCGTTCCGGTGATCTGCTTTACCGGGTGAATGGAGACGCGGGATCGGTGGCCAACAGTGTGCTCACTTTTCTTCCCAATGCGGTGACGGCTCTCGTCAGTTTCGGCGGGGCGTTTATCGTGATGATCCGCAACGATCCGGCCATGGCTGTGATTGCGCTGGCAGGAGCTCCGGTTTCTTTTTTTACTTCCCGTTATACCACCCGGAAAATGCGCCAGTTCCAGCGGGAGAACCAGGAGCTGTCCAGTGACCGGACGGTGTTTGATCAGGAGACTTTCCAGAATCTGCAGTTTATCAAAGCTTTTGGAATGTTGGATCAGGTGACGAAGAAGTTCTATGAGATTCAGAAGGAGACCATGGATGTGGCCTCCCGTCAGAATAAATTTCAGTCCATCAGCACGATTATCACTTCCCTGGTGGGGCAGGTGATTGGTTATGCCTGTTATGGATTTGCCGTATACCGGCTCTGGCAGGGAGCGATCAGTTACGGAACCATGACCATGTTCGTATCTATGGCAGGTTCCCTGAGAGGATCTTTTAGCTCGATCCTAAGCCTCCTTCCCTCAGCGGTCCGTGCCTGTGTCAGTGCGGAGCGTGTCATGGAGGTGGTGGAGCTTCCCAGGGAGTCCCTGGTGAACCAAGAGGAAGCTTTGGCCATGAAGGCGAGGGCAAAAGAGGCAGGGGTTTATGTGCGGATGGAGGATGTGGATTTTCGATATCAGGATGGAAAATGGGTCTATCAGAATGCGGATTTTTGCGCACAGCCAGGAGAGATTGTGGCTTTGATTGGTCCCTCGGGACAGGGGAAGACCACCACACTGCGGCTTCTGCTGGGGCTGTTCCATCCACAGAAAGGAAAGATCCGCGTGGGCAATCCGAAGGGGGATTCCCTGGAGGTATCAGCCTCCACCCGATGTCTGTTCAGCTATATTCCCCAGGGAAATACTCTGTTCTCCGGGACGATTGCGGAGAATATGCGGATGGTAAAGCCAAAGGCCACGGATGAGGAGATCATACATGCATTGAAAGCCTCCTGTGCCTGGGAATTTGTGGAGAAACTGGAAGAAGGCATTGACACCCAGGTAAGAGAGCAGGGACAGCGTTTTTCGGAAGGACAGAAACAGAGGCTTTCCATCGCACGGGCGCTTCTGGCAGATGCTCCGGTGATGATTTTGGATGAGGCAACCAGTGCCCTGGATGTGGGAACGGAGCGGCGGGTGCTGCGGAATATCATTCGAAAGGAACCGTTCCGGACGGTGATCGTGGCAGCCCACAGACCGAGTGTATTTTCCCTGTGCAGCAGGGTTTATAAGATACAGGACAGCCGAATCCTGGAAGTGGACGAGAAGGGAATTCAGGAATTCCTGGAAGCGTTCTGAGAGGAGAAAATATGGCAAAAGGCACAGGAAAAATGTGAAAAATCAGTAGTAGAAAAGGGGTAGAAGATGAAGTATGTCAAAATTGCAGTGATTGTGCTGTTCATTGTAAGTCTGGGGCTGTACGGGGCGTCCTGGCTGAAGGAAAAACAAGAGGAAGATCCCACGAGGCCGAAGATTACCAGTGACCGGGAGGTGCTGGAGGTGCCTTCCCAGTATGAGGAAGCGCAGCTTCTGGAGGGACTTCGTGCAGAGGACGCAAAAGACGGAGATCTGACGGATCAGATTGTGGTGGGAAGCTTTTCTCAGTTCGTGGAAAAAGGAGTCTGCAATGTCACCTATGTGGTTTTTGATTCTTCCAATCAGTCAGCGACTCTGACCAGAAAGACAAAGTTTACGGATTACCAGTCTCCCAAGTTCACCTTGTCAGAGCCTTTGATTTTCCGGGAAGGGGCCAGCGGCAGCGCCATCACTTATGTGGGGGCGAATGATATCATTGATGGAAATATTTCTTCCCTGGTACGCCTGGTGGAGAGTGATGTGAATTACCGGCTGGCGGGGGAATATTCGATTCAGGTGGAAGTGACCAACAGTTTTGGGGATACTCAGCAGGAAACCCTTCCGGTTCATGTGGTGGAGGGCTCCAATGCGGCCTGTCAGATTAATCTTACCTCACCTCTGGTTTACATTCAAAAGGGAGCCGATTTTGACCCCGGCAGTTATGTGGAGGATGTGGAAGACGCAGACGGAAATGTGATGGGTACAGAAGGACTCACGGTAGAATCCGGAGTGAATACCCAGGAGGAAGGCTGTTATCAGGTTCATTATCAGATCACCAATGAGCAGGGGCTGGAAGGAGAGACCTGGCTGACGGTGATTGTGCGGGAATAAAGGAGAGATACCATGGATGAGAGGAAAGAATTTAATCTGGATGAGATCAGCATATTCAGTATCCTCCGGGATTTGTGCCGGAATGTGTGGGTGATTATTCTGGCGGCAGTGACCGGGTGGTTCGCTGTCACCGGAGCGGAAGGGCTGGTCTATGTGCCGGAGTATACGGCCACAGCCACCATGGCGGTGAGTGCGAGGGGAAACAACAGCAGTGCCTATTCCTCACTGACCTTGGCCAATCAGATGGCTGAGATTTTCAGCGAGGTGTTCGACAGCAACGTGCTTCGGGAAAAGATTGCCCAGGAGCTGGGACAGGAGAGTATCGAAGGGGAGATTTCTTCTTCGATCATTGAGGAGACGAATCTGATCGTCCTGAAAGTGACTTCGGTGAATCCAAGACAGGCCTACCTGATTATCCAGTCTGCCATCGAGAATTATGATACGGTGTCGGATTACCTGTTTTCCAACGCGGTGCTGCGCATGGTGCAGGAGCCGACGGTGCCGGTATCCCCTTCCAACGGAGTGAATATCACAAGGCTGCAGAAGCTTGCCATGCTGGGAGGAGCAGCGGCGGCAGCCGGCCTGATTGTCCTTGCATCGGTGCTGCGCTTTACGGTGAAGACGAAGGCGGGGGCCAGAAGGAATCTGGACGGAAGAGTCCTGGAAACCATCCCCTATGAGCGAAAGAACCGGACACTGCGGGAATTTCTTCAGAAGAGACATGAGACCATTTTGATTGCCTCGCCGCTGGTGAGTGTGGGATACGTGGAGGCCATCCGGAAGCTGGCCACCCATGTGGATCACAGAATGCGCAGAAAGAAGCAGAAGGTGATTATGATCAGCAGTGTGGCGGAGAACGAGGGAAAATCTTCCATTGCCTCCAATGTGGCTCTGGCTCTTGCGGAGAAGGGAAGGAAAGTGCTTCTGGTGGACACGGATCTGAAGAAGCCTGCTCAGTATAAAATCTTTGGAAGACCGCAGATGGAGAACCATTCTCTGACGGATTATCTGGAGGGAAAGATCCCTCTGAAAAAGGTTTTGGTATATGAGAAAAAGTATGGAATTCTCCGGGCTTTTCAAAAGGGCGGCGTACATAATTCGGCCAAGTATCTGGATTCTGAAAATATGCAAAAGCTGGTGGAGTACGGAAGAAATTCGGTGGATTATCTGGTTTTGGATTCGTCACCGATGTCTCTGGCCAGTGACACAGAGCTTCTGCTGAAAGCGGCAGATACCGTGCTTTTGGTGGTACGTCAGGATTGGACGGATATCCGGGCAGTGAATGATACCGTGGACAATATTAAGCAGTCCGGCACGGATTTTTCCGGTTTTGTCCTGAATGCGTTCCATTCGGAGAAGTTGTTCCATATGAATCAGGAATACCGTTATTACGGATACCGTGGCCGGCATCGGGCAGAAGGGAGGGAGTAATTCATGGAAGAGAGAAGAGAAGACCGGGAAGAGCTGGAGATTGACCTTGGGACTTTGCTCTGGAATTTTCTTCAGGGACTGATGAGATTCTGGTGGCTGATTCTGATTCTGGCCCTTCTGGGAAGTGCGGTTCTGTATGTGAAAAACTCCAGGTTTTACACTCCCATGTACCGCTCCGAAGCTTCCTTTACGGTGATGACAGGGGGAACCAGTGAGACCACAGGGACGGAAAGCTATAATTTCTACTACGACAGCACCACTGCCGGGCAGTTGGCGAAGACTTTTCCCTATATTTTAAGCAGCAGTCTGCTGAACGATGCCATCGAGGCAGATCTGGGTGTGAATAGCATCAATGGCAGTATCTCAGCCCAGGCGGTTTCAAATTCCAACCTGATTACCATGACTGTGACCAGCAATGACCCGCAGGATGCCAAAGAGATTCTGGAGTCTGCCATCCGGGTCTATCCGGATGTGGCCCGGTTTGTCATCGGCGATACGAAATTTAATATGATCAATGTGCCCACGGTTCCCACAGAGCCCTATAATCAGCCCAATTACACCCGCAAGGTGGTGAAGGGAGCGTTGTTCGGCGCAGCGGCAGGAGTCTTTTTGATTGCGCTGTACGCACTTTTCCGAAAGACCGTGCAGACGCCTGATGAGCTGAAAAATGTGATAAATCTTACCTGTATGGGAAATATTCCCCAGATCCGGTCGAAGGCCAGAAAGAAGTCAAAGGAGCAGGTTCTGAGTATTTTTAATAAGGATTTGTCCCAGAGATTCAGGGAAAATATCTTGAGTATCGAGCTGAAAGCGGAACGGGAGATGGAGGAGAAGAACGGGAAAATTCTCCTGGTGACCAGTACGATTTCCGGCGAAGGAAAATCCACGCTGGCTTTGAATATGGCTTATGCGGCGGCAGCTCACGGAAAAAGGGTGCTGTTCATTGACGGGGATCTGCGTAAACAGATTGACCGGAAAAAGCTGACGGAAAAAGAAGGTCAGGGACTGTTCGGTGTGGTAAAAGGAAAAGTTTCTTTGGAAGAGGCGGTGGAGACGGATCCAAGAAGCGGTATTCGTTTTCTGTGCGGCAATCTGCCGGTACGAAACGTCCCGGGAGTTCTGAATCATCCTGTTTTTAAGGAGATTCTGGAGCAGGCTCGAAAGGAAAACGATCTGATTATCCTGGACGCTCCTCCTGCGGAGATGTTCGAGGACGCCAGCCTGATGGCGGAATATTCGGATGGAATTCTCTATGTGATCCGTCATGATTTCGTGCAGAAGCGGAGGATTTTAGACAGTCTTGCCGGGCTGGAAGAGAGCAGCTGTCCTATCCTTGGCTATGCTTTTAACGGGGTGCCTCTGCACAAAGGAAAATATGGATATTATGGCTATGGCCGGTATGGATACGGCTATTATGGAAAATATGGTTACGGGGAACAGAAAGGAGAAGGATGAGACAGAATCTTTTCCGGGGAGCCGGGATTCTCAGTCTGTTTCTGTTGCTGATTCTTTTTGCCGTGGCAGTCGGACAGGATACAAAGAACCAGTCTGTTTCCAGTCAAAGAGAACCGGAAGAGTCGAAAGTCTCTCTGCATTTTGCGTCGGAGGAGCTGGTTTACGACGGAAATGGAGAGTTGGATCTTCTGGAGGGTGTGACGGCGTCTGACGAGGATGGTACCGATCTTACGGGAGAGGTCAGCGCAGTGATCACGGGAGAGGGAAGCGGCAGCGAAAAGCAGATCCGTTATACAGTATTTTCTCCCTCTGGAGAGGAGGCTACTGCGCAGCGGACATTGGTTCTCAAGGACTACGATGGACCCAAAATCACAGTTCCCTCCAGGCTGGAGCTGGACGCAGAGGATTTGAATAATCTGATTGAGAATCTGAAAAGGCAAGGGAAAATCAAAGGCGAGAATGGCTTTGGTGTGGATATCACGGATCAGATCACCTGGAAGCGGGAGAAGATTTCAAGCGGGATCTATCAGTTGACTTTTTCCCTGGACAATGCTTATCTGGATCACACGGAAGAGGTGGTTCAGGCACAGATTTCCGGGGAAATAAAAGATCTGACTCTGACCCTGGTGCAGAACCGGATTGAGATTTTGCAGGGAGTGGAGTTCTCTCCCTGGGATTATCTGCAGGAAGCCCAGGACCCGGATTTTGGCAGTGTGGCCGACCGGGTTCAGATCAGCAATATGGTCAATGTGTATGTTCCTGGGACCTACTCGGTGGTTTATTCAGTGACTTCCGTGGATGGCACACAGTCAGCGGAAGCCGTCTTAAGTGTCACGGTGACGGAAGGAGACAGAGGATGATCGATTTGCATACGCATATTCTGCCAGGATTGGATGACGGAGCGTCTTCCTGGGAGGATGCGCTGGAAATGGCGCAGATGGCGGTGGACAGCGGGGTGACGGTTCTGGCTGCCACTTCCCACAGCAATCTTCCCCATCAGAGGGAGGATATTTGGGTGGAGACCTATAACCGGTGTCTGGAGAGGCTGAAAAGACTTTTGATGGAGGAGAAAATTCCTCTTCAGCTGGCAGCGGGAATGGAGATCTTTGCCAGTGACGATGTGGTGCAAAAATTAAAAAGAGGGATGCTTCTCACCTTGAATCAGACCAGATATGTCCTGGTGGAGTTTCCCATGGATGTGCCGGCTTTTAAGATTTATCAGGTCATGGACCGCCTTCTGGAGGGCGGATATTTGCCGGTGCTTGCTCATCCGGAACGGTATCACTGTGTACAGCACATCCGGGCACATATCTATGAATGGCAGCAGATGGGTGTGGTGATTCAGGTGAATAAGGGCAGCATTCTGGGCAGATTCGGGGAAAAAGTCCGCCAGACAGCCGATTCTATTCTCCGGCATCGCCTGGCGGCAGTGGCCGCCTCGGACGCCCACAGCCCGGTGTGGCGGACTACCTCGATGGATCTGCTTGCCGGTACTCTGGAGAGAAAGTACGGGGAGAGCTGTCCCTGGCTGCTCCTGGAGGAGAATCCGGGGAGAATTCTGGAAGGAAGGCAAGTCCTCTGGGAGGAGCCGATTCCTTATTTTAAATAAGCCCTTCTTAATGAATGAAATGAAAAATGGTGGCCGAATTGTTCGACCACCAAAAAATTTACAGATTTTTGTTTGACGATTTCTTTCAACTTGTTGTTGTAACAATGAACTTGTAGCGTTCAGGATTAATGATGCTTTTACATGTATGAATCGGTATACCTTCTTTATCGTAACTTACGTCTTTTACCATTAATAAAGCAGTTCCTTTTTTTACATTGAGGGATTCAGCTTCTAAATCATTAGCATAGCAAATGCCAAATTGTTTTACACCTCGACTCATGTAAATACCAGCTTCGTTTAAAATTTGGTATAAAGAGGAGTTTAAATTCTTTCCAAATAAAAATGCATATTTGGTCGGAAAATGATTTTCTTCGAGCATAACTGGATAGTCATCAATAAAACGTAAACGTATAATACGTATAACTTTCTCATTTTCGGCCAGATTGAGGCTTTCTTTATCATTTAAAGTTGGATCAGCAAGGTCTGCTTTCATTAGTTGAGTGCCAGGACGGCGTCCTTCAGCTAAACAACTCTGAGAAAATCCCATAAAACCATTCATGTTGCGATTTAATTTTTTTGCAGCAACGAAAGTGCCAATCCCCTGACGTTTTATTAAAATTTCGTCTTCTACCAGTAGTTCAATTGCTTTACGAATTGTAATTCTGCTGACATTGTATATTTCGCTTAATTCTACTTCTGTGGGGATTTTATCCCCTTCTTTTAAATCTCCCTGTGTGATCTGGGATTTGATTTCGTCAATAAGCTGCTGATATAAAGGCACACTGGAATTTTTATTGAGCTTTCCCATCTTTTATCCTCCATTTGGATTGTGTTTCCTCAATTATTATAACATTACAAATTTGGAAAGACAATGAAGCTTTGGTAATTTTTGTAAATTCAAAATTAGTCAATTTAGTATTCCAGGTGGCGGTAATAGCGCCGAATATCCAAAGGATGGCGACGATAATATTCCAAATACAAAGAAATACGTTTAAAAGCAGTTCTTACAATTATAGGAGAAAGTAATCCACGATATTTTTCTTCGACTCCATTTAATTCAAAATCTTTTGTATCGAAGACGGTAACATTTGCTGAAATCTTATTTGCAAAATTTTCAACTCTTTCCATTAAGGGACGTGTGATATCTTCACCTTTCATTAACATGATACAGGTATCACGTTCGATTACTTCTAGAGTGCCATGGAAAAAATCTGAAGCAGAGAGCGGCCTGGTTTTCATCCATTGCATTTCTTCTAGTGTACACATACCGTAGCAATGAGCCCAAGCTTCCAGATTTCCAGAAGCAATAAGATATTGTAAAGGTTCATTCCAGTGATGAAGAGTATATTCTTGTGCTTTAGAATCTGCTTGTTGAAAAATAGAAACTGCATTCTCTGATAAGTTTTTTATATTTTCTATAAAATTATCATATTCTGGATACATATCTGCGTTTTTCAAAAAGCGAAATGTTACAGTATACCAGAAATATTGTGCGCAGCCAGTAGAGGAAATTAAATAATCAACTTTCTCATATAATGGAGAATTCTGTTTTTCTACATATCCAAGAACGGAAGCACCAAGTTCATGTACCTTATCAACAGCTTGTATCATTTCTTTTGTGTCTCCGGAAACAGATTCAATTACTACTATAGAATTTTGTGAGAAGTATGGATTTCCTACCAGACAGAAGTCAGCGGCATTTTCAACATATAAAGGAAGTTTTGCTCCTAGCTGCTTAACGATATTCTGCATTTGGCTTGCCAGTAGAGCAGTTCCACCAATTCCAATGTAAAAGATATTCTGATAACCTTTTTCACAGATAACATCTACAGTTTTTTCAACTTTTGGAATGAGCATTTTTCCATTTAGATGCTCTTGCTGTACAATTTTCTCATCAAAAAACAAAATAAAATCCCTCCCTTGATTTGTATTTTATATAACGTATTATAACATTATATATAAAAGAGCTCAATATGCATAATTCACAAAATAGATAGAAAAGATATATTAAATATTTTTAGATAATAAAATGATTTATCTAAAAATACTATATTTAAGAGTGATATTTTAAATGAAATACACAAAAAAATAAAAAAAGAATGAATTATATTGATAATTTGTATATAACGTTATATAATGACATTATGAAACAAAACGATTTAAAAGTGAATGAGAAAGTAGGGGTGAAATTTGAAAGTTTTAGGAATCGGCGACAATGTGGTAGATAAATATATGCATACAAAAACTATGTATCCAGGCGGTAATGCTTTAAATATTGCAGTGCTTTCTAAGATGTGTGGATATGAGAGTGGTTATCTTGGTGTTTTTGGCGATGATGATATGGCACAACATGTATATTTGACAGCTGTGCAGTTGGGATTAGATCTGACACATTGCCGATATGTAAAAGGGGAAAATGGATACTCCGAAGTTGAAATTACCAATGGCGACAGAAAATTTATTGGATCAAATCATGGAGGTGTATCAAGAACAAATCCTCTTTCTTTAACTAAATTGGATTTGGAATACATTCAATCTTTTGAATTAGTGCATACAAGTATTTTTAGTTATTTGGAAGAAGAATTACCCAATATAGAAAAAACAAATGTTTTTTTGTCAATGGATTTTTCTGATAAGGCAGAAGATGTATATTTTCGACAATGTGTACCGTATCTTGACTGTGCTTGTATTTCTTGTGGAGATATGGAACTTGGTAAAGTTAAATCACTTATGAGAAAAATTATGGAATATGGATGTAAAAGTCTTGTCCTGGCTACCAGAGGAGAGAAAGGTGCGGTTATTTTGGATGATTCCGGGAGATTTTATTTTCAGTCTCCGTATTTGGTAGAAGCAACAGACACGATGGGAGCTGGAGATTCCTTTATTGCAAGTTTTCTAACAATGTATGTGGATAAAATGAAAACAGCACGAGACTTTCCTTTGGCAAAGAAGGATATTGGAAACGGCATTGTATTTAAAAAGGAATTTCAAAAAAGTTTAATTCAGATCAGTATGTACCAAGCTGCAATTTTTTCTGCGAGAACTTGTAAATGTGATGGCACATTTGGATATGGAAAAAGTTTTTAAAATAAAAATATAAAAAACAGAAAGGAGAATGACTATGAAAAAGCGATGGAGGAAACTGATAAGTGTGTTGGTGAGCGGTACAATGATCTTAACATTGGCAGCTTGTGGAGGTGGAGAGAGTTCGGAAAATACACAAGCTGATAACGGAGAAGGGAAAAAGGTAATTAAATTTTTTCATCGTTTTCCGGATGAACCGTACAATACATTTATTGAGGAAAAAATAGCTGAGTATGAAGAAAATCATCCGGATATCGATATTGAGATTATGAGTGCTCAAAATGATCCGTACAAAGAAAAAATTAAAGTGCTTGTAGGAAGTGAGGATTGTCCGGATATCTTTTTTAGCTGGCCCGGAGAATTTTCAGAACGCTTCATTCGTGAAGATTTAGTTTTGGATATGACACCATACTTTGAAGAAGATCCTGAATGGAAGGATTCACTATTGGAATCTCAAATGGCACAGTATACAACTTCCGATGGCATGATATATGGAATTCCTTTCCGTCTTGATGCAAAGATCTGGTTCTATAATAAAGATATTTTTGAGGAATGTGGCATTTCTGAGTTACCGACAACTTGGGAAGAATTTCTAGATGTTTGTGAAACTATTAAAAGTAAAGGATATATTCCAATTGCTTATGGTAATGTTGATAAATGGCCGGCTTCTCTTCTGATAGGGGCATTGAATCTGATGACAGTCAGTGATGAGGTGAGAGATCAGGACTATACTCCGCAAACAGCTGAATTTACAGATCCAGGATATGTAGAAGCGATGGAATATTATCAGGAATTAATACCGTATTTTACAGAAGGTGCCCAGGGAACAACATGGGATATTGCAAGAAATGGATTTTCTCAAGGGAAAGCAGCCATGTTTTATCCAGAAGTAGTGGAAATTCCTTATATTCTTGCTGAAAATCCAGATATTAATATGGGAATGTTTAGTTTTCCAGTAATTGAAGGAGAAGGCGATCCATCGATTTTGCCAGGTTCTCCTGAAGGATTTTTAGTATCATCCAAGACAGAATATCCAGATGAGTGTATGGAATTTTTGAAATGGTTTTTAGGACCTGAAGTGGGTGCTGAGATGGCAAAAGAAGTCAATTGGTTTAATGCGTCAAAAGAAGCGGTAAATGGAATTGAAGATCCAATGTTAAAAGATGCTTATAATGTCATTGCTCAGGCAGAGTCTATGAGTCCTTGGTTTGATAATGTATTATATTCTACAGTAAAAGAAGAGTATTATACACAGTTATCTGATTTGACAAATGGTGATGTAACACCTCAGGAGGCAATGGAAAAGATTCAGGAAGTGGTAAAAGAATCGAAATCACTAATTGGAGAAGAGGAATCTTCGGAATAAGAGAGAAAGGTGATGAAATTTGAGCAGAAAAAAATATATTCCATACTTATACATATTACCTGGTCTGCTCATGGTTGTGTTTTTTGTATTTATACCTGTAATCTCAAATATTGTATATAGTTTTTTTCGGCTGTCTTCTTATTCATCAGACGCATCGTTTGTAGGATTGGATAATTATCGGAGATTATTTTCAGATGATACTTTTTTTACAATGCTGAAAAATAATATTTTGTACGCTTTATTTTCCTTTGTTTTCCAGATCGGTTTTGGTACGGTAATTGCGTTGATGCTGGAAAGTAAGCTGGCGGGGAGATTCCGAAATATATATAGAAATATTTATTTTATGCCATCTTTGGTATCACTGGTTGCAGTTGGACTGCTGTTCACATTTATTTACACACCTGATTTGGGGCTTCTAAATTCTGCTTTACGTGCATTAGGACTTGAACAGTGGACACAAGCCTGGCTTGGGGATTCGAAATATGCAATTTATTGTATTATTTTAATGAGCCAGTGGCAATGGGTTGGATATAACGTTGTACTTTTGGTTGTTGCGATTCAAAATGTGCCTTCAGATTATCTGGAGGCAGCAACAATCGATGGTGCAGGGGCAGTTAAAAAAGCATGGTATGTGACAATTCCTTTGATTAAAGAACAGATTTTAGTATGTTCGATTATAGCAATTATAGGTGCTTTTAAGTTGTTTACAGAAGTTTATTCTACGACTGCCGGTGGGCCGGGAGATAAGACACAGGTATTAGGACTATATTTGTACCAAAATGCATTTTTACACGATGATTTGGGAATGGCAGCAGCTACGGGTGTGTTTATTTTTGTAGTTACAGTTGTTATATCTATTTTTCAGATTCGAATTACAAAGTCAGGACAAGTGTGAGGAGGAAAGATATGGGAATATTTTTGAGATTAAAGAAGCTTATATTGAATCTTTTTTTTCTCTTTCTTTGCGGAATTATTTTACTTCCAATGCTTTGGCTGATCATTAATTCGTTTAAGAGTAATGTGGAATTGTTTAATGATTCACTGGCGCTGCCAGAAGTGTGGCAATTTTCTAATTACGTGAAAGCATGGAATCTTGGTTTGTTTGATTACTTCAAAAATTCAGTCCTGGTAAGTTTTATTTCAATTGCAGCAATTTTGATTTTGAGTGCCCTACTTACTTATGGATTAACAAGATTTCGTGTTAAAGGTGCTAATTTTGTATTGTTTATTATATTGGGCGGAATGGCTTTATCAGAACAAGTAGCACTGGTTCCTTTATATAAAATGCTTCAAAGTCTTGGATTATATATAATGGTCTCATAAATTAAGACACTTTTTCGGACAATTTTTAATGAATCTGATATACTAAAATCAATACGAAAGAGAGGATTCATTACTATGTCCAGACAAAGAAGAAGTTTCAGCGCCAAATTTAAA
>DXIX01000020.1 GCA_019112635.1 Candidatus Blautia intestinigallinarum | reverse complement strand
TAAGGTTGGTTTGGCGATTGACATTATACCAGAAAAGGGAGGTCAATGCTCTTTTTATTGCAGAATTCCCTTAAAATCAAGGTTTCTAAAGGATTTGTAAACAAAAAAACAGGTAGTATTTGACACTACCTTTCAAAGATCGGAGGAAAGGAAAATGACCAATGAATATATGCCCTTTTTATCACAAATTAAAGAAATTATTCCTCACACAGATGTCGAATATACATTCCGTATGAGTTATACGGGGGAAGTCAAACCTGGACAATTTTTTGAAGTTTCCATTCCCAAATACGGAGAAGCTCCCATCTCCGTAAGCGGTATAGGAGAAGACTATGTAGATCTCACAATCCGAAAAGTTGGAAAAGTCACAAATGAAATTTTTGAAAAACAGAAGAATAAAAGTTTATTCATGCGAGGGCCTTACGGGAATGGCTTTGACACAAAGGATTATCAAAATAAGGAATTAATCATAATCGCAGGAGGCACCGGCGTTTCACCAGTGAAAGCAGTCATCGATCATTTTGGCAATCACCCTAATGAAGTAAAATCTCTGACTGTAATCGTGGGATTCAAATCCCCACACCATATCTTATTCCGCCAGGAATTGAAACAATGGAAAGACAAGATGAACCTGACTGTCACGGTAGATAGCTCCGATCAGTCCGGTTACAATGTGGGTCTTGTCACTCAATATATTCCGAATGTCAAAATCTCTGATTTAAAGAATGTGGCAGCCATTGTGGTAGGGCCTCCAATTATGATGAAATTTGCTGTGGAAGAACTTCAAAAACTTGGCCTTCAAGATGAACAGATCTGGATCTCACAGGAGAGAAAAATGTGCTGCGGCCTTGGAAAATGCGGACACTGTCGCATGGGAGATGTCTACATCTGTCTGGACGGCCCTGTCTTTCGCTATACAGAAGGCAAAAAATTAATAGACTAGGAGGATTGCGCTTATGTATCTGGACATTAATACAAAAAAATTAAAGAAAAACGCTTTTCGTGTCTCTAAACATCGCGGCGAAACCGCATCCAGAATTCGCGTACCTGGCGGAAAATGCAATGCAGATGTGCTCTCCCAGGTTGCCGAAATTTCACGGAAATATGGTAACGGAAGCGTACATCTGACTACACGCCAAGGTTTTGAGATTGAAGGCATTGCTCTGGAAGATGTCGATAAAGTAAATCAGGAACTTCAGCCGATTATTGAAAATCTCGAGATCAACCAGTCCACTCCCGGAACCGGATACCCCGCATCCGGCACACGCAATGTCAGTGCTTGCATCGGAAACCGCGTCTGTCCTTTTGGAAATTATGATACTGCCTCCTTCGCCAGACGGATCGAAGACACAATCTTTCCCAATGATCTCCATTTTAAAATTGCTCTTACAGGCTGCGCCAATGACTGTATCAAAGCCCGTATGCATGATTTCGGCATCATCGGCATGACTCTTCCTCAATACGATCCTTCCCGCTGTGTGTCCTGCAGTTCCTGTATCAAAGGCTGCGATAAACTCTCTGTCAATGTCCTGAAAATGGAAAATTATAAAATTGTCCGTAATGAAGAAAAATGCGTAGGCTGCGGCGTCTGTGTTACAAAATGTCCTACCCGCGCCTGGACACGAAGCCATAAAAAATACTACCGTCTGACCATTATGGGCAGAACTGGAAAACGAAATCCCCGATTGGGCGAGGATTTCCTGGCATGGACTGATGAAGATACAATTTTAAAAGTCATTCAAAACACCTACCGATTTGTTGAAAAATATATCGATCCCGCCGCTCCCGGAGGCAAGGAACATGTAGGTTATATCATTGACCGGGTGGGCTTCCAGGAATTCAAAAAGTGGGCACTGGATGGAGTGGAACTTCTCCCTGAAACAATCGTCAAAGATCCGGTCTACTGGAGCGGTATTCATTACCGCTGACGAAGTTCACTTCTCATAGGAAAATCTTAAATTTTTTGAAAAAATGGTTTCGCCGTTGCCTGGCGAAACCATTTTATCTTAGGAGTCTTTTGTTTTCAGCTTACATACCTTTCTATCATAAGTGTAAATTCCATTCACTTCATCTTCAATGTCTGATACCTGCGTGTACACTGCCGCGGAAAGCCCTTCTTCCCGAAGCTTCTTCAGCTGCCTTTGCATATGCTGATATCGTTTCTGAAGTTCTTCTCTGGATCTTAACTTCTTATATCCATAGACTCTCTCGCTGGATCTGTGTTCCTCCAATGGAAGACTCAGTCCCCCATATTCAGAGATCGCAAGCGCTCTCTTGTTCTTTCCCGGGACTTCTTTGTCCACCGGACAGGTCAGTTTGTCAAAATATGTGTGAACGCTCTTGATATCCCCGCATTCACAGTCATACCAGCCACTGGCAGAATCCACCGGCCTGGAAGAATCCGCTTTTTTCACCAGCCGGGTGACCGCCTCTGTGGCAAATTGTCCCCATCCCTCATTGAAAATCGTCCAGCCTCCTATGGAGGGACAGTTATACAGAACTTGAATCGTCTCTTTGCACTCCTCCAGCCATTCCTGACAACCTTTCAGATTCTTTCTTCCGCTGGCAGAGACTGACCATCCATTCCGGCCGGTCAGCTTTGGAAACACAGTGGGAAGATAACAGACTCTCTTCATGTCATAGCTCTCTCCTCCATTGACCATATCCTGCCACACAACCATGCCGATGCGGTCGCAGTGATAATACCAGCGGAGTGCTTCTATCTTACAATGCTTTCTCATCATACGGAATCCCAGCCTCTTCATCCGGACGATGTCTGCCCGCAACGCTTCATCTGTAGGTGCGGTGTACAGTCCATCCGGCCAGTATCCCTGATCCAGAACACCATTTAGGAAATAAGGACGATGGTTCAGACACAACCTGGTGACTCCCTTAACATCCTTCTCAACAGAAAACAGACGCATGGCAAAATAGCTGAGCACCTGATCTTTGCCCATCCCCACTCTCAGATCATAGAGGAAGGGATCTTCCGGACTCCACTTACGGAAATTCTCGATTTTCAGATGAACTGTGACCGGATCTTTGGATATCTGTGCTTCATGGCGGCAGATCTTTTGATTCTGGTCATAAATCTCCACCCAGAATGGCTGTGCTTTTCCTGGCCTGCTCCCTCCGGGATAGATACACAGATCCACTGCGCTTCCATCATAATCAGGCATAATCCGCAGATTCCGGATATAAAAGTCCGGTACCCATTCCGTCCACACGGTCTGCCAGATTCCACTCTGAGCTGTGTAAAACATTCCTCCCGGCTCCAGTTTCTGCTTTCCTCTGGAATGCCACCCAGTGTCACTCTCATCCTGACAGGCCACCTGAATTAGATTCTTTCCCTCTTTCACAAAACGGGTCACATCCATTGTAAATGGAAGATATCCTCCCAAATGTTCTCCGGCCAGTTCACCGTTCCAGTATACCTTACACTCCTGATCTACCGCGCCGAAATGAAGCAGCATCCGCTCCTCTTCATGCCCTCTCAGACTCATGGAAACCGTCCTCTCATACCAGAGAGTCTCCCCTGGTTTCAACTGAAAGTTCGCTCCGGACAGAATGCTTTCCGGCGAAAATGGGACAAGAATCTTTCCCCGTATATTTTTCTTCTGAGGAATCTCCCAGCTTCGTCCTTTGACAATTTGATACTTCCACCATCCGTTTAAGATCTGATACTGTTTTCTGCGCATCTGCGGTCTGGGATATTCCTTCAGGGGAATATACCCTGGATTTCTGGCTTCCTTTTCCACACTCTCTCCCCAACGTGTATACAAAACATTCAGTTTTCCCCTCTTTTGTCTGAATGATAACGTAGAAATTGCATCCTTCAACTGCATTTTACATCCCCCTTTTCAGTTGGTTCCATGCAGACAGGCTGCCTCTCTGACAGCCCGCCTTACATACTCAGGTTTTTAAAAGTGCTGCCAGTTTTTCAAGCCTTGACAAAGCCTCTTCAAGAACATCCAGTCCTCTTGCGAAATGAAAACGAATCAGGTGGTTCACCGGTTCCCGGAAAAAACTGGATCCCGGAACAGCCGCCACCTTGATATTGCGGATCATCCACTCACAGAATTCCAGATCCGTATATCCGGCAAATTGTTCCATCTCCAGGAAATCCGAGATATCCATCAGGACAAAATATGTGCCCTGGGGAACTGTGTGACGGAATCCCATCTCATCCAGCCTTTTGCAGAAGTAATCTCTCTTTTCCTGATAGCTCTTGGTGAGATCCTCATAATACTGATCTGGAAAATTCACTCCCACACAGGCTGCCTCCTGCAGCGGCGCCGGTGCACCCACAGTGAGAAAATCGTGAACTTTCTTCGCGTTCTCGATAACTTTCGCAGGGCCAATCAGATACCCAAGCCGCCATCCTGTGATGGAATAGGTCTTGGACAGAGAACTGCTGCTGATCGTTCTCTCATACATGTCTGGAAGACCAGCCATATAGATATGGCGATTTGGCGGATATACCATATGTTCGTAAACCTCATCGGTAATAATAAACGCGTCATACTGTCTTGCGAGTCTTCCAATCAGGCTGAGCTCCTCCAGAGTAAATACTTTTCCGCTGGGATTCGACGGATTACACAAAATCAACGCCTTCACCCCCTGACGGAAAGCATCTTCCAGAACTTCCGGATCAAAGTGAAAGTCCGGAGGCACCAGCGGTACATAGACCGGCTGCGCCCCGGATAAAATGGCATCCGCCCCGTAATTCTCATAGAAAGGGCTGAACACTGCCACCTTGTCCCCTGGATCGCAGACCGTCATCATGGCCGACATCATCGCCTCCGTGCCGCCGCAGGTAACCAAAACTTCTGTCTCAGGATCAATCTGTCTTCCAATGGATTTTCCGAATTTGCGGGCCAATGCCTGTCTCAGATTCGGAGCTCCAAAGGTAATCGCATATTGATGCGGTCCTTCATATGCCACCTCGCTGAGACGGTCCAGCATCTCTTTGGGCGGCGGAAAATCCGGATATCCCTGGGATAAGTTAATTGCCCCGTATTCGTTGCTGATTCTGGTCATACGCCGGATCACCGAATCGGTAAATAATTCAACCCGGCTGCTTAGTTTAGCCATTTTTACCTCCCTCTATTATTCCATTTCTCTCTTTCCGAGTCTGACTTCTTCCATATAATCCGCTAGTTCCTCTTCCAGATGATCAAAAAGATATCGTCTGCCTCCCTGGCGTCTTAGCCTGGATTCCTGACGTATCTGCTCATTGACAAGTTCAATCTCTTCTCTGAACTCCCTCGCTGAGAGAAGAGCGGCCCCCTGCCCCCGGATGATGACCTGTTCCATTCCATCGGAGGTGGCCACGGTCACATGGTATTTTCTCCCGATTTCATGAACCGTCTTCTCAATATATTGATCCGCGGTCTCCGCCTCCTGGGTGTAAACCACATGGATATTATGATACTGTGTCACCTCGCACCGGTGCCCTTCCACCCGGTAGGCATCAAAGACCAAAATCAGGGTACATTTTCGAAACCCCTGATAGTTGCACAGAATATCCATCAATTTCGTCCTGGCACCGTCAATATTCACCTCTGCCAATTCTTTCAGATCCTCCCAGGCAAAGATGATATTATATCCATCCACCAGAAGATATTCTTTCTCCGGTTTCTTTGTATCTTTCTTTCTGCTGACCGAAGCCGGGGCCGATGCTGTGATCCTCCGGCGTCTTGGCGCCTCTTTTTTTCTCTTGGCTGCTCCGTAAGTCCGCTCAAAAATTTCTTCCAGCTCTTTTTCCTCAGCGTCATATGCCTTGCGGTCATATTTTTCCCCTCTATCAGGTGTCACAACCAGCTCTTTTTGGGAACTCTGGCCGCTCTGCAAATGGTTTTCCACATGCATATAAGTCTCCACTTCATTCCAAGGAACTACAAAACCTGCACCATGGGCACAGAAAACCGAACTGGTGGGATTATCCGGATCTGCATCCGGCTCATAGCCTCTTTGGGCCACCACTTCTTCCTGATTATGACAGGGCTGATATCCTCTCAGTACACAAGAAAGTCTCCCTCTTCCTTTCGTGTAGGACATGACTTCTCTCTGATAATTCTGCATCGTGGCAACAGGTACCTCCCCGGTCAGATGTGTCATCTCCCCTTCCGTCACCGGCGGCTGAAAGCTTCCGCACATCCGTTGGATATCTGTCATTGCCCTTCCCACATTCTCTGTGGGAACCTCCAAAGAAAATTCATAATAAGGCTCCAGGAGAACACTCTTGGCTTTTCTCAGGCCCTGGCGCACTGCCCGGTAAGTAGCCTGGCGGAAATCTCCGCCTTCTGTATGTTTCGTATGGACTCTTCCGCCCACCAGTGTAATCTTCATATCGGTGATGGCAGAACCTGTCAGCACTCCCACATGTTCTTTTTCCGCCAAATGGGTCAAAATCAGTCTCTGCCAGTTACGGTCCAGCTTATCCTCACTGCAGGCGGTAGAAAACACCAGTCCTGTTCCTCTCTCCTGAGGTTCCAGCAGCAAATGTACTTCCGCGTAATGGCGCAGAGGCTCAAAATGCCCCACACCTTCCACAGGCTCTTCAATGGTCTCTTTGTACACAATATTTCCCGTCCCGAAATTCACAGCAATTCCAAACCGCTCCCAGATCAGAGTCTTCAGAACTTCAATCTGTACCTCTCCCATCACTTTCGCGTGAATCTCTCCCAGACGCTCATTCCACACCAGATGGAGCTGAGGATCCTCTTCTTCCAGTTCCTTTAATCTTCCAAACGTCTGATAAGGATCACAATCGGAGGGAAGCAGAATCTGATAATTCAAAACAGGTTCCAGAACCGGAGATTCTGAATCCTCCTCCATCCCCAATCCCTGTCCTGGATACGTATGGCTAAGCCCGGTCACCGCACAGACCGTTCCCGCTTTTACTACCTTCACCGTCTCATATTTGGCACCGGAGTAAATACGAATCTGATCTGCCTTCTCTTCCCAGACTTCCTCTTGATTTTCTATGCCTTCTCTTCGGTTTGTCAAAGGCATTTTCACCCGCAGAGTTCCCCCTGTAATTTTCATATAAGTAAGACGGCAGTCGTCCCGGGCAATTTTATAGATTTTTGCGCCGAACTTTTGAGGATATTTTTTCTCTTTGGTATACTGGCCAAGGCCTTTCAGAAATTCTTCCACCCCTGTTACCTTCAGCGCAGAGCCAAAATAACAGGGAAAAATCATTCGCTTTTGAATCAGCTCTGGTATACGATCTTTGGACACCTGTCCGGTCTCCAGAAATTCCTCCAGCGTCCGCTCCTCGCACATGGCAAGTTCTTCCATCCAGGTATCGTTTTCCTGGCTGAAGTCTATACAGCCCTCCTCCAGCTTGTCTTTCAGCTCACGCATCAGACCGGCCTGGTCTGTGCCCTCCTGATCCATCTTATTTACAAACAAAAATACCGGTATCTCATATCTCTTTAATAGCCTCCAGAGTGTCCGGGTATGTCCCTGTACCCCATCGGCTCCACTGATCACAAGGATTGCGTAGTCCAGCACCTGCAGAGTTCTCTCCATCTCCGCTGAGAAATCCACATGTCCAGGCGTATCCAGAAGGGTGATTCGGCACTCTCCCAGATTGATAACCGCCTGCTTGGAGAAAATGGTAATTCCTCTGCTTTTCTCCAGCTCATAAGTATCCAGGAAAGCTTTCTGATGGTCTACCCTTCCCATCTTTCGGATACTTCCGCTTAAGTACAGCATACTCTCTGACAGGGTGGTCTTCCCCGCATCTACGTGGGCCAAAATTCCCACAGTCAAATTTTTCATATATTTTCCAGCCTTTCAGATCTCAGATGATCTTCCCCTGTTTCAGGGAAACCATACTGCCCCTCTATTATAGCATGGTTTTTGTGACAAAAAAATGTTCTCGCTCAATCTTGTTCAAATGTAAGAAAAAAGAAGAGAAATCACGCCTTATTTTTGACATAATTTCTTCTGATATGTTTTCTGACTAATTTTCAAATCCCCATCTTCCTGAGAAGGTTGACAATTCTATCTACCAGCTCTATAAACTTTGTGAACACTACCTTCCCTTATTATAAAAAGTAAAAAGCGCGGCCGCACATCTGATGCGGCCGCTCCTGTTCTGTCAGAAACCTCTTATGATACAAAGTTCACTCTTTATAATTCTTCTTGCGGTGTTTCACGCATTCTGTCAACAGATATTCGATCTGTCCGTTGATCGAGCGAAAATCATCTTCCGCCCACTGAGCAATTTCCCGATAAAGACTGGCAGATACCCGCAGTGGAATTTGCTTCTTCGCCTTATCCTTAGTCTTTTCTTCCGACATCTGCCTCCCTCCTTATCTTCTATATTAATAGATCGAACCGCTGTTTACAATAGGCTGAGCATCTTTATTTCCGCACAGTACCACCAACAGGTTGCTGACCATGGCGGCTTTCCGCTCCTCATCCAGTTCCACAATCTGATTCTCGCTCAACTGATTCAACGCCATCTCCACCATGCCTACGGCACCTTCCACAATCTTCTGACGGGCATCAATGATCGCCGTAGCCTGCTGGCGCTGCAGCATCGCCGACGCAATCTCCGGTGCATAGGCAAGATGCGTAATCCGCACATCCATGATCTCAATACCTGCGTCTTTTACCTTCTCCTGGAGTTCTTTCTGCATAATGCTCGCAATCTCCTGGCTGCTGCCTCTTAAGGTCTTCTCGTCCGACTCGTCATTGGTATCATAGGGATAGTTTCTCGCTGCGTTCCGGGTGACCGCGTCACACTGAATGGAGAGATATTCCATATAGTTTTCCACATTCAGCACTGCCTGGGTGGCGTTTTTTACACACCAAATCACAATAATTCCGATCTCCACCGGATTTCCCATGGCATCATTGACTTTCTGCTTCTTATTATTCAAGGTCATCTTTTTCAGAGAGACCTTCTTCGAAGTGTGAGGAATCCCCTCCAGAGAAATATCGCCGCTGCTCAGCGTATTCTTCTTGGGTTTCTCCGGCATTTTGGATACCGCTGTGGGATTGACTGCCTCGCAGAAAGGATTCACCCAATAAAATCCCGCATTGTATAAGGTTCCATAATACTTGCCGAACAAAGTCAGCACCAACGCTTCATTCGGCTGCAGAATCTTCAGTCCGCACAATACGATGATTCCCAAAACAAGGAGAACCACACTGACTATCACACTCTGGACCAGAAAATTCCATACACATCCTGCAACGATCAGGGGAATTGACACAAGAATCATGAGAATCCCCAGAACCAACATCATCATGCCGGAAGCCGCTTTTAACACTTTCTCTTCTGTCTTATTTTTCTCTTCCATTCTGACTCCTCCTCCCACGGAAAGATGATATTATTTTGATATCATTATTATACTATAATATATCATCCATGTCCAGGACTTTCAAACTTTTTTTGCAGAGTGTTTTTCCTTAACAGAAAACTTTCCCCCTCTGACAAAAAAAAGTGGACAAAGATCTGTCCACTTTTCACCAATTATCCTATTATAAATCCGCCAGTCTCAGCTGACATAGCTGTGTTCCATCATAATCACACAGTGATAACGGCAGTCCGCCTCCCGCAGTCTCTCCGTCAGCTTCTTCTGAAGCTCAGCTTTTTGTTCCTCTGTATAACCAAAAGGAACTACCATGTCAAAGATCAGATTTATTTGATTCTCTCCATTGACTGCCCGAAAATCATGGATGCTGCATTTGTCATCAATCTGTGCCAGGGTTTCCTCCACCTGCCGGCGCATCTGCATGATATGTTCATTCTGCATCTCCACAGGGTCCATATGAATGACCAGCATCATGCCAAGCTTTCTCGCTGCATCCCTCTCTATCCGGTCAATCAGCTCATGAGCCTCCTCGATATCCGCGTTGTTTGGCACTTCCGCATGAATAGACGCCATATTTTTATTCGGCCCGTAGTTATGAATAATCAGGTCATGGGTTCCCACAATTCCATCATAAGACTCCACAAAACTTTTAACCTTCTCACACATTTCCGGATCAATGGCCTCTCCAATCAGAGGTTCCAGGGTATCTCTGGCAATGCCGATTCCTGCCCAGATTACAACCAGTGCCACACAAAATCCCACGATACCATCAATGTTAATTCCCGTAAGCCCGAAGAAAACCACGGAAATGATCGTGGCTCCTGTCGTGATCACATCGCCAATTGAGTCGGTAAATACTGCCATCATCACTTTGGAATCAATCTTTCTCCCCAGCCGCCGGTTGAAAATTCCCAGCCATAGCTTGACTCCCACAGACAAAAGCAAAATGACCACTGATACAATCTGAAAATTCAAGACTTCCGGATTACGGATTTTTCCGATGGAATCCTTCAGAAAGGTAATTCCCACCTCCAGCACCAGGAAGGACACCACAAAAGCCGCTATGTATTCAATTCTGCCGTGTCCGAAGGGATGCTCTTTATCCGCTGGTTTTCCGGCCATTTTGACACCGATAAAGCTGATCACAGAGGATGCTGCGTCTGATAAATTGTTAAAAGCATCCGCAGTGACAGACACACTGTTCAGCACAAGCCCAATCACAAATTTTACCCAAAAAAGAAAGGTATTACAGAGAATCCCCACAATGCTGGCAAACACACCATAAGCCGTACGTACTGCCGCATTCTCCACTTCCTGATAATTTTTCACAAAATGTCTGACAAGAAAATCTGTCATCTTTCTATCTCCCTTCTTCTGTCAGCCTGCATTCTCACACAGATTTATCTCCCATCTTAGCAGAACTGAAAAGACAAGTCCAGACTAACCTTTGACTGATTCAAGCCAACTTCCATCAGGTGCTGCTCTTGACAAATATGGGAGAATTGCTATAATGAAAAAAAACCGTTGACGCAGAAAAAAGACGGACATGTACTCCCAGCGAGCATAGGAGGGTGGAAGCTATGCAGTGTCGGCCGTGTAATATGGACTGTTGAGGGCGGCACGAAATATGCCGACGGCCGTGCACCGTAAACGCACAGGATATTTTTATATCCGTATGAGGGTCAGAAATGACTGAACAAGGTGGCACCGCGTATATTACGCCCTTGATCAAAAGATCAAGGGATTTTTTTATATAAGGAGGAGAAAATCGTGGCAAAAATTATTCTTACAGGAGACAGACCCACCGGCAGGCTGCACGTGGGACACTATGTGGGATCACTGCGTGAGCGGGTGAGACTCCAGAACAGCGGAGAATTCGACAAAATCTTCATTATGATTGCAGATGCTCAGGCATTAACCGATAATTTTGACAATCCTGCCAAAGTCCGTTCCAATATCACCGAGGTAACTTTGGATTACCTGGCCTGCGGACTCGATCCCGAGAAGACAACGATCTTCATTCAGTCTCAAATTCCACAGCTCACAGAACTGACTTTCTACTATATGAATCTGGTAACACTCTCAAGACTGGAGCGCAACCCTACCGTGAAGGCAGAGATCAAACTTCGTAATTTCGAAATGAGCCTGCCCATGGGCTTTCTCACTTATCCGGTGAGTCAGGCCTCAGACATCACAGCATTCATGGCAGATACTATACCTGTTGGAGAAGACCAGCTCCCCATGATCGAACAGACCCGGGAGATTGTGCGAAGCTTCAACCATCTGTACGGAGAAACTCTGGTGGAACCAAAGGCAGTTCTTCCTTCCAATGCTGCAAGTCTCCGTCTCCCCGGCACAGACGGCAAATCCAAGATGAGCAAATCTCTCGGAAACTGTATTTATCTTGCTGATCAGCCCGATGAGATCCAGACCAAGATTATGGGAATGTACACCGACCCGAACCATCTGAAAGTCTCTGATCCGGGCAATACAAAGGATAATCCAGTCTTTCTGTATCTGGATGCATTCTGCCAGGACGAGCACTTTGAGAGATATCTGCCGGAATACGCAAATCTCGCTGAGTTAAAGGCACACTATGAGCGCGGCGGACTTGGAGACGTAAAAGTTAAAAAATTCCTGAATAATGTTCTCCAGGAGACTCTGGAGCCTATCCGAAACCGCCGTGAAGAATACGCCAAAGACATTCCTTATATCATGGAAATTCTTCAAAAAGGCAGTCAGGAGGCGGAAGCCGTTGCTGCTGAGACCCTATACAAAGTAAGACATGCCATGCAGATTGATTATTTCGGGAAATAATGTCCTGACCGCTGCCGGCGCACAACAATAAAAGAAAAAGAGACCATTTCCTGCAGACCCCTGACTTTTCAAAAAGCTGGGGAGTACGCAATGGTCTCTTTTTTGTTTATTCCTGACGAGGTCCTGCGAAAGGTGAAAGCTCAAGACGGATAAAATATCCCTGGTCATGTTCACAGACAGGGCAGACTTTCGGAGCACTCTCACCCATGTAGATGTGTCCGCAGTTCAGACAGATCCACCCCTGACTCACACCGGACACATGAAGCTTATTCTCCTCCATCCACTGCGCAAACTTTCCAAACCGGTCTCCGTGGAATTTTTCGATCTTTGCAATCTGATAAAATGAATGGGCTACCCTCTGGAAACCTTCTTCCATCGCCTTATCCCCGAAGCTCTGATAGACTTCGTCATGTTCTTTATATTCATTGTGCTGTGCCATCCGAAGGAGTTCCCCCAGATCCTCCGTGAGATCCACCGGATAACTGCCGTCCACATGAATGCTCTCTTTGGCCAGTTCTCTCAGATGATTATAGAAAATCTCTGCGTGTTCCTTCTCCTGATCTGCTGTGTATAGAAATATCTGCGCAATTGCTGCCTGATTCTGTTTTCTCGCCAGAGCAGCACCGAAGGTATAGCGGTTTCTCGCCTGGCTTTCCCCGGCAAACGCTCTCATCAGATTGTCTTTTGTCTCACTGTGTTTAAACTCAACTGCCATACTCAGATCTCCTTATCAATTTTTTCCTATCCACATTATGTACGGATTTTCCCCTTTTTATTCACAATTTCCTCCCAACAGAAAAAGACGGGCAGGAAACTTTTCGTCTCCCACTCGTCTTCTTCCCTGCTTTCCATGACATCTGCACATACCGGGCATCATCTGCTGCCTTTTTCATGTCTTCTGTCATCGAAAACTTTTGGCTTTATTTTTTATGGAGAACAATGCTCTCATAGGGCCGTAATGTAACCTGATTGCCATGAATCATGGTGTCCTGGTAATTGCTCAGAAGAACGCAAAATTCTGTCAGGTCTTTATCTGCCTTCCAGGTAACCTCTTTTCCGTAGAAGTTATTGATCACATACATCTCTTCTCCCTGATAAGTTCTGCGGTAAGCAAACACAGACGGGTTCTTCTGATCCAGAGGTTCGATATCTCCATAGGCAATGATGTCATAATCTTTTCTCAGCTGAACCAGTTTCTTATAGTGCTGGAAAATAGAATCCGGATCCTCCAGCTCTGCTTTCGCATTAATGTAGCTGTGGTTCTTTGTGACCTCGATCCACGGATCGCCTGTGGTAAATCCCGCGTTTTTGGTCTCATCCCACTGCATTGGTGTACGGCTGTTGTCTCTGGAGTGAATCTGAAGAATCTGGTAAGCGTTCTCCTCGCTCAGACCTTTCTCCTGGAGGATGCGGAAGTGATTCCGACTCTCCACATCCTTATACTGCTCAATTCGGGTGAATCCCGGATTGGTCATTCCCAGCTCCTCTCCCTGGTAGATATAAGGAGTACCTCTCAGGCAGTGAACCACTGTTCCCAGCATTTTCGCGGACTCTTTCCAGTAATTCTTCACATTTCCGAAACGTGAGACAACTCTCGGCTGGTCATGATTACACCAGAATACCGCATTCCATGCCTTGTGCTCTGCCATCTTCACCTGCCAGTCAAAGATGATATCTTTTAATTTCTGGAAATCGAAAGGTACAATCACCCATTTCTCATTTCCCATGAAATCCACCTTCAAGTGATGGAAACTAAACACCATAGACAACTCTTTGCCGTCTTCCCCGGCATAATGGTAGCAGTTTTCCAAAGTGGTACTGGACATCTCGCCAACTGTCACCAACTCTGCGTCTGTCCCGAAAGTGGCCTCATTCAGCTCCCGGAGATATTCATGTATCTTCGGACCGTCTGTGTAGAAACGGCGGCCGTCTCCCTCGTAATCGTCCTTGAACTCTCCTTTGCTGATCAGGTTGACCACATCGAACCGGAATCCGCCGGCACCCTTTCCAATCCAGAATTTTATAATCTCCTGTACCTCTTTGCGCACTTGCGGATTCTCCCAGTTCAGATCTGCCTGTGTCACATCGAACAGATGCAGATAGTACTCATCCAGGTCTTCCACATATTCCCATGCATTTCCCCCGAATTTACTCTCCCAGTTCGTGGGAGGAACTCCAGGTTCTTTCCCCTTTTTGAAAATATAATAATCTTTGTATTTCGGATCCCCCTGCAAAGCCTTCTGAAACCACTCATGCTCCGTGGATGTATGATTGAATACCATGTCCAGCATCAGACGGATTCCTCTCTTCTTCGCCTCTGCAGCCAGCTCTTCGAAATCCTCCATCGTTCCGTAACGGGGATCCACATGGTAGTAGTCCGCAATATCGTAGCCGTTGTCCCGCTGAGGAGAGATGTAGAACGGTGTGAGCCAAATATAATCCACACCGAGTTCTTTGATATAATCCAGCTTCTCAATTACTCCTCTTAAGTCTCCCAGACCATCTCCGTTGGTATCATAAAAGGATTTCGGATAAATCTGATATACAACACTTTTCCTGAAATCTGTCATAACTATCTACCATTTCCTTTCTGCAAAATTTCTCCTGATAAAATTTCTCCTATTTTGCTGCCTTATTCTGCCGTGATAACCGTTGTCTTTCCTGCTGCTGCATCCATACCGGTCAGATACTGAATATCTTTGGCATCTCCTTCTTCTGTCACAATGACAACCGTCGTAGTCGGATGTCCTGCTGCTTTAATCTTCTGCGGGTCAAATTTGATCAGCGGATCACCTGCGTGAACCGTATCTCCTGCTTTCACAAACAGTTCAAATCCGTCTCCATTCATATCCACTGTATCGATTCCGACATGAATCAAAAGTTCCATACCCTTTGCCAAAGCCAGACCGCAGGCATGTTTGCTGTCGTCCATGACAACCGTAACCTGAGCGTCGGCCGGTGCAACCACCGTATTGTCTGTCGGCTCAATTGCCAGTCCGTCACCCATGACATGCTGGGAGAATACCTCATCCGGTACTTCATCCAGCGGAATGACTTTACCGCTCAGAGCAGCTTTCAATTCCAAAGTTCCCTCTACCTCGTTCACTGCCGGAGCCGTAACTTCGCTGCTTTCCTCGACAGGAGCGCTTTTTTCTTCCGGAGCTACAAGTCCTCTGGCCTCTGCGCTGAGTTTTCTGCTTCCCACAATATAAGTCAGAACAAAGGGAATCACCACTGCGACTGCCATTGCGAGAAGGAAGATCAGGTAAAACTGCGGTTTGATTGACAGAATTCCCGGAAGGCCGCCGACACCTATACTCAGTGCTTCCACACCGAATCCTACAGAAATCATAGCTGCGCAGCAAGATCCGATCATACCGCATATCAGCGGGAATACATATTTTAAGTTCACACCGAAGAGAGCAGGTTCTGTTACACCCAGATAACAGGAGATACATGCCGGCACGTTCACCTGCTGTGCACGCTCATTCTTTTTCTGCAGTACGGACATTGCCAGAACACTGGAGCCCTGCGCGATGTTGGACAATGCGATCATCGGCCACAGAATTGTACTCTTGGAAGGTGAAGCCAGAAGCTGTGAGTCAATGGCATTGGTCATATGATGCAGACCAGTCATAACCAGAGGCGCATACAAAAGTCCAAATACCGCTGCGAACAGGAATCGGAAGTTGGAAGTAAGTCCTGCGTAAACAGTATTTCCAATGGCATTTCCAATCGTCCAGCCAATCGGTCCCACGATGGTATGCGCGATAATAACTGCCGGAACCAAAGAGCAGAACGGAACCACAATCATACTGATTACTTCCGGACATATCTTCTTAAAGAATTTCTCCAGATATACCAGGACAAAACCGGCCATCATTGCCGCGATTACCTGTCCTTGATAACCGATCATCTCAACCTGTGCAAATCCAAAATCCCATACCGGTATCTCATCCACCGGGGTGGAAGATACACTGAAACCATTCAGCAGCTGTGAAGATACCAGTGTCAGACCAAGAACAATACCCAGGATCTGAGTTGTTCCCATCTTCTTTGTGATCGACCAGACAATACCCACCGGCAATAGGTGGAATACCGCTTCACCGATCAGCCACAGGAAATTGTAAGCGCCTGCCCAGAACTGGGAAATATCTGCCAGACTCTGTGTTCCGTCATTGAAAAAGTTAATTTCACCAATTACGTTTCGAAAACCAAGCACAAGACCGCCGCAGATCAGGGCCGGAATCAAAGGTGCGAAAATCTCGCCCAAAGTGCCCATAATCTTTTGCAGAGGATTCTGATTGGTCTTCGCAGCCGCCTTCACTGCGTCTTTGCTGACTCCCTCGATACCGGCATATGAGGTGAATTCATTGTAGAAATTCGCCACATCATTACCGATAATTACCTGAAACTGACCCGCCTGCGTGAATGTTCCCTTGACACTTGGGATATCCTCGATGGCCTTCTCGTCCGCCTTCTTGGAATCCACAAGCACAAACCGCATTCTGGTCATACAGTGGGATACTGCCTGGATGTTTTCTTTTCCGCCAACCGTATCCAACAACCGTTTGACATCATTTTCATACTTGCCCATGTCATCGTCTCCTTATACGTTTTATCTTGTTTAAACAAGTTATATCATACTTGTTTAAACATGTCAATACTTTTTTCTTGACTTTTAAGTATTTCCTTATATAATTAAATTTATGAAACAGCAAACAAATTTTATCAAGTAAGTGAGTGTTATACCGTGCCCAAAAGTAAATATCTGCTAATCTACAAAGACTTAAAACAAAAGATTGAAGAGGATGACTTTCAGTACCAGGAATTACTTCCCTCAGAGAATTCTCTGATCCAGACCTACAATTGTTCCAGAAATACTGTCCGCAGAGCCATCAGCCAACTGGTGGAGGATGGCTATGTTCAGACCATGCAGGGCAAGGGAGTCCGCAACATCTACCAGCCTGTGGAACAGACCTCCTATACCATCGGAGGCATCGAATCTTTCAAAGAATCCTCTCTGCGGAACCATAAGAAAGGCCGTACCGAAGTTCTATTCTTCATAGAAATCACTGCGGATGAGAAGATCTCACGGCGCACCGGCTTCTCGGTGGGATCGGAACTTTATTATCTGCAGCGGCTTCATTTTCTGGATGAGAAACCCCTGATCATCAATCATAATTATTTTCTCAAAGAAGCTGTGCCGGGACTCACTCCCGAAATCGCTCAGGGATCCATCTATGACTATCTGGAAAACGAGCTGCACATGACCATTGTCAACAGCAAGCGAGTCATCACTGTGGAAAAAATCACGCAGATCGATGAAAAGTATCTGCACCTGGATGTGAATGCCTACAATTGTATGGCCGTCATCTCCAGCCAGACTTATAACAGTGACGGAGTTATGTTTGAGTTTACCCAATCCCGTCACAGACCTGATTACTTCCGTTTCCAGGATAACGCTGTCCGCAGACGTCTCGCGTGATACGGTCCGCTATGATAAAAATTCCGCCAAAAAACGGGATGCGATACTTAGAAAATTTAAGTACCGCATCCCGTTTTCCATAGAAATGCAAAGCAAAACATTTATCAGAATGGCCCATATCCGATTCCATAGGAGATCATAATCAGAATAAAAGCGCTCACAATGAAAGACAGATATGTCTTCCAGCAAAATTTAATCCAGGCGCCGTAATCCACACCGCACATGGACAGCTGAACCAGAGAACTTCCCGGCCAGAAACTGTTTGTGATGCCGTCTCCATACTGATAAGCCAGCACCAGCACCTGCTGATTGATATTCAGAATCTTTCCCAGCGGCTGCAAAATCGGCATAATGATGACTGCCTTGCCGCTTCCCGACACAACTAGGAAATTAAACAAAGTCACAAATACAAAGATGATCAGAAGTGCGAAGATCGCTCCCTTGTTCTCCAAAAGCACAGACATTCCATGGACAATCGTATCCATGATACAGGCTTGATTCATCAGAACAACCACAGACTGGGCAAGACCTACGGCAAAGGCCGCGCCAAAGACTCTCGTCGCTCCCTGGCAGAAGAGCTGGCACGCTTCACTGGGACCGATTCGGAAAATCAAGGTCAGAACAATTCCAAAAATCACATAGAGGGCGGCAATCTGCGCAAAAGACCATCCAAGACGGATACATCCAAATCCCTGAATGATGATCACTGCCAGAAAAGCCAGAAGTCCCAAAATCCGCGGGAGTGTCATCTGCTCCTCATAGCCGGATTCCACCTCTTTTGCCTGATTCAAATATTCTTCCCGCACCAGACTGCTCTCCGGATCTTTTTTAATCTTCCTGCAATAGGTATAAAGTCCGATCAAGCCAATTATGTAAAAGACCACAAGTCCTACCGCGCGAAAGCCGATTCCGGAAAACATAGGCAGCCCCACAATCTGCTGGGCTACACCAGTTGTAAACATGTTCATCAACCCGGAGGTAAATCCCACCGTGCTTCCGACGATGGCAAGTCCTGTCCCCACCATCCGGTCATAGCCCAGAGCAAATCCAATGGTCACCGCCAATGGGTAAAAAGGATAAGCTGCCTCGCCATATCCGAGAACACCAAAAATTACAAAAATCGTGTAAAAAATACAGACCACAGAGAACTCCCGGCCCTTCGTCTTCTGCAAAATCACAGAGATTCCGGCTCCGAATGCTCCGCTGACTTCCAAAAGATAGATAATGCCTGAACTGATAAACAGAGTTCCCATGATAGTGGCACCGTTCACAAAGCCCTGATAAACAGCCTCGAAATAATCCATAAATGTGATTGGTGTCTCATTCTCCACATAGGTAAATGTATCCGGATTCACTACCGAAATCCCTGTCGCCTCATCTGTCACTCTCTCATAAGAACCGCTGGGAATGATATAAGATAATATCACTACAAACAACATAATTAACAACAGAATAATAAACACATGGGGCATGTGAAATCCTTTTTTTGCTTTTGTCTTCTCACTCATTTTCTCTCTCTCCTTCCCCTTTGTGTCTCATAAGCCAGGACATCGCCGCATTGGCGTAGACCGCAGCTCCAAGATTGAGAACACTCTCATCCAGAATCATGTGCGCATTGTGCAAAGGGGCATTTCCTGGTTTTCCCGCTCCGATAAACGCAAACATCCCCGGCACCTGCTGTGTGAAGTACCCAAAATCCTCCGTCCCGGACATCGGTGGAATCTCATGAATCTGTTCTTCTCCCACAATCTGTGCGATCGCCGGCACCAATTCCTCACATAGATTCCTGTCACTGTATGTACACGGAGTGTGGAAGACAGTGATCTCATACTCCCCTCTCCAGGCCTTCACATAGTGGTCGATCACTTCCGGAATTCTCTTTTTCAGATGTTCAGCCGCTTCCATATTCAGAGTTCTCACTCCGATATGAAGCTGTGCCTCCTCTGGAATGATATTCACCGCCGTGCCGCCTTTTGCCACACCGCAAGTCAGAGCCACCATCGCAGCCGGATCAGTCTCTCTGGTTACCAGAAGATTCACTGCCTGATAAACCTGATTCATAATCATCAGCGGATCCACACACAGCTGTGGCTGGGAACTGTGGCCTCCCTTTCCTTTGATTTTCAAAATAAACGTATCCAGAGAAGCCGAATTCACTCCAGTGGAATATCCCACTTTTCCCGTCTCATCCACAGACTGTACATGCATGCCGAAGGCCGCATCCACTTTCGGATTTTCCAAAGCTCCGTATTCCACCATCATTCTGGCGCCAGCCCCGGTCTCCTCCCCGGGCTGAAACATCAGCTTCACCGTTCCCGGAAGCTCCTCTTCCATCTCCTTTAAAATCCGGGCTGCTCCAAGCAGCATAGCCGTGTGGCTGTCATGACCGCACATATGCCCCAGCCCATTGCAGGATTTAAACTCCAGATCGTTCTCTTCCTGAATTGGAAGCGCGTCCATATCTGCACGGAGCAAAATGCAGGGACTGCCTTTTCCGATTACTGCAGTCACTCCCACAGCTCTCTCCATTTTGGGAAAGCCGGCTTCCACAAAATCCTGTGTCATCTTCCCCGGAAGTTCTCCGCCGCACTCCTTCCACGGAATGCCCATCTCATCCAGCTGCTTTTCCACATAGGCGCATGTCCTGGGAAGATCCATTCCGATCTCCGGAATCTGATGAAGAGCTCTTCTGTCTCTTACGATCTGCTCCTGAAGCTCCTGTGCGCGTCTCTTGATTTTCTCTGAGAATTTATTCATATCTGCTTCCTCTCTCTTATGCCAGGATTACCCTGACGGGGCATCATGCAGGTTAATCTGCGGGATTTGCGCAGCCTACCTGCAAATATGCCCGGTAAGTATATTTATTCGAACAAAATGTATATTTATGCTACCACTTTTTCCAACAATATGCAACCGCTAATCCACATCATCCTCTGCCTGTTCAAACCTGATATTTTTATGACAAAAAGACTGTAAAACCCGCAAAATTTCTGATATGATGTTAATAAAGGAGCGAGTAAAATGAGCAATACAAACACTTATATCTTTGTAAACGGAAAAATTTTCACAGCAGATGACAGCAATCTCTACGGAGATTCCATGATTGTAAAAGACGGCACCATCCAATGGGTCGGATGGGAAGCTGACCGCCCGTCCTGTGAGGGAACCGTGGTTGATTTGGGCCAAAAACGTGTCATTCCCGGTTTCGTGGATTCCCATATGCACCCTGTGATGCTGGCAGATTTTCGAAAAAAAATCACTGCCATGCCGCCAAAGATCAATTCCATCGAAGATCTGGTCCAGGCGGTCAAAGACTGCAGAGATCTACAGGGCCCAGGCAAATGGATTGAAGGATGGGGCTACGATGAACAGGGGCTGGCAGAAAAACGTTCTCCCAACCGCTATGATCTGGACCGGGGCTGCAGCGACTCTCCAGTCTCCATCATGCGCACCTGCGCTCATATCCGCTGTGTCAACAGTAAAGCGCTGGAACTGGCAGGCATCAACCGTGACACGCCAGATCCCCAGGGCGGAGAGATTGAGAGAGACGAGAACGGGGAACCCACTGGCGTCTTAAAGGAAAACGCAAGCAGCCTTATGGCATCCCTGCTTCCCCTGGAACCAGAAGAACAGAAAGTACAGAACCTTCTGGATCTGGGAAAGCTGATGAACTCCCAGGGAATCACCGCCATCTGTGATATGGGAAATTTAAATTCCAGCGATAATATTCCTATCTATGAGGAAGCAGCCCGCCAAGGATTCCGGCAGAAAGTCGGTGTCTATTATATGTGGGATTTCTTTGATGAAGATCCTTCCTTTGATATTCCAAAAAAAGCTATGGACAAAAGCCGTCAGATTTTTGCCGCCGGGTTAAAACTGATCGGTGACGGCAGTATCTCCGGCAGAACTGCATGGATGAACCGCCCTTATTTCGGATCAGACGACGAATTCGGCATCTCTGTCTGCGATGACAAGCTGATGGAAAGTGCCATCGCTTTCTGCAAATCTCATCACTGTCAGCTCTCCATGCACGCCATGGGCGCCAACGCCATCCGCCGGATGGTAGACCGGGCCAGCCAGGAAACAAGCTGGACCTTAGACCAAACCCCCTATGTGCGGATTGAGCATGTCACCGATCCTACGGAAGACAGTATCCAAAAAGCAGCACAGCACGGCATCGCATTTGTGACACAGCCGATCTTTGCCTATGCGGAAAGTGCAAGTTATCTGAAGAACCTGGGTGCTGACTGGCTGAAGGAGTGCTATCCGATCCGTCATATTCTGGACAGCAAGGTACACCTTGCTTTCTCCACAGACGCACCGGCCACATTCTGGGCAGACCCTTCAGATCCTTTCCCGGGTCTGAAAGAAGCTGTCACCCGGACAGCCTATGACGGTACAGACTGCGGCCAGGAGCAGGCAGTGGATATCGAGACTGCCATCAAGCTCTACACCAGAGAATCTGCCTTTGCCGCAGGCTTTCAAAAGATGGGAATGATCACCCCGGGCTATCACGCAGACTTCATCGTCCTGAGCGAGGACATCCTCACAGTAGATCCCCAGCGCATCGATCAGATCTGTGTGGAACAGACTTACATAGATGGAGAATGTGTGTACAGACGTTAAGAAAAAAGTGAAAAAAGAAAGGATAACAGACATGTTCGAATTACCAAAATATAGAGAACCAGATTTTACAAAGCCTATGTTTACCCAGGCGCCGGACGCGTCCTGGGCCAGCGTTGTGATCAAAGGCGTAGCTCCGGAGAATTACCACAGCACTTCCATGTACCCGGAGTATTTTAAGATTAACGGAGAATGGAAGCTGGCCAAAGAAAGCCGAATGGATTCCAGTGTGGTGCTGGGAGATGACGGGGAACTTCATGTGGTGGAGAACCGTAACCTGGAAATCGGAGACAAGGTGATTCTGGGTCGTACAGAAAATGCGGAACAGGGAATTTACCTGCACAGTACAGGTTTTGAAAATCCCAATGACAGTCTGGATGATCAGTTCGTGTTCCGTCAGGGAAGAAGCCGTGAGACTTCCTACGCAAGAGACTATGACCGTCTCTTTGAGCTGCTGAATTATGAGCGGGAACATGGAAATATTGTATGGGTTATGGGACCTGCTTTTGCTTTTGACGCAGACGCCCGCAATGCCATGCAGGCCATGGTGGAACACGGCTATGTGGATGGACTGATGGCAGGAAATGCCCTTGCAACTCATGACTTGGAAGGTGCTATGTTCCACACAGCTCTCGGTCAGGATATCTACACCCAGAGATCTCAGACTAACGGCCACTACAACCATCTGGACGTGATCAACCGGGTGCGCAGAAGCGGCTCCATTCCTCAGTTCATAGAAGATTACAAGATTGACAACGGAATTATCTACAGCTGTGTAAAACAGAATATTCCTTTCGTTCTCACAGGTTCCATCCGTGACGACGGCCCGCTGCCGGAAGTCATTGGCAATGCCTATGATGGCCAGACAGCCATGCGAAACATGGTGAAAAAAGCGACCACCGTCATCTGTCTTGCCACCATGCTTCACACCATAGCCACCGGAAATATGACTCCGTCCTACCGGGTACTGGAGGATGGCACCGTCCGCCCGGTATTCCTCTACACCGTGGACGCAGATGAATTTGTGGTAAACAAGCTTCTTGACCGGGGCAGTTTGTCAGCTACCACTATCGTGACAAATGTTCAGGATTTCATCATGCTGGTGGGAAGAGGTCTGAAAGTCATCTAAGATTTAAAATCAATCAGAAATCGTATCTTCGTACCTCGCAGTTTTTCAGCCCGAACCGTGCGAACTCTTCATTGGTCATATCAAAAAAATAAGAGTTCACTGCTCTGGCGATACCATTGTGAGCGACCAGAAGATACGTTTTCTGATCTGCTTTCACTCTCAGATCATCCAACAGATTATAAATTCTCTGGCATAGCTGCAGCATCGACTCCCCACCGTCATATCGATAGGCAAACACTTCTTTTGCTTTTGCAAATTCTGCGCCGTCCCGGGGTGTAGATTCATATTTTCCAAAATTCTGTTCTTTCAGCCGGATCTCCATCCGTCTTGGAATACCGGTCACCTCAGAAATATGTCTGGCAGTTTCCGCCGCTCTCACAAGAGGGGAATACAAAATTTCATCGATCTGAATCCCTTGCCTACGTATCTCTTCTCCGGTTTTTATCGCCTGTTCATGTCCCATATCTGTCAATTCAATATCTGTCGCTCCGCAGATTTTATTTTCCACATTCCAGACAGTCTGTCCATGTCTCACAAAATAAAGATGTCCCATGCTGATTTCTCCTTTGTCATGCTTACTTATTATTTCGAAAAAAGCATAACACACCCAAAATGAATATACAAGTTTCCCGCCGCTTTTCATCTTCCTGCCTGTATCTCTTCGGCAATTTTCCTGGATTTCCAGATTTTCTTAAGAGACCGGGAAACCAATATGCAAATGATAAGTGTTGCCGCGCTCACCATCGTGAAAGCAGGATAAGCGAAGACGAACCTGTGGTGAAAAGCTTGCATCCAGGATCTCTCATAGAGATACCAAAGAACCGGCCAGGACAGCAGATAAGCCAAAAGCGCTGCCAAAAAGCCAAGAACCAGATTCTCAAATAAAAAAATTCTGTTCACCATGGCCACACTCATTCCCACAGCCCGCAGCATACTGATTTCCCGAGTTCGGATCCGCATCCGATAAGAAAGCTGATTTCCCACGCAGATAAGCATCAAAATCAAAGATACAATGGCAATTCCACAGATATAAACCATCTGTTTGGTATAAAACATTTCGTTCTGGCGAATCTCTGCGATGAGACTGCGAGTGGATATTCCCGGATTCTGACTGGCAATTCGAATCAGTTTCCGCTCCAGCATTGTCTGTTCAGAAGGGCTCAAATTCTTTCTTCCATCCAGATAGATACACTGATAACTGCTGTCCGGCGCTATCTTCTGAATCTGCTCATCCTCTGTGATCAGGACCGGATACACGTTCCGGTTACAGTCGTACATATAGGGAAAGGATACCACCGCCGCAATCGTGTATGTGCGATATTCATACGCTGCCTGAACATCTGTCAGTTTTTCATATTCCATGGAGCCCGTCTCCAGGTCAGTCCGATATTTCACCCGTATCTGATCCCCCGCATGATACTCCATGAGCAAAGTACCATCCGAATACGGTCCCGGAGTCTGCCCTCCCTCCACGGTCCGCATCACGGACAGAATCACCTCATTCTCACCCAGATGTTCCGGATCAAAATCGCCTTCCACCACATAATTTCGCAGCGCTTTCAGCGCTTCCTGGTTATATCCGCTGAGCATCGATTTGTAAATCTGGTTTTTTCCATCAAATCCTGCGTCTGCATACCCGTAAATTTCTTCCTGGCGGGCCAGCAGCTGGTTATAATAAGTTTCATTTCTCTTCACGGAATCTTCATCGATCACCCGGATGGGCACAGAAGCACTGGTCTTCACTGACGCGATCTCCTCCATCTTCCGAATCTCTTCCACATCTTCCCTTTTTACCCCTTGTTCTGCTTGGTCAAAATACAGCATACTCATGGCATATTGTCCATTGAGATAATTCAGTTCCCTGGTATCTTCCCGGTAAATACTCCTGGTATATGCCTGGTAAAAAAGGCCAGTGAATAAAATCATTCCCACACTTAACGTCAGGATAACCATCATACTGCTTCTCCAGTCCCGGATCAAATATTTACATCCCATCCGGATCAAAAGTCCTGTCTTGGTTTTTGCCCGTTCCAGAAGAAATCCCCTGGCAAAGTTTCCAAAACCTTGCCGTCTGCCCGAAAGGATTTCTGTCACAGAGTCTCTTCCAAGGGCCCTGCCGGTTAAAAACACGATCACTCCAGACAAAAGACCTACCGTCAGGATACTTCCAAGAATCGGAACCGCCGGAATCACCAGACAAAAACGCACGGCCTCATTGTGAAGATAAACTTCCACGTCCTGGTCTCCTGACAATTTCATCACAAAATCTGCCAGCAATATTCCTGCAAATGTCCCCGGAAGTATACTGGATAAATAGATTCTGGAAATCTCCAAAAGAAGCATTTTCCGCATCTGGCTTTGTTTCATACCAATTGCACGTAATATTCCATATTGTTCTCTCCTGGATGTAACGACAATCCGATAAATTCCATAAAACACCACAAGGCAGACTGCCGTGAGAACAGCCACAAGCTGTACATCCAGTAAATACAGGCTCTGAAAATCTTCTCTGGCGGGACATTCCCGGATATTCTCCCCTGAGATATGCAAGGTATCTTTTAGTTCTTTGATTTTCTCCCGGTAATTCACCCCATTTTGGAACTCCAGATAAGCCAGATACTCTCCCTTCTCATCCTCCTCACATGCCTCGTATAACTCCAACAGGCCGTATCGCTTATTTCCATAAATATCCTCCAAAATGCCGGTCAGATAAAACTCCTGCTCTTCCTGTGAATCACTCTTGGCAATTTTCACTGTCTGGTTCGGCACAGGCTCGATTCCCAGATTCAGAAGCACCCATTTCTCAGCGGCAATCTCTCCCTCCCGATCGGGCAGTCTGCCCTGGGAGATTCTGGTCATCATAGTCATGGCCTCCTGGTCGCTGGCTGTGACAAACACATTCTGATGATTTTTTCTGTAAAGCTGCCGTTCCCCTTTCTGAATCCCCATCCACTGAATGTCCTCATCAGCACGAAGCTGACTCAGCTGTTCCTTTGACAGGCCGTCAATGTAACAGTCGGAGGGCGTAAATTCTGTCTTGGCCTGGATGGCAGCTATATGAAAATTGGTGTGAACCAGACTTAACATAGCTGTCAGGAGAAGAAACGTCAGAGTAAATCCTAAAAAGAGTGCCCATGTACTCTTTTTATCCCACTGCAGAAAGCGCCTGGAGAGATCTAATTTTTTATCCTTTTCCATTCTCTCACCTTTCCATTCTGATTTTGCCGTCCTCCAGCCGTACAATGCGGTCTGCGAGCTGGGCAATCTCTTCATTGTGTGTAATCATGACAATGGTCTGCTGAAATCTCTCCCCGGTAATTTTAAGAAGTCCCAACACATCCTGGCTGGTCCTGGAATCCAGATTTCCCGTGGGCTCATCGGCAAGAACAATCGCTGGTTTGGCTGCCAATGCCCTGGCAATCGCTGCTCTTTGCTGCTGTCCCCCTGACAATTGCCCTGGTGTATGACGCAGACGCTTTTCAAGTCCCAGAAGACCGGTAACCTCTCTTATATACTCCTCGTCTATCCGTTTTCCATCCATTTTCAGAGGAAGAATGATATTTTCCCATACATTCAGCATAGGAATCAGATTATACTGTTGAAAGACAAAACCAATTTTTCTTCTTCTGAAGACGGTCAGTTCCTCTTCGGACAGTTTCTGAAGATTTCTCTGATCCACAAAGATTTCCCCGGATGTGGGGACATCCAGAGCGCCAATCAGATTCAGCAGTGTAGTTTTTCCGCTTCCGGAAGTTCCCACAACCGCCACGAATTCTCCCCTCTCTACTTTCAGATTCACCCCGTCCAGGGCTTTCACCGCGGTTTCTCCTGCGCCATAAACTTTTTTCAAATTCCGCGTTTCCAATAAAATCATGATATCTCCCCCTCCCGCATAGCTTTCTTCTTTGGCAGAAATTCAAGACTTACTCAAAAAAATATAGCCTGTACTTTCTATACAGACTATACCATAATTTTCTCTCAAACCTGTCTCCAAATCCTCTCAGTTCTGAGATATTTTCTCACGAAGAAAATATACAGAGAACACACTTCCCTTTCCTGGCCGTGACTGTACTTGGATATATCCGTTCTGTGCTCTCATAATTTCTCTGGCTGCATACAGCCCGATCCCCATGCCTGGCTTTTCCGACATTTCCTGTGATCGGTAAAATCTCCCGAAGATCGCCGCCTGTTCTTCTTCACAGATGCCTCTTCCTGTATCTGAAACATCCACCCGGACCATCGAAGGCAGTATGACCGTCTGAATCCTGACTTTTCCACCCTCTGGCGTATATTTCAGTCCGTTATCCACAAGATTTGAGAGTGCTTCCACCGTCCATTTGGAATCGAACACCGCCTCTGCCTCTGTCCCTTCCACTGTGAGCAAAATTCCTTTCTGCCGGGCCCGGAGTTTAAATTGCTGATTCACAGTCTCCAGTACGGGCGCAAGCTTCTGTCTCCTGGCACGTATCTGAATAATTCCGGTCTCCAGACGGGACAGTTTCACCAGCTCTTCCAGAAAAAAATCCAGCTTTTTGGCCTCTTCCCGAATGACAGACAACTCTTCTGCGGTATCTGCATTCTCTTCTTTTAACTGTTCCTCCAAAAGCTGAGAATATAATAGAATGTTGGACACCGGCAAAACTGCCTGGTGCGAGAGATCCGATATCCGGCTTTTTATTTCCCTGGTCTCCTGTTGAATCTTTTCCTCCCGCAGTTCTCTCCCGCACAGATACTGCCACATGCTGTTTTCCACCACAGAGCTTTGGGACTCATCCAGATGTCTCTCCCGAAAGCATCCGGCAATGGCATCTTCCAACATTTCCTGAATCTCATTTCCCAATTTTTTCTTCTGCTTCCAGAAATAGACCGCCAGACCTGCGCAGACGCCAACAGCCGCCAGGAGAATCCCCGCCGCGATCCAAAGTTCTCTCTCCATTTTTTCACATCCCCACCCAGGTATAACCCACTCCATATACAGTCTGAATCGGGTTCTGGCCATCCCCCAGCTTTCCCCGCAGCCGGTTGACCGCCACAGTCAGCGCATGTTCATCCACATACTCCGTGTCTCCCTGCCAGACCTGGTCAATCAACTGGCTGCGGCTTACACTTCTCCCTTTATGTTCCAGCAGACAGCGCAGCAATTTTTGTTCTGTTCTGCTCAATTCCAGGACACGTCCTGCTTTCAGGAACTCCATCTTTCGAAAATCGAAAAAAAATTCGCCTTCCTGAAAAACATCCTCTTCTGGTATATTCTCCCTCAGCTGTACCCCCACTCTGGCACGCAGAACCATCAGGCTGAATGGCTTCGTGATATAATCGTTAGCCCCCAATTCCAGGCCGGACACAATGTCCATCTCCATCTTATTCACCGTGAGCAGTATGATTGGTATTTTATCCCTTTTTCGAATATCCGTCAGAAATTCCAGACCGCTGCCGTCTCTCAGATTCACATCGAGAAGAATCAGGTGAAAACGATGCTCCCGATACAGTTTTCTCGCTTCCAGAAGAGAAAAGGCCTGTGCACAAGAATACTCACTTTTCAAAGCCAGGCGAATTCCATCGTTTAATTTTTTGTCATCTTCTACAATCAAAATCCTTTTCATTGGCCGCCAAATTCTCCCGTATCTTCCCGAAGATTTCTTTCTTCATCTTCATGCCATTTCCAGCACTCTACTGTCAGAAAAAGAATACCACACAGACCGCGGATATACAAGCGTCCATCCTCCTGTCTTTTTTCAAAATGATCTGGTCTCTCATTTACTTTTCCCCATTTATTTCCTATAATAAATTCAAGACTCACTTTCGAGTCTTAACACAGAATTCGGGCCGGCATCAGCCGGCATCATATTTTTGAGAAAGGCAGGGAGGAATCAATGAAAATCTGGACCTCTCCTAAGACATCCGCACCCAAAAGTCATTATGCCTGGCGATCCTTTGGCAGTATCCTTGGCATATTACTCTTCGCTTTGTTTCTCCTGGCAGGAAGCGTCTTCCTGGCTCTTCGCCCCAACGCCCCTAAGGAGGTGATTCTCACACTGAGCTGTGTGATTATCGCAGGATTGATCCTGTGGCTTGCCATAGGAGCAGGACGCAGACGACAGCTGGATTCTACCATTTTCTGGCTGGATTCCCGAGATCAGCTATTTGTCCTGGATGTTCGCCAGACTGTGCCATATAACAAAGGCATTCTTGGCTACTTTACTATGAACCGGGACATTCAAAAAAATATTGAGACAGTGAAACGACAGCTTCAGGAAGGATTTTCCCCCTGGGATGAAGCTGCTCAGATTCTACAGGTAGAAAAAATACAGGAATATTCCAGATATTACATTCTGATCTGCAAGGCAGAACTTGGCACCGGAGCCAGATGCAGACTCACCTATCTTCTGGGGAAGGGATGGCCAAATGAACAGGAGCTACTTTTCATCCTGGAGAGAAAGCGCTTTCAGGAAAATGCTTTTGAGCCAAAAGCGAACAGGACTCCTTTTCGAATTTTTTTGAGCGCTCTGGCTTTCCTGTGTCTTGGAGCTGTATGTGTGCTCAGTCATCCGGCAGTAGGAAAACTGTCTCAGGAGATTTATTTTCCCTGCCTTGGTCTGAGCCTCATCCCTCTGTATAGTCTGATTTATTTCCTAGTCAAACATCACCGGGGAGAGTAACTCCTTCTTTTAATTTTCAAAGCAAATATTTGTGTACCAGTCCCTCGATTAATTGTGTATTCAGGACAACTTTTGATGTCTCAAAAGTGAGAATCAAACGTTCTCCTGGATAAATCCCATTTTCTTCATATGCCTGTATCTTTTTGACAGCATTCTGTGCATATATCGGATCATCCATTCTGCCATCATGTTCCCAATAAATTTCTTCTCCTGTCTCTCTCGACAGGAACGTAAAATCCGGATGAACCGTTCCGAATCCTTTCAGATACAGAGGTCGTTCATATTGGTATAAGATCTTTTTGTGATAAAAATAATCTGCGAGAATTTTCTCTGATTTTGACCGCACACGTTCTCCCTTCTCTGTCCATATGAAAGGTGCATTTTCCGCAAACTCTTTCTGCTCATACATTTTCGACATCCAGCTTCTTTCCCTCTCCTCCCGTGTCACTTCGATTGGCTGAATCAGCCTCTGTCTCTCCGGGATCTCACTCAGATAAATTTTTTCTATCTCTGTGTCTTCATAATCGCTGAGAATTTCTCTAATCTGTGTCAATCTCTTTTTAACTAATTTTAACACTTTTTCGTCATAAACTTTCTGTGCAAGTTGAAAAGGTAACTTTTCATTCTTCCTGGGAATATAAGTCCTTCTCTCCCCCGCTATATTATGATAGTATTGAACATATTTTCCGCTATAGGATATATGTAATGTACCCGGAGGCGCATTTTTCAATTGTTCCTCGGCCTTCTTTTTAATTTTCTCCAGTCTCTGCTGTTCCTTTAGCAAGACTTTCCTAAAATTTGCCATATATCTTTCCTTCTTTCCTTTACAACTTAAATTTGTGTATATTATCTACGATTTGTACGGGAATTTTTGCTAATTTTCTCATTTGACACGTACGAATCTCTCCATTTTCCTCGATTTATACGGGTGCTTTTGCCAATTTCCTTATTCGACACGTACAAATCTTCTCATTTGCTCGGATTTATACGGGCGCTTTTGCCAATTTCCTTATTCAACACGTACAAATCCTCTCATTTACTCAGATTTATACGGGCACTTTTGCCAATTTCCTCATTCGACACGTACAAATCTTCTCATTTGCTCGGATTTATACGGGTGCTTTTGCCAATTTCCTCATTTGGCACGTATAAATCCACTCATCTGCTCGGATTTATACGGGGATTTTTGCTAATTTCTATATTCGACACGTACATGGAATTTCTATTAGAAAAAATAAGAAGTGATTTAGATTTATTTGAAAAAAACCCCGGAAGCAATAGCTTCCGGGATAAGAATTCTTCTGTATTCGCGCACAAACGCTTTGATTAACGTTTGGGTAACCGAAAATACTGGAAAATCAAGGGGTTACACGGAAAGTTGTTGCAAATACGTTACAAACCCATGGCTTTTCACAGCGATTGAGGACACCTCTCTTATTCCCGGGTGAGGGCGTAAAAATTTCTGTGTCTATAGGGAAAAATCTTCTTTGATAAGAAGCAGATATGTATAATTGTATTGTCCGAATTTCTGTTTTTCTGCTGTCGAATTATTTATCTGATTATAGTATTGCCTATTT
>DXIX01000019.1 GCA_019112635.1 Candidatus Blautia intestinigallinarum | reverse complement strand
TAAGGTTGGTTTGGCGATTGACATTATACCAGAAAAGGGAGGTCAATGCTCTTTTTATTGCAGAATTCCCTTAAAATCAAGGTTTCTAAAGGATTTGTAAACAAAAAAACAGGTAGTATTTGACACTACCTGCTGGTGGCGGGAGGAATTTTGTATGAGATTTTTCTGTGGTTTTCTGGTATTTCCTTTCTGGAGCAGATGCTGTGTCTGTGGTTTTCTCTGATTCTGATTGTGGTGTGGACGGAGATGGTGTATCTGACAGCCCTGAAAGATTTTCAGGGGATTGTGCTGGCGTTTGCGGTTTCTTTGATGCTGGGGTTTTTCCTGGCGCTGGTCTTTGTCGTACTGGGATGGGGCAGTGTGAAGAGTCTTCTGCTCTGTGTGATCATTGCCTATGGGGTGATGATGGTATGGTATTATAAACTGCTTCTGGACTATTTCCCAAAGAGTGAGGGCAGCCGTTACACATTTCTGCGCTGGTTTGACCGGTATCATTCTTTGGCGTTATGCGGAGGATTTCTGAATCTTGGTTTGTTTGCCCATTTGGTAATCATGTATTTTGGCCCTCTGAGGGTTCAGGTGGAGGGCTTGTTTTACGGGGCGCCCAGACATGATGTGCCTGCGCTGTTCGCCTTTTTTTCTATTTTGATTACGACCATCAATTTTGTGACTTCTGTGGAGGTAAGATTTTATCCTGCTTACAGAAACTATTACAGCTTGTTCAACGACCGGGGAGCAATCCGGGATATAGAACAGGCAGAGCAGGAGATGCTCGGTATTTTGGAGCGGGAGCTGACATTTGGCGGACATAAACAGCTGATTACCACCATACTGTTTCTGGTTGTGGGAAGTCTGATACTGCAGCAGGTACCTTTGGGCTTTACAGATACTTCCCTGGGAATTTACAGGATTTTATGCGTGGGATATGGCCTGTATGCCCTGGGCAATTCTATGATGTTGATTCTTCTGTATTTCGAGGACTACACAGGGGCTCTGGCGGGAACCCTGGCCTTTGCCCTGGTCAGTGTGTCGTTGACAATCTGGCAGAACCTTTTTGGAGCTGTGGAATATTTTGGGCTTGGTTTTTTGCTGGGAGGATTGTCTTTTTATCTGATTGTGTGGGTGCGTCTGGAGTGGTATACGAAACGGCTTCCTTATTTTCTGCTGTGCCGGAAATCGTTTCTTCCCAATGATGAGCGGGGAATTTTTACACGCCTGTGTGACTATCTGGATGAGAGAGACAGAAAGAAAGCCGAGGCTCCCAAAAAGAAATGGAAGAAGAAATATAAGGGACCTACGGGAGTGGTCATGCTGGTTTTGCTGCTGGCAATCTCTGGGTGCGGATTTTCTGAGACTGAGAAAAATTGGAAGACCGAGACCGTTGAGGCAGAAAAGGAAAAGACACCCGGGGGCACTTTTGTGGAAAAAGAGGAGACTTCGGCCGAGGAGACGCTGAGGGATGAGAAGGCAGTCTATGAACAGGATGAGGAGACTTCTGTGGTCACCATGTATCTGACTGTGCGCACGGGAAATGAATCAGATCACACGAATCATACCTGGACGGAGATCAATACTTATGATACGTATTATTATTCGGAGAGAGGGTTGGACCGGTATAACTGCGAAGCCATTCTTCAGGTAGGGGATGACAGCGGTCCCACAGAAGGAGAACTGGGGTATGGGGAGACGACAGCCAATGCCACGGTGCAGATCCGGGGGCAGACTTCTTCCAGGAGAGAACAGAAGAATTATAAAATCCGTATCAAAGACGGGAGAGGGCAGTGGAGAGGGCAGAGGACCATCGCTTTGAACAAACACATCGGTGATCCAACCCGTTTCCGGAACAAGATGGCTTATGATCTCATGAAAGAAATTCCCCAGATGATGAGTGCCCGAACCCAGTTCGTTCATCTCTACGTGAAGGATGAGACAGAAGGGGGAGACGGCGTTTTCACGGATTATGGTCTCTATACCCAGGTGGAGCAGATCAACAAGACTTATTTGAAAACTCACGGGTTGGATAACCGAGGACAGTTGTATAAGATCAATTTTTTTGAGTGGCAGCCCTATGACGAAATAAAATTAAAGACAGATCCGGATTACGATGAGAAAGCTTTCGAGGAGTATCTGGAGATCAAAGGGAATGATGATCATACAAAGCTTTTAGAGACCATCGAACAGGTCAACGATTATTCTATCCCCATCCAGGAAGTGGCGGAGGAACATTTTGATATGGAGAATCTCTGTTATTGGATGGCTTTTCAGATTTTGACCGGCAATTATGATGTGGGATCACGGAATTACTATCTTTACAGTCCTCTGAATTCTGAAAAATGGTATTTTATTTCCTGGGATCATGATTCTTCTTTTAGCCGTACACATTACCGGATGACAAATTATGAGGAGGGACAGTCGTGGGAACAGGGCCTGAGTCAGTTTTTGCATATACCTTTGTTTAAACGGATTTTCCAGGAAGAAGAATACCGAGAAATGCTTTCTGAGGCAGTGGAAGATCTCAGGGCGAATTATCTGACAGCAGAGCGGGTGGCTCACATGGCAAAACAGTATGCTCAGGTGGTAAAGCCTTATGTGTACCGCCAGCCAGATCAGAAAAATGCCGTCTTCGAGGAAGGACAGTATGATACTCTGGTGGCTGCTCTGGCAGGCGAGGTGGAGGAAAACTATGGATATTACCAGCTCAGCCTGAAAAAACCCTGGCCCTTTTTTGTGGAAACTCCCATGGTGGAAGGAGACAAGATCACGGTACAGTGGGATGCCTCTTACGAGCCGAATGGTGAGATGGTTACTTATAGCTTTGTGCTGGCCCGTGATGAGCAATTTGCGGATGTAATTCACCGGGAGGAGGATCTGTTTCTTCCGGAAGTATCTTTTGCCATGCTGCCGCCGGGACAGTATTATATCAAAGTACAGGCAAGAAATGAGTCCGGCTATGTGCAGGATTGTTTTGATTACTATTCCATGGAAAATGGAGGAAAAGCTTATGGAGCGAAAGTGTTCCTGGTAAGTGAAGACGGAACAATCTCGGATTACATAGAGACTGAGTAGGATTCGGCTGGAGAGGAGAGGATATGAAAAAGAGAAAATACGCATTTTTTCTGGGAATCATAGTGTTGTGTCTTGCTGGCTGTGCACCCTCCCAGGATCAAGAGAAATATCTGGTCAGCGAGGATGAAACTTATGAGTCGGAGGATCCCCGAAATTATGAGGTGAAGGATAACAAGGCGCTGTATAAGGACGGGGAAGATGTGATTACCATGTATCTGACTGTAGGAAAGGGGAATGCAGAAGACGGGACAGATCATACCTGGACAGAGGTCAACAGCTATCCATTGACTTATTACGAAGAATCGGGAATTGAGCCCTATAAGTGTGAGGCGGTGCTGCAGATTGGAGACGACACAGGTCCTGTTCGGGGAGAGTTCGGTTACGGAGAGCGGGCAGCCAACGCCACAGTACAGCTGCGCGGGGAAGGAGCTTCATCCCAGCAGCAGAAAAGTTACCGCATTAAAATTAAAGATGGAAAGGGCAAATGGGAGAAGCAGAAAACAATTTCTCTGAACAAACATCTGGCGGACCCGGTACGCTTTAAGAATCGCCTTGCTTATTCTCTGATGGAGGAGATCCCGCAGATGCTAGGGGCGCGTACGCAGTTCGTCCATCTGTATGTGAAAGATAAGACTGAGGGAGAAGAGGGACTGTTTCGAGACTATGGTCTCTATACGCAGGTAGAACAGGTGAACCGCACTTATCTGAAAAACCGGAATCTGGACAGTGATGGCTCCTTCTACCAGGCGGGAGACTCCTTCGACTGGGGCAGACATGAAGGAGAGCTTCGGCTGGCGACGGATCCGGAATATAATGTGGAAGAATTTGAAAGATATCTGGAAATAGAAGGGTCCGAAGAGCATGACAAGGTGATTGAGATGCTGGAGGCAGTGAACAATCCCAAAGTGCCGGTGGAAGAAGTGGTAACCAAGTATTTTGACAGGGAAAATCTGTATTATTGGATGGCTTTTCATATTTTGATGGGAAATAAGGACGTGCTGAAGGGAAATTATTATCTGTACAGTCCAAGAGGCGTGGATCGCTGGTATTTTATCTCCTGGGACAATGACAGCGTTCTCAAGGAAGAATATGAATTTTTCCGTGAGAACACTTATGAAAGATCCTGGGATTATGGAATTTTTACTTACACGGACACGGTTTTGTTTGACCGCATCCTGAAAAGCGAATCCTGCCGTCAGGATTTGGATCAGGCGGTGGAAGATTTGAGAAGCCATTACCTGACAGAAGAGGCTGTTGCCCACAGAATTCAGGAGTACAGTTCTCTTGTACAGAAATATCTCTACACACTGCCAGACAGAACCTTTGCGCGGGTGACAGAGGAGGATTATCAGATTCTCGCGGATCATATGGCAGGAGAAATCGAAAAAAATTATGAATACTATCAGGAAAGCACACAGTCTGTGTGGCCGTTCCACATTCTTTCTCCGGAAAGGGAAAATGGAAAGATCCTTTTGAACTGGGAAGATGGGTACCTGTTTGAGGATGGAACGGTCACTTACCAGGTAGAATTATCAAGAGATTACTCTTTTCGGGACTGCATTGTAAAAACCAGTATCTGGGAAAACCGATATGAGGCTGGAGAACTCCCGGCAGGACAGTATTTTTTGAGAGTCCGTGCGACAGGAGAAAATGGGATCCTGCAGGATGCCTATGAGTACTATCGGACGGAAGAGGGGAGTGTGTGTTACAGTACCCTTTGTTTTTATATACAGGAGGATGGCAGCGTAGCTGTCCTGGAATACAGTGAGGATGATTAGGAGAATGTCAGATTGTGTAAGTCAGCAGCCAGTGTACCGGAATGAGTGGAAATATTATATTTCTCTGTGGGAAGGAGAGCTTCTGAAAAAGAGGCTGCTTCCGTTTATGGAGATTGATGACCATGCTTTAAATGGCCGGTATACGATCCGAAGTCTTTATTTTGATGATTATTGGAATTCCGCGTACGAAGAGAAGATTATGGGAGTGGAAGACCGTCAGAAGTGGAGAATACGGATTTACAATTTCAGTGATTTGGGAATGAAGCTGGAGCGAAAAAAGAAAAACGGGAGCTATATTCACAAAGATTCGGCGCCTTTGACAAGGGAAGAGTACAATAGGATCCTGGCGGGAGATTATGGCTTTCTGCTTCACAGTCCCTATGCTTTGTGCCAGGAGTTTTATTATGAATGTGTGGTAAAACTGCAAAGACCAAAGGTGATTGTGGATTACGAGAGAACGCCTCTGACCCGCAGAGAAGGGGATGTCCGGATTACCTTTGACCAGGATGTCCGTGGGGGAGCTTTTGATTACAATATTTTTGATCCACAGCTTCCGGTTATGGGAATTCTGGAACCGAATCAGATGGTTCTTGAGGTGAAGTTTACAGAGATGATTCCAGCAGTCATCAAAGAACTTCTCCCCCTTTGCGGGCAGCAGTTTTCTGCTATCTCTAAATATACACTTTGTTATGAAAAAGTTTTTTATCGAACCGACATGCTGGCGGGAATCTCAAAATCAAACAGGAGGACAAGAAGATGAGCATAAGAGATTATTTCAAGAATTCTGTCTGGGAATCTTTTATGAGCGGACAGGGCCTGACAGCAGACTTTGTGATGACAGCCGGCATTGCTATGGTTCTGGCGGTGATACTCGGTGTCTGCATCTATATGATCTACGGACATTATTTTGGCGGAGTGGTATTTTCCAGTTCTTTTGCGGTGACTTTGGTGGGAATGACGGTATTAAGCTGTATGCTGACCCTGGCGATCAGCAGTAATATCGTGATTTCTCTTGGTATGGTGGGTGCGTTGTCTATCGTGCGTTACCGTACAGCGATTAAGGATCCGATGGATCTTCTCTATCTGTTCTGGTCCATTTCTGTGGGGATCACGCTGGGCGCCGGTCTGTCTGTTCTGGCAGCGGCTACTATGGTGATTATGACCGGGATTGTCCACTTCTTTTACAACCGGAAGAAGAGCGGAACGATCTTTATATTGGTGGCGCATTATAGGTCTGAAGATGCAGGGGACGAGATCCTGCGTATTCTGAATAAGGTGAAGCATCAACTGAAATCCAAAACGATCCGGGGAGATCTCACAGAGCTTACTTTGGAATTGGTGTGCCGTACAGACAATACGGTTTTCATGGAGGAGATTCAGGCAGTGGAAGGAGTGAAAGATGTCACTTTGATCCAGTACAATGGGGAATATCACGGTTAGGAGCAGAATATGGAAAGACGAACAAGAATTCCGTATCTGGTTATGATTGTTTTGGCACTGGCGATTGCCGGACTTTTGGTGTATATTGTGCCTTATCGGTATCAGCTTAACAGAAGTGTGGAGTTCGAGGAAAACAAGGAACCTCTGGACGGTCCCTTGACTGGCTATGCGCCTCCTGCGGAAAATACAGAGGAGTGCGAGGATTCCAAGCTGGTTTATATTGGTCTGACCTGGGAGATGTGGGAACCGTCTCCGGGGGAATATCGCGTAGACGTATTGGAAGAGAGGTATCATATTTCCAAGTGGAAAGAGGAGAACAAACACGCCGTGCTGAGATTTCTCTGTGATATTCCAGGAAAAGAAAGACATCGGGATATTCCAGACTGGCTGTATGAGAAAACTGGTGACGGAGAATATTATGATACGGATTATGGAAAAGGGTATTCCCCGGATTACGAAAATCCGTATTTTCGTGAGCGTCATAGTCTTGCAGTGCAGGCCCTGGCAGAATATTGTAATCAGGATGATTTTGTCGCTTATGTGGAACTGGGGAGCCTGGGACACTGGGGTGAATGGCACACCAACACAGAAGAGGGAGTCCCTCCCATGCCGGATGCGGAAATCTGCTGGGAATATGTTCTGGATTACTCCGATCATTTTCATAACGCCAGATTGCTCATGCGGCGAAATTATGTGATGGCTTCCGAGGGAACGCTGGGGCTGTATAATGACATGGTAGGGAGCAGGGAGGATACAGAGGTGTGGATGCAGTGGATCCGTGACGGTGGAAGCTTTGAGACGGCGGGGCGTCCGCTGGAATATGTGCCTATGGAAAATTTCTGGGAGCAGGCTCCATGCGGGGGAGAATTCACCAGCCTTTATCCGATGGAAGAGCTGCTGACGGACCGACTGGAAGAGACTATGAGTATGATCCGGGAATCCCATATGACTTTTCTTGGCCCTCAGTGCCCTGAAGGCAGTCTGAAAGATGGAAATGCAGCTCAGGCGATCCGGGAAAAACTGGGATACCGTTATTATATTTCAAAGCTTAGCACACAGTATTCTTTTGGGGAAAACCGGCTGAATGTGAAAATGACCTGGGAAAATTCGGGGATTGCTCCTTTGTACTGGGACTGGCCGGTCACCATGTATGTATATGATCGGCAAGGAGAGCTTCTGTACTGGCAGGATGTGAATCTGCAGCTGTCGCAGGTTCTTCCGGGCAAAGAGGTGGAGACGGTGAATCAGATCCCGTTTACAGATCAGCTGCGGGAAGGATATCAGATTGGAGTGGGGATAACAAGTCCGGATGAAAAGGAACACCTATATCTTGCGATGGATGGCGAGATCCGAGACGGTGTACAGATGCTCTATACTTATGAACAGAAAAAAGGCTGAAAATACTGTGTCAACAGTATGTTCAGCCTTTTTAACGGAGATGGTGGGAGTCGAACCCACGCGCCCTTGCGGACCTATCGCATTTCGAGTGCGACCTCTTACGACCACTTGAGTACATCTCCAAAGATGCTGCCGGTCTGTCCCGGAAATTCGGTTCGCTGAGGCAACACATCTATTATATCGGTAAATTGGTATTTGGTCAAGATAGTTTTACTGGCGGATGTGGATCCCCTGGGATTCGATAAAGTCATCCAGATCCTGAATGTTTTCCTCTGCCCAGGTAGGAGACAGTTCCTGATTCTTTTCCTCTTTGATCTCTTCGCTGTTTTCAGTGGTTACTTTTTTCGTTTCTTCCATATCCCTTACCTCCCTGCTGTAGTTGCCTGAATTCTTCTATACTTTACTATAGCGAAAGGAGGAGAGCCTGTCAATTCTTTCTTTGATTTTTGCAAAAAGGAAAGCATGAAGTCAGAAAATATGTTATGCTATAGAAAAGATTCACAGCAGGAGGTACTGAAATGTCGAAAATATATAACAATGTGACAGAGTTTATCGGCAATACTCCGCTCATGGAGATATGCCGGATAGAGCGTGAAGAGAAATTAAAGGCAAGAGTTCTTGTAAAATTAGAATATCTGAATCCTGCGGGGAGTACCAAGGATCGGGCGGCCAAATATATGATTCAGGATGCCCAGGATAAGGGACTTTTGAAAGAGGGAGCGGTTATCATTGAGCCGACTTCCGGTAATACGGGGATTGGGCTGGCATCCCTGGCTGCGGTACTTGGGTACCGTATGATTCTGACAATGCCTGATACCATGAGTCAGGAGCGGATTAATATCTTAAAGGCATATGGGGCAGAGATCGTTCTGACGGATGGAAAGAAAGGTATGCAGGGAGCGGTAGAGAAAGCGGAAGAGCTGTCCAGGGAGATTCCAGGCAGTTTTATCCCGGGCCAGTTTGAAAACCCGGCCAATGCGAGAGCGCATCGGGAGACAACAGGTCCTGAGATCTGGGAAGACACACAGGGAAAGGTGGATATTTTTGTGGCCTCTGTGGGAACGGGGGGAACTTTGACAGGAACAGGAACTTTTTTGAAAGAAAAAAATCCTGCGATTCGGGTTGTGGCTGTGGAGCCGGAGGAATCTCCGCTGTTGTCCAAGGGACACGCAGGGCCCCATGGAATTCAGGGAATCGGCGCGAATTTTATTCCGGATCTGTTGGATCAGAGTATTTATGACGAGATATCAACGGTCAAAACAGAAGATGCCATCAGAACCAGCAAGAAAATGGCGAAAAAAGAAGGAATTCTTGTGGGAATTTCTTCCGGGGCTGCTCTTTGTGCCGCTCTTCGCCTGGCAGAAAAAGAAGAGAATGAAGGAAAAACAATAGTGGTGATTTTGCCGGACTCCGGAGACCGGTATTACTCCACAGCATTATTTCAGGAATAGAGAGGAAATATTATGAGTCAGAAGAAGAAAGAGGTAATTTTACAGGCTGTTTCAGAAATTACAGAAGTGTATGAGAAGGAGGCGCTTTTCCTGGGGAAATCAGGAACTTGCGGATGCGGCTCAGATTTCAGACGCTGCCTGCCGGACAGGGATGTCATCATTGAGATTATTCAGGAACTGGAGCAGGTGGTGTTTCCGGGATATTTCGGGGATGACAGTATGGCAAGGGTGCAGCCGGACTATCACGTGGGTTTTTGGCTGAATGAACTTTATGACAAGTTAAAAGAACAGGTGGAAATTGCCCTGAGATACCAGGGAGAAGAGGAAGAGGCAACTGTGAGGGAACGGGCAGAAGAGATCTGTGGGGTGTTCTTTGAGAGGCTTCCCTCAGTACAGAAGACTTTATTGACGGACGTACAGGCTGGTTTTGACGGAGACCCTGCGGCTAAGAGTAAGGAAGAGATTATCTTCTGCTATCCGGGACTTTTTGCAATCTATGTATATCGCATCGCTCATGAACTGTATGTGGAAAATGTTCCTTATATACCGCGGATTATGACGGAATATGCCCACGGTAAGACGGGAATTGACATTAATCCCGGAGCTACCATCGGAGAATATTTTTTCATTGACCATGGAACGGGTGTGGTAATCGGCGAGACGACAAATATTGGAAATTATGTGAAATTGTATCAGGGAGTAACTTTGGGAGCCCTTTCCACGAGAAGCGGACATCAGCTCTCTGGTGTGAAAAGACACCCTACGATTGAAGATCATGTCACAATTTATTCCAATTCCTCTGTTCTGGGCGGGGAGACTGTGATCGGAGAGAACAGCACCATTGGTGGAAATACTTTTATCACGGAATCAATCCCGGCCAATACCAGAGTGAGTGCCAAGAGTCCGGAACTGGTGATTAAACGTCCCAAGGAAGAGATGAAAAAAGTGTGGGATTGGGACAATTAGATCCGGTTGCCCATGATCGGCGGGATATCAATTTTCTGAGGGCAGTGCGGTCTGCGCAGACCGCACTGCCGATATAATTTTTTTGAAATTTCTGTGTATCTTTATGTTTACGTAAAAAAACCTTCCTATTATAATAAGGAAGGTTTTTTCAGAGCGATAGACGGGGCTCGAACCCGCGGTCTCGACCTTGGCAAGGTCGCGCGTTACCAACTACGCCACTATCGCACAAGCGGGTGATGGGAATCGAACCCACGTATCTAGCTTGGAAGGCTAGTGTTCTACCATTGAACTACACCCGCATCTTCAATTGTCTGTCGCTTTTTTGTCTTTTCCCTTGCGACGAAGACTATTCTATCGTATTGTGGTTAGTTTGTCAATAGTATTTTTTAAAAAATTGAAATAAAAATTCGGACTTTGTTTTTGAGGGGAAAGGTATTATAATAAGAGAAAAATGATCAGGAGGAATGAACCATGGAGTTAGAGACTTTAAGAAAAGATATGGTTGCAGCGATGAAAGCAAAGGATAAACCAAGAAAAGAAGCTATTTCCTCTGTAATTTCTGCAGTAAAAAAGGTAGCCATTGATGAGGGCTGCCGTGACGATATCTCTTCGGAATTAGTGGATCGTGTAATCTTAAAAGAGTTAAAGACAGTGAAAGAACAGATTGATACCTGTCCGGAGCAGAGAGAGGATTTGAGAGCTGAGTACCAGTTCCGTTATGATGTGATTAAGGAATATGCCCCGGTTCAGATGGATGCCGGAGAAATCAAAGCTTATATTACTGAGAAATTCTCAGAGGTTCTGGCTACCAAAAATAAAGGACAGATTATGAAAGCTGTGATGGGAGATCTGAAAGGGAAGGCAGACGGCAAGCTGATCAATCAGGTTGTGGGAGAACTGTGTAAATAAAGGTTACAATGGGAGGACAGGCAGTCTGGGATGGGATTGCCTGTTTCTTTTTTTTATGCTATAATGAGTGACGTGACAAAAAACGTTTAGAAAACACTTTATGCAGGAGAACTTTGAGGGGAATATACAGCAGAAAGGAAAGTAGAGGCATATAAGTATGAAGAAAAAGTTGTGGATGGGAAGTCTGATTTTGACTGCCACCGTTTTGACCGCTTCAATTGCCCAGGCATCTGTGGCAGATTATGAAAGCCTGACAAATGCATATAAGCAGGATGGAAAAGAGTACACGACAGAAGAAATCAAAGATGGTTCTGTGGAAGGAACGAAGATGATTGATCATAAAGATGTGGTCTATGTATCCTCCAAAACTGCCCAGATCTGCAAAGCTCCTCAGGAAGGATCAAAATGTCTGAAGACCATTTCTCTCGGAACGAAAGTGAACCGTGTGGGAATCTGTGAGAATGGGTGGAGTAAGGTAAAATTTAAGACAAAAAGTGGAGAGAGTTCCACGGGATATATGGTTAACACCTCGTTGGATGAGAATTCTCAGATCACCAATGTGAAAGAGGAAGAAGTGAAAGTGACAGAAGACTGTATTGTTCGGGATTATCCGGGAATGAAGGATGGACAGCAGATCGGAGAGCTTCTGGAAGAAGATGTGGTCAGCCGCATTGGAGACTGTAATGGTGAATGGAGTAAAGTCACATACGAGGAGATTGACGGAAGTACAGTGACCGGATTTGTGCCAAATGTATATCTGGATATTGAGACAAAGGAGAGCGATTCGGAGGAACCGCAGGAAGAAGGAACCATTCATGAGAGTTCAGGAGATGGTTTGTTTGCGGAGGCAGTGACAGGGGTGACTGCTTCGGCGGATGGAGTTGGAAATGTTCAGATCGGCGAGGCGATCCCTGTGTCTGCAGACGCAAAGCTGATACCAATGGGAACTTTCCGGATTACCCATTACTGTCAGTGCAGTCTGTGCTGCGGACCCTGGGCGAATGGAATTACGTCCACAGGGGTAATTGCTACAACAAATCGGACAATTGCTGTGAATCCAAGTCAGATTCCTTATGGCTCGAAGGTTGTGATCAATGGACAGGTCTATGTGGCCGAAGACTGCGGAGGAGCCATCGTGGATAACTGTATCGATATCTATGTGGCAGGGCATCAGGAAGCAGAGGATCTGGGAGTATATTACACGGATGTATATGTGATTCAGGAATAAGAAAGAGAATTTTTCATAAAAAAATGCGTTCTCAAGGACATCAAAGTCCCGAGAACGCATTTTTTATGAATTTCATCTTGAAAAGTCAGGCTTTCTCCAATGCCTGTTCCAGATCTGCGAGGATGTCATCGATATTTTCGATTCCCACGGAGAAGCGGATCATTCCCGGAGATACACCGGCTTCCTTCAACTGTTCGTCATTCATCTGACGATGGGTATGGCTGGCCGGATGAAGCACACAGGTTTTGGCGTCAGCCACATGAGTTGCGATGGTGGCAAGCTTCAGGCTGTCCATGAAACGCACCGCTGCCTCACGTCCGCCCTTCAACTCAAAGGAGATAACACCGCAGGTGCCTTTTGGCATGTATTTTTTCGCACGTTCATAATATTTATCCTGGGGAAGGCCGGCATAGTTGACACCGGACACTTTTTCATGAGCGATCAGATATTCTGCTACTTTCTGAGCATTGTAGCAATGGCGCTCCACACGCAGAGGCATGGATTCCAGTCCTAAATTCAGAATGAAAGAATTCATCGGGGCAGGAATGGAGCCCAGATCACGCATCAGAGTCACGGTTGCCTTGGTGATGTAGGCTTTCTTTCCGAAGCTCTTCGTGTAGATCAATCCATGGTAGGATTCATCTGGAGTGGTCAGACCGGGGAATTTGTCGGCATTGGCATCCCAGTCGAAGTTTCCGCTGTCCACGATGACGCCTCCGACCTGGGCAGCATGTCCGTCCATGTATTTTGTGGTGGAATGGGTTACGATATCGGCTCCCCACTGAATGGGCTGACAGTTGACCGGGGTCGCAAAAGTATTGTCCACGATCAGAGGTACATGGTGGTCGTGGGCCAGTTTCGCGAATTTTTCAATGTCCAGGATGGTCAGAGCTGGGTTGGCAATGGTTTCGCCGAACACAAATTTGGTATTCGGACGGAATTCTTTTGCGATTTCCTCCTCACTGGCATCCGGGTCTACGAATGTGCAGTCGATTCCCATTTTTTTGAATGTCACTGCAAAAAGATTGAAAGTACCGCCGTAGATTGTGGAAGTGGAGATTAGATGGTCCCCGGCTTCGCACAGATTCAGGGCAGCGTAGAAATTGGCAGCCTGGCCGGAAGAAGTCAAAAGAGCGGCCACACCACCTTCCAGGTCGGCGATTTTAGCAGCTACCATGTCGTTGGTCGGATTTTGAACACGGGTGTAGAAATATCCTTCATCTTTCAGGTCAAAAAGACGACCCATTTCTTCGGTTGTGTCATATTTAAAAGTTGTGCTCTGAATAATCGGGAGCATACGGGGCTCACCCTTCTTTGGAACCCAGCCGGAATGCAGACATTTCGTCTCGATTCTGTAATCGCTCATAAGTTCTCATCCTTTCTTTTTCTGTAGATTCAAGACTCGCGAGAGAGTCTTCCCTCGTCTGATAAAAAATAAGCCCACAACAATGTTGTGGGTTTTTGATGCGGAAAATACAAAAGAGACTGCGGTGCAGTCTCCCTGTATCGTGCCTAGTTCCGGAATCGAACCAGAGACACGAGGATTTTCAGTCCT
>DXIX01000018.1 GCA_019112635.1 Candidatus Blautia intestinigallinarum | reverse complement strand
CACGCCGGATCCCTGCCGCATCCTCAAGCATTGGATACCTCCTGCAGGATCCTGCTCAGAAGAGATTCGGAAATCTGGTTTGAGATTTCTATACTCATTGCAGAAGTCCGGATAACGGCAACCGGTGTACGACCAGCCTCGCTAACGCCTGGTATGTCTTCTCTGCCGACTGCCGGGCTGTATGGGATTTCTGCAAAAGAGACTTCCGCTTTTTCTGCCACAGATGGGAGCATCTCTTTTTCTTTCATCTGGTCATAGGCCTGCTGTCTGAATTTTCGCTGCCAATGATAATAGCTCTGTTCACAGATTCCGTTTTCGTCCATCCACTTTTTAGCAGACTGCCCTGCGGGGCGCTGCCCGCAGGCTTTAATGATGTTTTTCCAGTACTCAGCGCGTACCTCATGAGTACACTGATCCATAGTGTTAGTTCCTCCTTGAAAAAATCTATTGTTTTTTTCAAGTATGGACTAAAACTCAATTTAGCGAAAGGCGAGCGATTTGACGTTTACAAATATCCTGACCATAAGCGAACATATAAAATTCCAGCACTTATAGCCAGGATGCCGTAAGAAAAATCCGTTTCACTTTAATCCCGAAAATAATAAATGTATATTTCTAAAGGTTTTAGTCAATTATAATTGTACTTTAGTATTTTTATATTGTCAATGTTAATTTATACAATAATATTGTAATTTTTGTATTATTGATAAAGAGGTTTACCATGCTGAATGAAAGAATAAAAGAACTGCGTATTGCTTATAAAATGAATCAAATCGAATTTGGTAAAAAACTGAATGTAACAAAACAAAGTGTTTCTAACTGGGAAAACAATAACATTCAGCCATCTATCGATATGTTGATCAAAATCGCTGATTGTTTTTCTGTTAGTACAGATTATCTACTAGGACGTGATTCCAAACAGTATCTAGATGTTTCTGGTCTTTCAGCTATTGAAATTGTTCATCTGCAAAACATTATTAATGATCTTCGAAATAAGGTATAAAAATACATAATCTATTCGCCTTCTCTTCCTATATTTTACCCATTTTCACAGTAAAACCTCATCTAAAAAACGCTGTATTGCTTATAGGTAATACAGCGTTTTTCAAACAACTCTCAAAACTAAAAACTCAACATAATACTACAAAATACATTTTTCAGCACCCAATTCAAGCCATTCCCTTCTCTTCCAAAAAATCATAAATTAAAGGTTTTCCTTTCCTAATTTTCCATGCTCGAAGCTGAAATAAAAGAAGAGTCAGTATCGTGAAGACTATGGTAATTCCTGCCATCACCAGAACCGGTTCTTGAATACTCTCTCCGCCGCAGATCACGCTGCGGAACGCATCCACCGTATAAGTAAACGGCACCAGACTGTGAATCTTCGCTACAAAAGACGGAGAGACCTCCACCGGATAAGTTCCTGCCGATCCTGCCAGCTGAACCACCATAAATATCAGCATCAGAAAACTTCCCACTTTACCCAGGAATACATTGAAGAAGTACATAATGGAGGTGAACGCCACCGAAGCCAGGCAGGAAAAAGCAATGGCCTTGCCCATCTGTACCGGGGTAAATCCGTCGAAAATGTGAAGCAGCAAAATGACCAGTGCTCCCTGCAGAAGAGCCAGTACTCCAAGAACCGACGCCTTGCTTGCCCACCATGCAGTCCCGGATTTCAGTTTTCCTTTGTATGTAGTCAGCGGGTACATCAGACAGAAAGCCAGAGAACCAACCCAAAGACCCACAGACATCATATAAGGGGCCATAGCATGACCGTTATTGGGGACCTTCGTTATCTTCGTCTCCTTGTCCGTCACCGGATCGGATATCATTTTAATATTCTGACTCTTTGCTTTTTTCTCCTTAACCTGTGAAGCTCCATCCGACAAACTGGCGGCCAAGGTCCCGGAGCCGTCTTCTAATTTTTTCAGGCCTGTCCCCAACTGCCCGGAACCTTCTGCCAGTTGTTTTGCTCCGGTATGAATCTGTTCTGATCCATCTGTCAACCGGGAAGCTCCTTCCAGAAGTGAGGAACTGTTCCCATCCAATTCCCGGGTACCTGCATACAAAGAAGAAGTCCCGTCAGCCAACTGCTGTGCCCCTGTACTTAAGGTGTCTGCACCGGATGCCAGAGCCTGTGCACCATCGTTCAGCTTCCCGCTGTTTTGATCCAGCTTCTGTATTCCTGATGTATAGCTCTTAACCCCCGCATCCAGCTGACCGGCACCTGTTGCCAGAGCCTGGATGCCTTCTGCCGCCTGAGAGGTTCCGGATAACAAAACCTCCCCGTTATCGCGCAGCTGGCTGGCGCCTGTTCTCACAGTCTCCCCTGCATTTTGAAGGCTTCTTGCTCCTTCCGATAAAACTGCATCATTCTGTGTCAGAAGATCAAACCCTTGGATCAGCTCCTGAATGCCTTCTGCTGCCTGCGGAAAAGATTGTGTTCCCTGTTCCAGTTCCTTAAGCCCTTCTCCCAGCTGTTTTGTTCCCTTGGATACCTCACAGGAAGCCTGGTATGCCCGGTCAAGCCCCTGCGTCAGCTCTTTGAGTGCTTCTTCGGGAACCTTTGCAGGGATCCCAGCCGCACCTTTTTCCATCTGCTGTCTGGCTCCTTTCATCTTGGACGCACGGTTCACGAGAGACTGCGCTTTGTCTCCTAAGTCTCCCGCAAGCTCGGAAAGCTTCTCATTTGCCTGAGCGGAGGACTGCTCTGCCGTCTGTAATTGCTGTGCCAATTGTCTAAAAATTTCCTGTACCTGTGACAGAGAGTCTTCCGTATTTATCTCTTCCACCCCGGTCATTCCTGTCTCTGCCCCCTCCAGGGAGTCAGCCAGCTGTTCCAGGGTATCTCTGGAGACTGTCACCGTCTCCTCCTGACCTTCCGCGCAAATCTGTCTGATCTGCTGCACCGCGGTCTCCATGGCATTTTGCCCACTTTGAATCTGTTCGTTGGCCTGCCCTAATTTTTCGTTGCCCTGCGCTGCCATGGCCGCTGTCACGTCCTCGCACTGCTGCTGTGATTCTTCGATTCCTGTCAGACTCTGCAGATTTTCAGAGACCACGCCACAGACCTGGGAGGCATCCGCCAGCTGCTCTGCCGATGTTTCCATCTCTTTGGAAGCTTCCTCCATCCCCTCGGCAGCTCTGTCTATCCCCTCTCCCACATCTTGCAGACTTTTGTTCATCTTTTTCAGTCCATCCGCACTGACTGTATTTTCCAGAGAAGCAGCCTGATCCCGGATGGTTTTCAGTCCTGCCATCAGGCTTTGCGTTCCCTTCTCTAAAGTCGCTTCGCCGTCCCCGGACACGGACTTGCTCATCTTTGTGACTGCTCCAGATACTTTGCCCAGATTCTTGAGCCCCTCCAGAGAAGACGCCCCTTGTGCCAGGCGCTCAACTCCTGCAAGGTATCCGGGATTCTCTTTTGTTCCATCCCCCAGCAGGCCTACGGTCAGAGCGTCTGCCCCTTCCAGGTACCCCATTGTCTGCTCCGTTCCCAGAAGTCCATCCGTCAGCTGTCCCACACCGGCGACATATTCCTGTGCTCCCCTTGCCAGAGAGTCTGCTCCTTCCTGCAGTGCCTGTGTTCCTTCCACTATCCGGCCGCTTCCTGCGGTGAGTTCTTCGGAGTGCTGGTTTAGCTGGGATACCCCGGCGGTATAAGCCTCCGTTCCCTCTCTTAACTCTTTTGTCCCGTCCAGAAGTTCAGGCAGCTTCCCAGTCAGCGTGCGAACCCCCTCATCCAGCTGTCCGGCACCCTCATGAACCTGTGCCACTCCCTCTGTATATACTTCGAGGCCTTGAGTCAGCTCCTTAGAACCGTCTCGGAAAGTCAGTGTACTGTCCGCCAGTTTTCTCAAATTTTCTGTGATTGTACTGCTTCCCCTGGAAGCTTCTTTTGCTCCATCCTGAAGCTGCCGCGCACCGTCCGCCGCCTGTTCCATCCCGTCTCCCGCATCCTGGATCTGGTCAAAAATAACCTCTGTATAAGTCCTGGTCACCTCTTCGGTGATACCTGATCTGATTTTTTCCAAAGCCGTCTCGCTTAACTTGGACGCGATATAGTTCGTTCCCGGATTCGTCTCATAATCCAGACACATCTGTCTTGGATGCTCTTCCATCACCGTCGCCGCATCTGCAGAGAAATTTTCGGGAATGGTAATCACCATATAATAGGTTCCATTCTGAAGTCCTTCTTCCGCTGTTCTTTGACCTACAAAATGAAAGTCCATAGAGCCATCTTCTCTGAGTTTTTTCACCAGCTCATCCCCCACGGACAAAGTGGTATCCTGGTATTTCACCGGTTGATCCTCATTCACCACCGCCACCGGCAACTTATCCACGTTTCCATAAGGATCCCACATGGATGCCAGGAAAAGTCCTGCGTAAATAGCCGGTATCAGTGCAATGACAAGAACCACTGCCAGTAAAATTTTGTTGTGAAACAGATTCTTCCATTCTTCTTTTATCATGCCAATCCCTTCTTTTAATAGATTTTTTCTACTAATAGATATAATCACTATTAATAGACTTAGTGTTGATTTTCTCTGTCAAAAGCATTATACTAGGGTAAAAGAACTGTTACAACCATTAAATTCACAACATTTTAACGTTTAACAGACATTATTTTTTATATTGTTCATTATTAAGCAAAGAAAATCCTGCGCCCAGACTCGCAAGCAAGTCTGGAAACATTTTTTTAGGAGGGATATGATGTCAGAGAAAGTAGACCGCCGTGTGCGAAAGACCCGCACACAGCTGCGCATGGGTCTGGCCCGGCTGATGCAGAAGAAAAGCATCAAAGAAATCACCGTCCGGGAACTTGTGGAGGAAGTGGATATCAACCGTTCCACCTTCTATCTTCATTATACCGATATTTATCAAATGCTGGAGAGTATTGAAAATGAGCTGATGAATGAAATCCTGGAGACTTTGCGGACCCATTTCCCCAATCCCGAAAAGGCAGATATCTCCATCTCTTTCGCCACAGAATTATTCCATATTCTGTCCAAAAACCGGGAGATCTGCATCGCCCTGATGGGCCCGAACGGAGATATTGCCTTTGTCAGCCGCATAGAAAAACTGGTGGCTGAAACCGTACTTCCCGGTCTCTTCCACCAGTTTGCCCGTGACACACAGGATCAGAATTACCTCTATGCCTTCTGTCTGAACGGCTGTGTCGGATTGATCAAATCCTGGCTGTCCGCCGAGAATCCTGAATCCCCGGAACACATGGCCGCACTGCTTCACCAGACTATTTTCCAAAAATTTCTCTAGCCTGACGCATGTTTTCCATGATAGGCACGCCAAACGGACACCTGGTCTCGCAGGCGCCGCACTCTATACATTCCCCGGCATGGTGAGGAAGTACTTCATAGTGTTCCCGAACCGTCTCGGGAATTTCTCCCTGTGCTCTTGCCAGATTCAGAAATTTCGTCACAGAAGCCACATCAATCTTTTTCGGACACGGCGCACAGTGACTGCAATACATACAATGTCCCTCCCAGCTGATTTTGGGGAAAGAAGCAAAGGCGGCCGCATAATCCTTCTCCTCCTCGGATGCCTCCTCATATGCCGCACTGGCCTGAAGCTGTTCCACGCTGCGGGCCCCTGACAGAACCGTAGCCACCGCCGGACGGGTCAGAGCATAATGAAGACACTGGAACACGGTCAGCGCTTTCCCTGCCGGTGACAGTGTCTCGTTCAGAAGATCCCCTCCTCCGAAAGCTTTCATCACCGTGACTCCCACTCCCAGACGCTGGCAGACTTCGTAGAGTTCCTGCCGCTGGGGATCCATATTCACCAGATGTCCCTGATAATTTTTCTCTGCCCACAACTCCTCCACGTCCTCACTGGCCGGCTGCAGATCATAGCAGGGATTTACACTGAACATCAACACTTCGATGTCACCGCTTTTTACCGCCTCCAGCGCAACCTGCGGGTTGTGGCTGCTCAGGCCAATATGCCGGATAATCCCTTTCTCTTTCAATTCCCTGGCATAAGCCAGCACCGGTCCTTGCACAATCTCTTCCCAGTCCTTGATGGAATCCACATAGTGAATCATTCCCACGTCAATATAATCGGTCTGGAGCAGACTCAGCATCTGCCTCATCCCCTCCTTGACTTCCTCAATTTTTCTGGAACGTTTATACTGGCCGTCTTTCCACACAGAGCACAGATGGGACTGGAGGATGAATTTCTCTCTTCTGCCCTTCAGCGCCTCTCCCACACTGGCCCGCACCTGCGGGTTGGGGGTATAAAGATCAATATAATTCACTCCCAGACGCTGTGCCTCATCCAGAAAACGCCCGGTATCCCGGCACTCATTTTCCGCAAATCCTTCACATCCCAGTCCAATCTCACTGACCAGAAGACCTGTACTGCCCAACTCCCGATATTTCACAAAAATCACTCTCCTATTTTTTCATTAATCTCAGTATAGCAGATGTGGATACACTTGGCAAAAGAAAGGAGCCCTTCCTTTGGCTCCTTCTTAAAATTCTTCCGCTTTTTCCATTTTCTGTTCTTCCCGTTTTGCTTTTGCAGCCATCCATCTTTTGGCTTTCTTGTACAGAGCATCCTTTTTTAAGAGAGCGTAATCCTCCCCCATAAAACGCTGCACCATTTCCAGAGTCGTCTGCTCTTCCTCCGCCAGCTTGATAGCCATCTCTTCCAATTCCTGAAAAGACACCGTCAGTTTTTCCCGGTCAATGACTGCATTTAAAATCCATTCCACTTTCTGATCACGGATGATCTCCCTGCGAATCTCCCTCTGCCATTCTTCCAGATCCACCTCTTCCAGCTGATGATCGCCTCCCATGGCCAGGTATCGTCTCTTCTGCAGAAAACCTGCCAATTCATAATTCAGCTCCTGCTCCACCCTCGCTTCGGATACAGGAATCTCTGTCTCTGAAATAATCTGATCCAAGAGCAGATCCGCCGCCTCCTCATCGGTGCATTCCTTGGGAATGGCTCTGCCTTCATATTTTATTGTTCCAATCTCTGTCATCTTTCCCTCATCTTATCTGTCTGAGAAGCCATCCAAGGGCAGACAGATTCCCTCTGCCTGCCCGAAGACTTTTCTCAATTCAAAAATTCTCACATTTTCTCAAGCTCATTCAAAAACGTATCCAACTCTTTTTCATCCATGTGATATCCATGTTTGTCTTCCGGATATGCCCCGGTACGGACATCATTTGCCCAACGTCCGTATGCTGTCGCAGCCCACTCAAAGAAATTCGCATAGCTCTTGGCATGGGAAGCAGGATTCGGCATCATTCCGAAGGTATCAAAATCAACCATCTCACAGCCATCTGCCGCACCGCCTGCCGCGATGGAGATTACTGGTACCCGCAGTTTCTTCGCGATGGCATTGGTCACCTCGATGGGCGTCAGCTCAATACTCATGGCCATCATGCCGTTCTCCTGATATTCATAAGCCATTCTCGCAACTTTCATGGCCTCCGCCGCAGTCTTTCCCATACGTTTGTAGCCGCCCTGGCGATTGGTCTGCCAGCCGGAAAGCGCACCCACATGGCCAAATACCACCAGATAATTGTCTGCCATATATTTCAATGTCTCATTGCTGATTCCCATCGGAAGGAGTGAATCCGCTCCGCAATTCATGTAGTAAGATCCATATTCCATCGCTTTTTCTTTGGATGCGTAAGTCGGTGTCTGCATATAAAAATTGATGTGAATATATTTTGCCGCCCGGCGGACAGTCTGAATCCACCAAGGAGCCATATCGATCTGAATCTGAGGATCCTGCGCTCCGTCACCTGGAACGGTAAGACGGCAGATATCACAGCCTGCAATCTCAGCAGCCTGGGTAAAAAACTGGTCACGGCCAGCCGGACACATCTGCACAATCGGTGTCCCCTCATCTTTTAACTTCTGCAGATAATTAATGGATTTTCTTCCCTTCACCACACGGGAAGCACTGACTTTTTTATCTTCTTTTCCCACAACTACTTTGTTCTCTTCTGACATAAACATACTCCTCCTTTTTATTTCTGTTTACGCGCTCAGACAGACACCGCCGTCAATAATCACCGATGCGCCATTTACGAAACTGGACTCATCACTGCCTAAATAGACTGCCAGGGGCGCAATTTCCTCAGGTTTGCCGATCGCCGGCAGACGCGGGTCATCCCCCAGAGCATAACGGGCCGATTTCACCATCCACTCTTTTGCATGGGCATTATACCCGGTCAAACGGTGAATCGCGGCGCCTCCCTCATGAATCTCTCCCATACTCTTATTGATATTAGTCAGAACAGGTCCCGGGCAGATTGCATTACATCGAATCCCCTCTCTGCCATATTCAAAGGCAATTCCTTTCATCAGTGCATTGGCACCTGCCTTTGACGCACAGTATGCCGTTCCTCCTGTCGCGCTCTCAAAGGCTGCGTTGGAAGTGATCATCACAATGGATGCGCTGACATTATTTTTTAAAAAATACTGCAGTGCCGCACGGGTTATTTTCATGGACGCTGTGAGATTGAGAGAAATCATTCTGTCCCACAGTTCATCCGTCATCTCCGCTGCCGGAGTAAAATTATCCGCAGCCCCCGCATTATGGGAAAGCACATTACAAGTCCCAAAACTCTCTGCGCAGACGCGGATTGCATTCTCGCAGTCTTCCGACTTCGTCACATCACAGGAAACGATCCGGATCTGTTCTCCGAATCCCGCCTCTTTTGCCTCCTTTTCCAGGGCAGAAAGCGCCTCCATATTGCGGGCTGCCGCAACCACATTCGCCCCCTCATTCAGATAAGCCAACGCAATTGCCTTGCCCATCCCGGAACTTGCCCCCGTAACCACGGCTGACTTTCCGGCCATTCGATTCGCCATCTTGAAATCCTCCTCTCATCCCTTCTCTGTCCAAGACAGAAACTCCATGTTATTCTCTGTGACATCCGTCAAAATTTTCGAAAATTAAGAGGTTTTATCGCATTAATTTCTGTATTTTTATAGTATCATCTTATTTGTCACAGTAAAATAGCAACCATTATGTATCTTTTTCACTATCTTATACATAATTTTATGTAATCCGCACAGCACAATCATTTCCAGGAAAAATAAAAAACCGGTATGAATTTTCTTTCCTGACCAGATTGAAAATTCATACCGGTGATTAACCCTTCAGACAGACTTTCTGTCCGGCATTACCGCCCCAGAAAATATACCAGCAACTCCTGAAGGTTATTCATATTTAATTTCTTATAAATGCTAGCCAGATGTCTGTAGACAGTGGTCTGACTGATATCCATCACTTCGCTGATCTTCGTGAGAGGAATCCCTTCACAGAGACAGGACACCACTTCCTTCTCCCTTTTTGTCAGAGCCGCTCTCTCCAACAGAACATCCTTACGGCGCGCGATTTTTCTGTCCGGATCCGATGTGAGGAAAAACTTCCGGTGCATATTGTCCAGGTGCGGGATCATATGGTTGAGCAGTTCTACCTCTTCTCTGGAGAAAGGTTCCGGGCGTGTCCGGTCCATAGCCAGAGCCAGACGTGTCTGACCGCGGTTGTCAAAAAGAGGGAAGTCAAAGGAATGTTTCACGCCCCGTACTCCTATGCAATCCGTGATGAACTCATTGTCCGGAAGCTCTGAACAGGTAATCGGCTGAATGTATTTCATAAATCTCTTCTTGCTTCGGTCCTTTTTCATTCCAAGGGAAAACTGGGACTGTACTTTCGCATAGTACTCCCGATAGAGATACCCCCATTTTTCCTCCACACCTGCAAGGTAACAGTCTGTCACCTTTCCCGCCGCATTGAAGAAGATTGCCACCCCCTGATCGTAGGAAATCAACTTTCCAAGCTCCGCCAGTATCCTGGCAGCAAACTGGGAATAATCATCTACCTCTCCCACCGACAGAAAAAAGGCATCCAGTTTTTTCAAATAGATTTCTGAATCCGTAAAATCGACATCCTTTTGCATCCATGCTTTCTCTTAGTTCTTAAAACTGTGAATCGGTGCCGGAATACGTCCGCCGCGGTTCACAAATGCCTCACAGGAGAATTTATTCACCGGCATAATCGGCGCATACCCAAGAAGGCCGCCGAACTGGGCGATCTCTCCCACACCTTTTCCAATGACAGGAATTACGCGGACTGCTGTTGTCTTCTGGTTCACCATGCCAATAGCCGCCTCGTCAGCGATGATTCCAGAAATGGTAGCTGCAGAAGTATCCCCTGGAATGGCGATCATGTCCAGTCCCACTGAACATACACATGTCATCGCTTCCAGCTTTTCCAGGGTAAGCGCTCCCGCATGGACAGAATCGATCATTCCCTGATCCTCACTCACTGGAATAAAAGCTCCGCTTAAGCCTCCCACCGCGGAGGAAGCCATCACGCCGCCTTTTTTCACCTGGTCATTTAACAGAGCCAGGGCAGCCGTTGTTCCCGGAGCGCCGGCATATTCCACGCCGATCTCATGGAGAATATCCGCCACACTGTCACCCACTGCCGGAGTCGGCGCCAGAGACAGATCAATGATTCCAAAGGGCACCCCAAGTCTTGCGGAGGCTTCCTGTGCCACCAGCTGTCCCACACGTGTCACCTTGAAAGCAGTCTTCTTGATCGTCTCGCAGAGAGTTCCAAAATCTGCCCCTCTCACCTTCTCCAGGGCAGTCTTCACCACGCCAGGTCCGCTGACTCCCACATTGATGATGGTGTCCGCCTCGGTCACACCGTGGAATGCTCCTGCCATAAATGGATTGTCATCCGGCGCGTTGCAGAAGACGACAAGCTTCGCACAGCCCAGGGAATCCTGATCTGCTGTGGCTTTTGCTGTCTCCACCACAATCTCTCCCATCAGTTTCACCGCATCCATATTGATGCCGGTCTTGGTGGAGCCCACATTGATGGAACTGCACACCCGCTCTGTATTTGCCAGGACTTCCGGAATGGAGCGGATCAAAAGTTCCTCCGCCGGAGTCATCCCCTTGGACACCAGAGCGCTGTATCCGCCGATAAAATTCACGCCGACTTCGTGGGCAGCCCGGTCCAGAGTCTTCGCCAGCGTCACGAAATCTTCCGGTTTCTTGCAGGCTGCTCCTCCCACCAGGGCAATCGGAGTGACAGAGATTCTCTTATTCACAATGGGAATTCCATACTCCACTTCGATTGCTTCTCCTGTGGCTACCAGATCCTTCGCCTTCGTCGTAATCTTCTCATAAACCTTACGGTTCACTTCCTCCAGATTCGAATCGATACAGTCCATCAGGCTGATTCCCATAGTAATGGTACGCACATCCAGATTTTCCTGCTCGATCATCTTATTCGTCTCATTTACTTCAAATATATTTATCATGCTCTCTCTCCCTTAGATTCGGTGCATCATATTGAAAATATCTTCATGCTGGCAGCGAATCACGACGCCGATCTCTTCTCCCAGTTGATCCAATTCTCTGGACACCTGTCCCATATCCTTGCTGGACGCGCTTGCGTCTGTGATCATCATCATATTAAAATATCCCTGGACAATGGTCTGACTGATATCCAGAATGTTAATCTGGTTGTCTGCCAGATAGGTGCAGACTTTGGCGATGATACCTACTTTGTCATTTCCAACCACTGTGATAATTGTCTTCTTCATAAAATCCTCCTAAATTGTGATCAATTCTGATACCTGTTCTCTGCTCGCCACCTGAATGCGGAAATCCTTCATCCGGTAAGGCGTGTCTCCCTGATCCACTTCCTGACAGACGGTCTCATAAGCCAGCTGCTCATAATTGTTCTCCTTGCTCAGATGTCCCAGAAAAACCGCTTTCAGCCGGTCATTGAGAAGCCGGCACAGGAGCTGGCCTGCGTTTTCATTGGAGAGATGTCCCAGTTTTCCCAGGATCCTCTGCTTCAGATAATAAGGATAGCTTCCCACCTGAAGCATACGCACATCATGATTCGCCTCCAGCAAAAGCGCATCCAGATTTTTCAGATTCTCCACGGTGTACTCATCATAAGTTCCCATATCTGTGGCAATTCCCACAGACTGTTCTTTATAATTCAGCCGATATCCCACCGGCTGTGCCGCATCGTGTGAGATCCGAAAGGGATGAACGGTCAGATCCTTGATCTGAAATTCCTGGTCCTCCCAGACTTCATGAAACAGGCCTTCCGGCATCTTTCCGATGGAACTCATCCCCTGAATCGCCTCAATCGTTCCTCTCGTGGCATAAATGGGAAGGTGGTATTTCCTTGAGAGAACCCCAAGTCCCTTCATGTGGTCTGAGTGTTCGTGGGTAATCAGAATTCCATCCATGTCCTTCACATCCATGTCAATGGAGTTCAGACCGTTTTCTATTCGCTTTTTACTGATTCCCACATCCACCAGCACATGGGTGCTCTCGCTGCCCACATAGATACAGTTGCCGCTGCTTCCGCTGGCAATACTACAAAGTCTCATAACTATGTATCCTTTCCTCGATCTGGCCATATGTCACCGCCAGATCACCGTTGTTCTCCACCACATAATCGCAGTGAGTCCGGAAGAAAATATCCGACATCTGATTGGCAAAAATTCCATTGATTTTTTCCTGGGAATAGCCCCTGGAATCCATCAGACGTTTTCTCCGGACAGATTCATCTGCATAAATATACCACAAATCATCACAAATTGCATCATAATGATCTTCAAAAAGCAGTGCAACTTCCAAAAAGAAAAGAGAAACTCCCTCTTTCCGGGCGCATTCAATCCGTGCCAGAATTTCTTTCTTGACAGCGGGATGGACAATTCCATTGAGAGCAGCCAGCTTCTCCCCGTCCTGAAAAACAATCGCTGCCACTTTTCCCCGGTCAATGCTTTTGTCTTCTCTTAAAATTTCTGAACCAAACAGTTCCAGAATCGGTTCATAACAGGGGCCGCCGGGAGCCATCACTTCGTGTCCGGTCACATCCGCCTGTACCACCAGCGTGTCCCAGCGCTGTCTTACATAGTCCAATACAGTGCTTTTTCCCGCGCCCACGCCGCCTGTAATTCCAATCACTCTCATCTTATTTCGCCTCATACCAGTTCTTTCCTGTATGCATATCCACTTCCAACGCCACATCCAGCGAAGCTGCCTTGCGCATCTCTTCTTCCAGAATTCCAGACACCTGTTCCAATTCTTCCTCTCTGGTCTCAATCAGCAGTTCATCGTGAACCTGAAGAATCAGCCGGGATTGAAGTCCCTCTCGCTGCAGTCTCTGATAGACACGGTTCATGGCAATCTTGATAATATCCGCCGCCGTCCCCTGAATCGGTGAATTCATGGCAATCCGTTCCCCGAAAGACCGCTGCATGAAATTACTGGATTTCAATTCCGGAATCGGACGTCTTCGTCCGAACATGGTGGTCACATAGCCGTCTTTCTTTCCTTTTTCCACCAATCCGTCCAGAAAACCTTTGATCTTGGGATAAGTGGCAAAATACCGTTCAATATAATCTGCCGCTTCTTTTCTGGTGATGCTTAAGTCCTGGCTCAGTCCAAAGGAGCTGATTCCATAGACAATTCCGAAGTTCACAGCCTTTGCGTTCCTTCTCTGCAGATCTGTCACTTCCTCAAACGGGGTATGAAAGACCTGAGAGGCTGTCAGCCTGTGGATATCCTGTGCCTCCCGGTAGGCCTGAATCAGCTTCTCATCCCCGGACATATGTGCCAGTACCCGAAGTTCGATCTGTGAGTAATCCGCATCCAGGAAGACACAGCCTTCCCGGGGCACAAAAACCTTCCGGATCAGCCGTCCAAGCTCCATCCGGATTGGAATATTCTGCAGATTGGGGTCGGTGCTGCTGATTCTTCCCGTAGCCGTGATTGTCTGATGGAAGGTGGAATGAATCCGCCCGTCAGGTCCGATATAATTCGCCAGTCCGTCCGCGTAAGTGGATTTCAGCTTCGTCAGCTGGCGATACTCCAAAATATTCTGAACGATGGGATTCTCCGGCGCCAGCTTCTCCAACACATCCGCCGCTGTGGAGTATCCTGTCTTGGTCTTCTTGCCTCCCGGAAGCTGCATTTTTTCAAAGAGAATCACGCCCAGCTGTTTCGGAGAATTAATATTAAACGTCTCTCCTGCCTGCTGATAGATCTCTTCTTCCAGCTGTGTGATGCGTACCTGAAGCTGTTCCCCATACTGATGGAGCGCCTCGCCCTCCACCTGAATTCCTTCCTTCTCCATAGAATCCAGCGTGAACACCAGGGGCATCTCAATCTGACGGAAGATATCTTCCATCCCCTCTTCCCGCAGGGCCTTCTCCAGAGGTTCCTTGGATTCCAGAGCCACATAGGCCATGTAACAGGTCAAACGTCTGCAATCCTCCGGCTTTTCCTCCAGTGCTTTTTCATCTGCCAGTTTCCCCAGAAGCTCCACCCGGCCCGGACAGATTTTTCCCAGATATTCTTTCGCAATATCCTCATAATCATAAGAAGATTTCAGAGGATTCAAAAGGTAGGCTGCAATCTCCCCGTCAAAGGTCTGACTCCAGTCATTCAAATCTACATATTTTAAGAGATGCTTCACGTCGAACGCCGCAATCATGGTATTCTCTGCAAGGTTTCGGATCTGGGCAGCCAGATAGTCTCCACGGATAAAACCGGCCGCCTCCATATAGCAGATATCCCCCTGGGGAAATGCCACAGCCGCAGCCAGAATCTGATTCTGGCCGGTCAGAATCTGCAGACCTATCATTTTCTCTTTCCCCGCCTTCTCAAAAATTTCCTCCGCTTCCTGAAATTCCTGACAAAATACAAACCGTTTCTCCAGCTCTTCCTCGCCAGTTTCACAGTCAAAACGGCTCAGAAGATTTTTGAATTCCAGTTTCTGGAACATCTCATAAGCTTTGGGAGTATAAAAATCCTTCACCCGCGCGTCTTCAAACACAAAGGAGACCGGACTTTTCGTGTCGATGGTCGCCAAAGTTTTGCTCAATTGCGCCAGATCATAGTGATTTTTCAGAGATTCTCTGGCCTTGTTCGGCTTGACTTCCTCCACATGTTCATAAGCATTTTCCACGGTTCCAAACGCCAGGAGGATCTTCGTGGCAGTCTTTTCTCCCACTCCCGGTATACCTGGAATGTTATCTGCGGAATCTCCCATCAGGGCTTTCAGATCAATGATCTGCGAAGGTGTCAGCTGATACTTGTCAATCACTTCCTGCGTGTGATAATTCTCGATGACTGTCTGTCCCTTCGTCGTCTTCGGTATCCGGATCAAAATATGATCTGTGGCAAGCTGAAGCAGATCCCTGTCTCCGGACAGGATGGTCACATCCATCCCCTTCTCCTCTCCTTGCCTGCCCAGGGTTCCCAAAAGGTCATCTGCCTCATATCCTTCCATGGACACTACTGGAATACCCATAGCCTGAAGCACCTCTTTCATCACAGGAACCTGTTCCCGCAGCTCCTGGGGCATTGCCTTTCTCGTACCTTTGTATTCCTGGTACATTTTGTGACGGAAGGTAGGCGCGTGAAGATCAAAGGCCACAGCCAGATACTGTGGCTTCTCCTCGTCTAGAATCCGGAACATAATGTTCAGAAAACCATACACCGCTCCCGTATGCTGTCCCTGGGAATTCGTCAGATCCGGCATTCCGTAAAATGCCCGGTTCAGGATACTGTGTCCGTCTATCAACAGGATTTTTTCACTCATAGTCTGTGTATTACTCTCCTTTTCTTTTCATTGTGTCCCCCACACAGGACTGCCTGTCCGGCACTTAAATGGGGATCCGTATATGTCCTAACCGCATTGCAGCAAATACCAGCAGTCCGAACACCAAAAGCAAAAAAAGTACCAGCAGAAAAATATGCAGTACTCTTCGAATCTTCTGCCTATGTACATAGTTTTCCCGGTTATGCAGGTCCTGTTCCATCATCTTATGCATGTCGAATGTCATATTCTCCCCATCCTCATCGTCCAGATGACGAATGGCAAAATGTACAATATAGTAAGTCTCCAGTTCTTCATAACAGGAGGGACAGGAACGGACATGTTTGATAAATTCCTCCAACTGTTCCACAGACAGTGTGCGGTTGATATAAGCATTTACTAAGCTCTCTGCTGTTCTGCAATCCATAATGGCTTCCTCCTTTATCGTTTCTATTATATCCAAATCTTTGAAAAAAAGGAAGCGCCAACAAAAAATTTGTGGTATGCTAGTCAAAAGGAGATGAACAAGTTGCATAAAATTACATGGACACACAAAGTACAGTATTATGAAACCGATCAAATGAAAGTGGTACATCACTCGAATTATATCCGCTGGTTTGAGGAAGCCCGTGTTGAACTGATGGAAAAAATCGGCTGCCCTTACGACAAAATGGAAGAAAAAGGGATCATCAGCCCTGTGCTGGAAGTTACCTGCCAGTACAAACAGATGGTTCGCTTCGGGGACACCGTAGAGATTCTTGCCTGGATCTCCTCTTTCAACGGAATCCGATTCAGCCTTTCCTACGAAGTGTATAACCAGAAAGATGGTTCTTTGTGCACCGCTGGAACCAGCAAACACTGTTTCATCAATGCACAGGGCAAGCTGATCTCTCTGAAACGGGAAGATCCTGCCCTCTATGAATCACTGAAAAAACTCTGTGAAGAGTAACAGACAGCAGGGCTGCTTTTTGGCAGCCCTGCTGTCTCTATTTCACGTCTATTTTACTGTAATCTACCTTTCTCTTCTCACGGGTCACCCGCCCGCACATATGATCGATGGGACTCTCCACAAAAACTGCCCGCTTCACAGAATCCACTCCATACCGTTCCCGGATCTTGTCAATGGCTGCATCCAGCTTCTCCTGTTTCTCATAATCCGCTCCATCGAAAAGGCTGATCTGTCTGGCCTCCTCCTGTCCGCACAGATGGGAAGTGTGAATCCCAAGAAGACGGATTGGCTGTCCCTCCCACAATTCATCGAAAAGCTGACAGGCCGCCTGATGCAGCTCACTGGTGATATTCGTGGCACAATTCAGAGTCTTCTGATGGCTCACTGTGTGAAGCTGAAAATCTTTGATCTCCACAGAGATCACCTCGGCCTTTCTCTGATCCCTGCGAAGCCTGGAAGCCACTGTCTCCGCCAGAGAGAGCAGAATCATTTTCGCCGTGGACGCATCTGTCACATCAAATGGGATCGTCGTGGAATTGCCGTATCCCTTATTCTGAACCGGCTGTTCTTCCACCAAAGAGACATCCTTTCCATTCGCGAAATTCCAGATCACTTCTCCGTGTTTGTGGAGATGTTTCTTTAAAATCTGCGGATCCATTGCCGCCAGCTCCCCAATGGTGTGAATTCCCAGATTGGCAAGCTTCCGCTCTGTGGCATGCCCCACAAAAAACAATTCTGACACCGGCAGCGGCCACATTTTCTTGGGAATCTCCGGTACAAACAGTGTGTGTACTTTGTCCGGTTTCTCAAAATCCGACGCCATCTTGGCCAACAGCTTGTTGCTGGATATTCCAATATTTACGGTGAAGCCCAGCTCGCTGTGAATCCTGTCTTTCAGCTTATGGGCAGCCTCCACCGGTTCTCCCCACAGTCTCCTCGTGCCTGTCATGTCCACAAAAGCTTCATCAATGGAATATTGTTCCACGCAGGGAGAATATTCCTTTAAAATCTTCAGAAACGCCTGGGAACATTTCCGATACAGAGGGTAATTCGCTGGAACCAGCTCCAGGCAGGGACATTTTTTCCGTGCCTCCAGAATGCTCTCTCCCGTCCGCACTCCATATTTCTTCGCTTTTATGGATTTCGCCAGGATGATTCCTCTTCGCGAAGCAGCATCACCGCCCACTGCACAGATCTGATCCCGCAAATCCACCGTACCGCCCAGCACCTGCAGACGGTAAACCGCCTCCCAGCTCAGGAAGGCAGAGTTCACATCAATATGAAAAATCACTCGGTCGAACATATTTTCTCTCCTTTTTCTCATTATATAAAAGGATAAGAAAAAATGCAAGACGCCATTTTGTACACCGCCGCAATCACCTCTATGCGTTTGCCGCAGATGCCTGGCGCTTTAGGATGTCGATAAGCGCCGCCCCGCTGCTGGTGTGACATCGAACCACCTGCGCGTTGCTTTTTCTCGCCTCGTCCAGCGCACATTTAATCATTTTGTGGGAAACCGTATTGGTGAACAGCACAAACAAATCCGGACTTCCAATCTGCTTGCTCAACTGTGCTGACATCTGTGTAAATACTTTTGCCTTACAATGGTACTGCTTACATATCTTTTTGTATTGACAAACCATCCTGTCATGTCCGCCTACAATGACTACGCTCATTTTCATCCTCCTTTTTAGTTAGCTTTAGCTAACTCATATTCTTTTAAATAAGATACCAGAATCTCTTCTGGTATCTGCTTATAGGTTAGCATTATCTAACTCATTTGTCAAGTTCAAAAAGAAATTTTTTTCAGATATATAAAATTTCATCACAGCAATGTCTGCGGCTGTCCTGAAAAAAAACTTTTATGCCCCGGTAGAAATTCCATATATCCCGTTTTGCAGTTACTTCCATAGGCGCATGCATATTCAGCATACAGACTCCCACATCCAGAACTTCCACCCCCCAGTGTGCCATACATTTTGCCACTGTGGTTCCGCCGCCTGCATCCACAGCTCCCATCTCACCGCACTGCCAGTCAACCTGCGCCTTGTCCAAAAAATCTGACACCTTTGCCATAAACCCCGCCGAGGCTTCACTGTTGCCTTTCTTTCCTCCCCGGCCGGTATACCGCACAAGAACCATGCCGTTTCCAAGCTTCGCCGTGTTTTTCTCATCGGTCACCGCTGGGAACATGGGATCATAAGCACAGATCACATCTGCGGAAAGGCATTCCGCCTTCGCCATCACTGTGCCTGGATCTGCTCCCTGGCTCTTTCCAATAGCCAAGAGCATCTCCAGAAACGCAGCGGAATACATTCCCGCACTGCTCTCTGATCCCACTTCTTCCTTATCCGCCAGAAACACAAAAGAAGTATACTCGGGAATTTCCTCCAGATCCAGCAAAGCCCGGACCGCTCCATAGACACATACACGGTCGTCCTGACCATAGGCCAGAATCATACTCCTGTCCATCCCCAGATCCCTGGCCTTTGCGCTGGGAACCGCCCGGAACTCAGCAGTGAGCAGTTCCTTTTCATTCCATCCAAAAGATTCATAAAACAAATCTGCCACGGACTTTCCATCCTGCGCAAGTCCCGCCAAAAGCTGAAGCTGCTCGCCAGCGATTCCCTGTTCCATACTTTTAGCCATCTGCGCTTCTGACAGATGAGGCAACAGATCAGAAATGCCAAAAACAGGATCCTGAGGACTCTCCCCTATGACCGCACTGTGTCCTTTCCCCTGGGCATCCGCACAGATACCGTGAAGAGCCAGAGGAATACAGGTCCACTGATATTTCTTGATTTTTCCATAATAATGGGTCTTCAGATAGAAAATGCCATGGTTCTCATCCAACGGCACCGGCTTCAGATCCAAATGGGGAGAGTCAATGTGAGCAGCTGTCATCTTGCAGCCGCATTCCAGGCTCTGCCTGCCAATGACACACAGCACTGCTCCTTTTCCCCGGATGGTCTGAATCCATTTTTCTCCAGGGTGATACACCGTATCTGCCTTTCTTTCGAAATCCTGAAATCCTTGTTTCCTCGCCAGGTTCAGAACTTCTCTCACGGTCTCCGTCTCCGTCTTCGCATGGTTCAGAAATGTTTTATACTCTTCACAATATCGATTGACCATCCTTAGTTCTCCATTTCTATCTGATTTTCCTGTATCATTCCTTCGGAAAGTGGAATTCCCAAAAGTCTGCACACCAGAGGCGCAGCCTGAAGATTACTGATCTCATGGTCTGTGAAGTCTCCCTTTTTCACCTGGTCTGAGAGAATATACAAGGGCACATCTCTTTGGACTGCCTCATTACCTCCATGAAGGCCTAAAGTATCCATACCATGATCCCCGGTCACAATCACATCATAACCATCTTCCCGCCAGTCTTCACACAGACGGGCAATCTGCTGGAAGCTTGCGTCCGCAGCTCCCTGATATTCCTTAGACAGACATCCATATCCATGACCGATGGTATCCACATTCATCGGATGAATCAGAAGAAAATCCGGATGGTACTTTTTCCGCAGATACTCCCCATCTGCATACAGTTCACTGTCCGGATAATCACAGTTCTGATAGAAAATCCCACAATCCAGATTTCCTCTTGGCTGATCCAAGATCCGATCCGTATAAGGGTCAAAAGGGTATTTTCCTGTGTATAGCTCACAGATCCACCCAAAAGCCGCAGCCGCTGTAACCAGCCCCTGTTTTTTACACAGCGAGAAAATATTCTCACACCGGCTCTCTCTGACCACATCATTCATAGTAACACCATGCATCCATGCTGGAAGCCCAGTCATCAAGGTCTCATACATCGGCCGCGATGCAGCGGGAAGATCCCCCTGCATCTTATATTTCGCAGCCTTATTATGGGTGACCAGATGTTCCAGATAACCTGCTCTTTTCGTGGCTGTCTCGTAACCGAGCGCATCCACCATCACAAAAATTACTTTTCCCATCTTCACCGCCACTTTCTTATTCCTGTACAGTCAGATCTTTTGCGAAGAAGTTCCAGGTAATGGAAGCATTTACCTCAAATCCAGTCAGGTCTTTATTCATTGCAATTCTCTTGTACGGGAAATCAAAACAAATCATCGGAGTATCATTGCCAATGATATCCATCGCTTGCTGCTGAAGCTGCGTTCTCTCTGCCGCATCGATGGACGCTAACTGCTGCTCCAGAAGCTGATCCACTTCCTCATTGCTGTAACAGCAGGTATTTCCGCCGCCCTCTGCAATATTGTCAGAGTGGAACAGAGGATACAATTGTCCATTCACATCCGGATAATCCGCGGTCCATCTCACAATTGCCATATCGTAATCTCTGGTGGAGCCAAACTGGATGTTGGACATCTCATCGCCGCTTTTCTGTTCAATGTTCACCGTGATTCCAATCTGGGACAATGCCTCCTGCACATAAATCGCGATTGAGTTATAGATGGAATCCTGATTGATATAGAGATCACACTCAAATCCATCCGGATATTCAGATTGTGCCAGATATTCTTTTGCCTTGTCAAGATCATTCTTCTCGTCCACTGCATTCTTAGCATAAGTCTCCCAGGACTCTGACTCGGAGCCATACAGGGCAGAGGAGAATGGAAGTCCATTTTTCGCATAGGTACCGTTCTCTGTCAATACACCATCATAAAGCGCATCTTTGTCAAGGGCATAGGCCACTGCCTTTCTCACATTCACATCCGCGAAGGGGCCCTGCTGGCAGTTCATTGCCATGTACAAAACAGTCCATCCTTCCACCTCACTCAGGGAAAGATTCTGTGCATCCTTCAAAGTATCCAGCATCTCTGTGGGCGGATCAAACATATAATCTGCCTGGCCATTTGCCAGAGCAGTAGCCTGGGCATTGGCGTCTGTGATAATTTTAAAGCTTACATTTTTGAAATAAGGTTCGTTTTCTTTGTCCCAGTAGTTCTCATTATAACTCAGATTAATCTCGCTGCCTGGTGTCCAGTCTTTGAGCACATAGGGACCGGTTCCCACAACTCCCGTTCCCGGATTTCCAAAGTCTTCCGCATGCTCTTCATAGTAAGCCTTGCTGATGATATGGCCGGCTGTTGTCGCAAAAGCATACTGCCATGCCGCATCCGGAGCACTTAAGTGTACCGTGATCTCCCAGTCTCCTGTCTGTTCAATGGAATCCACATTCGCATACATCCATGCCAGATAAGAAGCCACATCTTCATCCATATGACGGTTCAGAGAGAAGAGCACATCTTCCATCGTCATAGGAGAGCCATCTGAAAAGTTCACATCATCGCGGATTTCGTAGACATAGGTGGTGTCATCCACAACTTCCCAGGACTCACACAGCTGAGGCTGAATCTGACCATCCTTGTCCAGATACAGAAGTCCCTGTGTCACCTGATTGACCACCTGATTGGTCAGGTTATCATAAGAGTATGCAGGATCCATAGATACAATATCATCGGCAAGGGCAATATTCAAAGTGTCCCGGTCTGCAATGGAGTCCGTCGAGACAGTCTCTTTTGTCTGGGATGAGGTATCTTCGCCGCTTTTTGCTGTCTCCTGGCTTGTACCTCCTCCGCAGGCAGACAGTACTACCGTCGATGCTGCCAAAAGTATACATAACAGTTTTCTTTTTTTCATTCTTTTCTCCTTTCATGCCATTACATGGTTGCTCTATATAAAGTGGCAAGCCACTTTATGTCCGTTTCCCAAATCTGTCAGCTGCGGTGAGGTTTTTCCGCAGATTTGCGCCCTGTAATTCGGGCACCTGGGGCCGAAGCGGCATCCCTTGGGCAGATCCAGCGCACTGGGAAGATCCCCTTTCAGCAAAATGGCCTTCGAATTCTCCCAGGGTACTTCTCTGGGTCTGGAAGCCAGAAGCGCCCTGGTATAGGGATGTATCGGATCTTCGAAAATACGCTTTTTGGATCCGCTCTCCACGATTTTTCCCAGGTACATCACAAGCACCTGATCACTGATATGCTCCACGACTGCCAGATCGTGAGAAATAAACAAGACAGACATATTTTCTTTTTCTTTGATATCCATGAGAATATTCAGAATCTGTGCCTGTACCGAGACATCCAGAGCAGACACTGCCTCATCCGCGATCAGCAATTGAGGGTGCACCATCAGTGCTCTCGCAATCGCAAGTCTTTGGAGTTGTCCGCCGCTTAATTCCCGGGAATACCTGGTCAAAAGTTCTCCACTGATATTGACATAGGACAGCAAGGTTTCTATCCTCTTGTCAATCTCATCTGATTTCATTTTATAAAAATGCCCCACCTCTTTGAGCGCTGCTCCTATGGATTGTCTGGGGTTAAAGGCTGCATAAGGATTCTGAAAAACCATCTGCATTTTTTCGTAAACCGGACGCATTTTTCTGTGTTCGAGAAATGTGATGTCCTCCCCGTCAAAGATAACCTGTCCCCCTGTGGCCTCTTCCAGCCGTATGATACATCTTGCCAGTGTGGATTTTCCACAGCCGCTCTCGCCCACGATGCTGACCATCTCTCCTTTTTTTATGTCAAACTCCACACCATCCACAGCCTTCACCTTATTTTTCTTCCAAGGATAATATTTTTTCAGCTGCCGTACCTGAAGCACTGTCTCTTCCACGGTCTTTTCTCCTTCCTTTCTACCATTCTTTCACGCATCGGTACCAATGACTTTCACTGTCCGTTTTTACCGGAATACTGCCATTTTTGCACTGTTCCTGCGCACAGGAACACCTCATCGCAAATCCGCATCCCCCCATCGGCTTGTTCAGAGCAGGCGGTGTTCCTGGAATCGTCTGAAGGCGTCTTCCTTCGCTTCCCGCCCTTGGGATACTTTGAATCAAGGCCTTGGTATAAGGGTGCTTCGGGCAGGCAAAGATTTCCTCCACATTTCCACTCTCCACAATCTTGCCGGCATACATCACACAGACCCTGTCACAGACCTCTGCCACCACACCGAAATTGTGAGTAATCAGAAGAATACTCATTCCCGTATCGTCCCGCAGCTTCTTTAACAGACTCAGAATCTGACTTTGCATGGTCACATCCAGAGCCGTAGTCGGTTCATCCGCAATCAACAGTCTGGGACCACAGCTGATCATCATTCCAATGGCCGCTCTTTGGAGCATTCCGCCGCTGAACTCATGGGGGTATTGCTTTCTCCTGGTCTTTCCCGGAAAGATTCCCACCTGCTCCAACAGTTTTTCTGTCTCTTCCAGGGCTTCCTTTTTTCCCATCTTTTTGTGATAACACAGCATCTCCTCAATCTGGTCTCCCACCGTATACAGAGGATCAAATGCTTCCATCGGATTCTGGGATACCATGGCGATCTTTTGGCCTCTTAGCTGGCTCATCTCTTTTTTGCTTAATTTCAGCAAATCCAAAACTCCATCTTCTGTGTGATACAGAACTTTTCCCTGATAGAAAGTCTTATCCTCCTGATTCAGCCGAAGAATGGATTTTGCCGTCATGGATTTTCCGCAGCCGCTCTCGCCCACGATTCCCAGGATCTCCCCCTGTCCAATCTCAAAGCTCACTCCCTGTACGGTATGATACAGACCTCTGGCAGAAATCACATCCGTATACAGTGCCTCGACGCTCATCAGACTGCTTCCTCTGTTCATGCTCTCTCCACCTCCTTGGAAATCAGGCCTCTTCGGATCAATTGTCTTCTGGAAGGAAGTTTCCGCTCAGAAGGATTCATAAATTTCCGTATTTCTTCCACAAAGACATTGATTGCCACCACTGCAATCACAATCATAAATCCTGGCGCCAGGGCCTGCATAGGCTGCGTCAGCAGATACACTCTTCCATCTTCCAGCATAGATCCCCAGTCTGATATGGGGGGCTGAACACCAAGGCCAAGAAAACTCATGGCTGCCAGATCCAGAATCGCATTTCCAATATCCAGAGTCACCTGCACCAGAATCGTCGGAATACAATTGGGAAGTATATGAAAAAATAAAATTTTTGATGTCCCGTATCCCATTGCCTGGGCTGCCTCCACATATGTCTTATTTTTCTCTGTGAGAACAATGGATCTGGTCGTTCTCGCAAGCATGGGGACATAGATCACTCCCAACGCCAGCACCACTTTCCCAAAGCCGCTGCCAAACACTGCCACAAAAATAAATCCCAAAAGCAACGGCGGAAAAGATACAATGATATTGGTAATCCACATCACGGCTTTATCAAATTTTCCGCCTTTGTATCCGGCAAACAATCCCAGGGGAATGCCGAAAATCATGGAAATCAGCACAATGGCAAAAGACCCGCTCAGCGTCATTCTGCCGCCATAGAGAATTCTGGAAAAAATATCTCTTCCGGTCTTATCCGTGCCCAAAAGATGTGCCGCGCTCGGTGTGGCAAATACCTGTGTCAAATCCAGTTTATTGGGATCCCAGGGGGACAGCACCGGAGCAAAAATTGTAAAAATTAAAATCACCAGAAGAACCGCTGCCGAGGCGATAAAAGGAATTGTCCAGAGGGTTCCTTCCTGTTTCTTCTTTCTTTTCATCAGCCTTTCCTCCCTGCTCGAATTCTAGGATCAATCACGGCATACAGAAAATCGGCCAAAGCCCCCGTGATTAGAAATACCACCACCAGCATCAGGATGATCGCCTGAACCACCGGAAAATCACTGGATTTGATACTGTCAATCAGAAGGGAACCCACCCCGGACAGGGAGAACACACTCTCCACCAGAACTGCCCCCACTATCATGGCACCAATTTGAATACTTAGAATTGAGATAACCGGAATCACCGCATTTTTCAAGCCATGTTTCCAAATCATATTTTTTCTCGGCATTCCTTTTGCCTCCACGTTCATCATATAAGGCATCTGCATCTGTTCCACCATCCCCTGCCGCGTGATCTTCAATGTAATGGTAACTTTGGAACAGGCCAGCGCAATACAGGGCCAGAACATCCGAATCAGATATCCCTCGACTCCCGAATAGCCGCCTGTGATGGGATAAGCAGGTGCCAATTTCGACAACGCCAGTATCAAAAGCATACTCAGCAGAAACGGCGGCACCGCTGCCACAATCAAAGAGATTATGGAAAGTGCCCCATCCAGAGGTTTTCCATTCTTCACCGCACTGGCCACACCCAGAGGAATGGCCACTAAGATGGATAAAACAGACGCTCCCAGAACCAACCCCAGCGTCACGGGTGCCCGGTCCGCAATCGACTGCAGCACCGGTGTGTGGTATTTATAACTGGTTCCCCAGTCTCCGTGGAAGATTCCTCCAATCCAATACAGATACTGTCTCCACACAGGTTCATTCAAATGATATTCTTCCCTCGCCGCCTGAATTTGTTCCGGCGTTCCTCCCTTGCCGCCAATGATCACTGAGACAGGATCTGTAGGGGAAAACAGATGAATCAGGAAGAAGATCAGAATGCTGACAACAAACAAAATCACCACATATTCCATTATTTTTCGCACACAACTTTTTAGCATGTCCGCACCTGCCTTTTTTCTTTTCTGATATCAGGATAAATATTTTTCTCTCTGTTTTCTATCAAGGTTTTGTAATTTATTGTAAAATTCATGTGATTAATTGTAATTTAAATGTGTATTGCTGCATTTAACTTGTGTTTTGTTGTGTTTCGTGTTATGATCAAATCACTTCAAAGGAAAAAAGGAGGTGGTTCATTATGACTCTCTATGAACGCCACAAAAAAATCCTGAGCAGACTGTATCAGGATCAGATTGTATATACTTCCCAGCTAAAAGGACAGTTTCACACTTCTTTCGAGACAATTCGAAAGGATCTCCAGTATCTGGAATCCCAAGGGCTACTCAAAAGAATCCACGGCGGGGCTGTTCCTGCAGATGAGGAAGAAATGCTTCAGAAAACCGGTGTGCCTGTCCTTCCACTCCCGGAAGATTTTCTCAGACGCCGAAAGAATCACTCTATACAAAAACAGCAGATCGCCAAAAAAGCCTGCGAATTTATTCAGGAAGGCACCTGCATTGCCCTGGACACCGGCACCACTTCCTATGAGCTGTGCTTGCTTTTGTTGGAACGATTTCAGAAATTGACCATCGTCACGAACTCCATGATCAACGCCATGATTCTGTCACAGAATCCTGACTTTACAGTCATTGTCACCGGAGGCATCGTCTCCCGTGAAATGGCGCTGATCTCAGAATTTATCGCACCAGTGCTGGACAATCTCAACATTGAGACCATGTTTCTCACCACCTGCGGGATCGATCCTCGGACAGGAATCGCAGAACAGACTGTGGGAGAAATCTCCATTCACAAAAAAATGGCTGCCCGTTCCCGGCAGCTGATCGTTCTGGCAGACTCTTCCAAGTTCTCTATGCAGGCTTCCTTTCATGCCTATGATTTCCGTGAGATTCACTGTATCATCACAGATGAACTCCTGGATAAAGAGATCCAGGCAAATTACAGAAAAATCGGTGTTCCCATTCTCATCGCGCAGCCATAATCATAAGAGCTTAACAAAAACTGCACAGACGGACCAAGAAAAAATCTAATTGCCTAATACCGAAACATGACGGCTGATCTTAGCCTCTTTGTTTCGGTATTTTTGTTTCTTTTTCCATAGCATAGATTTCTCTTAATCCATTGACAACAAATACTAGATCGTATATAATTTCATTAAATAACATATGTTACGTAACATTAGTTATGTATAAAGGAGTTTGATATGCCACCTAAAACAATTATATCAAAAGAAGATGTATTAAATGCATCGCTGACACTTATTAGAAATGAAGGCGCAGAAAGATTAAATGCAAGGAACCTGGCCAAACAATTAAACTGTTCTACGAATCCGATTTTTAGGATTTACAAAAACATGGAAGAATTGAAAAAGGATGTATATATAGAAGCTGAACAGTATTACGAAAAATATTTGTTTTCAAGAAGTTTTAAAAATACTTCTCCGTTTTTACAGATGGGGCTTAACTACATCTACTTTGCCAAAGAAGAAAAAAATTTGTTTAAATTTATTTTTCTATCTGGCAACATCGAAATTAAAAATTTTCATTCTGTTGCAGATATGGCTGATAATCCAGAAATTATCTGTGGAATAGCTGACGCTACAGGATTAAACGAATATGCCAGTAAAGAATTATTTTCCAATATATGGTTGCTGACCCACGGAATCGCTTGTACAATTGCAACCAATCAATATCCATTTGATGAAAATGAAATACGCAATATTTTAACAAATTCATATAGAGGACTTTTATATGTTCTGAAAGGAAAATAACGATGAAAAATGAACTTACCGTGGAACAAAAACGATTAGAAACAGACATTGAGATAATTGCTTTCATCACGCTGGCTGGATTTATACTGTATATGGTATTAAGTAATAGTCTTGCTGAATTGATCGATGATAATAAAATTCCCATTCTAATACGCACGATTGTAATCGCATTCATCCAGTTTTCGATTGCTGGATTAGGCAGCTTAATTGTGTGTTTCAAACACAAAGATACTTTTCAAAAAATGGGATTATGTAGAAAGGGTTCTATAAAAGCTATTTTAAGTACCACACTATTTTTCGTTCCCTATTTTATCTACCTACTTGTATCTGGACAATTCAATGGATATATGCCACTTTCTGTTTTAATTACAGAGCATATACTTGCAGACAGTCTCTTAAATAAAATATTAGGAATGTTGATTGTCGGAATTTCTTGGGGGTTTTTTGAAGGATTCAATTATTATATTGTCAGCAAAGTAATCAATCAAAGATATCCGAGCAAAATAAACATAGGTGCCATAACGTGTGCTTTCATTTGTATTTTACTTCATCCTTTTGGCACATCATTCTGGGGAATCATTGAAATGATCGTAACCTTTATATTTATTTATGGAATGATAAGCTGTGCAACAAAAGCAAAAAATGCCTGGGGATGTATCTTTGCATTTTTGTTTTTATGGAACGCTTTCTGATATTTTTTATATAATATAACGCACAAAGAACTGCAGACAACCGGCAAAAGGAGAATAAAAAATGAACCACAAGATTCTATTGGTTGAGGATGATATCGAAATCAGTGAAATGCTGAAAAATTATTTGACGTTGGAAAATTATGAAGTGATATGTGCAGCAGACGGCCAGGAGGCTTGTAATTATTTTGACCGTACAGAGTTCAGTTTAATTCTGCTTGATTTAATGATCCCAAAAATCAGTGGAATAGATGTAATGCAGCATATCAGAAAAAACAGTGTAGTTCCTATTATCATTGTTTCTGCCAAAGATACGGAAACTGATAAAACTTTAGGACTAAATTTAGGCGCTGACGATTATATCACAAAACCATTTTCCGTTGCGGAGGTATTAGCTCGAATTAAAGCTAACATCCGCAGAAGAACTCAATATGACCAGTCAGTCATGGATCCTCCACAAATTTTAACTCTCGGAAAACTGGTAATGAATTTGTCAGATTATACACTTACCCAGAATGGAAAACGCGTGGAACTAACTGCAAAAGAATTTGCAATATTAAAACTGCTTATGCAAAATCCAAAAAAAGTTTATACGAAAGAACAGATCTATTCTCTTGTATGGAATGACGCTTATCTTGGCGATGAAAATGCTGTCAACGTCCACATAAGCCGTCTCAGAAATAAAATCGAAGAAGATACCCGTAATCCCAAATATATTATTACTGTCTGGGGAATCGGATATAAATTGGGAGAAGCTCTATGAGTGAGTCAACAATTATCTTTTTTTTAACGATTTGTATAGGGATTTTAATTTGCATTATACTTTATCAGCAATTTGCTTTTCGAACAGGTACACAGGCCAAACTGCAGTCCATCAGCGATAAACTCAGAGAAATTATAGAAACAGACAGCGGTGAACAAATCATGGTTTTTACAGAAAATAAAGATCTCATGGAACTCACCGCGCAAATAAACGCTTTGCTGGAAAAACAGTTAAAGACCAAAGCAGACTATCGCCGTTCAGAAATCGCTTCAAAAAAAATGTTATCCAATATTTCCCACGATATCAAAACACCAATGACAGTTATCCTGGGATATTTGGAGATCATGCAATTGAGTGACACACCATCTGATGAAATGTTGAAAAAAGTAGAACGTAAAACCCAAAGTGTCATGGAATTAATCAATCAGTTTTTTACACTCTCCAAAATAGAGTCCGGCGATATGGAGCTTGAACTTTCCAGAATAGATATTTGTGAGATTTGCCGCGAAAGTGTATTAGACTTTTACGAGTTGCTTTCCAATAAAAAATTTCAAGTTGAAATTGATATACCGGAAACACCTGTTTATATTCAAGGAAATCAAGAAGCCTTACAGCGAATTTTGTTCAATTTGATTTCTAACGTAATCCGTTACGGAATTGATGGAAAATATCTGGGAATTTCTTTGCGGGATGATGACCGGAACGTGTATATTGATGTGACAGACAGAGGAAAAGGAATTGAGAAAGCCTTTGCAGACAGTATCTTTGACAGACTATTTACACTGGAAGATTCGCGCAACCGCAATATACAGGGAAACGGTCTGGGACTGACAATCGCTAAAAACTTAGCTCTGCGTCTTGGCGGAACCATTTCTTTAGAAAGCATTCCTCATGTAAAAACTACGTTTACCGTACAGCTGAAAAAACAACATTCTAAATACCACGAAAGAAATTTGTAAGATTTATTCAAGAGTTTTGAAAATCTGAGCCGCTACAATGGTATCTAGAAAGGAGGCAGCAGAAAATGCCATATATCTTACAGACAAATAACCTCACGAAAACCATTGGCGGAAAAAATCTTGTAAAAGGGGTTAGTCTCCACGTAAAAAACGGAGAGATCTATGGTTTCCTCGGTCCAAACGGCGCAGGAAAAACAACCGTGATGAAGATGATCACCAATCTCTGGAAACCGACAGACGGCAGCATTGAGATTTTTGGAAAAATACTAACTCCGCAGTCTTATGAAGTGTTGAAAAGAATAGGAAGCATTATTGAATTTCCAACCTTTTACAATCACATGACCGGGTACGAAAATTTAAGACTGCATTGTGAGTACATGGGATATTATAAGCATGGCAGCATTGAAAATGCCCTTGATATGTTGGATTTAGCAGACGCGGCGCAAAAACCGGTTAAAAATTATTCCCTCGGAATGAAAGAACGGCTCGGTATAGCCCGTGCTATCCTTTGTAAACCAGAACTGCTCATTCTTGATGAGCCAACAAACGGGCTTGACCCGGCAGGTATGAAGCAAATCCGTGATCTGCTGAAAACACTTTGTGAAGAATACGGGATAACCATTATGGTATCCAGTCATATTCTTTCGGAAATTGAAAGCATTGCCGATACGATTGGTGTAATTCATCATGGAATGATGATAAAAGAAATCGGCATGAAAGAAATTGAAAAAATGGGGCTTGCCTATATTGAACTGACCGTAACAAACCCCAAAAGGGCAGCCTATGTATTATGTGAGAAACTTGATCTTAGTAATTTTAAGATGATCGGAAACAATAAAATTCGTATTTACGATCAGAATATTTCAGCTCAGGAATTATCGAAAGTTATGGCATTCAATGATGTTGAAGTCACTGCACTGGGTAAGCAATCTGAAACCCTGGAAGATTATTTTCTCAAAATGACTGCGGAGGTGAAACAGTAATGCTGAAATTGATTAAATTAGAGTGGAAAAAGAATAATATCGGAAAGTACATCAGAAATGCATCAATTCTGGCAGTCATTCTCTGTCTGTTTATATTCGCACTTGCTTACCTTGGAATTGCAAATGATCCCGATACCGGCGTTCCTGACGCAGCTCCGGGAAATGGCACCATCTCTTCTCCCATCGAATTATTTACAAGTATGTCATTTCTGGTATTTACCAGTGTCATGCTTTCCTCATTTATTGTCAGTGCCTATAGAGACAAAACAATGGCATTGATGTTTTCCTACCCTATCAAGCGGCAGAAAATAATAATTTCACAAATGCTGTCCGTCTGGATTTTCTGCTTTGCAGCGTTAGTTCTTACAAAACTCTTACTTTATGGAAGTGTCCTGCTTGGTTCTAGATTCATGATATCGTCATTCCCGATCGATTACAATATGGCAAGTCTTGGATTTTATGTACAGCTTATTGTGAAATCTATTTCTATCATTACCATGAGTTTTATTGCACTATTTATAGGCCTGTCAATGAAATCCTCAAAAGCAACGATTATTTCCTCTTTCCTGCTGATTCTATTGACACAAGCAAACATTGGCGACCTTACGATGGCAAACAATGCAATATTTCCTTTCATTCTGACCATTCTTTCACTAATCTTTGCTTTTCTATCTGTTGCGGGAGTAGAAGAGAAAGATCTTATATAGGTTAGTTTATCAGACGTGGGAAGACTCCTGCCTTTACAATCAACGAGTAACAAACTTGTATTAATGGCAGGTGTCCCCCATCTAATAGACGCTCCCATTTTCGTATTTTATTTTTCTTCCGTGTAATGAAGCATTAACCGTAAAACAATCTTCATTCCTGTGGGAAGACTATCCAAATCTACCCACTCTTCTCTTGTATGTGCTTTCGCACCCACAACGGTACCGATAGTGTTAGCCAAAATTCCTTGAGAAAGAGGAATATTAGAATCTGTAGAATAGGCATCGGTATCCAACTCTCCATCATAAAATTCTCTGATCAACTGCACGCTCATCTGCGTATATTCTTCTAGTTTTTTCTGATCGATCTCTCCATTGCCGGGACGTACTCCCAGCAATTCTGTCGTAATTGTGAAATCTCCTTGATGCGACTGAATGATATCCGTCATCTGCTTTTCCATCATTTCCAAACATTTCTGACTGGTAGATCGAAATTCAAAAAGCATGGATGCCTCTTGCGCTACTGTATTGACCGTCGTCCCTCCTTCAATATAACCCACATTATATGTCGTCTTCGCCTCTTTGGGAATTCTCATCTGGTATAAGCACTGAATTAATCTACTAATAATTTCTATAGCGTTAGGGGCACCAAAATTAAGCCAGGAATGACCGCCTGCCGTCTTCACTGTAATTTTGTAACGATGAGAGCCTACTGCTATACTAGTACACTGGGAAAGATACCCATCAAAGGAATAAAATGCTTTCACCCTGTTCCCATATGTGCTTATAATCTCTTTACATCCATCCAAATTTCCAAGTCCTTCCTCACAGGAATTGGCCACAATCAAAAATCCCAATTTAAGTTTCGGTTTATTCTGAATCACATACTTGGCACTCATCATCAAATTGACCAGATTTGCCGTATCGTCTCCAATTCCCGGAGCATAAAGTTTTCTTCCTTCAAGAATCATTTTCAAAGGTTCTGTATCTGGAAATACAATATCTGTATGCGCCATAAAAACCACAATATCCCGATACTCTTCAAGGCCTATTCTACAGATTACATTTTTAGCATCGTCAATAGACACATCTTCAGCCCCCTGGGATAGTAACCATTGCTGTACATATTCTGCCCTCTTCTCTTCTTGATGAGACGGAGCTGGAATTTTCCCAAGTTCCAATAAAAGTTCCTCTGCCTCTATTTGGTGCTCTGATACATACGCTTCTATTTTCTCCATTTTTTTCATTTTAACCTCTCTTTTCTCATAAATCGATGTACCCCACATGATCACGCACGACAATGTGTGTGCCAAAAGGTTCACTCAAAGATGCCAAATATTTTAATGTTTTGTCTTCCGACGAAAGTATCGGTGTTCCCAATCTGGATCGATGGCTTCCCATCCCCAAGGAGATGGGATAGAGCTGCACCTGAGTTACCTTGCCATCTTTCATCGTCCATCCCGCCATCACCGATCTCCAAATATTTTCCTGAGTAGGATAACCTGCCGTACCATTTTTACTCCGCCGATCCATATAGGCTCCAATTTTCGTATCCGCAGGCAAACCTTTATTATAAAATGCCTCATAAGGCTGTACAGAGATAGTCTCCGTCTGAAAGATAAAATTACCAAGACTGTAGAAAATCACCCCGTCATGATATAGCTCAATTCCACGCAGTTCATGGGGACCATGCCCAATTACCACTGAAGCCCCGGCATCAATACATCTCTTTGAGGCAATTTCCAGATATTGGGGCGGCTCAGCGAAATTGTCCTTTTTCGTCTCATGGGCATGGATGCTGACCAGAACAACCTCAGCCTGTCTGGCTGCCTCTTTTATCTCTTCTTCCAAACGGATCATATCTCTCTCTAAAGGTTTTGTCTCAGTCTGCGTCTTTTCATCTAAAGTAAAAGTATAATTGCCAAACCTGGATGTCCCTTCAGGATATGGATTTCCATAACCAATTTTTATACCATAATCCTCATAAGCATTGACATAAGTTTCTTTTGCCAGACTTTGAATCATCCGGTAGTAATCCTCTGTTACATGGTAAGTTGTCACAAACCGAAGTGGATTCAGCCCTGGACGGCCAATAACGCGTCCAGACTGTCCCCCTGCCATACTGGAAATTGAAAATGTAGAACAGGCACTTACTAAAGCAATCCTTCCCTTTCTCGTCTCCAGATAGCAAGCACCTGAGGCTTCTTCCAAGTTGTTCCCTGTTCCGGAAAATACCATATTCCGTTCCCGCAGATGCCGTATCGTTGCTGAAACTCCGCCTTCCCCGTAGTCTCCAGAATGATTATTAGCAGTGGTAAACAAATTAAAACCATAAGATTTCATATCATCCAAACATTCTGGATCTGTCATTGCCCAGGTTCCTCCACTCTGTGCAGCCGGCGTCCCTTCTTGCCGATGAAATGTCATCTCCAAATTGGAAAAACGGACATCATGCTTCTTTATCACTTCTTGGATTTGTTCAAATCCTTCATATCCATTTTCTGGTATTCTTCTGGTGACAAAAGCATCACCTGTAGCAATCATTGAAATTTCTTTCATACTAATCTCCATTCTGCCTGTTAGTTAACGGCCCAAATATCTGTTTTCTCCTCTGTTCAATCACTTTTTTCTAAAAGATAGGATACACGGTCATAATCCATCCTACACTGGCAATGGTAATCACAATAAATGGAATCCATCCCATCTTAGCCAAATCTTTCATCGTATATTTTCCTGCGCCCATCATGACCGGAACTGCCGGAGTTGCCAACGGAGTGAAAAAAGCTGTCATGCAGGCAATCATGCACAGCATAATCGGTCCGATTGGATTTGCGCCCATGGATTTGCAAAGCATAATATATAAAGGTGTAAAAATAGAATAAACGCCTAGATTCAACATAAACTGTGTCAAAATAAAAGGAACAATAAACAACATCAAACCAGCCAGATAATTATTATGCACTCCCATGACAATGGAAGACAAACCATCACCAATTAAATCGGCTGCGCCAGTTGCTGATAGAGCATTTCCTATGCCCAGTGCACCCACATAGAGGAGTACCATGCTTAAATTCATAGATTTAATGGCCTCATCTTTATTTAAAACACCAGAAGCCACAATCACCAGTGCACCAATTAAGGTAACCTGCCAGCTCTCCACACCCAATTGAGAAGAAAAGATCATCCCCAAAAGAACCAGCACAAAAGTACCATATCCTATAACCTCACGTACAGGACTGAGGGCCTTTTGTTCTGTACTTTTTCTCGACTCCGAAATTGAGTCATCGTCCCCCATCGGATAATCCGGAGAAACTTTAGGAAGTACAAAGATGGCCAGAATCATTATGACAATCGCCACAGGAAGTTTTGCAAAAGTAATATCTGTCAGCTGCATATTATACTGGGTATAATCATAGGCCTCCAGAAATCCGGTAATTCTTGCCATTTCCTGAATTGCAGAACTTAGCGGCAAAGTAATCACTGTTCCGATCGCCGTAATACCGAGAGAAAACATCATTTTGGAAGGACAGACATTCATTTCCCGACAAACAGACACTCCCAAAGGAAATACTACGCAAAAGCATACCACTGCACTTGGAATAAACTGTGCAAGAATAAAAGTCAAAATCACATAGCCTGCAAGAACTTTTGTAAAAGATCCCTTACTGATCCTGCAGATAAAATCAGAAACCTTTCGAACCATTTGAGTTCGATTTAAACCTGCCGCAACAATAAACATACTTGCCATCAATATTGCACTGGAATTTGAGAAACAAGAAAGTGCCGTCTCTGTATCAAGACACCCTGTAAGCATCAATAAGACCATACTGATCAGAGAAATTAGTGTAATTGACACATATTTACTTCCCACAGCAAACCCAATCAAAGTCAAAACAAAAATAATTACGCAAATTGTTAACTGACTCATATAAACTGTACCCTCCTCACTCGTAATTAACAAAAAATTCTCAAAACAACTAAAAATGGCCATAAAAGTTGTAATATAAGTTGGATATAGTTTATCACTTGACAGTATTAAATGAGAAATATATAATTTTTATAAATTTCCATTTAAATTTTATATAATATTAGAGAAAGATAAGAGGATTTTTATGAAACTAGAACAATTTGAACAGGTTTTAGAAGTAGCCAAAACCGGAACTTTCAGCCAGGCTGCCAGAAATCTATATATGTCACAGCCCAACCTGAGTCTTTCGATCAAACAGCTGGAAGAGGAACTGGGATGCTCCCTCTTCGTACGAACAAGTGAAGGTGTAGTTCCCACAGAAGATGGCAAAATTCTAATGGAACATATGTTTATGATAGAAAATAAATATCAAGCATTAAAAGATTACAGCCAGGGAAAAATTCCAAAAAGACTATCTCTGCGTGTAGCTATGGGAAATCTGAACCGCGCCGTTCCCCTTCTCATAAAGATCACAAAAAAATATTATGGCAGCCCCATCCATTTTTCCTTTTTAACAGAAGATAACATTCAAATCATAATTGAAAAAGTGGCTACCTGTCAGGCTGATTTCGGAATCATCGGAATTATGTCACCCTATATCAAAAACACTCAAACCCTACTTCATAATCATCAAATCGAATATCACCAAATGTCTATACACCCCATTTATGCTGTGGTGGGGCCCGAAAATGACTATTATTCTGTTGATCATCCCATCACCATTGAAGATCTGAAAACTCAAACACTGGCCACCTACGGCAGTGCAACAGAGGATCCTTACAGTGCCATTTTTGATGCCACCCAAAAAAGACTTGAAATTCATGGTCGCGTTATCGTTAACAATAGTTATCTTCTGTACCAGCTAGTAGAAAATTCTGCTGTAATGGGTCTTATTTCTACTAACAAAGATTCTTTCACCCAAAAGGAACATTGGACCAAACTTCGGCTAATTGAAATTGTCGATTTTCCTATTACAACAGAGGTTGGATGGATCAAACTACGCCGAATACCACTTTCCGATATCGCAGCAGAATTAATTGAAGAAATGATACCAATGTTCTAAAAGCAAAAGATGGCTCCCTAAAAGAGCCATCCTGCATAGACAAGCGTTAGCAATTCACACAAATTGTAACCTTCGTTCTCATTCCAAATAATCCAATAAAAAATTTTAATTACTTTACAAATTCTGTTGAACTCAGCTTTTATATTTTTTCGCTACAATCAACCCCACCACAAGTATTGCCGCAGAGACAGCAATCCAAATCCATCCCGAAAAATCAGATCCGGGCATACCTGTTTCCTTCCTATCAAACGAAAAATCTGCTCTTGGATTGTCTGTATCTTGATTATCTGTATCTGAATTATCTGTATCTAAGTTTTCTGTCTCATTCTCACCGGATGATTCCGTATCCTCCTGACCGCCAAAAGGCTGCCCTGAAAATTCACCGGCAAAATCTTCCGGCATACTTGGCATATTCTTACCAAATCCTCCCATCTCACTGCCCATAGCTCCCATGTCTGAGAGAGTAATGGAAGAGGCATCCACGTACCCCATATCTTCTGTGGTCTCGCCATTCTCAATCTGTTTGGAAATACTTTCGCTGCGCAGACTGCAGAACTGGCGAAGTGTCTCAACACCTTTTTCAAATTCCTCATAGGTATAAAAGGCTGTGGGATCTTCCTCCACGTAGGATTGAATCAGATGATAGGCATTTTCAATCGTGCCTTGAATATCCACACTGTTTAAAAATTCTGAAAAGTATTGGTGATATAGATTTGTATACTCTTCATTTTCAAAAATCCAATTTAACATAGGCCTGTCAGAAGAGCCGCCGGATACGGGATTATCAATAGGCGTATTCACCGTGCCCGTTGCGTCTGAACTGCTAAAAGTGCCAAAGCCAAGGTTATAATCCCAGGGAAGCATGGAAAGCTGCCCATCCTTCTCATAGAGATAATAGTTGTGAACCATAACTCCCGTATAACTGTCATCGTTGCAGACATAATTGTGGACAACAAAATAGCGTATCACCTGGTCCACATCCACAACCGATTCCAATTCTTCATTGGAAGACAATTTTTTCAAAGACTCAATCAACCGTTCCTGATCCGTTTTGGTAATTTCTGTCTTGGCGTTATCCCAAATATTGGAATAGCTGTCGATCTCATCGTCAATGTATTGCAGTTTTACATCTGAAGATCCCATTCCAAAGCTGAAACCGCCTCCCTGACTGTCACCGCCGCCAAATATGGAAGACGGATCAAAATTTTCCGGCATATCTTGACTTTGATTCTCAAAGTCAAAGTCTTCCATGTCAAAATCCATACCATTGCCGCGGCCGCCGCCGAAACTGATGCTGTCAGGCTTATAAAGTTCTCCATAGTCGGATCCATAATTACGCTCCAAAAACGCCTCTTCCACGCCTTCCACAGCCAGATATAATCCCCAGTCTTCACCATTGACTGTGATATACACATAACTGCACAAAGAAGAGTTTACACCAAATTCACTCATCATGGTATAAGTCAGATAATCTTTCATCATGGTGGAGTCTTGAATTAAATTGTTCAGATTCAGCTTATCCAGCCCATGATAAGTCTTGGTGCTGTCATAGTGATCAAACTCAATCTTAAAGCTATAACGTTCACTTCCAAGAGAAGCAACGGTGGACAAAGAAGTATTTCCTTTCGCCCGGATTCCTATATTTTTGTAGGACTCACCATCGATCACCACATCAGCCACATAATACTCTTCACTTGTGGCATCCGCTATGAATTCGTCCCAGTCATCCATCACTATATCAACAGTATGCACTTTTGTATTGTCAAACAAACGCTCCTCATAGCCCATCGTGTGGGCCATTGCCTGGAGCCCGAGCGCATCGCCATTCATGAACAAAATGGTGATCAAAAGTATTCCTGCCGTGACGACCCACGCAATTCGATCAAAATGTTTACTTTTCAATAACATAGTCTACCCCATATAATCACCGTTGTAAGAGACAATTACCGCACTGTTGATGCCGGACATTTCAGAAAGAATGTTGATAAAATCGGTATTCTCATCTTTCAGTCGAACTTCTATATTCAGCTCAATCGCTCCTTTGACAGCTGATTTGCTCTTAATGGTGGACCGAAGCACATTCTGAGCAAGAAATTCTTCCGCTTTCATTTCCACATCATGGTCTGTACAGCTTAACACCACCATATAAGGATGTGTATTTGAGTTTTTATTGACAAACAACAATAAAATGATGCCGATACAAACGCTTCCGATAATGGCCAGTGGAATCATACCGGCTGCTAAAATAATACCGGCGCCGATAGACCAGAACAAAAACGCAATATCCAGTGGGTCCTTAATTGCGGTTCGAAAACGAACGATAGACAAAGCACCTACCATACCAAGGGACAGAACCACGTTGGAAGTTACTGCAAGAATTACAATGGCCGTGATCATGGTCAATGCAATCAGGGTAGTTCCAAACCCTGCAGAATACATAATGCCTCGGTATGTTTTCTTATAAACAAGAAAAATAAAAAGACCAATGCCAAAAGACAGTACAATCGTTAAGACCATGTCAAAAACACTGATAGAAGATACGTTTTCCAGAAAGCTGGATTTGAAGATGTCGCTAAAAGTCATAGTTAAGTTACTCCTTACGTTTCAATTTTTAATCATACATTCGACAGGCCGCATATTTGGAAAATGCCTGACTGTGTCTGTTCCCAAGCTGCACTGCGTCACGAATGATATCCGGCAGAAAATTATCCCACTTCACTTCCAGAATACAAGGCGATCCCGGAATCGGAATCGTAGTGCACTCAGGATTCAAAAAATCGGTACAGCGAAGAGCAGTACGAATCTGGTAGTCCAGCGTCACACGGACATTTCCGGGAGCGAATACAAAGGGCTCTCTTGTATAATCCACAATCACCTTTGCTTTCAGTCCGTCGCTGAGTATGCGGGAATAGAATCCCAAAATCACTTCGTCGTTGCTCTTTGCCATCCATTGAATATCGCCATTGACAATCGCCAAGGCCTGTTCAGAAGTCAGGAGTGTCAGATTTTTGTACCCCAGTCCTCCATTTTTGAATTTCCGTTCTAAACGAATGAGCGAAGGATCATGGTTATACAGGCGAATCCGATATTTTTCACGAATATTCACACTGTCCAGCTTCTCTCTGAGTGCTTTGTCATCCAGATTGTCAAAATATAGACTGCGGATTTCATAACGCCCTTCCTGAGCATGGACGTCCGGCATCATAACCGCTCTCAGCCGTTGACGCAGAATCAACATATCTAGATTACTGATCTCATGCTTTACCTCATGTCTGAATTGCAAACTGCATTCCTCCTTCCTATGCGCCATTATAAAAAATGAACCTATGACGAACATTAGAAAAACCTCCCCATTTGTGAATACTTATGGGAAGGTTTGTGAATCTTTTGTGAAACGCTGGGAAAAGCGTGCGGTAAAACGGATTTTTCCAACTTTTGGATATTCCGCAGTCAGACTTCCTCCGAAAGCTTCCGCTATGGCACGGGCTGCTGAAAGGCCAATTCCATACCCAGAGGATGTGTTGCTCTGGGTTCTGGCACTGTCCCCTCGGTAAAACCGCTCAAAAAGCCGTTCGGGATCAGGGTCACACAACGTTTCTAGCGTATTTTCTTCAATAATTTCAATATGTCCATTCAGTCCTGTCACAGAGAACTGAATCGCTCCATCTTCCGGAGTATACTTGACCGCATTGTCAAGCAATATGGAAATCATCTGTGAAAAAGTATCCTTGTGTACCTGAAGGCAAACATGAGGGCAAATTTTCACAGACAACTCAATGTTTCTCTGAACTACCAGTTCCTGGTAAGATGGCAGCATTCCTTCGATCAATCGACTGACATCCACAGTTTCTGTAGGCAGCTTCGTCTCCTCATCCAGCTGTGCCAGAGTCAGAAGATTCGTCATCAACACGTTCAATCTCTGGATCTGAAACCGGATATTCTTGCTGTATTTCGTCTCGCCATGGATCAGCGTCGCGGCATCATTGTTGGACTGAATGATGGCAAGAGGAGTCTTCAGTTCATGCCCCGCATTGGTAATAAACTGTTTTTGTTTCTCTATACCAGCTAAAATAGGGCGAACCACTCGTCCGGAAAGCAAAACCACAAACAGAAAAATCACGATCCAGCAGAGGAAGGCAATAATGGAAGAAATGCTGAGCACCATCATGAACATTCCCCATTGGCTGGAGGTATCCACAAAAAAGATCAGCCGGTCCGTTCCCAGCTGTTTCACTTCATATTTGTAGTGATCGATTTTCCCGGCAATATCTGTAACTTGTGCAGCATACTGCGATGCCTCTTTTTCACTGACTGAGGAAATCTGATCCGTATCAACTTTCAGAACTTTTCCGCTTTGATCCGTGCGAACCACAAAAAAGCGGGCGGATTTAATGGTATCCATATTCATGGGCGGCATCCATAATTCAGGATCCCGCAATTCTTTCTGAAAAAATTTGTCCTCTCCATTGGCCAGAGTGTGCAAAATGACCGTCGACTGGCCATCCAGGATCATCCAGCTGATCCCGTTGATCGCTCCGACCAGCACGATCAACAAGATCGTAACCGCAGACATGGCAAAAAGGACAAATTTCTTTCTCAATGTTTTCTTCATAAGGGAATCTCCAAGCGATAACCAATCTTACGTTTTGATACAATCTCCACTTTGGAATTCATGGCAGTCAGCCTCTTGCGGAGATAAGAAATATAGAGCCAGACACTGTTGATATCCGTTTCCGCATCATATCCCCAGGCTTTAACCAACAAATCTTCTGTGGAAAGAAAAATTTTGTAATTTACCATGAGCTGTTCCATCAAATTCTTCCCTGCGCCGCAGCATGGCGCGTATACGTGCCAGCAGCTCTCCCATATCAAAGGGCTTGGGCAGATAATCATCTGCTCCTGCGTCCAGCCCCCGGATACGGTCATCGATCTGTGTCTTTGCCGTGAGAAGTAAGATGGGTGTTTTGCACCCATTGTTCCGCAGCGCCATGAGGACGTCAAGCCCATCCCTTTTCGGCATCATAATATCCAGAATAATTCCGTCATAATCACCGGTCATGGCATAGTCGTAAGCCTCTTCGCCATTGTACACAGCATCAACAACATATTTGTGATAAGTCAAGATGTCCACCACCGCTTCGGAAAGCGGCCGCTCATCCTCTGCATAAAGCAGTCTCATAGTGACCTCCTTTTGGAAAAAATATGTTATTGCTTCTCTTCTGTATAACAAAGCATACAATCCAAGACAATTTTCATTCCTGTGAGAAGACTCTCAAGATCCACCCATTCTTCTCTGGTATGGGATTTTGCCCCTGTAACCGTGCCGATTGTGTTTGCCAGCATCCCCATAGAGAGAGGAATATTCGAGTCCGTGGACGAGGCCACAACATTTGCTTCCTCCCCACAATATCTTTTGATAATCTCTGTACTCCTCCGGGTATAGGCCTCCAGTTTCTCCGGATCCAAATCTCCATTTCCCGGGCGTACACCAAGAAGTTCTGTGGTAATCTCGTAGTCCCCGCAAAAACTTTCCAAAATCGCCCTCATTTTTTTCTCCATAATCTTTAGACATTGCTGACTGGTGGAACGGAACTCAAAGAGTATGGACGCCTCCTGGGCAATGGAGTTCACCGTGGTGCCTCCTTCTATGCGCCCCACATTGTAAGTCGTCCTGGCCTGCGTTGGAACTTCCATTTGATAGAACTGACGCACCAGCTCACTGATCACCGCAATGGCATTCGTATTTCCAAATTTCGACCAGGAATGTCCGCCCTCAGTCTTCACCGTAATTTTATATCTCTGAGAGCCGACAGCCACATTGGTACATTGGGGGAGATAGCCGTCAAAAGAGTAAAAAGCCTTGACTCTGTCCCCATAAGTACCCATAATTTCCTTGCATCCATCCAGATTTCCAAGGCCTTCCTCACAGGAATTCGCCACAATCAAAAATCCCAGATTCTGTTTGGGCTTCTTCTCCAGAAGATATTTTGCTCCCATCAACAAATTTACCAGATTTGCCGTGTCATCTCCGATTCCCGGGGCATATAATTTTTCCCCTTCCTGGCGTATGGGCAGAGGCTCCAGGTCTGGAAACACAATATCCAGATGCGCCATGAAGACTACAATCTCCTTGTGCTCTTCCAGGCCAATCTTACAGACTACATTTTTGGCGCGATCAATGGTCACATCTTCTGCCCCTTGGGACAATAGCCAGTGCTGAACATACTCTGCCCTTCTCTCTTCCATGTGGGAAGGGGCAGGAATCTGTCCCAGTTCCATCAGAAGTTCCTTTGCCTCCTGATAATGTTCCGTCACGTACTGCTCTATTTCTTCTCTATATTTTTGATACTTCAGTCTCTCTCGCAGCTCTTTTGCGATTGCAGTGTAGGCCGGAACATCTACATGGAATTTCTCCCCAAGTCTCGTCACTTGGTAAATCAGTCCGTCCACTTCCGACTGGCGTCCTGCCTCCATGTCCCGCTGCATGGACGCTGTAGCTGTCGGCACCAGATCATCCATAATTTTCAAGTTGATCTCCACAATATCTTCCGGCAAATCTGCTTCCATAGCAGAAGCAATCTGCTGGATTTCCCGGACTAAGGTTATAAATAATTCCCTTTTGTTTCCTCCCTTTTGCATTGCAGAGGCATCAACTCCATAACAGGCTCCAATCGCTGCCATCGGAGAGACAAAAGAAAATTTCTGCAGAGCATCTCTCTCAATGCAAGTGGAAAAGATGGGAAGAATATCCGCGGATTTCAAATCTGGTTCTATTTTCTTTAAGACTGGCAGAACTTTTTTCGCCACTTCCTCCGATGTTCCTTTTCTCAGGCCATAAACCACACGAAAGATTCTGCCGGACATCCGAATGGTGCCCGGCTTTTCTATTTCAGCTGCGATATAAATGCATCCATCAGTTACAGTGATCCCCGGCAAAGCCTCCTGGAGTTTTCCTCCCGTTCCATAGATGTTTAGAATTGGAATCACTACGGTATCAGAAGATGCCGCTTTTTTTATGAAGGAGACCGCACTGTCAAGAGAATACCCTTTCACACAGACAAAAATCACATCCGGCGTTCCCTGGTACTCCTCCGTAGTCATAGCTTTCACAGGAATTGTCACACTTTCATCCTGAAATCGGATTTTTAATCCTTCCTCTCTCATGGCTTCCAAATGCCTTCCTCTGGCAATCATTGTCACATCCAGCCCCGCCTTAGCCAGAAATCCGCCTATTGGCCCGCCTGTTCCTCCGGAGCCCAAAACTACATATGTCAATTTTTCTTTCATGTTTTCAAATCTCCTTCATAATCTTTTGGATTGTCTCTACACTTTCCTCCAGGTCCTCCGCGATCTTCTCCGCGGAATAATTTTTCTCCACCTTTTTTTGAACCTGTTCCCTCAGCTTGTTTTGCTCTCCCTCCATTCGACCAGCATTCCTGGCATCAATTTTTTCCAATTCTCTTTCTTCCCATTCCTGCATATATCGGACACCTACCTCTTCATCATCCTTGAGCGCTTCCACCT